>DASTSG010000037.1:0-21550 GCA_035760805.1 Pseudolabrys sp.
AGATGCGCGGCGATGATCGTCTCCAGCATGAAGTGCATCAGCAGTTCGCCGAGGCTTGCTTCATCGAGCCTGTCGAGATGAATCGTTCGCACCGGGCAGCCGTTTTTCGCCAACGTCTCCGCCGTCGCGCGCGCTTCGGCAGATACGAGATCGCCGATGGTCTTGCCGCCAAAACCGGGCTCACCGGCCAATGTTGCAAGCTCTCCGTCCATGCGCGGACCGCGTCCTGCGCTCGCGACATCGACGACCGTAAACAGCTTGTCGCGCGGGCCGCCGATAAAAAGCTGCACCTGGCTGTGCTGATCGACAGGCCCGAGCGCCGCGACCGGCGTCGTGCCCTTGCCATCCTTGCCAAGGCTTTCGGCCCACAGTTGCACGTACCAATGCGTGAAGCGTTCGAGCCGGTCAGCATAAGCCATCATTACGCTGATCGGCTTGCCCTTGCTTTCGGCGAGCGATACGGCGAGCGCCGCGCCGACTGCCGCCGGCACGTCCGCCGCTGATTTCTTGTCCAGCACCGGCGCGAGCGCAGCCCGCGCGCCGGTGCGTATCGCCGCGATGTCCAGGCCCAGTACCGCGGCCGGCAACAGCCCCACGTTCGTAAGCACGGAAAAGCGCCCGCCGACGCCGGGATCGTGGTCGAGCATCGTCACGCCGTGCTGACCCAGCAAGTCGCGCAAGCCGTTGCGTTTGCCTGCTTTCGCCGGCTCGGTGATCCCGGCAAAAACCTTCGCGGCGTCAACGCCCGCCTTCTTTACCGCCGACAGCGCGGCGATGGTCTGCATCAGCGTTTCCGCCGTGCTGCCCGATTTCGAAACCGCCACGAAGCGCGTCGTCGGCAGCGCCAATGCCGCGAGCATTGTCTCGAACGAATCCGCATCGAGGTTATCGATGAAATGCACGCGTGGACCTTTGCGCAGCGCGCTGACACCTTGCACCGCGTAGCCGGCAAGCTGCGCCAGCGTCTGGCCGCCGAGACTGGAGCCGCCGGTGCCGAGAAAAACGATGTCCGTTGCGTCCGCGGCCAGGTGGCTCGCCATTTCTTTTATCGACGGAATGTCGTCGTGCCTTTCCGGCAGCCCCAGCAGCGGCAGAGCGCCGTCGGCGTGGCGAGCCCGCAGCCAATCGAGCGCGCCGGTTGCACGCTTAAGCGCCGCATTCAGCGCGTCGTCTGCAATACCATCCCGCCCGACGCGAGCTTCGCGCGCATGATCGATCGATTGCACAATCGGCATTGAAAAAACTCCGAATCCGGGAAGGATTTTAGTCTCCGGGAAACGCCCGCGATAGCAAAAGGTTCGCAGCCGCCGCTATTCGCTCGCACGAACCGGCGTTACGCCTTTTGGCTCACCGGCAACGGTCACGAGCAGGCCGGGCCCGTATAGTCGCTTTGCAACCCGCTTCGCATCGGACAGCGTGACAGCGTCGATCAGCGCATCGCGCCGCTCCATGTAATCCACGCCGAGATTGTCGAGCTGGATTTGCGTCAGCTGGGCCGCGATCTTCGTCGAGGTATCCAGATTGAGCACATAGGAAGCCTTGACGAACTTTTTCGCAGCCTCCAACTCTTCAGCCGTCGGCCCTTGATCGGCCATGCGTTTGACTTCCCGCCGAATGATTGCAAGCGCGTCACCTGTTCGGTCGGCACGCGTGGCAGTGCCGCCAAAGAAAACTGCCGCATGCCTGAACCAGATCAGGCCTTGCGACACGCCATAGGCAAGGCCGCGCTTTTCGCGCACCTCGCGATAAAGGCGCGAGGAAAAGGTGCCGCCACCCAGAATGTGATTGACGAGATAGGCGGCCATGAAATCGGGGTCGTGCCGCGCGATCCCCGACCCGCCGAAGTCAACGATAGTCTGCGGGACATCGATTCCAACCACGAGCGTCTTCCCTGCTCCACCCGGCACCGCGTCCGGCACCGGTCTCAGGTTGTTCCGCTCCGGAAGCGAACCAAACGCGCGATCAATGAGCGTGCCGGCCGTTTTGGCGTCGATATCGCCGACCACGCTGATCGTAAGCCCACTCCGCGCGAACACGCGGCCAACATAGTCGCGCATATCGGCGACCGTGATATTGGGCACGCTTGCCAGCGTGCCGTCCGAGTCCTGCCCGTAGGGGTGATCCGGAAACGCCGTCTGCCACCAGCGACGACTGGCCAACGCGCCGGGGTCGGTGGTTTCGCGCAACAGCCCGGAAATTACCTGCGAACGCACGCGCTCGACCGCATCCTTGTCGAACCGCGGGCTGCTCAAGGCAAGATGCAGTAAACCGAACGCTTCGTCGCGATGCTCATTCAGCGCGCGCAAGGTGCCGTGAAAATAGTCGCGTCCGACACGGAAGCTCATTTCGATCGCATGGTTTTCCAGCCGTTCGTGGAAAGCACTACTGTCGAGCTCCCCGGCACCCTCATCCAGCAAGCTCGCCGCCAGATTGGCCGTGCCCGATTTTTCAGCTGTGTCCTGGCTCGAGCCCCCGACAAAGGCATAATTGAGCACCACCAGTGGCGCCGATTGCTCACGCACGAGCCAGGCGTGCAAGCCCGAGGGCGTCGTGATCTGGTCGATGGTCATCGCACGCGCGAGCGGCGCCAGCAGCACAAGAGCGGCTGCTGCGATGAGCATTCTCAAGCCTGTGAGGCGCATTATGAACGCTTCTCCACGTGTGCGACGGACTTGTCCTTGACGAGATAGCCGGTAACGGAGCGCCGCTTGTCGAGCCAGTGGCGCGCGGCATTTTGCACGGCAGTCGCGGTCACAGCCCGGATACGATCCGGCCAATGCTGGACATCGGCGACCTTCTGGCCGGCAGTGAGCGCCACGCCATACCAGCGCGCGAGCGTCATCTGATTGTCCTGAGCGTAAACGGCATCGGCGATCAGGCGCGTCTTCGCTCTTTCAAGTTCCTTGGACGACACGCCATTCGCGATAACGTCAGCAATGACAGCGTCGATGTCCGCTTCCAACGTTTGCAAGCTGACGTCAGCCGCAGGAACGCCGTAAATGCTGAACTTCGTCGCCTCCAGCGCGGCGCTGTCATAGTAGGCACCGGCATTCACCGCGACGTGCTTGTCCACGACAAGCGTACGGTAGAGCCTGCTGTTCGAGCCGGTGCCCAAGATATGCGCGAGCACCTCCAGCGCTTCCGACTCGCCGGCTTTAGCCGTCTGGAATGACGGCACCAGATAGCTGCGCTGCAAACTCGGCTGAGCGACGCGCGGGTCGGCGAGCGTCAGCGAACGGGCTGCAATCGGTTCAGGCTCCGTCGGCCGTATGCGGGGACCGAAAACGCCCCGGCGCGGCACCTTGCCATAAGTCGCTTCGGCGTCGGCCCTCACGTCGGCGGGATCGACATCGCCCGCGACCACGACGATGGCATTATTGGGCGCATAAAAACGATGATAGAATGCAATGGCGTCATCGCGCGTGAGCTGCTCGATTTCGTGACGCCAACCGATCACCGGTTTCCCGTAAGGACTGTTCAGATAAAGCGCCGCATCGATCTGCTCGCCAAGCCGCGCGCGCGGCTTGTTTGCGACGCGTTGGTTCTGTTCTTCAAGGATGACATCCCGCTCCGGCAGGACCACTTGATCGGTGAGCACGAGGCCGGTCATGCGGTCAGCCTCAAAGGCCATCATCTCCTTCAAGCGGTCGCGCGGAATTCGCTGGTAGTAGCCGGTGTAATCGTTGGATGTAAAAGCGTTCTCATGGGCGCCGATGCTGGCGACAACCTGCGAGAACTTGCCGCCCGGATTTTTCTTGGTGCCCTTGAACATCAGGTGCTCGAGAAAGTGCGCAAGCCCCGATTTGCCGGGCGCTTCGTCGGCTGCGCCGACCTTGTACCAGATCATGTGTGTAACGACCGGCGCGCGATGGTCCGGGATGACGACCAACTCAAGTCCGTTGTCGAGCGTGAAATCGGAAACTTGCGGTCCGCCAATTTGCGCGGACGCGACGGGCGCGTAGACGATTGCCGCGAAAAAGCTTGCGGCGATGAGTGCCGCACTTATCGAACGATCAGGATGAGGCGCCATCGACTATACGGCTCAGGGCGGCACATGCATTTGACCTTTGTCGCTGGCGTGGGCGCCCGCCCGCCGGAACAAGGGCACGGCCATCAATACTCTTCAGTGCCGTGTTTATACTTGAAGTCGTAAGCCTTCGGCCGATTGACTTCCTTTCCAGCCGCATAAGGCTGATTTGGCGACGGCGTCTGATAACCGGGCGGCGGCTCGGTCAGACTCGTCCGCGGCGGCTCGCCAGTGAAGGTCGCGGCCTGCTCGCTTTCGTTCTTGCCGAACAGGCTTCCGAAAATTCCGCCTTTGTAGCCAAGCTGCGACGGCTTGAACGGCTTAGCCGACTCTTCCGGACTCATTGCGCCTGCATCGCGCGGTGAATTAACGCGGGGCCCCTTATCCAGTTCATCCGGACGCAAAGGATTAGCTTCGCGTTCCATTTCGGCAGTGTCCGACATGCCTCTGGCCAGACGGGCCGCTTTACGCGCCTTGGCGCGTTTGATTTCCGGATCGACCGGCCAGTTCGGATTAGGCTTTGCGGACGCCGTCTCCGGAGGTGGCAGAGAACGGTCAGGCGGAATCACAAGCGGCGAACGCTCCTGGTACTCGATGCCATTGCCGGCCATGTCCGGCCTCTCAAGGCCCAGTCCTTGCAGGAGGTTCTGGAGGAACTTTACGTCGGGCGCGGTATCGTCGCCGTCGCCCGCCCGGGCTGGCGACGAAGCAAACATCACTAATCCGAGGATGCAACCCGCGGCCGCATACCATTTCGACTTTGCAGGCGCGCGTTGAAGCGCAAGTGGCGGCATCGCACGTCCCTCTATCAAATTGTGCCGGCCCCGCTTGGTCGTGTTTTTCGCCACGGATCAGGGCGCTTTTGCGGCATGTGTCCCGACCAGCGATTCATACAGCAGACCGATTACCCCCGCAACGATCGCCACATCGGCCAGGTTAAAGACGTACCAATTGAAGCTCCATGTCGATGTATTGACGTGGAAATAGACGAAATCGACCACCGCCCGATAGGTAAAGCGGTCGATCGCATTCCCGAAGGCGCCGCCGATGATGAGGCCAAGGGCCGCGGCGGAAAGCCGGTTCGTCGCGCGGGCAAGCCAGAGCCATAGCAGCACGACCGCAACGATCTTGAAGGCAAAGAGCAGCCATTGCCCAAGCGGTCCCTGATTTTGCAGGAGGCCGTAGCTGATACCCGTGTTGTGCGTGAGCACGAGGTCGACAAAGGGCGCGATGTGCACCGGCCCGCGCGCGCCGAGTTGAAAAATGGAAACGAGGTAGAACTTGCTGATCTGGTCGAGCACGAATGCAACGACAGCAACGACCACGCCGAAGCGCGTGAGGGGGCCGCTCAGATAAAAATGACTGCGCGATTGCACGGGCTGGAGATCCTCATCGTGTCATTCTGGAGCGCGGCCTTCAGATCGCGAACCCGGAATCCATAATCCCGGTCTGCAAGTATGGATTCCGGGGCCGCTCTCGTCGTGAGCGTCCGGCATGAGCAGAAACATCGGGCCATCTTACTCTGCCGCTTTGCGTACGGCTTCCCATTCGCGCAAGGCTTGCGCGTCGCGCGGCGAGACATCGGGATATTCCGGATCGGCGCCGATCGTGGTGAGGATTTTCCACGAGCGCGCGCACTTGGTGCCTTCTGCAAGATTGGGCACGACGGCGACGCCCGTGACATCGGGCAGCCGGAACGCTTCGGCAGGCCCCTCGCCTTCCACAAGCGTTGCGGCCGACGTGATGCACACTTCGGCAAGGTCGCACGCAGCGGCGGCCTCGAACAATTCCTCGTTCGCGATATGCACGATCGGATGCGCTTCGAGCGAGGAGCCGATACGCTTCTGCGCGCGCTCGATTTCGAGCGCCCCGGTAACGACGCGGCGCACGGCGCGGATTTTTCGCCAGCGATCGGCGAGCCTGTCGTTGCGCCAGGAAGCGGGCACGTCCGGAAACAATTCGAGATGCACGGAGGATGCATCAGCGCCGTAGCGCGACATCCACGCCTCTTCCGCCGTGAAGCAGAGCATCGGCGCAAGCCACGTGACAGTACAGCGGAAGAGATGATCAAGCACCGTCAGGCACGCTTTCCGTTTCTTCGATGAGATCGGGTCGCAGTAGAGCGTGTCCTTGCGGATATCGAAGTAGAATGCAGAAAGATCGGACGTCATGAATGCCGACAGCGCAGCGAAGATGCGCTTGTAGTCGAATTCCCGGTAAGCCTGTCGCACGAGTTCATCGAGTTCGGCCAAGCGATGCAGCATGAGCTGCTCAAGCTCCGGCATTTGATCGACGTGCCTGACGCGGTCCTCCTCATGGAAATGCGCGAGGTTGCCGAGCATCCAGCGGATCGTGTTGCGCAGCTTGCGGTAAGTCTCGACCGTGTTCTTGAGGATTTCCTTGCCGATGCGCAGGTCGTCGGAATAATCGGCCGCGCACACCCACATGCGCAGGATGTCGGCGCCGGATTGCTTGATGACATCTTGCGGCGCGACGACATTGCCGAGCGACTTCGACATCTTGCGGCCGTCCTCGGCGAGCACGAAGCCGTGCGTCAGCACGATGTCGAACGGCGCGCGTCCGCGCGTGCCGCAAGATTCAAGCAGCGACGACTGAAACCAGCCGCGGTGCTGGTCGGAGCCTTCGAGATACATCACGGTGTCGGAGCCGCCGTCACTTTTTCGTTTGATGCCGGCGAGTTGCGGGAAATTCTGCGGGTCTTCGAGCACGAAAGCGTGCGTCGAGCCGGAGTCGAACCAGACGTCGAGAATGTCGTCGACTTTTTTCCAGCCTTCGGCGGCACGCTTGCCGAGAAAGCGTTCGGCAGCGCCCGGCTTGTACCAGGCATCCGCGCCTTCCTGCTCAAACGCCACGATGATGCGCTCGTTGACGTCCGGGTCCTGCAAGATCTCCACCGAGCCGTCGCCCTTCTCCTTGATGAACACGGCGATCGGCACGCCCCAGGCGCGCTGGCGCGAGATCACCCAATCGGGGCGCGACTCGATCATGCCGTTGATGCGGTTCTCGCCCTGCGGCGGCACCCATGTGGTGGCGTCGATGGCGGCAAGCGCGCGGGCGCGGAGGGTGTCGCCGGGCGCGGCGATATCCCTATCCATGGCGATGAACCATTGCGGCGTGTTGCGGAAGATCACCGGCTTCTTCGAGCGCCACGAGTGCGGGTACGGATGCTTGAGGCGGCCGCGCGCGATCAGCATACCGGCGTCGATCAGCGCCTTGATGATCGCCTCGTTGGCGTCGCCCTTCTCGCCCTTGTCGTTGATGACGCGTTTTCCCGTGAAGCCCGGCGCCTGTGCGGTGAACGCGCCGTTCTCGTCGACGGTGTAAGGGATTGCCGTGTTGATTCCGCGCGCTTCCAGTTGACGCGCATTCGCCATCCACACATCGAAGTCCTCGCGGCCATGCCCCGGCGCCGTGTGCACGAAGCCGGTGCCGGTGTCGTCAGTGACGTGATCGCCGGCGAGCAGCGGCACGTCGAAATCGTAGCCGCCCATCTTCTTCAGTGGATGCGCGCAAACAATGCTGTCCAGTTCTGAATTGGTGACTAAGCGAATGCGCTTAAAACCCGTGACCTTCGCTTGCTTGAGAACTTCGTCGATCAACTTGTCTGCAAGGATCAGCCTTTCGCCGGAGTGCAGCCAATTTCCCTCGGGCACGTCGGTAATAAGAACTAGCGAATAACCAAATTTCGGGGAGAACGAGATCGCGCGATTGCCGGGAAGCGTCCATGGGGTGGTGGTCCAAATCACCACCGCCGCCCCGGATAATTTAGCTTCCGGTCCGTCGATATCCGAAAGTATGGCTTTCTGTTGCGCGATTGAATCTTTTTCTGCGCTCGTGCCGTACGATTTAACCGGAAACTTCGCCCACACCGTATCGCTGGTGTAATCCTCGTATTCCACTTCGGCCTCGGCCAAAGCGGTCTTCTCCACCACGCTCCACATCACCGGCTTCGAGCCGCGGTACAAAGTGCCGTTCGCCGCGAATTTCATCAGCTCGCGCGCGATCTGCGCCTCGGCGGGGAAGCTCATCGTCGTGTAGGGATGCGCCCAGTCGCCTTCGACGCCGAGCCGCTTGAACTCCTCGCGTTGCACATTGAGCCAGTGCTCGGCATAGGCGCGGCATTCCTGCCGGAAGGCGATCATCGCTTCCGGATTTTTCAAATCCGGCTTCGCCTTGCCCTTGGCGCGATAGTTCTCCTCCTCGATCTTCCATTCGATCGGCAGGCCGTGGCAGTCCCAGCCCGGCACGTAATTGGAGTCGAAGCCGAGCATCTGCTGACTGCGCGACACCACGTCTTTCAGCACCTTGTTGAGGGCCGTGCCGATATGGATGTTGCCATTCGCGTAAGGCGGGCCGTCGTGCAGGATGAATTTGGTGCGGCCCTTCGCCGCCTCACGCATGCGCTGATAGATGCCGAGCTTTGCCCAGCGCGCAAGGATTTCAGGTTCCTTCTGCGGCAGCCCGGCGCGCATCGGAAAGTCGGTCTGCGGCAGGAAAAGCGTTTCGGAATAGTCGCGCGTGGGCTTGTTCATGGGTGGGGTTAGTACAGCGGCGATCCGCGGCAGGCAACGGCTGATGCCCGGAACTGGCCCATAAGCGCGCGGCATTTACCATCGCTGCCGGCGACGTCCGCAGCAGAGCCGACGCCTGTTTCGTCCAGTCGGGCGGCAACGCCAATGCGGTTGCCGTTCAGGAATCGCAGCTCGGCACGGTGACCCGGTTCTCGCATTTCGCGAGCCGGCGGTGGCGCAAGACCCGTGATCTTCGTCGTCCTGCTCTTTCTGCTTGCGAGCCAGATCCGGATTTGGCGCCGCCTGCCGGCGCAGCGCGCGAGACCAAGCTGCGCGTGATGCGCATTTTCAACGATATCGGTCACAATCTCGCGTCGTATCTTGCCATCACGTTTTCCCGTCACATGAGCGGGTCTTCCCCGGCTAGGGAACCAACCGTCATTCCAGCGACTTATTGCGTGGAGGAAAACCCATTCGGTACGTTCGGAGCCCATCCATGACCACCAGCGCCGAAGGCGAGCGCGAATCCGTGCGCGAAGCGGCACGCGATGCAGCGCGAGAAGCAAGCAAGGACGCCAAAAAGGCCATGCGCGATTCGAGCAAGGCTGCAGCGGACGCTACCCCCGACATTCAAGCCGATCTTGAAGAGCTGCGGGCCGATATCACGCGCCTGGCACAACAGCTCGGCATGGTCGTGACCACGCACGGCAGCCACGCCTGGAACCGCGCCAAGTCAAACGTCGAGGACGTGTTGAATGAGGCGGAGCAGCGTGCGCGCAAGGCTGGTGACGATCTTACTGCGACCATCAACGACTCGATCCAGGAACGCCCTTACACGACGCTGGCCATCGCGGCCGCAATGGGATTCCTCGCCCACGCAATCTGGCGGCGGCGCTGAAACGCGCCGGCACGCTTATGCTCGAAGCCTGGCTGCGTCACGCGGAGCTAACGGCCAAGTCAAAGGGCTTAATTCCCACGCTCCTATTGTGGGCTGTCGCTGCTGCCGTCGCCGCAATCGGCGCGCTCATATTTCTGAGCGTGGCCGGCTATGTCTGGTTTGCACGGCAATACGATGATCTGAGCGCGGCTTTCATCCTCACCGGTATCTACGCTTTCCTCGCCGTCGTTTTTCTGGCCGTGCTGGCATTGGTGCGGCAGCACACCATGCGTAAAGCGCGGCTCGAACTCGCCGACCGTTCTCGTCAAGCTGCGCTGTGGCAGGACCCACGCCTTCTGGCCGCAGGTGTCCGGCTCGGCCGAACGATCGGATGGAAAAAAGCCTTACCTCTCGCTGCGATCGGGCTTTTGGCCGCCGGTATCGCGCGCGAATGGTCGAACCACGACACCGCGTCGAACAAAGATTAAAGCGTCACAGCGCCAAGGACCGGGAAGGCGTCTCCCGCGCGGGCCAGTAACGCACGCGCGCGAGCACTGTCAGCATCCATTACGCGCTTAAGCTCATCGAGCGAGGCAAAGGTCTCCTCCGGTCTGATCCAGTCTATGAATGCAACATCGATTGTCCGGCCGTAAAGGTCGCCGTCGAAATCGAACAGAAAGACTTCGAGCAAAGGCGCGCCATTGTCGAACATGGGCCGGCGACCGAAGCTCGCCACGCCGCCGTAGCGTCGCGCGGAAACCTGAACGCGCACTGCGTAAATGCCGTGCTTGAGCGCGCACGAAGGATCAAGGCGCAGGTTGGCGGTCGGGAAGCCGAGCGTTCGTCCGCGCTTGTCACCGTGCAAGACCTCGCCCGACACGAACCAGGGCGCACCGAGCAATTCGGCCGCTTCGATGACTTGCCCGGCCGCGAGCGCGTTGCGCACTGCACCGGACGAAATCGGGCGTCCTTCGTCCTCGAGCTTGGGCACGATATCCACTGCGAAGCCGAGCCGCGCGCCCTCCTCGGCCAGAAACTCCGGTGAACCGGCGCGCCCTTTGCCGAACTGAAAATCGAATCCAATAGCGGCACCGCCGATCCGGAAGCGTTCATGCAATATGCGGCCGACAAATTCCTCGGCCGAGGTGCCTGCAAGCGCCGCATCGAATTTCATGATGATCGCGCCGTCCAGCCCCGTCCCGGCGAGCAGCCGCAACTTCGCCCGCTCATCGCTGAGTTGAAAAACCGGCTCTTGTGGCCGGAAATACAAACGCGGATGCGGCGCAAACGTTAGTGCCGCGGCCTTGCGACCCAAGCTCCTCGCCTTCGCCTGCGCAGCCGAAATCACCGCACGATGCCCACGATGCACGCCGTCGAAATTGCCGATTGCGACGACCGCACCGGTCAACGGACCGATGCCTTTGCCGTGCGCGGTCTCCCGAACCACGACGAAGGATGTCGCCGGCTGATCGCTGTCACTCATGGAATGCCGCTTGGAGGAATGCTGCCTGACGCCCGTTGTCGGCCCTTCACTGCCGCTTGCTCTTTGGTGCGTCAAGCCGCGCAGTCAGCACGCCGGCACCATTAATCACTTGTCAATAAACTCTCAAATTAACCGGTTGTTCAAGGGCCGTTGCTAGCGTGCATCTATTCTTCGCGAGCCGTCACGGGGTAAGGGGCACTATGTCGGTCAATTTGATGATGCCGGTCCTGGTGGTGGACGACTACACCACGATGATCCGCATCATTCGCAATTTGCTTCGGCAACTGGGATTCGAAAATATCGATGACGCCGGGGATGGCTCCGCCGCGCTTGAGAAGATGCGTGCGCGGCACTACGGCCTCGTCATTTCCGACTGGAATATGGAGCCGATGACCGGTTACGACCTGCTCAAGGAAGTGCGGGGGGACCCGCAGCTCGCACAGACGCCCTTCATCATGGTCACTGCCGAATCAAAAACCGAAAACGTCATTGCAGCAAAAAAAGCCGGCGTGTCGAATTACATCGTCAAGCCCTTCAATGCGCAGACGCTCAAGACCAAGATCGAAGCGGTCTTTTCCGATCCGGCGTGACGCAGAGTGCGCCTCACCATTGAAGTATGGGCATAACTGCTTTCGGACTGACGCCGGTCTCCGCGAGCGCGCCATGCAGTACATTCAAATCGGGATTTCCGCGCCGACCGAAATCATCGGCGTGAATACCTGATGTGATAAACAAAAAATCGACGCCAAAATCGCTCGCGCCGCGCAAATCGGTGCGGAGCGAATCGCCGATCGCCAGCGTTCGTCCAAGCGGGATCTTTCGGTTGCGAGCGGCTTGCGCCTTGGCGGCTGCCATCTCGTAGATTGGCCTGTAGGGCTTGCCGGCATAAAGAACTTCGCCGCCCATGCTGGCATAGAGATCGGCCAGCGCTCCCGCGCAATAGACAAGGCGGGAGCCGCGCTCCACTACCACGTCCGGGTTGCCGCACACCATGAAGAGATTGCGGACGCGCATCGCCTCAAGGCGCGACCGGTAGTCCTCGGGCGTCTCGATTTCGTCGTTCTCGAGTCCCGTGCAGACCACGTAGTCGGCGCGATCGAGCGGCGCGAACGCCAGATCGAGGCCGGCGAAGACCGAGCGATCCCGCTCCGGCCCGAGGTGATAAAGCGTTTGCCCTGGGCGCCCGATGATGACGCTGCGCGTCACATCCCCGGACGACACCATCGCATCGTAAATGCCGCGCGGGACCCGTAGCCGATCAAGCTGCCGGGCAACCGAGTCGCTCGGGCGCGGCGAATTGGTGATGAGAACGACGGTCCCGCCCGTCTTGCGAAAGCGCATCAGGGCGTCGCAGGCCGCCGCAAAGGCTGTCACGCCGTTGTGGACGACACCCCAGACATCGCAGAGCAACGTATCGTAATCGGGCGCAAGGTGCCCGAAATGCTCAATCAAAGGGGGGACTGCGGTACTCATCAAAGAGGCTGGACGCTATGTCGATCCGCTCTCGCGATCAACGGGCGGCGATTTTTTCGCCGCGCATGACGAAAGCCGTTCGTGGCCGCGCCGGTACGACGGCAGCAGCGGCAGCGGCAGGAACTGGTTTCGCGCTCGCTTCGGTGCTCCGCTGCAGTGCTTCGGCACGCACCGGCCGAGGCGCAGAGAACAGAAGCCCCTGTCCGAACCGCACATCCTGGTCGAGCAGGTCGACCACCGTTGCCTCGCTTTCAATCCGCTCCGCGATCAGATCGATACCCGAGCGCGCCAGCAGGTTTCCAAGATCGGCCGGATGAATATCGTTTCCGGCATCGGCCGCGCGGTCGAGCAGAAGGTGGGCTGGAACCTTGATTACACGGAACGCGCGGTCGGCGAGCTCTTTCGGCGTGATGCGCAAATCGGTGACGTGGTCAAGCGAGAAGCGGAAGCCGCGCTCGGCCAAAGCTGCGAGACTTTCATGCTCGAGCGGGCTGAAGCTGCGATAGGCTTTCTGCGTAAATTCGAACATGAGCGCGGGCGCAAGCTCGCGGTTACCCTCTACGAACTCCAGAAATTCCCGGAAATACGCAGAATCCAGCAGCATCGTCGGGCTGAGATTGCAAAAGAGTCCGATCTCCCGATTTTTCAGCTGAAGCCTCCGCAGCACCTGCACGCAGCGGAAAACCAGAAGCTTGTCGATTTTCGGCATCGCGCCGGCACTTTCGGCATCTTCAATGAAGTCAGCCGCCGGAACGACAGTGCCGTCGTTCGTCCTCAGCCGCGACAGAGCCTCGTAGTAGCGCACCTTGCGCTGCGGCAAGGTCACGATCGGTTGCAGGTAAAGGTCGATGCGATTGTTTTCGATGGCCTCACCGATCATCGCGGCGATGTTTTCGCGGCCCATGCCGCGGGCAGGACCTGATGCTGCGGCTGTGTCGGCCGGCGCAGCAGCCCCGCTTGCCGCGGTACTGTCATTGGCTGCAGTCACAGGAGAGGCCGGCGCCGGCGCGGCGGCCATTGCTGCGATGTCCGGATTCTCAAGCCTCGGCGCGGCCAAAGCCGGGTCCGCCGCGACAGCTATCGCTTTCGCGCGGTCGTGCAGTTCGGCTTCGTGCGCGGCAACTGTCTGGGCCAGTTGATTGAGCAATCCACCCAACTCGCCGATTTCGATAAGCAGCGGATCGATTTCGCGCGTCTCTGTCTCGGCGGTTGTGGCACGGCCTTCCAGAATCTCGATGCGGCGGTCGATGTCGGCAATGCGGCCGCGAAGCTCGGCCGTGACTTGCGCGAACTCGGCGATGCGCCGATCCGTATCGTCACGACCAACGTTTTCTTTGGCAGTGATGACTTTATACAGTGCCATCGCAAGCAGGGCCGCCAATGCGACACTCGCGGACGCAATACCGTTGAGCCCAAGACCGAGATAAAGGATGACCCCCAGCGAGCCCGCGATGAGCACCATGCAGATCGCGATAAACATGGCGGTGATGCGCAACATCGAGCGTTTCCTCGCGCGGCAGCCTGTGCCAGTGATTCGCTGTGCCGGCAACAATCTTCCCGAGCCGGCGCATCCGCGCAACCTCGAAGTCCTGCTATGCTGAGGGGGATGCCGCGTTCCGCGCAAAACGTCCAAACGCCGGAAATAGCCGGCCTGCGCGAGCTACCGCTCGTACAGACCGTTATCGCCCGTCCCGAGCGCGCCTTTGGTGCGTTCCTGGCGCTGCACGCGCTGGTCTGGGTCGCCTTGCCCACGCTGCTTTACGCCAACCTGCCGCTGGACCTGATCGAGGCGCTGATTTACGGGCGTGAATGGCAGCTCGGCTACGACAAGCTGCCGCCGCTGCCTTGGTGGCTCGTCGAAATCGCCTACCGGGTGATCGGTCACGACTTTGCCTATTACCTGCTGGCGCAAATCGCCGTCGTTTCCGCGTTCGCCTTCGTATGGGCGACGGCGCGCCGCCTCGTCGGCCCCGCCTGGGCGCTCGCCGCCGTGCTCATTATCGACGGGCTACACTACTTCAATTACACGGCGGTCAAGTTCAATCACGATGTCATCCAGCTGCCGTTCTGGGCGCTCGCGGGCTTCGCGCTGCACCGCGCCCTGCGCGAAGGGCTGCTGAAACACTGGCTGCTGCTTGGCCTCGCCATCGGGATGTCTTTATGGGCGAAGTATTTCGTCATCGTTTTGGCAGCGCCGATGATGGTGTTCGTGCTCGTCGACCGTGACGCGCGCAAGACGCTCGCCACACCGGGACCCTACATTGCGGTTGCAACGGCGCTGATCGTGATGGCGCCGCACCTCGTTTGGCTGGTGCAAAACGATTTCCTGCCGTTCGCTTACGCCGAGCATCGTGCGGTGCCGGCGCGCGGATTGCTCGATCACTTCTGGCACCCGCTGCAATTCGCCGTCGGGCAATTATTTTTTCTCCTTCCCGCGATTTTGATCGCGGTGCCGCTGTTCACACCTTCCAGGTCGGACGAGCCTTCTCCTGTTATCGATGCGGATGCTTTCGACCGCCGCATCGTGGCATGGCTTGCGTTCGGCCCTTTGGTGATGGTCCTTGCGATGGCGGCCGTGAGCGGCCGCGGCACGGTCGCCATGTGGGGCTATCCGCTCTGGCTGTTCCTCGGGCTTTGGCTCGTTCTGATCGCGCGGACTTCGCTCAACAGCGAACGTCTTGCCCGCATCCTCATCACCTGGGCGGCCGTCTTCTGCGTTCTCGCGCTCGCCTTCATCGCGAATTACACCGGTATGCAGCAGCTGGATCATCGCTACCGCGCCGAGTTTTTTCCGGGCGAGGCACTCGCGCAAGCGATCGGCGAGCGCTATCGCGCTGCCACCGGCAAGCCGGTCGCCTACGTCATCAGCAAGATGTATGTCGGCGGCAACATCGAACATTATGCGCCGTCGCACCCGCGCGTGCTGATCGACGGCAAGCCGCAGCGCGCGCCCTGGATTTCGCTCGACGATCTGCGCAAGCGCGGCGCGGTCGTCGTGTGGGTCGGCGGCGATCTGCACAAGCTGCCGGCAGAATTCAACGCAATCGCCAAGGGCGCCGAGGTGCAGCCGCCGCTGCATCTGCCTTATCGCCGCGGCAGCGGGGCGACCGATATCGGTTGGGCCATCTTGAAGCCACAGACATGAGCCTGCCCCGAGCGCGATCAGTCAGGCGACCACATTCTGATGCGCCTCGTCCGCAACAATTGCGCCGTCGAGCAACCTGATGTGACGATCCATTCGCTGGGCAAGACCGAGATCGTGCGTAACCGCGACAACGGTCTTTCCGCGTTCACGCACCAAATCGCTCAGCATCGAGAATACCTGTTCGCTGGACTTCGAATCGAGGGAGCCGGTCGGCTCGTCGGCGAGGATGACCGGCGGGTCGTTGGCGAGTGCGCGTGCGACCGCGACGCGCTGGCGCTGCCCGCCGGAGAGTTGGTCCGGCCGCTTGTGCACGTGATCGCTGAGGCCGAGCGCGGCGAGCAGGGTGTCGGCCCGCTGGCGCGTCTCGGCCGAGGAGAGCCGGCCAAGCGCGCGCATCGGCAGCGTGACGTTATCGCGAACGCTGAATTCGGGCAGCAGGAAATGGAACTGGAATACGAAGCCAAGGAAGGTCAGCCGCGTCAGCGCCCGCTCCTCCTCGTCCATGTGCGCCGTGGCGCGACCGTTGATGATGACCTCGCCCGCGGTCGGCAAGTCCAGCAGGCCGAGGAGATAGAGAAGCGACGACTTGCCCGAGCCGGACGGACCGGTGATGGCGACGAATTCGCGCGCCCCGATGGCCAGACTCACGTCACGAACGAGCGTGGTTGGCACCACACCGGGCAGAATGCGCGTGACGTTCCGTGCCTCGATCAACGGGATCGCAGCGCCCATAGCCTGCGCGGCTTGAGGCGTGCTCATGTCGCTCCCCGGATGATCTCGACCGGGTGCTGGCGCGCCGCTTTCCGCGCCGGCTGATAACCGGCGGCTATCGAGGAGACCAGCGCCACCGCGCCGGCCAGCCCGTAGTGCAGCGGATCGTACACCAGCGGCAGCCGGTCGCTATCGACGAAAGGATTCTCGATGCGAATCGCGCCGAGGCCAAGGCACAGCAGATAACCGAGCGCAAAGCCGGCAAGCGCCCCGGCAAGCCCGATCATCAGCGCCTCGATAACGAAGATGCTCCGCACCACGTGTTCAGGTAAGCCGAGCGACTTCAAGATGGCGATGTCGCGTGCCTTCTCGTGGGTGATGGTCGAAATGATGTTGTAGGTCCCGAAGCTCGCCACCAAGAGGATCGCGCCGACGACCGCATACATGATCATGTTGCGAATAATGAACGTCGATAGAAGATCCTCGTTCGCCTCCTGCCACGATACCGATTTGTACTCCGTCTCGCTTTCGATGCGGGCGGCGATCGCGCGGGCATCGAGCGGATTGGTAAGACGCACGCGCAATTCGTTGATCAGAGCGGTCTGCCTGGCCAGAATCTGAGCTGTCTTAGTGAGCGCATAGGCTGAGCTTTCGTCGATTTGCCGCACGCCAGAATGAAAAAGGCCAACCACTTGGGCATTGATGTTGGCGCCTTCGCTGCTTTGCAGTGTGATGTTGGCACCGATACGGGCGCCGATCTTCTCCGCCAGCCGATCTCCGAGAATGATTGCGTTGGTGGCGCGGTACAGTGCGTTGATGGTGGCGCCGCGCATCTGCCTGGGCAGATCCGACACCTGCGCCTCTCGGCGCGGGTCAATACCGGTGATGGTTGTCGATACGTCCCGGTTGGCATAGCGAATGATGGCTTGCACCTTCGCCGATGGCGCGATCCGGCCGGGCAGCCAAGCTTCGATCGACGCCATCAAAGCCAACGGATTTTTGATCCCTCGCCGGCGCGCCACGGGGGTCAGGCCATGGAATTCGGCAGCGTCAAACATCTGAGTCGCCGGTTGTGGTGGCGGGGCGCGGCGCTCGTCGGAAATCGTGACGTTCGGCATCGTGTCAACAAGACGCCGGGTAAAGTCATCCTGTGAGCCGACCATCAACGCCGCCATCATGATCGAGAAGCCGGCGCCCGTGGCAACACCTGCAACGGCGAAGCTCGTCTGCCTCAAATGCGCGTACATATGCGTCCAGGCAATGTCGAGGACGAGGTTCATGACGCCTCCGCGTGATGCAACCAGCCCGGTTCATTCCTGCGCAAGCGGAGATCCCGTTCAGCGCCTGCGATCTTGGACCTCAGCCCTGGATTCGTGCCGTCGCGGAGACGAACCGGCATGTGAGCTCTCATGGCACGGCCTGTACGCGCACGCGCGCGCCATCCTTGAGCGCGTCGGTTGCCGACGCAGCAACGCGCTCGCCCTCGGTCAAACCCTCGACGACTTCGACGCTGCGTGTGCCGCGAATGCCGACCTTGACGGTGCGCCGGCGCAGACGCCCGTCCTGGACCACGAAGACTGCGTCACCTTGCAGTGCTGCAGCCGGGATCAGTAAAGCGTTCGATTTTTCGCGGCTAATGATGTTGGCCTCGACGCTCATACCCGGCTTGAGCGGCGTATCGTTCGGTAACGATATCTTGACACGAAAGGTCTTGGCGTTGACGTCGCCCATCGGCGTGATCTCCGAGACCTTGCCGTCGAGACGGCGGTCGGGAAACGCGTCGGTCCGGAACAGCACCGGATGGTTGACGGCAACACGCGGGATGTCTTCCTCATTGACCTCGGCGACGACCTGTAAGGGCTTCGGCACTCCGACGCGCAACAAGACCTCCCCGACCTCGGCGATCTCGCCGGTCTCGCCGTCACGGCGCAGGATTAGCCCGTCCATAGGCGAAACGATGGTGTATTCGTGGACGCGCTCGTTCTGTACTGCGATCAGCCCCCGAACCTGGCCGAGTTCCATCAACGCGCGCTCATACGCCTGCGTTGTCGCAGCGCCTTTGGCGATGAGTGCGCTGACGCGATTCATTTCATTCTTGAGAAATTCCTCGCGCGCCTTGAGTTCTTTGAGCGCCGCCCTGGCCTCGCTGTCGTCAAGTTGCGCCAGCACCGCACCCTTTTGTACGGTCTCACCCTCGCAATGGCAGATGTAGACGATGCGGCCGCGCACCAGGCTCGCCACTTTGGCCCAGGTCACCGGCTCGACGCCGCCGGTGGCATAAACAATTTCCACCGCCGTGCCGCGCCTGGCCTGCGCCACTGTGATCTGGGGGGCGCGCCCGAAGCTCCACCACGCGCCGGCCGCCAGCAACAGGACGAGTGCCGCGCCGATCAGAGTTTTCCCTGATCTCATCGCAGCAACGTAACTGCACCGGATGGCCGAATATTGACTCAGCTCAAGGCTTTACCTCTCCCCGTGCAGCAGAAAGAGAAAAAGCGCGCCTACGCCACCTGTCCGATGACCTTTCCGACCTTCTCGAAAATCTCGCCAATCTGGTTTTCGGTGACGATCAGCGGCGGCGTCACGGCAATCGAATCGCCGACGATGCGGAACATGATTCCTTCATCATGAAAGCCGCGCTCCAGTGCTTCGTAGCCGCGTTTGCCGACGGCATCGGGCCGCGATGCAAGATCGATTCCGGCAGTCAAACCGACGCAACGCACGTCGAGAACTTTCGGGTTGCCCTTCAGGGTCATCGCCGCGTCGTACCAAATCGGCTCGAGCTTCTTCGCGCGCGCAAACAGATCCTCGTCGCGATAAAGGTCGAGCGCGGCAAGTCCGGCGGCGCACGCAAGCGGATGCGCCGAATAGGTATAGCCGTGGAAAAATTCGATGACGTGCTCCGGGCCATTCATGAAGGCATCGTAGATGCCCTTGCGCACGATGACGCCGCCCATCGGCACGCTGCCTGAAGTCACGCCTTTGGCGAACGTGATCATATCGGGGATCACGCCATAACGCTCCGCCGCGAACGCGTGTCCGAGACGGCCGAACGCCGTGATGACCTCGTCGAAAATCAGCAGCAGACCATATTTGTCGCAGATTGCGCGCAGGCGCTGCAGATAACCTTTCGGCGGCGGCAGCACCGCCGTCGAGCCCGCCATCGGCTCCACGATCACGGCAGCAATCGTGGTGTCGCCATGCAACGCAACCAGACGTTCAAGTTCATCCGCCAGATGCGCGCCCCATTCGGGCTCGCCCTTGCTGAATGCCTGATGGTCGCGGTTATACGTGTGCGGCAGATGATCGACGCCCGGCAGCATCACGCCGAACGCCTTTCTGTTCGCGGCAAGGCCGCCGACCGCCATGCCGCCAAAGCCGACGCCGTGATAGGCACGCTCGCGGCCGATGAAGCGCGTGCGCTGCGCCTGACCTTTCGCATTCCAATAGGCAAGCGCGATCTTCAGCGCGGTGTCGGCCGCTTCCGAGCCGGAATTGGCAAAGAAGACATGATCGAGATCGCCCGGCGCGAGCGCCGCGATGCGGCTCGCCAGTTCGAACGCGCGCGGGTGGCCGAACTGGAACGTTGGCGCGAAATCGAGCTCCGCCGCCTGCGCGGCAATTGCCTGCACGATCGGGTCGCGGTTGTGCCCGGCGTTGGTGCACCAGAGGCCGGCGGCGGCATCGAGCACCTGCCGGTTTTCCGGCGTGTAATAGAACATGCCCTTGGCGCGGGCGATCATGCGCGGCCGCGCTTTGAAGGCGCGGTTCGCCGTGAACGGCATGAAGAACGACTCAAGGTCGTTCGGAACGTTCGTCGCTTTCGCCTGCACTGAGGACTGGGCCATGTATCGCACCATTGCTTTCGCCATGCCCGGCCCTGTGCCGGGCATCCAATATTTCTGGATAGTTTAGCGCATAGACGCTTGTATGGCAGGCACAAGTCGGCGATTAGCTATCCAAATTTCCTGTAGTATGTGGCCCTGATGAACGATAAACTCAAGAAACCAGCCAAATTGAAGGCTCGCCTGCCGCGCGGGCTTGCCGACCGCGGGCCGTCCGAGATCGCCGCCACGCGCGAGATGGTCGAGACGATCCGGAAGCAGTTCGAGCGCTATGGCTTCGAGCCGGTGGAGACGCCGACGATCGAATACACCGACGCGCTCGGCAAGTTCCTGCCCGATCAGGACCGGCCGAACGAAGGCGTGTTCTCGTTCAAGGACGACGACGAGCAGTGGCTGTCGCTGCGTTACGATTTGACCGCGCCGCTCGCGCGCCATGTGGCGGAGAATTATCAGAACCTCGCACTTCCCTATCGCACGTATCGTTTCGGCTACGTGTATCGCAACGAGAAGCCGGGGCCGGGGCGTTTCCGGCAGTTCATGCAGTTCGATGCGGATACCGTCGGCGCACCGACGATGGCGGCCGATGCCGAGATGTGCATGCTCGCCGCGGATACGATGGAGGCGTTGGGCTTCGAGCCCGGTCAGTATGTCGTGAAGGTGAATAACCGGAAGGTGCTGGATGGGGTGTTAGAAACGATTGGATTGAGCGGCGATGAGAACGCGGAACGCCGCCTGATAGTGCTAAGGGCACTAGATAAATATGACCGCTTGGGAAGAGACGACGTGAAGCTACTTCTCCAGAAGGGACGCAAAGACCCGAGTGGCGATTTCACAAAAGGCGCCGACTTGAATGATGATGCCGTGAAGCTGCTGCTGTGGTTCCTAACCCTTAGAAGCAGCAGATGGGGAATAGAGGCTTCGACAGGCAGAAAATTTAGTCCGCAAATTCGTTTGTCAGCGGGCGCAGAAGATACACAAGTTAAGGACATGTTTTCCGCAATGGAAAGCTCCGACTATAGAAACAGCAGAACTTTTCTTCAGGGCGTCACAGAACTTCGCGAGATTGAGAAAATTGTTGAAACGTCAGGATATGGTGACGGACGCGTGATCGCTGATCCTTCAGTTGTCCGCGGCCTCGAGTACTACACCGGCCCTGTCTACGAAGTTGAACTCCTGATCGAAACGAAAGACAACAAAGGCCGCCCTGTTCGCTTCGGTTCGGTCGGCGGCGGCGGGCGTTATGACGGGCTCGTATCGCGCTTCATGGGCCAGCCGGTGCCGGCGACCGGCTTCTCCATCGGAGTCTCGCGTCTGCAAGCCGCCCTCACCGCGCTCGGCAAGCTCAACAACAAGCCGGAAGCCGGCCCGGTCCTCGTCACCATCTTCGACCGCGATCGTGTCGCCGATTATCAACGCTTCGTCTCGCAGCTACGCAACGCCGGCATCCGCGCCGAGCT
>DASTSG010000038.1:0-77284 GCA_035760805.1 Pseudolabrys sp.
GACTATGAGCGCCGAACAGCATCCGGACAAGAGCACCCGGGCGCCTCATGTCTGCATTGCGCGCCGCGCCTCAACCATGCGGCGAATGCCTTCGCGATGATCGACCTTCGGTGCGAATCCGAAGTCTTGTCTGGCGGGAGCAATATCGAGCGGACCGCGCATGGCACGGGCAGCGTTGCCGTCAATGTTGAGGCTTACGGGCCTGCCGCTGCCCTCCCGCGCCGCCTGCGCAAACTGCTCGAGCGTGACCTGCTCCGGATAGGCAACAAAGTAATAGAGTTGGCGGCGCGTGCTCGAGAAGCACGCCGCGACGGCAGCATCGGCCGCATCGTCTATGTAGATGTAGGGCCAGTCCGAAGTCGGCTCGACCGATGCGGGCTCGCCGCTTATGGCTGCCACCACGATGTCATCCACCACAAAGCGGGTTTGCCGCCCGGGACCATAAATGCTGGTAAAACGAAGCGAGCAGAGATCGAGCGGCACCCGCCGCCACAGGCCACGCAGCACCATGTCCATCGCCGCCTTCGAGCTTCCGTAGGCACTCGTCGGCCGCAGCGGATAATCGTCGGTGACCGGCTTTTCTTCATAGAAATTTCCCAACGCCGACACCGAAGAGCAGTAGACGAACGTCTTCACGCCGCTCGCCAGCGCTGCCTGCAGCAGATTGAGGCTGCCGGTCACATTGATGTCCATAACCCGCGCCGGATCGTCGCTCATCACCATCGGGCCGGAAATGCCTCCGCAATGCAGCACGTGTGAAATCTTCTCGTCGCGCAGCAGCATTTCCAGTCGCTTGCGGTCCGAAAGATCATCCTTGACGTGCCGATGCGCGGCGCTCGTCGGCGCGGGATCCAGGCCCACAGTTCGATGACCTTGGATTGATAGCCGCCCGACAACAGCCGCGCCTAAAAAGCCGCTGGCACCAGTTACCAATACGTTCGCCATGATCCCCCGCTACACGATATTCGAATTCCGCAGCCGCTCGATTTCAGCCGCGCCGAAGCCCAGGTCGCGCAGTACCGCGTCCGTATGCTCGCCTCGCGCCGGAGTCATCTTCTCGATGCGCGCAGGTGTGCGCGACAGCGTGACTGGTTGCCCGACGATGCGCACATCGCCGCGCGTGGGATGATGACATTTGACGGCGATCCCGAGATGCTCGACTTGCGGATCGGCGAACACCGCATCCAGCTTGTTGATCGGCCCCGCCGGAACGCCGACTGCTTCAAGTGCTTCGAGCCATTCTGCGGATGTGCGGGTTGCGAAGACCTCGGCAAGCGTCTTCATCAAGGCCGGCCGATGGCGATAACGGCCGGCGAGGGTTTCGTAATCCTTGTTCGCCGCGAGATCGGGCCGCTGCAATGCCTTGCACAACGCGCGCCACTGGCCATCTCCGCCGACGCCGATGTTGATGTAACCATCCGCAGTTTGCACGACGCCCATCGGTGTTGAGTAGGGATGGTCGTTGCCCGCCTGCACCGGCACTTCGCCTTCAACGAGATAGCGGGCGGCCTGAAAATCGAGCATCGCAATCTGCGCCTGAAGCAAGGACGTCTGCACCCATTGCCCCACACCCGAGCGTTCGCGCTCGGCGAGCGCCACAAGGATGCCGATCGTGGCGTAGAGCCCTGCCGATGAATCTGCAACCGCGATGCCGGCACGCATCGGTCCTTCCCCGGCTTTGCCCGTGACCCACATCAAGCCGCCCATGCCTTGCGCGATCTGATCAAACCCTGCACGCAAGCGATAAGGGCCCGTTTGCCCGAAGCCTGAAATCGACGCGAGAATGATGCGCGGATTCACTGCGCGTAGTGCCTCGTAGCCGATGCCGAGCCGCTCCTTGACGTCGGGGCGAAAATTCTCGACGACAACGTCGGCCGTTTCTGCAAGGCGCATGAAAATGTCGCGCCCCTCCCGCTCCTTCAGATTGAGCGTGAGCGACCGTTTGTTGCGGTGAAGGTTGAGCATGTCATAGCCGTCACGCGGGCCGTTCATGCTCTCATTCGGATCGACGCCGGGCGGCGCTTCGATCTTGAGGACGTCGGCTCCGAAATCGGCCAGCACGCGGCAACAGGTCGGGCCGGCGCGCGCACGCGTCAGGTCGAGAACGCGCAAGTTCGCGAGCGCAGCCGCGTTTTCAGTCATAGGGTGCAGCCCTTTCAAGCATCCACGAGACGCGAACGGCCGCAGGGATGCGGCCGTGCCAACCGGTTTTTTCCTGCATTTTGGCTGCCAGCGCAATCAAATCACCGTCACGGCCGGGACGTGCGACCATCTGCAGGCCGACAGGCATGCCGCGGTTATCAAAGCCCACCGGGAAAGCGATGGCCGGAAAGCCGAGCATGTTGACGAACCGGCAGTAGCTGCTGAGCGCGTACAGGCGGCGGGCACTGAACGACGGGGAAGACGGATCGACTTCGCTGAAAGGCGGCGTGCGTATCGGCATCACCGGCAGTACGGCGGCATCGGCCTTACCCAAAATCCGTTCCTCAAAGTCTTCAGCCAGCCGTGCCCGCGCCGCTCGACTTGCCGAAAGCATTGCCTCATCTATTTCGTGTCCCTTGATCAGGCGCGTGCGCAAGACCGCATCGATTGCCGGATCGTCAAGCCGCCCGGCATGCGTGCGCAACGCCTCCCCCTGCATGACCCGCAAGGCGTAAACGTCAATCGCCTGGATGGCCGATAGCCCGTCGGCATACGACACTGCAGCACCAGATGCACGCAGCGCCTCAATGCCATCGTCACACGCGCTTCGAATGGCGTCTTCGGCTTCATTCACCGCATCGCGCAGAACCACAATCCGTTCAATTGCTGTGCGGGGATGTGCATTTGCCGAAATTGCTTCCGCAACTGGCGCAAGCTCCAAAGCGGAGCGTGCAAGCAAGCCGACTGAATCAAGGAATGGCGCCAGCGGCAATGCCCCCGCGACACTTACGCTTCCCCACGTCGGCTTCCATCCGGTCACACCGCAACAATGCGCGGGTACTCTGATCGAGCCGCCGGTGTCGGAGCCCACAGCAAAGACCACCGAACCGCTCGCAACGGCGACGGCCGAACCCGATGATGAGCCTCCCGGTATGAAATCGAGATTCCACGGATTGCGCGCATACTCCGTCACGGCGTTGAAACCGGACGGCTCGTAAGCAAGCTCGGTCATCCTCGTAAAGCCGATACGGCAAGCGCCCGCAGCGTCGAGCCGGCTGAGAACGTCAGCGTCGCCGTCGAGGAGAAGGTTGCCGGGAGACGCAAGCCCGCAATCGGGATTGTGGCCTGGCGCCGCGAACATGTCCTTGACGGCATAAGGCATCGCCGCAAGTGGACCCGTTCGCGATGCGCGGGATGACGCGTCTTCAATTTTTACGAACGCGTGCAGCCTTTGCTCGAGCTGCCGTGCCCGATCCGCAGCATGACTCGCAATTTCGCCTTGTGCTGCAGGCGACAGCTGCCACCAAACCGGAAATCGTTCAGATCGAGCCGACACTTTGACTCTCCGCCTTGAGTTGTCGGCGTCCCCCGCGCATTGCTATCTGTGATTGGCATCCATCTTTTCAGAAATTGATGCCGAGCCATGCCTTCACCTGCGCGTGCAGGTCGCCAGCGAAGTCTTCGGGCTTCCCTTGCGCTGTGATCTCACCGAGCGAGAGCACGTAAATGTACGACGACATCCTTACTACCCGCCGCACGTTGTGGTCGACCAGAAGAATGGCCATTTTTTCCGACGCGAACAGGTCGATCCACTGGTAGACTTCCTCGGCGACTTTCGGTGCAAGCCCGATGCTCGGCTCATCGATCAGGCAGAGACGAGGCCGCTGCAAATAGGCTTTGGCAAATTCGACCATCTTCTGTTGACCGCCGGAGAGGTCACCTGCCTTGGCATTCCTTCGCTCGCGCAGGAGCGGAAACTTCTCGAAGCAATTCTCCAACCGGCCTGCGAGATCGTCCATCGTGAGACTGATCTTCTTGCGTGCGAGATGCTCAAGCGGGAGCATAAGGTTGTTCTCGACGCTCATGTAATTGAACAGGCTCGATTCCTGCGGGATGTAGGAAATGCGGTGATCGATCACCTTGTGCGCAGGAATCCCGGTGATGTCCTTGCCGTCGAACTGAATCTTGCCCGCGCTCGGAGTGAGGAACCCACAAATCGTTTTCATGATCGTGGATTTTCCGGCTCCATTCAGACCGATGAGCCCGGTAACGGCGCCTTCGGCGATTTCAATATTGACGTTGCGCAGGATGTCGATGTCAGCAACGTAGCCGGCACTGACATTTTCCAATGCGAGAAGCGCGCTCATGCAGCGGCCTCGCCGAGATAGGCTTCGATTACCACCTTGTCGGTGAGCACAGCGCGCGTCGCCTCATCAGCGATGACACGGCCTGCGTTCATGCAGACCGTACGCGGGCAAAGCTCGACGATGACGGGCATATCGTGGCTGACGAGAATGAAGGTCTGGCCTTCGGCGTGACGGCGGCGGATGAAGTCGCTCATAATCTCCTTGAGCGTCGGATGCACCGCCGCAAAAGGTTCGTCCAGCAGCGCGATTCGTGGCGGCACCATGAAGCAGGAGCCGAATTCGAGGAGTTTCATTTGACCGCCGGAAAGCTGGCCGGCATCCAGATCCATAATGCGGGTGAGGCTCAGGTCTTGCAGAAGACTTAAGGCGCGCGCTTCGGCCGCTTCCTGCGACAGGCCCAGCGCGCAGCCGGTGACGAGCAAATTGTCGAAGGCGCTCATGCGCGGGAATGAGCGGGTGAGCTGAAACATCCTGAGCACCCCACGCCGGGCAAGCACTTCGGGACGCAAGCCTGTAATTGTCTCACCGTTGAGTTCGACTTTGCCGGAATCGCAGCTGAGGTGGCCCGACAGAATGTTGATCAGGGTGGTTTTGCCGGAACCGTTCGGACCGATCAGGCCGACAAGCTCGCCGGCCTCAAGCGAAAAGCTCGCCTCGTCCAGCGCCTTCAAGCCGCCGAAGGATTTGCTGACGCGGTCGACCACGAGATAGGCCATAGCTCACTCCGTCGCGGGCGCAGCAGCGAGAGGGCGCGGCGCTCGAACCCCGAGAAGGAGAAGGACGAGGCCCCACAAACCGGCGCGGAAGAAGCGTGCGAAGATAATGACGAGGAACGCGAAGACGACGAGCTGGTAGTTTCCGACGTCGCGCAGAAATTCCGAGGTGACGTAAACCAGGAGCGCGCCGATAAGCGGCCCAACCATTGTGCCGAGCCCGCCGATCACGACCATGCTGATGACGACGCCTGTCTGCTGCAGCAGTCCAAGCTCCGGGCTCACGAAATGTGCAAAGTGTCCGTACAGCGCACCGCCAAGTCCGCAAATCGCGGCACTCAGCGTGAATGCGAAAGTTTTCCAGTAAACGATGCGCACCCCGCGGCTTGCAGCCGCGATTTCGTCGTCGCGAATAGCGCGCAAATAAAGTCCTGCGCGAGAACGCAAAAGATAGAACAGCCCAACCTGGATAATCAGCAGAACGCCAATCATCAGGTAGTAATAGGGCAGACGCTCCTGAAAAATGCCCGGCACGTTCAGGCCAAGATCGCCGCGCGTGATTTCGATTGAATTGGAAATCACCAGCCGCATGATCTCAGCGAATGAAAGCGTGGTGAGCGCGAGATACGGACCACGCAGGCGAAGCACAATGCGCCCGAGGACAAGGCCGATAAGACCCGACACGACAATCGCCGCCGGAATGCCGATCGCGTAACCGGTGTGGTAATAATAGGCGAGCAGCCCCGTGGCATAGGCGCCGATCATGCCGAAAGCAGCGGGCGCGAGGGAAAACTGACCGGCGTAGCCTGCAAGAATATTCCAGGCGATCGAGAGCATCGCGAAATACATCGAGACGACGATCACGCCTTGCCAGTACGCGTTTGTCACGATTGCCGGCAGTCCGGCAACGACGAGCAGAATGGCGAGCGAGACGATGAACTCGATGCGCAGCCGCCGGTTGGTAGGATGCCCTCCCGTGCTCATCACACCTCCCGCGCCCGCTCGCCGAACAGACCTTGCGGCCGAAACAGCAGGAACAGAATAAGGATGAAGAGGCCGAATGTGTCGCGATACTGATACGAAATGTAAACGCCGCCGAAGCTCTCTAAGACGCCCAGCACGAGGCTTGCGACGATGCTGCCCGGCACGGAGCCCATGCCGCCGAGAACGACAATCGTATAAGATTTGATCGCCGGGAAAACGCCGACATCGGGCGTGGGGTTAAAGATGTTCGCCAGCAACGCGCCTGAAACAGCGGCGAGACCACCCGCAAGCGCAAAGACGATCGCACTTGCCTTCGCTGTGTCGATTCCTGCGAGCGACGCACCGAGGCGATTTTGCGACACCGCCTGAATCTGGCGGCCCCAGAACGAGTATCGGATGATCAGCGCGACAGTGACGATGACGGCGATCGCGATCAGCGCCGCGACCAGCCGATGCCCTGACATCGCGAGCGGGCCGACGGTTACCCTCGAAATGTTGACCAGCGGCGGGCCCTTGTAGGCGAAGGGACCGACCACCTTGTCGACGATGTTGATGAGGAAAATCGAGAGCGCGAACGTGACGATAACGGCGTATTCGTCGCGCATCACACCCCAGGACGTATAGCCGCTATAAAGCGGCCGCATGAGGAGGCGCTCGACGACGAGGCCGAGCAAAAGCCCAATGACAAGCGCGAGTGGAATCCCAAGCCACGGCGAGATGCCGAGCGAGAGCGCCGCCAGCGTATAGGCGTAGGCGCCGACCATGTAGAACTCGCCATGGGCGAAGTTAACGATCTTGAGGATGCCAAAGATCAACGAAAGGCCGATCGCCATGAGCGCGTAGAACACGCCGATGATCAAACCGTTTATAAGGAGATCAAGGGTAAGCATTCAAATGACAAAGTAAGGGATGCAAAGTGAGGGAGGCGCTTTTGCGTCTCCCCCCTTTGACGTTAGCCACGAGGACTAGTTGGCGGGCCGCTCGATCTTCGACACGTCAAGCGGTTGCCCGGGCTGCTGCACGAGCTTCATATCGGCGACAGGCTGCTTCACTGCCGTGACCTGGAAGGTCACGTAGGGAACGTCGAGCCACTGATGATATTTGAAACCCGACTTCTCGTGCGAAAAGGTGATCTCGCCGCGGGTGCCGGTCCACTTGATGTTTTCCAGCGCCTTGATCATGTCGTCCGGCTTGGTGGACTTACTGATCTTGATTGCTTCCGCGATGAGATAGAGGCTGTCCGCCGCCTGGAACAGGAGGCGGTTGGGATCGCTGTGAGTTTTCGCGACATAAGCGTCGGCGACTTTCTTGCCGAGATCCGGCAGCGGCATCTTCGGATGATAGAGGCCGAAGACCAGCATGTTCTTGGCGGAGTCGCCGACGTTCTGCCAGAAGTCCGGATAGTCTGCGATGCCGGAAGCGTCGTAAATCAGCGTCTTCTTCGTCGGCGCGACGGCCTGCTCGTTCAACTGGTTAAGCAGGATATAGGCGGCCGGCGGCAGCATGATTTCGATAACCACATCAGGCGGATTTGCCTTTAGCGGCAGGATCGCAGGCAAGAAGTCCTTCGAAGCACGGTCGAGGGTTTCATACTTGTAGTTGATGCCCTTCGCGCGCTCGCCGATTTGCACTCCAATCAACTTTGCGAGGCCGACTCCGTAGTCGGTATTCTCGCAGAAGGCGATGACATTCTTTGCACCGAGCGACTTCATCGTATCGGCGACAGCGATCGCGACACGGCTGTTGTAGTTGCCCGGATTGAACACTTCCGGATAACCCTTCTCGCGAATGACGTCGGACCAGCCGTTCGTGTTGATGTACGGAACGTGATAGCGGTGCGCGACCTCGATGCCCGCAAGTGCCGCCGAGCTCTGGTGTTCGCCGGTGACGGCCACGACGTGGTCGCGGGTGATCAGCTTCTCCACCGCGGCGCGCGCTTTTTCGGGAATGCCTTGCGTGTCCTCGTAGATCAGCTCAATCTTTTGGCCATTCACGCCGCCCGCATCATTGATCAACTTGGCAGCGACCTCGAGGCCATCCTTCACTTGCTTGCCCTGCGAGACGGAGCCCGGAGGGGATTGCGCGATGGTGACACCGACCTTGATCGTGTCGGCGCCATAGGCGGCGGCTGAAAAAGCAAACACTCCTGCAGCGAGCATCGGCAGGGTCGATAGGCGAAACGGCATATTGTCCTCCCGGCGATTTTTTATGACCGTTGACTGCAGGCAACAATGTTACGGGACTGCAGCGCCCCGGTCGAGTCGCCCGGTATGCGCTCCAAAAAATCCCGGTCCGCCGACTGGCACCCGGCATCTATCCGCGCGAACCAACACGCCGGGACATTGGTATGTCCAAGCGATCGGTTATCGCCTTGTGCGATGCGCGTTCGAAATCCGGGGTCAGCTAGCGTGAGCGATGCCGGCTGGCCAGCCTATCGGGAAGTTCCGGCTGACGGCGCCGTGATCGGCTCCAAGAGCGATCTGCGGGTGTCGTCACAGGGCGGCCCTATCTTGAGAATCTGTCCCGGGGCCCCGGCCTATGGCCTGAGCCCCAAGACAATCACAAGCTGGAGCAGCCAACCTATGGCTCAAATTCGTGTGCCTTTTCCCGCGCGACGGGGCGCGGACAGGCATCAAATCAAGTCATCGAAGGTTTGCTCCGGAAGATTTTTCGCCTTCGACTGCATCGAATAGGTGTCGACCGAGGTTGCGGATTCCGGCTTGGCAGTTGCGTTCGGCACGTGCCGCAGCGCGAAGCTGAGCAAGACGATGGCGGCAATCGTCACAGCGGTGGATCCGATGAGCACATTACGCATGATTACCTCCATGGTGGTGGTAGCGTTACATCGGTCGCGTTCCAGTCAATTGCGGCCTCGCGTTTGCATGCCTGCACGTTTGCAATGCAGAGGCCCCGCACGGCGCCATTTCCTGCAACGCGTTCCTTGACGCTGGCCGCAGCGTTAGCACGCAGCCATCGTGGGCGACTGTGAGCCCGCTCACATCAGATCGAATTGTTTTACTGAGGCTGCCGATGCGCTCGCCGCTCTGTTCGCTTCGAACGGCGAAGGCACGCCCGACTGAGTTAGCTTGCCACCGGACACGGGTCGAAGAGAAAGAATGCCGCTCAGAGTCCGCCCCTGCGGGACGGGAGGCCTATTTTCAAACGGGCAATCTATGCAATTCAGCGTCTACAGCTGCGGCACCAATGACCGTGTTTACATCCGGAAAAGTGCTATAATTTGTGAGGGCGCTTGAGGGAGGCAATTCCATGAAGGCTTTTATCACAGCATGTGTGGTTGCTGCCGTTATTGCCGTGATCGGCAGCGTCGTTCTCGGTGGCTTCCAAAAGACAGTTGACCAGGCTTTCGTTACCAGCAGCGTGCGTCTCAGTGGCTAATACCGGCTGCGCGACGTAGCGGCCGGCGGACGCAGCTTGCGGCCGGCGTATATGTACGCCTGAATGCGCGAAGGCGGGGCAGCTCAGGAAATGACGCGGGCGCAGCGCCCGCGCCTGTCGAATGATCAGCTATTCTGCAGGTGTCGAGAGGGGCTGCTGCCTCGACTCATTGGCACCGGTCCGGGCCTGTTCCTCCTCAAGCCAGAGGATGTGATGCTCCTTGGCCCAATTGAGGTCGACGGTCCCCTCGCCCATTGCCTCGAAAGCGCCTTCCATGCCGATCGTGCCGATGTAAATGTGGCCTAGCATGGCCGCGACGAACAACATCGCCACAACGCCGTGCACCATCTGCGCGTATTGCATCGAGTTGATGTCGGTGCCGTAGAACGGAAACATCAGCACATAGCCGGTCACGGCAATCAGACCGCCGCCAATTACGACAATCCAGTAGATCGCCTTCTGGCCGGCATTAAATCGATACGCCGGCGGGTGATCGTTACCGACGATACCGCCGCCGCGCCGCAGCCATTCAATGTCGACCTTGTTCGGTATGTTTCCGGCGATCCACATCAGGAAAATCACAATGACGCCGATGGTGAACGGGAAACTGAGATAGTTGTGGGCATACTTCGCCCACTGCGACCAGTCGGTGAATGCTTGCGGACTCATGAGCGGCAGCAGCAACGGACGGCCGAAGCTGATATTGAGCCCGGTGATGGCAAGGATGACAAAACACGTCGCGGTCATCCAATGGATGAAGCGCTCGAAGGCATTGAAGCGCACGATCTTGCGGCCTGAACGTCCGCTCTCGATCTTCACCATTCCGCGCCAGAGATAGAAGGCAACCAGACCGATCAGCGTGCCAAGAATCGCAATGCCGCCGATCCAGCGTAACGTGACAGTGCGAAATTCACGCCAATCGCGCCCGGCGGGATGTTCCAGCACGTAGGATTTCACGTCCGGAATCGTGCCCCGGCCTTTGATCGTATCAAGCTGCCGCAGCAGTTGCTGCTCCGTCACCGCGTTGGCTTGCGGATCGGTCGGGCTCGGCTGCTGAGCCGAGGCCGGCGCCGCCGCTGCCATTGCAAATACAATTACCAGCGCGCTGATGAAGAGCCCAATTCGCGTGAACAGCCTGGCCATGGCATCCTCCTGTCAAGTACGCGTGAACCGCCGGTTTCCGGTTGCCGTCACGTCGCGATCGACTCGCGATAGGCGGTCTGCCAGCCCCAAGCACCAGAACCGTAACCGCGCTTGGACACGCGTTCCTTGTAGATCTTGGCGATCACGTCGCCGTCGCCGGCAAGCAAGGACTTGGTCGAGCACATCTCGGCGCAAAGCGGCAGCTTCCCTTCCGCCAGGCGGTTCGCGCCGTACTTCTCATATTCCTCCTTCGAGCCGTCGGCTTCCGGACCGCCGGCGCAGAACGTGCACTTGTCCATTTTGCCGCGCGAACCGAAATTGCCCACCCGCGGATATTGCGGCGCGCCGAACGGACAGGCGTAGAAGCAATAGCCGCAGCCGATGCAGATGTCCTTTGAATGCAGAACCACGGCATCGGCCGTCGTATAGAAGGCATTGGTCGGGCAGACCGCCGCGCAGGGCGCGTCGGTACAGTGCATGCAGGCCATCGATACCGATTTCTCGCCCGGCTTGCCGTCATTGAGAGTCACGACGCGCCGGCGGTTGATGCCCCACGGCACTTCATGCTCGTTCTTGCAGGCGGTGACGCAAGCGTTGCACTCGATGCAGCGGTCGGCGTCGCAAAGGAATTTCATTCGAGCCATGGTGCCGCCTCCTTATGCAGCTCTGATCTGACAGAGACTGACTTTCGGCTCCTGCATGCCGGTCGCCGGGTCGTAGCCGTAGGTCATGATCGTGTTCGCGCTCTCGCCGAGCACGTAGGGGTCCGCCCCCTTGGGATATTTGCTGCGCAGGTCGTTGCCTTCGAACCATCCGCCGAAGTGGAACGGCATCCATGCAACGCCTTTGCCGACGCGCTCGGTCACCAGCGCCTTCACCTTTGCTTTGGAGTTGTTTTCAGCGCCGGTCACCCAGACCCAGCTGCCGTCCTTGATGCCGCGAGCACTGGCATCGGCCGGATTGATCTCGATGAACATCTCCTGCTGCAGTTCGGCGAGCCATTTGTTGGAGCGCGTTTCTTCGCCGCCGCCCTCGTACTCGACCAGGCGTCCGGACGAGAGGATGAGGGGAAATTGCTTCGCGATGCCTTTGTCGACGGCGTTCTTCTGAATCGAGAAGCCGATGTTCGGCAGCCTGAACTGCTTGGCATCGGGCAACGTCGGATACTTCGACACCAGTTCGACGCGCGGCGTATAGATCGGTTCGCGGTGCACCGGTATCGGATCCGGCAGATTCCACGCGTTCATGCGCGCCTTGCCGTTCCCGTAACACATGACGTTGTGCTTGATACAGACGCGCTGGATTCCACCCGACAGGTCGGTCGACCACGACACACTGTCGGCCTTGTCGCCGCCGATCTTCTGGATCGTCGCGAGCTCCTCCGGTGTGAGATCCTTGTCCCAGCCAAGCTTCTTCAGCACGCCGTAGGTAAACTGCGGGTATCCGTCCTTGATTTCCGAATCCTTGGAATAAGTCTCGGACAACAAGGACATACCGTTTCGCTCCACTCCGAAGCGGGCACGGAAAGTGCCGCCACCGTCCTGCACGCTCTTGGTCGTATCGTAGAGCAACGGCGTTCCGGGATGGCGTACTTCGGGCGATCCCCAGCACGGCCACGGCAGGCCGTAATAGTCGCCGCCGACTTCCGGGTCGTCCTTCGGCGCGCGCGTGGTGACCAGGTCGAACTTCGCCTGATTCCTCATGTGCGCCTTGAGCCGCTCCGGCGACTGTCCGCAGTAGCCGGTTGACCACGAGCCGCGGTTGATCTCGCGCAGGATGTCCTCGGCCGAGGGCAGATTGTTCTCGACCTTGATGTTCTTGAACATCTTGTCGGCGAAGCCGAGCTTCTTGGCGATCAGATACATGACTTCGAGGTCGTCCTTCGACTCGAAGATCGGCTTCACAATCTGTTCGCCCCACTGCAATTGACGGCCGGTGGCAACCCGCGATCCCTTGCACTCGAACTGTGTTGCGACCGGCAACAGGTAGGTGTTGTCCTTGCGTCCCGCCTGAACGGCCAGCGAAGCCCAGGTCGTCGGATGCGGATCGGCTACGACCAGCAGCTCGAGCGCTTTCAGCGCCTTCATTGATTCGGGAATGCGTGTGATCGAATTGCTGGCGTGGCCCTGCACGAACATCGCGTGGACGTTGTCCTTCTGCGCGACCTGGTCCTTCGGCAACAGAACTGCGTCGAACCAGCGGGTCAGCGGGATGCCCGACGTGTTCATCATCTTCTTTTCGTCGAAGCGCGACACGAACCAGTCGTAGTCGGTCTCCCACACGCGCGCCCAGTGTTGCCAGGCGGCATCGGACAGGCCGTAGTAGAACGGCAACGTCACGATATCGAGACCGACGTCGGTCGCGCCCTGCACGTTGTCGTGGCCACGCAGGATGTTACCGCCGGTGCCGGGAGCGCCGATATTGCCTGTCATGAGCAGCGCGATGCAGCTCGCACGCACGTTGGCGGTGCCGACGGAATGCTGGGTCTGGCCCATGCACCAGATGATTGTTGACGGCTTTTCCGTCGCAAACATCTTGGCGACACGTTCCAGCTGCGCGCCGGGAACGCCGGTCACGCGTTCGCATTCCTCCGGATTCCACTTCTCCACTTCCTTGCGCACATCCTCGAAGCCGTAGACGCGCTGCTTGATGAATTCCTTGTCTTCCCAGCCATTCTTGAGGACGTGCCACAACATTCCGTACAGCGTGGGGATATCGGTGCCCGGACGGAAGCGCACGTATTCGGTCGCATGAGCTGCCGTGCGGGTCATGCGCGGATCGAATACGATGAAGTTTCCTTTGTTGAGCTCCTTGCTCTCCAGCATGTGCTGCATGCCGACGGGATGCGCTTCGGCGGCGTTGCTGCCGATGAACAGCAGCGTTTTCGCGTTGCGCATGTCGTTGAGATTATTCGTCATCGCGCCGTAGCCCCAGGTATTGGCCACGCCCGTGACGGTCGTTGAATGGCAGATGCGCGCCTGATGATCGGTATTGTTGGTGCCCCAGTACGCGCCCAACTTGCGGAACCAGTAAGACCCTTCATTGGTCATCTTGGCCGAGCCCATCCAGTAAACCGAATCGGCTCCCGATTTCTTGCGGACCTCCAGCAATTTGTCGCCGATCTCGTCGATCGCCTGATCCCACTTGATGCGCGTCCACTCACCATTGACGAGCTTCATCGGATATTTCAGCCGGCGCTCTCCCATCACCAGTTCGCGCACCGAGGCTCCCTTCGCGCAGTGCGAACCGCGGTTGATCGGCGAATCCCAACTCGGCTCCTGGCCGATCCACACGCCGTTCGACACTTCCGCTGTGACGGTGCAGCCCACGGCGCAATGGGTGCAGATGCTCTTGCGAATGGTAACGCTTGCACCCTTGGCGGGCGGCGGCCCGGCTTTCGCCTTGCGCACGGTCGTAAGCGGCACGGCGCCGAACGCGGCGAGTCCGCCGGCGACAAGGCCAGACCGTCGCAAGAAAGTGCGCCGATCGAACCCGGCGCTTCCGTTACCGGCCAGGGCAGAGAGCGAACTCTGGCGTGCGTGACGTTCTTTTCTCTTGATCAGCACGGCATGTCTCCTTCAGCGCGGGTAGCTGTTGACGCGGTAAAAGGCTTTTACGTCATCCGAGTCAGCGCGGTAGCGCGCTTTGGTTTTTTCGTCGGCGCTTTCGGAATCGGCATTTGCCTCACTGACGAAAACGGCGGGCGTCGCCGCAACACCGGCGCCGGCCCCAAGCACACGAAGAAAATCGCGTCTTGCCAGATTGACCTTTTGTTCCGTTTTCATCGCCAGTCCTCCTCGAATGCCTATATCCTCGCGCCTCACTCGGGCAGCGCGAAAGCCTCCGCTTCGATTTCCAGGAAAATGCGCCCAATGGCACCGACGCGCCGATAGAAGTTTGCAGCTTCGGCATTCTCCAAGTCGGAGAAGAAGCGGCCGAGCCATGGCGAGAGATGCTTCTCAAAGAGATTCCGGTCGGAGCCCGGCGGTACATCAAATTGGCCGCCAATGACGCCGGACATGATCTCGCAAAGAATGCCGGCATGATCTTCCGGCTCATATTGATCTTCCACGCGTTCGATGCCGAGCGCGATCAAATCCTCGCGCAAGCGCGCCAGCGGCCGCTCGTGCAAAAAGCCGGTGAGATAGTAAGAGCCGTATGGCACCAGCTCGCCGCGGCCGATGCCGATGAACAGGTTAAAAAACTCGCGCTCGATTTTGTTCGCATTCGCGCCGCTCGCCGCATCAGCAAGGGCGATATGCGCAACACCGAGCGGCGTTGCGTCGCCCCGCAATCCGCTCAGGCGCTTGAGCATCGCGGCGTCGGGCGCGCGCAGCAGGAGGCTTCCCAGCAGCGCATATTCCTGAGCGCGCGCCAGGTCGACTTCATCGATATCATTCATGTCGAATTCAACGTAAAGATCCGGACGAAGTATCGTGCGGGAGATACCGGTCGCCGCTTCGACCGAGAGCACGCGCTCGGCCGGCACCCGCGTCCAGTTCGATATCGACGGCTGCGAGATTCCGATCCGGCGAGCAAGCTCGGTCACGCCGCCTGCGGCGCGAATGGCATCCTGAAGTCCGGCATCGCTCATGGCGCGCTGTCACCAGTTCAGAATAGCTATAATTAAAAGCTATCGCTGCACTCGAAGTGACGTCAATAGCCGGAGGCTATGGCGCAGCTCATTGTCACGCTTTACGTCGGCAGTGCACCGCCGTGCCGGCGTGGCCGCGTTGTGACCTCAGGAGAAGCGCGCGTTGAATTATTTTGCGTCGCAATACCGGAAGCGGGTTCGGGCGACACGTCGTTCAATGCGCGATCCGGATGCTCGCCAGTTCCCTGAGCTACGTCTTTAGTCGAACCCGATGCGAAAGAGTCGCTCACCGGCGTCGCATTTTGCGTGTCAACGTCCGCCGTTTTGACCGATTTGACGTCCGCGAAGGTATCGGAGTCAGGCGGCGGCCCGACGGCTTGCGCCAGCAGGCGTGGAAGGTCTTCTTTCTGCAGCGGCCCGAAACCGGGCGCACCGGAGGGATCATTAAAATCCCATCCGTTCTCAACCAGGCCAATGAAGTCGCGAATTTCAGGGTCCGCCGACCAAGCGCGACGAAGAGCCGCATGCTTCAACTCAGGCGGAACGCCCCGTTGCATGAATGCACGCACGTCTGAATTTGCGTCGATCGATTCGATCGGCGGTAACTTCGAGATATCGAATTCCGGCTCTTCATGCTTCGACTCAGGTTTCGATGCCTCTTCGTCTTGCTCGCGCGGTTCTTGTTTGCCTTTTTCCCGCTCGGCGGCCGTCTCTGTCTGCGCAGCTTCGTGCTTGCGCCGTGACCAACGCTCCAAAAAATTTTCCGGCTCGCTCATCGATGCTTCTCGCTACCGAGCGGCGCGCGACGCCCCATTGCTTCCGGATTGGCGCGGTCGCGCTTGCGCTTTACAAACGCATGATCGACATGGTGCTCCGCCACGAATGCTGCAACCGCGTCCTGAATGGTCGCGGGCATCGGCACCGCTTCGACGAGGTCGCTGCCGGTTTCGGTTAGTGCCTCGCCTTCCGCCGGATCGGCTGTGACGGTAAGCAATTCGTACGGCGGCTCCGCGCCGGTTGGCTGCAGCGCGATCCAGAGCGACGGATTCCCGGTCGCCAGATTGCTGCGATAATTGTCGGTCGCCGTGCGGTGAAATTCGATTTCGGCAACGCCCGCATAAAAGGTCGCACGCTCTTCGTCCTCGCTCAGCTTGCTCCACGGCGCGGCCGCTGGCTCTCCCACCAGCACGCCGACCGGACGCCAGCTGAAATCGCTCCATTGGGTCACGCCCTTGCGGCGCTCGACCACGACGGCGACGGCGATTGTCTGGAGAGGTGGTGCAACTTTCAACTGACGGCCTCCAAGCGACTGATCGGCAACCCGGCCACGAGATTTTGCGGCTTCATGCGGATGAGTTTGTCAGCGGTCATTGTCAATATCAGATATACCGGCTCTCCGCGCACGTTTTGCAGCATCAGGGACGGATCCCTGAACACGAGGCGAAACAATCCTACCACACGCGACAGCAGTGCATCATCCGGCTGTTCGCCGCGCCACAACTGATTGCCCAATTGCGTCGCGTCGGAATCCAGTCCGACATACCAAACAAAATTGACGTTCTTGAATTCGGTAAACGGCTCGATGTCGACATCGATGCCGACGACATGCGAGATCCATGCCCTCATGGCATTCGCCAGAGCTGCGAGACCGGCGCGCCCGCCGGTAAGGTCGATCGCCATGTCGAAGCGGTCGCTGCGATCCCAATAGGTGTCCGCGTTTTGATCGTTGAGGACGTCGATATTCGCCTCGGCGGGAATGCCGAGCATTGAGATCAATGGAGAAACCGGCGCTGCATTGGTGCCGCCAATCGTCTCCTCGTCCGCGGCGAGCAGCGAGTTTTCATGCAGCGTGACGCGCTGTGTCCGGAAAAACAGTTCCGCCGCGCGCAGCACCAGCGGATCGGCACAGCGGTCGAGTGCGTTTCGCAGGATGACATGGACAAGCTGATTGATGAACAGTGGCGGCGTGCCGCGGCTTCCATTGCGCGCCAGATCGGAATAGGCGGCCTCCAGCGTCTTGTAACGGAGCAAATGATCGCGAAACGCCACCATATGCTGCCAGTTCTCGCGCGCATCCGCATCCGCGATTGCGGAAATCTCGGATTCCGAAATCGGCCTGCGCGGATCCGCGAGCAGCGTGTCATAGATCGCACGCTCGGCGGCGCACGCGTCCGCTGGGGGCAGCAACTCGGGACGGGCCAGATACACCTTCAGGAATTCGTCGGTCAGCAGCAGCCCGCCGCCCGTGTCGCGATCGAGCAAATGATGGCCGGAGGAAATCCAGAAGTCTTTCATTTGCGTTCTTTTCCAGCGAGGGCCACCAGATCGACACGGTCACCCGGCTGCGGCTCCTCCTCTCCTTCGACTTCGAAGAAGGAAAACGCCCGCAGCGGCTTCGGTCCGTTGCGCGGGCGCAGCGTTCGAAACGATTCGCGTACAGCGCCGTCCTCGTAGACGCGATGGACGGCGATCAGCGTGTCCAGCGGCTGATCGCAAAGCGACTCGGCGAAGGTAAGTTCTTCTTCCGCGGCGCGGCGCGCCGTCTCGCTGTCGGGCGCGCCAAAACTTTCAACCAGCCGCTGCGCCAGCAGCGCGACCACGGCTTCGCGCTCCGCTTCATCTGTCTGCACGATTTGCACCAGCGTCGACCAGCCAAGCGAATTTACGCCAAGGAACCCCGCGCGGAACGCGGAACGCGCCTTGCCTTTCAATTGGCTCGGATCGTCGCCCCAGAAGACGAATGCGCCCGAAACCGCCCACTCGCCCGGCTCTGCCGCCTTCTCGAAGACGAAGGTATCCGATGCGTCGAGCCGAATGGTGCGCAGCAGTTTCATAGGCGCGGGCCACCCGTTTTCGGATCGAGCCAGGACGGCTTCGCCAGCGCCGGCAGCAGTTGCCTGCGCTCCGGTTCAGCGCGGCCGACACGCCGAATCAACAAATCGCCATTTTCATCGATGTCGCGGCGCGTACCGCTTTCGCGCGGAAGGCGCGTCAAATACTCATGCGCGATCGCGGCAAATCCGCGCTCCTGCCATGTATCGGTCATCAGCATCAGATGGCGCGCAAAGCTTTCGACCAGCCGCGCCGCCGCGAAATCGGTGAAGCCTTCTTCTTCAAGCGCAGTGCTCAAAGGATGGAGCCCGGGCGCATCGCTCATTGAGACCGTGCGGATCATCGCCCCGAACACCAACCAGTCCGGCGGTTTGTCTTCTTGCGCGCCCCGCGGCCACCCAAGACGTCCGCCGCCGACCCCGCCTGCGTTGACCGCAAGCGCGTCCGGCCAGACGATATCGACCGGCGTTTCGGGCGGCGCAAGCGCGATGAGCGCCTCGGCAAGCGCACACATGGCGGCATAAAACGTGCGTCGCGCGGTGCGCAGGGGCTCGTCCGGCTCAAGAACGACGGCAAATTCCGCCAGATCGAACCGGCCGACGTAGACAATCGTGCCGGCGCCGCTTTCCGCAGCGATGGCCTTTGCGTGAGCAAACGCATCGCCGAGTTCCCGCAGCGTCACCAGGCTGAACGGCGGCGGCAGCAAGAGTTCCGATGAGAACGGCATCGGGGTGCGGCTTCGCGTCTCCAGAGGGATGGCTCCAGCTCGTATTTTTTTGTTTCGAACCGCTGTAATTATAGACTGAGAGGGTTGCAGGACCAGCCCCGGGGTTCAGCGCCATCGATGCCGTACAAGGCGCTTGAAGCGGATCGCGCTCACAGATTTGCGGGTGGATAAGGATAGTGCCATGGCCGATCGGCCGCGTACCATTGTGATGTGTTCATGCGAGGACACGATGCCGGTCGCCGCGGACGCGGTACGGCGCGTTTGCCCCGATGTCACGATCATGACAGGGCGTCAGTTCTGCCGAGCCGAACTCGAGCGCATTCGCGCAGCCATCAGTGACGCTTCCACCGTTGTCGCGTGTACGCAGGAAGCACCGCTATTCACCGAAGTCGCCGAGGAGCAAGGCAACACCGGCGACCTCACATTCGTCAATATTCGCGAAACCGCCGGATGGTCGAAGGATAGCGAAGCCGCTCGCCCGAAAATGGCTGCACTGATCGCGGCAGCTGCCGAAGCAACAGCCGGTCCGGAATACATCGCGCTCGAAAGCAGCGGCGTTGTTCTCATCTACGGGAAAGACGAGCAGGCGATCGAAGCTGCGCAGCTTCTGAAAGACCATCTTGACGTAACCGTCCTCATCGAACCGGCCGCCGACGTTGTGCCGCCGCGGACCACTGAATTCCCGGTTGTCAAAGGACGGATTCGATTTGCCAAGGGTTACCTCGGCAAATTCGAAGTAACGGTCGATGGCTACGCAGCTCCCAAACCGTCTTCACGCGACGCGCTCGCGTTCAATGACGCGCGAGATGGCGCGTTGTCACGCTGCGATATTCTGATCGACCTGTCAGGAGAAAAGTCATTGTTTCCCGCAGCCGACCTGCGGGACGGTTATGTTCGCGCCGACCCGGCCGATCCGGCCGCGGTATTACGCGCGGTACTCAAGGCTCGCGACCTGGTCGGCACGTTCGACAAGCCGCACTACATCAATTTCACGGCGGACCTCTGCGCCCATTCCCGTTCGACGATCGTAGGCTGTCATCGTTGCCTCGATCTATGTCCGACAGGCGCGATTACGCCCGCCGGTGATCACGTTGCGATAGACGCCGGAATTTGTGCCGGTTGCGGGCAATGTGCGGCTGCCTGTCCAACCGGCGCGGCCGCATACGCGTTACCGGCTTCGGATACGCTGCTGCGCCGGCTGCGCACGCTGCTTGCCGGTTATCACGGGGCGGGCGGCCGGGATGCAATAATCTTGTTTCACGACGAAACGCACGGCAGCGACATGATCAGCGCTCTGGCGCGTTTCGGCGATGGACTGCCGGCGAACGTTTTGCCTGTCGCCGTCAATGAAATTACCCAAGTCGGCCTGGAATCGATCGCGGCCTCATTGGCCTATGGCGCCTCCGCGGTGCGCTTCCTGCTGCACGCGAAGCCGCGTCATGATGTTGCCGGTCTTATGCAAACGATCGCACTCGCCGAGCCTATTCTCGCCGGGTTGGGATTCACCGGCGCGCGCGTCGCGACGATCGAGACAGATGATCCCGATGCGTTTGGTGAGCATCTTCGTGCGATCGAGCCGATGGAATGTGCGCCGTGGCCAGCTACATTCTCACCGGTGGGTGGAAAGCGGGAGGTGATGCGCCTTTCACTGCGCGAATTGCATGCGGCTGCTCCGCGGTCGGCAGATATCATTCCGCTGCCGGCGGGAGCGCCCTTTGGAACGGTGAACGTCGATGTGACCGGCTGCACGCTATGCCTGTCTTGCGTTTCCGCCTGTCCGACCGGCGCATTGTCCGACGATCCGGAGCGGCCGATGCTGCGCTTCACAGAGGATGCTTGCGTGCAGTGCGGCCTGTGCAAGGCTACTTGTCCCGAGAAGGTCATCACCCTGCAGCCGCAGATCGATTTTCGCGCGGCCACTGCGGCCAGCCGGGTCATCAAGCAGGAGGAACCGTTCCTTTGCATTCGCTGCGGCGAGCCGTTCGGAACCAAAAGCTCGGTCGAACGCGTTCTGGCCAAGCTCGAAAGCACGCACTGGATGTATAAAGACTCCAAGAAGCGACTTGACCTCATCAAGATGTGCGCGGATTGCCGCGTGCAGGCGGTGGCGGAGGAAAACTTCGATCCGTATGGCGCGCCGCAGCGCCCGGCGCCGCGCACGACGGACGATTATCTCCGGCAGCAAAAAACCGAAAGCTGAGCCACGCGACGACAGGCTTACCTGGTCGCCTTTGCGAGGAAATCAACCAGCGCCTTGCGGTCTTCCGCCGAACCGATTTTCTGCTCAGGCATCTTGGTGCCGGGCGTATAGGTCGCAGGACCGAGTTCGAACAGCTTCGATACCGTCTCGGGAGACCAGACGATATCGAGGTGCTTGAGAGCGGGCGAGAAATTGTAGCCAGGCAGCGTTGCGATGCGGCGGCCGAAAATTCCCGCGAGCGTAGGTCCTGCTCTGTTTCCTTCATCGGGTTTCAATGTGTGACAGGCAACGCAAGCGCGAAACACTTCGGCGCCGCGGTCGCCGGCGTAAGCGGCGAGCGGATCGGCTGGCGCGCCGACGACCACGGAGCCTACCGGCTCGCCGCTGGTTGTATCCCAGCGACGAACGATGCGATCGGTACCGCCGGTCAAGAGCGTGCGATTGTCGGGAAAGAACGCGACAGACCACACGGGCAGACCGGGACCAACGAGCGTGCGCACCAGATCGCGTTTCTTGCGATCGATAATCGCGACCGATCCCTTGACTCCTGCCGCCGCCACCAATGCGCCGTTGGGTGAAATTGCAACGGCGATGACCGGGACGGTCGATACTTTCAAATCGGCAAGCACTTCACCCCGCGGCGAAAGAAAGTAAATTTTGCCATCCGCGCCGCCAGTGACGATCTCTCCGTCTGGAGCAACGACCACGGAATTCAAAGGCGCCGGCAGTGAACGGGTGACCGCCTGCTCGCCATGATGCAAAGGCCAGATGCGCAAACTCGCATCGTAGCCGGCACTCACGAGGCGGCGGCCGTCCGGCATGAAAGCAACGCCGTTGACGTTTTGCGAATGTCCTTCGAGCACCCGCGGCGTTCCACCACCAAGCGGCCAAAGCCGGACGGTGCGATCCCACGAGGCCGAGGCCAAAGTCTTTCCGTCAGGCGATAACGCCAGCCCGACAATCGGCCCGGTGTGACCCTCGAGCACCTTGTCGGGCCGCGGATGGCCGGGAGTCCAAATCGCGATGCGCGCATCAGCGCCCGCCGTTGCGATCCGACCGTCCTTGAGAAAGATGACTGCGTTGACCGCGCTGTCATGGAAACGCATCACTTGCTCGGCAACGTGACGCTCAAGGGACCAGCGGATAGCCGAATTGTCGAAGCTGCCGGACACCGCTTCCGTCCCGTCCGCGGAAATTGCCACGGCACGCACAGGGCCGCCGTGACCGCGCAGTTGCGCTTGCGCCGGCGAGAAGCACAACGGCAGCAAAACTGCTGCAATGGAAAGCCGTTTACGCCACGCGGTCATGGCAACATGAAAACGGCAAAATGCGCCGAAGCCGCGGCACCGGTTGCGGCACCGTCTGATATTTCCGATCGCTGTTCGTCATGAGCAATTCGCATGCCCCCGTCACGTTCGGTCAGTTCAGCGGCTCGTTCTTTTTTCGCTCAATGCGGACATAATACTCCACGCACCCCGCAACAACGCCGGCTACCAAAACGGCTGCAAGCATTACAGGCATATCGATTGCAATCGCGAGCAGCAGAATGCTGATGAATGACGCTGCGACCACAATCGCCAGAGAATCGAAGTTCATTTCGCCACCGGCACGCTGCGCGGAACACGAGATCGACGCGCGCCCATGCAAAATATTATGTTGCTTCCGTCTGAACAATAAGCGGTCGTTCGACTTGCTGAAACTTTCTTCCGTCACCTGATTTGGCACTGCCGTCAGAGCATTCGCAATCAATGAATCGCCCGGCCGACGGAACTCTCAAAAACCCTGAACGTTACCGTGACGTAAGGGTCGACAGTAATGGAAACGTGCCGTGAGACTTTCTTTTCGATGGTCGAGCGCGGCTGCGGCTTTGGCTGTGGCAGTGATGGCGCTCAACGGCGGCTTTGCCGCTGAAAAAAACTCCGTTGCGGAAATCAATCCAGGTTTCAATCCTGATACTGGGCAAATCAATCCGGGCGTCGCCCGAGCGGTGCCGACGAGCTCTCATCCGCAGACGGCAATTCCGACGCAAGAGGAGGCTCGGGCAGCGCTGAAAAAGATCCTTGGCGCTGATCAAACCGGTTCGACGACAAATATGACCGCGGTAACGACAGGCAGCACCACACCCTCAGAGGGCGCCGCGCCAGCTTCCCACCCTCCGGGCTCAACCGCGCAGACGGTGCCTGCCAAGTTTTCAAAGGAGAACGACACGCTGGATCGCGTTCCCATCATGGCGTTTCCTTTGATGATCGACGACTCGCAGCGACAACGCATCTACGAGGCGGCGATGGGCGATAAGCAGCGTACGGTATCGGATGCCGAGAAACTCGAGCCGACAAGTGTGCTTTCACCTCGCCAGGCGCTCGACGGCATGCACGCATTGCCGGAAAGCGTCGCCGATATTCCCGCCATCAAGGGCCTTAAATACGTAAAAACGAAAGACAAAGTATTTCTCGTACAGCCTGCCAACCGGACGGTTGTTGCGGAGATCACGAAATAACCTGCCGTCTGACACGCGCAGCGATCAAGGGGCGCGGACGCACTAGCGGCTATGGGCCATCAGCACATGCTAAGGTCCGCGCTCGCGGTTGTCAGATGCAACCACCCAGCGCAGAATGGTCCGTATCGCCTCCAAACCTGGATCTTCTGCTCGACGTATGAGCGTAAGAAGTTGAAACCACAGCTCATCGTCGGCGCGCTCTACAAATTCGCGGACCGCACCGGATGCAAAATCTCCGGGGGTCATTGATGCGGCTACGGCTCGCACCTTGATCTTTTCAACGAGGCCGGGCTCCAAAGACGACAAGACAGCCGTCGCGGCATCAGGCCGATCCAGATTGGCAATAAGTTCTCCAAGCATCAAGGCAGATGTACCCCCGTCTGAAGGAACATGAATAATCCCGGAAATTCCGCTGCAGGCGCGTCGAACAGATGCCCCTGCAAGTGTAGATGTACGGCAGCGAATTGATCGAAGAGCAGCGAAGAAGACAAGGCCGATTCCAACGCTATTCTCGCCCCGTCTGCCCTGACGGCCCACTTTTTTCCGATAAGCACTCCGGAGACAAAACCCGCAAATCCGGTCGCCGAAATAGATCAGCCTGTCGAAGATGACGCGCGGGCCGGCGACGATTCCGTATGTCGGCGCGTGTCAGTCGAGAGCAACCGCAGATGGCCGTTTGACGCCGGGATCCTCCAGTGCAGTCCCATCGACATTTCGCTGAATGGGACCGGGCCTGCACAACCGATGCAGCAAAGCGTTGAAGCGACGTTCTGCCGCAGGATCGGTGCGGCGCGTGACTGCGCACGCTTTGCCGGCAAGTTGGCATGCACCTTCGACGTCGCCCGAGGCAGCTAGCCGCTGCAGGCAGACCACAAGGAGCTCGACCAATTTTTCATTCATTGTCGGACACGACCCAGCCCGAGACAGAATTCGGCGCCGATGAAGCCGTTCGTTGGCGCTCAACCTCAGCCAATACCCAGAATTTGCTTGGCCTCCGCACTCATCATTTGAGGCGTCCAAGGGGGATCGTAAGTCAGGTCCACATCAAGGGATTTGACTCCTGCGACGTGCGAGGCGGTTTCGCGCACGCCTTCCTGCAAAAAATTTGTCGCGGGGCATCCGCGCGTGGTGGTCGTCATCGTAATTCGGGCTATGCCCGAATTCTCGACCGACACGTCATAGATCAGCCCGAGATCGAGCACATTGTATCCGAGCTCGGGATCGATAACGCCACGCAGCGCGCTCTTTATACGCTCGGCGAGTTCGTCATTGGCAGCGGTGTTCATGCTGCAGCCTCCTGCGCATTTCCGACGCGGATCAGGACTTTGTACGTCTTACCGTCCGGTTCGAAGGCGCCGCGCCAGCGATGTCCACGTTTGGCAAGCTCGGGAAACAGGAAAATCGGTTCTCGACAAAGCAGCGCCGACAGCACGTCGCCCTGTTTCATGGACTCCACAGCGGCGAGAATTCTGACCATCGGCTCGGGCGGATCGAGCTCGCGATTATCAAGCTGCTGAACCGGATCGGGCCATGCGGAATCATCTTCCGGCGAAATGGTGGTGGACGTGTCACGGGCGCTCCCTGCATCCGGCGGTGTAAACAACACCTCCCAGTCGCCTCCTTCGAGCTCCTTGCACTGATGGGTAAATCCCTTGGCGCCGAGAACGCTCAACAGCGGCGTGGGTTTGAATGTTGCCAGCAACCGCAGGCCCTGCCCCGATTTCAGCGTACTGACGGCAATCATGATTTTGTCGAACGGCTCACCACCCGCGCGCAGGATTGGCCTCACATCCAAATCTACAAACGTCCCGGCCATCTTTACCTCCTTCACTATCTCGTTCGCCTAAGTCGGTTGACTTGCTGAATGCAGCAATCGTGGGCGCCGCAATCCCTGGAGGAAACGTTCGCTTGAGACGATGTCGGCAAGCCTGCGGGCCCGCACGAACTGCACGATGATCCCAAGTGTCGCCACGACCATCAGGGCAGCCGCACCGCGAAACGCGGTGTTCTCATTCAGAAAAAGTGCGATCGTCCCGCTCCATGTCGCGGCGTAATAGAGCAAGAACCATTTGAGCGCGCGGCGCTCGACCACCAGGTCCTGCACGCGCGGTGTCGGACGTTTGCCAAGCACCGGACCGTAGCATTCGAGCCAGGTCAGAAACGGAACGATTTTGTAGAGTTTCGCCAGCCCGAGTCCCGTGAGCCAACCGAATGCCAGCAAGAAAACGATTGCGCCGATCTGCCGCTCGAGCGCGCCAAACGCCAGCGCTGCGACGATCGCCACAACAGCGGCAGCGAGCGAGATGAGTGCGAGGGCCGCCATCCGGCTATTGAGCTCGATCGTTCGCCGTTTGCGGGCGCGATAGAGATGGATGATATCCACCGCGTAGAGGCTGATGGCGGCAAGCCCGAGAATGCCGGCGGCAACGAGAACGAGATCGACTGGGCCCTCAAAGCAGATCGCAGCTGTCCCGCCGGCAATAGCGACGAGCAGCGCGGCGGTTCCGGTGTACAGATTCATCTGCGTCGTGGATCTGTCGAGTTCGGGCGCTAGCATGAACATCGACAGCAGCCGATAGCTCACACCCATCGCAGTAAAGGTGAGCCAGCCGCCGAGGCCGGCGGCGACATGGATCGGTAAGCCGAGAGCCGTCAATTCAGCGAGACCGGAGCTCGTCACGGAACCGCCGAGAACGAGCGCGAAGACGATTCCGAGCGTAACGGCCGCTGCAAGACTGAAAAGCCCGGCAACGACAAACCGTGCCGGAAGCGGCAGCGGCCTGGCGCTCCAGAGCGTGCGTCCGAGATTCCAAAGCACCAGTGCAAATCCGGCGGCGAGAAGGATTGCTGCGATTGGGAATAATGGAAGAGCGAGCTCGATTTGCCCGTCGAGTTGGAGGAATCCTGAGATCAGAGCGGCAATTCCGCCAAGCAGGAGACCAAGGGTCGGTAATGGAAGCGTGTTGCTGAACAGCGGCCGGGCGACGAGGACCGGAACGAATTGGAACAGCGCGCCACATAACAAGAGACTGAGCCATCCCAGCGCGATGAGATGCACCAGCACCAACGTTCGTGGCGATTGAATTGAAGCAGCGGGGAAACCGTAGCCGGCTGCAACGAGCGCCTCGCCTGCGACGAGCGCGACGAGCGCAGCGCCGAAATAGGAAAGCGTCCACCGCGATAGCGATGCGCCGACCATGGCACTACTCCTTCGATCATCACTGCGCCGGCCGCGAACCGGCCGACGCAGTACTGACGATCACGCAGCCTGCGCGAGCTTTCCGATCTCGACCCGCCAGGTGTCCGGTCCGCGCTCCAGGTAGGTCCAGGAGAACTGCTTCGGGTACTCCGCCTCGAGCTGGTAATAGAGCGGCTTCGGATCGTGGTCGTTGACAAGAATGAACGACGCGCCCGGACCAAGGTCATTGACAAGCTCGAATATTTTCGCGTGCCGTTGGGCCGGCGGCAGGCTGCGCACGTCGATCTCGTTTTCGGTTGAATCGTCAACAGGGTTGCACATGTGCTTGCTCCTCCGGCCGCGTAGTTGACTTACGCCCGGCAAATGCGGCGGTTTGTGCCGGGACATTGAGAGCACGTTTGAACTCGTTTCCTCACGGCAAAACCTTCCCGCCACGACCGCCGGAATGTCGGCACGGACAATTCCGATGTCTGTCAGCTCGATATCGTTCATTGCCGTGAGTTCTTTGTACGATCGATGCAAGCGTCGAGCCTCGGCAATTCCCTGTCGCGTCCGTTTCAGAGTTCGCGCAATCCACTTTGCCGCGCGTTCAAATGTTCCGCGCTGCCCAGGGCCATCCCCGTGCCTGGCGAGTTTTCGTTTCATCGTCCTTACTCCCGACGACCAGCTTGGGACGGAGCAGACGCTCAAAAAGATGTATTGTCAATGTATCTTTATGCATCGAGCTGCTGCTGTAAAGGGGGCTTGAATAAGATTCATCAACAGTATACGTTTGATGGTTTGATGAAGAGGTCGGTATGCGACTGACAAATTTTTCGGATTATACACTGCGGCTGCTGATGTACGCCGCCGCACAAAAAGGGCGGCGCATCACGATTGAGGAAACGGCAAAGGTTTACGGTATCTCGCGCGCCCACCTTATGAAGATCGCCAACACGCTGACTCAGGCCGGGTATCTCAAGGCCGTGCGCGGGCGCGCCGGCGGCCTCGAGCTTGCCAAACGCCCGGAGAAGATTTGCCTGGGTGAGCTCATTCGCATGACAGAACCTGACTTCACGCTTGTCGAATGCTTTGAAACCGGAAACCAGTGCGTGATCACGCCGCGCTGTCGTTTGCGCGGGGCGCTCAAGGAGGCGCTAAGCGCCTTTATCGAGACGCTGGACCGTTACACCCTCGCTGATCTGATGCTCAGGCCTAAGGATTTCGGGTTCAGACCGGCCGCGTAAAACACGGCGGATGATTGTGCGATAGACACCCGCCTCCTTTACCACCAATCTTGCTTGCATATGTATTGAGGGGTTTGGACGCATTCGAACTTCCAATGCGGGAGATCGGCATGCATATCAAATGTCCCAATATGCAGAACGTCTCGGCGGTAGTGGCTCCTCAAGCACACCGCAAGCTCTCACTTGCCGAAGCCTTCGCGCGAGCAGAATACGAGCGCCTTCATCCCGACGACACTTTCGACGATCTCAAACGGCGAGCGCGCTTTTCAAAGGAGGACGAGGGATTGCTGCGGGATTGGCTTGCTGCAGCCGCACGGCAGCATTTCCATAGTTGCGACGAATAGCGGATTGTCAGGGGTTGTTTTTTCAAGGACCATAGCCGTCGAGGCAGGCAAAACCTCACGATGTGGTCCTTTATGGCCTCGACATCCAGCACCGGCACGAGAGTCCTTGTCGCAAGCACCCTTGCCTTCACGCTCTGCTTTGCGGTCTGGATGATGTTTGGCGTGACCGGCATCCCGATCAGCGAGCAACTTTCACTCGATTCGACCCAGTTCGGCCTGTTGACCGCAACTCCGGTTCTCACTGGCGCGATCTTCCGCGTTCCGCTTGGCGTTTGGACCGACCGTTTCGGCGGCCGGATCGTCATGTTCCTGCTACTGATCGTATCCGCTATTCCCGTCTGGTTATCATCCTACGCCACGGCCTTTTGGCATTTTCTCGTTCTGGGGCTTTGCCTGGGACTAGTCGGCGCTTCGTTTTCCGTCGGAACCCCCTACGTCTCCCGCTTCTTCCCGAAAGAGCGAAGAGGCTTTGCGATGGGCGTGTTTGGCGCCGGGACTGTAGGGGCGGCACTTAATATGTTCGTCGCCCCGGCGCTGGTCGATTCCTTTGGCTGGCAATCCGTACCCCGTGTCTACGCCGTCGTGCTTGTCATCACGGGCATCATCTTTTGGCTGCTTTCAGAGCCCGATCCTGGCGCCGGCGGTCAGACCACTTCGATCAGGCAGCAGCTCTCCGTGCTCCGCGATCCACGAGTCTGGAAGTATTGCCAGTACTACTCGATCGTGTTCGGCGGCTTTACGGCTCTCTCGGTCTGGATGCCGCAATATTTCAAGAGCGAGTATGGCTTCACGATAGCGCAGGCGAGCCTGCTGGCTGCCTGCTTCTCATTACCGGGCGGTCTTTTGCGAGCCGCTGGTGGCTGGTTGTCCGACCGCTTCGGAGCTCACGCAGTGACCTGGTGGGTCCTGTGGAGTGCTTGGGTATGCCTCTTTCTGCTTTCCTATCCAAAGACTGAATTGGTCGTACACACCATCGATGGACCAAAGGGTTTCGGGATTGCACTGCCTTGGATCGCATTCAGTGGATTGTTGTTTGCACTGGGTGCGGCATTTGCCTGCGGCATGGCGTCGACATTCAAATATGTCGGCGATGAGTTCTCGAGCAACATCGGTATCGTGTCGGGCGTTGTAGGGCTGGCGGGCGGCCTCGGCGGATTTCTGCTGCCGATCATGTTCGGCGCGATCCTCGATTGGCTGCGCATCAACTCAAGCTGTTTTATGCTTCTCTACGGCATCGTCGCCGTGTCGCTGGTATTGAATTATCTCACCGAGGTCCGCAAACTTCCCGTCATGGGAGAGAAGACATAGCCAGTTGCTCGCCACTCGAATTCCAAATGCTGCCGTGCTCGCCTCGCAGGGAGACGTAAATGAGCCATTTTCTTGAAAGGCTGACCTATCTGTCGCGGCGGCGCGAGCCATTCGCCGAAGGCCTTGGCGAGCTTCGCGACGAAGATCGCATGTGGGAGGAAGGATATCGGCAGCGCTGGCAGCATGACAAGATCGTACGTTCCACGCATGGGACTAATTGTACCGGAGGCTGCAGCTGGAAAATCTACGTTAAGAGCGGCGTCGTCACGTGGGAAACGCAGCAGACCGACTACCCGCGCACGCGCCCCGGAATGCCCAATCATGAGCCGCGCGGCTGCTCGCGCGGCGCCTCGTTCAGTTGGTATCTCTACAGCGCCGCGCGCATCAAGTATCCGATCGTACGCGCCCGCCTGCTGCGGGCCTGGCAGGAAGCACGCAAGAGTCTGCCACCGGTTGAGGCGTGGGCATCCATCGTCAACAACCCGGAGCTCACGAAGTCCTACAAGTCGATGCGCGGACGCGGCGGCTTCGTGCGCTCGACATGGGACGAATTGAGCGAACTGATCGCAGCCGCGAATATTTACACAATCAAGACCTGGGGGCCGGACCGCGTTGTCGGATTTTCGCCAATCCCGGCAATGTCGATGGTTTCCTACGCGTCCGGCACCCGCTATCTCAGCCTGATCGGCGGCACATTGCTGTCCTTTTACGACTGGTATTGCGATCTCCCGCCATCGAGTCCGCAAACATGGGGCGAGCAGACCGACGTGCCGGAGTCGGCCGACTGGTACAATTCGAGCTACATCGTCGCCTGGGGTTCGAACGTTCCGCAGACGCGCACACCCGATGCGCATTTCTTCGTTGAGGCGCGCTACAACGGAACCAAGGTCGTTGCGGTCACACCGGATTATTCGGAAGTGGCCAAGCTCTCGGACATGTGGCTGCATCCGAAACAGGGAACCGACTCCGCGCTGGCGATGGCGTTAGGCCACGTCGTGCTGCGCGAATTCTTTCTGGATCGCCAGGTGCCCTATTTCCAGGACTACTGCCGCCGTTACACCGACATGCCGATGTTGGTGCGGCTGCGTCGCGATGGCGAGCGCTGGATACCCGACCGCTACCTCCGGCAGAGCGATCTTCCCGGTGCGCCGCAGTCCGATCGCGCGGCCTGGAAGAATGTTGCAGTCGACGAGATCGGCGGCGGCCTCACCGTGCCGCAAGGGTCGATTGGCTACCGCTGGCCCGGGAAGGACGACCAAAAAGCCCGCTGGAATCTCGAGGAGAAAGACGGCGAGACGGGCCAGACCGTGCGGCTTGCGCTCAGCGTCGCGGAAAAGCGCGATGATGTGCTGGCAGTCGCATTCCCGTATTTCGGCGGCCGGCCGCACGTGCGCTTTACGGAGAATGATCAGGGTGGCGACGTCCTGGTCCGAAACGTGCCGGCAAAAAGGATCAAGCTCGCCGACGGCGAGGCGATGGTAGCGACTGTCTTCGATCTGTTATGCGCCAACTACGGCCTCGATCGCGGGTTCGGCGGCGCCTGCGCTGCAGGTTACGACGATAATGTCCCTTACACACCTGCCTGGCAGCAACCGATCACCGGCGTACCGGCCGAAAACGCCGTTCGACTCGCGCGTGAATTCGCGGCCAATGCGGAAAAGACTCGCGGACGTTCGATGGTGATCATCGGTGCTGGTGTTAATCACTGGTACCACCAGGACATGACGTATCGCGCCATCATTAATCTGCTGATGATGTGCGGCACGGTCGGCGTATCTGGCGGCGGCTTTGCCCATTATGTCGGACAGGAGAAATTACGGCCGCAAACCGGCTGGACCGTTCTTGCGTTCGCCACGGATTGGGTACGGCCGACGCGCTGGATGAACGGAACGTCCTTTTTCTATGCGCACAGCGACCAGTGGCGTTACGAGAAAATGAACGTCCACGAGATCCTCTCGCCGCTCGCCGAGCGGTCGCGCTACAGCCCCAGCATGATAGACCTGAACGTCCGTGCTGAACGCATGGGCTGGTTGCCGTCCGCGCCCCAACTCAACGTCAATCCGTTGAAACTGGCCGACGAGGCCGCAAAATCCGGTGCGGAGGTCAAGGATCACGTCGTTGCGGGACTGAAATCAGGACGTATCAAGATGTCCTGCGAAGACCCGGACAATCCCGTCAACTTCCCGCGCAATCTGTTCATCTGGCGGTCCAATTTGCTCGGATCCTCCGGCAAGGGGCACGAATATTTCCTGCACCACTTTCTCGGCACGCGCCACGGACTGCAGGGCAAAGACCTTGGTCAGACGAGCGGCAAAAAGCCGGAGGAAGTCGTGTGGCGCGATCCGGCGCCCGAGGGCAAGCTCGATCTTGTTGTCACCCTCGACTTCCGCATGTCGTCGAGTTGCGTCTATTCCGATATCGTCCTGCCGACGGCGACCTGGTACGAGAAGAACGATCTCAACACGACCGACCTCCACCCGTTTGTGCATCCGCTGTCCACCGCAGTGGACCCGGTCTGGGAGTCGCGCAGCGATTGGGAAATCTACAAGACGATTGCGCGAAAGTTCTCCGAACTTGCGGTCGGACATCTCGGTGTCGAGCGCGACGTTGTGCTCATGCCGATTATGCACGATACGCCGGCAGAGCTGGCACAGCCGTTTGAGGTCCGCGACTGGAAGAAGGGCGAATGCGATCTCATTCCCGGCGTAACCGGGCCGTCAATCACTGTCGTCGAGCGCGACTATCCCAACACGTATCGCCGTTTCACCGCGGTCGGGCCGTTGCTTGACACACTCGGCAACGGCGGAAAGGGAATCAGCTGGAATACCCGGGAGGAAGTGGAAACCCTCGGCAAGCTGAATTATCGCGTTAGCGACGGCGGACCGACGCAGGGGCGGCCACGTATCGACAGCGATATCGACGCGGCCGAACTGATCCTTACCATGGCGCCGGAAACCAACGGCGAAGTTGCCGTCAAGGCGTGGGAAGCACTTGGCAAGATCACCGGCCGCGATCACGCGCACCTGGCGCGCAGCCGGCAAGATGAAAGGATCCGCTTCCGTGACATCGTTGCGCAGCCGCGCAAGGTGATCTCGTCGCCAACCTGGTCCGGCATCGATAGTGAAGAGGTGAGCTATACGGCCAACTACACGAACGTGAACGAGCTCATTCCCTGGCGGACGTTAACGGGCCGGCAGCAATTCTATCAGGACCACACATGGTTCCGCGATTTCGGCGAGTGCTTTGCGGTTTACCGGCCTCCGATCGACACACGCACGATCGCCGAGATGCTCGGGAAACACGACAACGGTCACCCTGAAATCGTGCTGAATTTCATCACGCCGCACCAGAAATGGGGCATCCACTCCACTTACACCGAAAACCTGATCATGCTGACGTTATCGCGCGGGGGGCCGATCGTCTGGATTTCGGAAGCTGACGCGAAGAAGGCCGGCATTGCCGACAACGACTGGGTCGAACTCTTCAACATCAACGGTGCGATTGCGTTGCGCGCGGTTGTGAGCCAGCGCGTAAAGGAAGGCATGTGTTTGATGTATCACGCGCAAGAAAAGATCGTGAATGTCCCCGGCTCCCAGATTACCGGACAGCGCGGCGGTATTCATAACTCCGTCACGCGAACGGTGCTCAAGCCGACTCACATGGTCGGCGGCTACGCGCAGCTTGCTTACGGCTTCAATTACTACGGGACGGTGGGTTCAAATCGCGATGAATTCGTGATCGTGCGCAAACTTGGGAAGGTAGAGTGGCTTGATCATTCCAATCCCGTCGATCCCGCCACCGCGGAGGTCGTATCATGAAGATTCGCGCTCAGATCGCGATGGTGATGAACCTCGATAAATGCATCGGCTGTCATACGTGCTCGGTAACGTGCAAGAACGTGTGGACCTCGCGGCAGGGAATGGAATACGCGTGGTGGAACAACGTTGAGACCAAGCCGGGCGTCGGATATCCGAAGGACTGGGAGAATCAGGAACGCTGGAACGGCGGTTGGGAGCGTAAGAAGAACGGCAAGATCGTCCCCAAACAGGGCGGTCGCTGGTCGATACTCGCCAAGATTTTTGCCAATCCAAATCTGCCCGAGATCGACGACTACTACGAGCCGTTCACCTTCGATTACGAGCATCTCAACGTTGCGCCTGAACTGCCGACCGCGCCGGTAGCGCGCCCCCTGTCGCTCGTCACCGGCCGCGCCATGGACAAGATCGAATGGGGGCCGAACTGGGAGGAAATTCTCGGTGGAGAATTCGATAAACGCTCACAGGACTACAACTTCGAGGCGGTGCAAAAGGACATCTACGGACAGTTCGAAAACACATTCATGATGTACCTGCCGCGTATCTGCGAGCACTGTCTTAATCCAAGCTGCGTTGCGTCCTGTCCGTCCGGCTCGATCTACAAACGCGAAGAGGACGGCATCGTCCTCATCGACCAGGACAAGTGCCGCGGTTGGCGGATGTGCGTGTCCGGATGTCCTTACAAGAAGATTTATTACAATTGGACCTCCGGCAAGGCCGAAAAATGCATCTTCTGTTTCCCGCGCATCGAGGCCGGGCAGCCGACAGTATGTTCGGAAACGTGCGTCGGCCGCATTCGCTATCTCGGCGTCCTCCTTTATGATGCTGACCGGATCGAGGAAGCTGCGAGTGTCGAGGACCCACAGGACCTCTACGAAGCACAGCTCGGCGTGTTTCTCGATCCGAACAACCCAGAGATTGAGGCGCGCGCGCGCGCCGATGGTGTTGCTGAGGCTTGGCTTCAGGCCGCCAAGCGATCGCCGACGTACAAGATGGCGGTCGACTGGCGGATCGCATTCCCGCTTCACCCTGAATACCGTACCTTGCCGATGGTCTGGTACGTGCCGCCGCTATCGCCGATTCAGTCGCATGCCAATTCCGGTGCCATCGAAACGGTCGGGGAGATACCGGACGTGCGCTCCCTCCGTATCCCTGTGCGTTACCTCGCCAACCTGCTGACCGCAGGTGCCGAAGAGCCGGTCGTTAAGGCTTTGGAGCGGATGCTGGCGATGCGGGCCTATTACCGGCGCCTGCAGTTCGGCGAAAAGGAGGGAAGCGAGATTCTCGCCCAAGTGGGGCTAAGTGTCGCCCAGGCAGAGGAAATGCATCGCTACCTTTCCATCGCCAATTACGAGGACCGTTTCGTCATACCGACCAGCCATCGCGAGCAGGCGGAAGATGCCTACGGGCTACGCGGCGCTTGCGGCTTCACCTTCGGCAACGGTTGCGATTTCGGTCCGCCGCATTCAACGCTGTTTGGCGGCAAAATGGGCCGACGAAAAATGACGCCGATCCGGCCGCTCGACACCTGAGGAAACGATGTCGTGATTGTTCTTCGAGCGTTCAGTGCATTGCTGTCGTATCCAAGTCAGGAGATTCGCGACGCATTGCCTGAAATCGCCGATTGCATCCGGGAATCGTCTTTGGTGGCGCCGAGCGAGCGGGAGCCACTTCTGCAGTTAGTTGATTATCTGGCAGACGGCGATCTCCTCGACCGGCAAGCGCGTTACGTCGATCTTTTCGACCGCGGGCGAGCAACCTCTCTCAACCTGTTCGAACATCTGCATGGCGAATCGCGCGACCGCGGCCAGGCTATGGTTGAACTCAAGCAGTATTACGAGCAGGCCGGCTTCGATCTCGCCTCACGCGAGTTGCCCGATTTTCTTCCTGTCGTGCTCGAATATTTGAGCTGCCGCGATCTCACGGAAGCGCGTGACATGCTAGCCGACTGTGCCCACATCCTGAAGCGGATCGGGGAGGCCTTGTTCGCCAGGGAAAGCAGTTATGCCTCGGTCCTCCAGGCATTGCTTGCGATCGCGCGCCAGCCTCTCATTGACGCTTCCGCCGTTCGCCGAATCCCTGAGCCGCCGCTGGAGGCGCTCGATCGTGAGTGGATTGAACCACCCGCATTCGGGGAAGGCTCACCAACTGTGGCGCAGACGGCAAACGCGCCGACAGCGCGAGAAAGACGCTAACGGAGAGCCGGCACGGAAAGGCTGCCGCACACGATGGAGAAGGTCAGATGATTTCAGCCGACTATGTAAACACGTTCTTCTTCGGCATCTATCCTTACATCTGCCTTGCCATCCTGCTCATCGGCAGCCTGATCCGCTTCGACCGTGAGCCATACACGTGGAAAAGCGACTCATCGCAAATGCTGCGTAAGCGCGAGCTAAGCCTCGGATCAAATCTATTCCACTACGGCGTTTTGATTGTCATCCTGGGTCATTTCGTCGGCTTCCTCACGCCCGAATGGGCGATAGGTTGGGCGATCACGCCGGTGGGCCATCAGCTTTTGGCAATGGTCATCGGCGGCATTGCTGGCGTTGTCGCGATCATCGGGCTCAGCATTCTCATTCATCGCCGCCTCGCCGATTCCCGCATTCGGCTGAACAGCCGCAAATGGGATATCGCAGTTGTGCTGCTGTTGTGGCTGCAGCTCGCACTCGGGCTTCTTACGGTGCCGCTTTCGGCCTATCACATGGACGGTGCCCTGTTCCAAACGCTGACGGCTTACGTCCAGGGAATCGTGACCTTTAACGGCCGCGCGTCTGCGCTCATGCTCGGGGTTCCCCTGGTCTACAAGCTCCATGTTGTCCTCGGGTTTACGATCTTCCTTGTTTCGCCGTTCACGCGGATGATTCACATCTGGAGCGGAGTCGGCGCGCTCGCTTATCTCTTCCGGCCCTACCAGATCGTGCGGACGCGCCACACGCGGGCAAAAGAGCCTGTACGGCTATGACGGCAACGATTAACGACGTCACCATCGAGGTTGGCTCGTGGCCGAGTCTTGAGGTCGCGGCGGTGCAAGAGTTACTCCGCCAGCGCGCCATTGAGTGTGGGCTTTTGCCTGCCGAGGCAGCCGACGCCAAAGAGATCGCCGATGCAATCGAACGGTTGCTCTCGAAGGAAGTGCGCGTGCCCTCGCCGAGCGAGGCGGAATGCCGACGCTACTACGACGCCCATCCTAAAGAATTTCACAGCGGGGACATCGTGCACGTCCGCCACATCCTCTTTCAGGTGACGCCTTCGGTCCCGGTTCCACAGCTGCGCGCCAGAGCGGAATCGACGCTGAACGAACTCCTTCGCGATCCGAGCCGCTTCGATGCACTTGCGCGCGAATTGTCCAACTGTCCTTCAGGTCAGCAGGGCGGCAATCTTGGACAGATCGGCCGCGGCGAAACGGTACCGGAATTCGAGCGCGCGCTATTCAAGCCCGGGCCTACCGGAATTTTACGTGAACTCGTTAAGACGCGGTACGGCTTTCACATTGTGGCCGTTGACCGGCGCATTCCGGGGCGGTTGGTGCCATTCGAAGTCGTGCGCGACAGGATTGCCGAACGGTTGCAAACGCTGGTCGAAGCGAAAGCGCTCAGACAGTACGTATCAGTTCTGGCCGGACGAGCGGACATCGCGGGAGTGGATCTGAATGCGGCCGAAACGCCGTTAGTGCAATAAGACCGTAAGGAGTAAGGAGACGCACCGTGAATTCAATCTATCCAGCTCCAAGCCCTGAACTCGCGCATAAACGTCGTGAGCTCGCTCCCAATCAGCAGGCGGCATTCGATGCCTTCAGCAAGGCCGTATTCGCGGACGGCGCACTGACGGCCAAGACAAAGCAGATCATCGCCGTTGCCGTGGCTCACGTTACACAGTGCCCGTACTGCATCCGTGGGCATACGAAAGCTGCGTTGCGTGCGGGTGCCACACAGCAGGAACTGATGGAAGCAATCTGGGTTGCTGCTGAAATGCGCGCGGGCGGCGCCTATGCTCATTCGGCGCTGATGATCGAGCAAGCCAATGACAGTGGAAAAGCCTCCGGCTGATGCCGTTGACTTTTCTCTCGCCGGCTTGGTGAGGCCGATCGCCAGCACGTCATCACGAAGCAGTTCCTCCCCATCGCGTGCTTCGGTCTAAAGTGATGGCGACGTGTCGCGGGCGCAACTTGCCGCGAGCCGTTCACATACGGTCGCTAACATCAAGCAACATGACGCCAGCCCTTGCAGGTGGCCGGCGAAACGGCATCACGAAGCAAGCCACCGCAAGGCAGGCGTCCGCCGCACGACCACCAGATTCTCGATCAAACCATCAAGTCCGAAGACGTGACCGGCGCGTTTCATGACAAGGTAGACGAGAAGCCCGGCATACACGATGTGATAGTCGATCAAATAGTTGTTTGGATTCTCGATGTAGGGAAAATCCATATGCGCTGCCCAATAAAGCAGCATCATCATGATCGCGAATGGTGCGCTCGCGCGGATAAACAATCCTGAGATAAGCGACAGGCCGATCAGGAGGTGACCGTATTCGACAAGATACGTCAACGTCGGGGCGATTTGAGGGCTCGTCAGCGGCGCATAGACGTCATGGAACGTTTTTGTGTGACTCAAAAATCCAACGACGAATTTATCGTCGCCAAAATGATGGATACCGGCCCACAAAAAAGTCCATCCGATGGTGAGGCGGAAGAACACGATCAGAAACCGCTCCAATGTCGAGTCAGTGCCAGAATTTGACATGGTATGCTCCATTGGTATGAGCCGAATGGCTAATGACGATAAATATTAAGGGCGGCCTTCCACAAAGAAATTGCGTTAGATCAATCGAGCAAGAGGGCCGAAAGCCATGAGCACGCAATCGTTTGCCCGGCGGCGCAATGCCCAAATTGAAATTCAAGAGTTGTGCGGACCCTTCGGTCGCTTATCGGAGTAGGCATGAATGAGCGCAAACAACACAAAAGGCAGAATTACAAGAGCAAGCCCAACGATAGTTTGGTAAGTCATGGACGATCCCAAAAAACTCCTTATCAACCGATTTCATCCATGATGTTTTGACCTCAATCAAACGACACCTGCATCCCACGCATTACCGCTCGAGCGATTTCAGAAATTCCAGAAAATCGTTAATCTGATCCGGCTCAAGCTTGAACTCAGGCATAGCTGGATGCCCAGTTACGATGCCTTCGCCCAGCGCCTCTTCAAGTGCCTCGACAGGATAGCGCTCGTGTAACGTTCGGAACGGGGGAGCTATCGGGAGCGGACTCGGAGTCACTTTGTCGATCGAATGGCACCTTGAGCAATTTTGACGGGCAAAATTGTATCCACGTTGCTCGGCAGGTGATCGTGTTTGTGCATCAACCGGATCGATAAGAATTCCGACGGCAGCTGCGCCCAGCACCCCTCCTGTTAATACGAGACACACGATCCTATTTGCATTCATTTGGCCGCGTCTCCGCTCAGAGCGCGAATCGTCGGCGCGTTCGGGCAATAATCCGGCCAATCATCCGACTTTTCTTTGTATAGGTCTCGTTCACAACGGCCTTGCCATTTGCACAAGCCGCAAACGCGTTGGAGATCTTGCTTCAAACGGACATTTCGCCAATCCGCCGACAAGTGCCCGAGCCCTGAACGTTCAAGGCGAATTTCAAGCAAGTTGCCGTTCCGGGGCCATCGCGACATAATTGTTTTCAGATCAGATGTTGTCATCCCCAAATCGCGTGCCCAGCGCGCAAATTCCTCGCCATCGACAGCGTCGAACTCCGCGTTCCTCCCGAACAAGTGCGCAAGCCAGTCGAGGAAGCGATGGGTGATACCGGAAAAATTCATGGTGTTTGCCATCAAGCCGGCTCTGACCCTTCGATCGTGTCTGCCGACCCCTTCATCCAACGCTGCTGACAGATGTCGAAGTTGGCTTCGTGCGCAAGTCATCCTGGCTTTCAAGAACCATGCCCGAGCACGGCTCGACCCAGACCATATGATCGACGACACGCTTGACGCCTGGAACATTCTCCGCCAGCACTTTCAATGCGGTGCGATCCCGTTCGTCAAGGATCGCGCCCCAAAATTCAACGACACCGTCGTTGACCGTGACATTGACACTCGCCGCCGGAGCCCAGACAGCCTCTTCCATTCGAGACAGTATCGTTGAACGGATATCGCGATCACTCGATGCGACGGTTGGAGCAAATCGTGCGATGCTTGCCAGCGCATTGACCAAATTAGCCCGGCTGACGATGCCGACGATTTTATCGCCGCGAAGCACCGGAACGCGCTTAATTCGGTGCCGTTCCATCATCGCGACAATCTCTTCAAGTGACGTGTCTTCCGTCACCGAGTACGGATGTCTCGACATCACCTGACCGACCTTGCGCCCGTGTGAGCGTGTGAATTCCTCCGCCGCGCGACCCGGACCGAGCACAAACTCCAACCAACGAGGGCGGCGGCGTTCTGTTTGAGTTTCTGCGCGACGCAGGAGATCCCCCTCGGTCAGCATGCCGACAAGGGTCCCGCGTGAGTCGACGACGGGCAAGCCGCTGATCCTGTTCTTCAACATGAGATCCGCTGCTTCGACGACAGTATTGTCCTCACCGATCGTCAAAACGCGCGTCGTCATTATATCTTTTGCTTGCAAGAACGCCTCCCATTTGGTGCCGCAGCGGCCTCACGAGTTCATGCGCAGTAACGCACCACGATCGCGAAGGATGATGCGGCGAGAGCTTGGCAAGGTGATCGCTGCGCTGTTTTCGAGCTGAGTTAGCGTACGCGACACCGTCTCAATGGTAAGGCCCAAATAATCCGCGATCTCCTGACGTGACATGGGAATGTCGATTTCACCATCGTTCGACGCACGCTTTGCCAAATCAATCAGGAATGCCGCAACACGCTCCTTAGCGGTCTTGATGAGCAGCAGAGCGTGATCTTGTGTGCGATGCAGCTCTTTGACGGTCAGATCGAACAGTCGCCGCGCGAATCTCGAATCGCCACTGGCGCGAGAATCAAGCGCACTTCGTTTGACTATCATCAATTCGCTGGCGACGCTTGCCTCGGCCGAGGCCGAGTGCTCTTCGCCTGCCTCCAGCCCGAAAATATCTCCGGGTAAATAGAAGGCGCTGATTTGACGACGGCCATCGTTCAGAACCCGGTATATTCGGACGCAACCGGACTTAACCTTGTACAAGTATTCTGCCGGCTCGCCCTCGCCGTAGATTTCCTCGTTCCGCGAATAGGTCACTGGAAGACCCATCATTTCGAAGGGGCCACCCTGTCGTGAGATGGAGAGAGATTGCGACCGACCAAAATCCGGCCGGCGCGATAATTCTGGAACGGCTGGTCCCTGGACTGACATGACGGTGCTCCAACTCGATGATGCTGGGGCTACACTGGCCTCTGGAAGTCAAATGGGAAATTCAGATATTAGCCCTAAGGGAAATCACGTAGGGGTCGGCCAGAGTTAGGCTTGATACGTTTTCGGCAGGCAGCTTTTAAATGATCGCTGGTGAAATCCATCGTGCACGGCGCGCCGCACTTAAAATGCGGCCCAGCTATGCCGGTTTTTTGCCCCAGCTCCTCAGCTACGGAATGATGCTCGCGCTCGTGCTTCTGGCACTCCTGGCGCGCCATCTGTTGGCACCCGCCACGGGCGATGAGAGCCCCTATTTGCTGTTTATTCCTGCTGTTCTTGTGGCAAGCGGGCTCGGAGGCTTGCAGCTCGGGCTGGTTGCGACCGGTCTCAGCGTTCTTTTTGTGGTCGCTCCCTGGTCGCAGCAGCCCCTTACCCACGTTTACGGACTCATCGTCTTCGCGACCATCGGCTTCGGTACCGCTTGGCTCGGCGAGCGTCTGTTACGCGCCCGCATGGCGGCTGTAAGGACGACACAGGAATTGATTGCGCGCGAGGCGCATCTGCAATCCATCCTCGAAACCGTGCCAGACGCGATGATTGTCATCGATGCGCAAGGCATCGTGCAATCGTTCAGCAATGCGGCAGAACGGTTGTTCGGTTACCGACGCGATGAAGTCATCGGCCAAAACGTAAAGATGCTGATGCCCCAGCCCTACCGCGATCAGCACGACTCATATTTGCAACGATATGCAGAGACGGGAGAGCGGCACATAATCGGGATCGGTCGCGTCGTTGTTGGTCAACGCAAGAACGGCGACACTTTCCCCATGGAGCTCGCAGTCGGTGAGATGCGTTCCATGGATCGAACGTTCTTCACCGGCTTCATTCGCGATCTCACCGAGCGGCAGAACACTGAAGCTCGGCTGCAGGAATTGCAATCTGAGCTCGTACACATCTCACGACTGACCGCAATGGGCGAAATGGCATCTACGCTGGCACATGAAATCAATCAGCCCCTTTCGGCAATTTCAAATTATCTCAAAGGATCAAGCCGCCTCCTTCACGGCCGTTCCGACCCTGACTCTAAAGCGGTTACCGATGCTTTGGAAAAGGCCAGCGAGCAGTCGCTTCGCGTCGGCCAGATCATCCGGCGGCTAAGGGATTTCGTCAGGCGTGGAGAAAGCGAGCAACGGAACGAGAGCGTGCGTAAGCTCATTGAAGAAGCTAGCGCGCTTGCCCTCGTCGGCATCAAAGACAGCGACGTTCGCGTCGTTCATGAAATGAATCCGGCGGTCGATCGCGTTCTTGTGGACAAGGTGCAAATACAGCAGGTGCTCGTCAACCTCATCCGTAATGCAATCGAGGCGATGGAGCACTCGAAGGAGCGTGTATTAAAAATTGTCTCCATGCCCGGGGAGGGTCATCTTGCCTTAATCAAAGTTATCGATACGGGATCCGGAATAACAGCGGAAAACGCATCGCAACTCTTTCATCCGTTCTTCACCACCAAACCCCATGGCATGGGGATCGGCTTGTCGATATGCCGCACAATCATTGAGTCCCATGGAGGGCACATATGGACGGAGCCAAATCCCGAAGGTGGTACTGTTTTCGCTTTTACTCTCCGCCGAGCTACGCAGCAGGATGTGGACGATGATAGCCAACAATGAATGCATTTATGTTGTCGATGACGATGAGGCGGCGCGTCATTCGTTGGAATTTCTGCTTAAAAGTGCAAAATTTACCGTTGAGACCTTTGCGTCTGCATCCGACTTCCTAAAGTCCTTGTCCGTTCTCGACGGTGCGTGCGTAATAACGGACATTCGGATGCCGGGCATGACCGGCATCGAACTACTGAAAGAGCTCAAGAAAAGGAATTCCGTTCTGCCCGTGATTGTAATCACCGGGCACGGCGACGTGCCGCTCGCGGTTGAAGCGATGAAGAGCGGCGCCGCCGATTTCATCGAAAAGCCCTTCGATGATGAAGTATTACTTCAGGCGGTTCGTACCGCGATCGGCAGGCACGTCCATGACGATAAGCACGAGGCCGAACGGCGAGAAATTCTTGGCCGTCTCGCAGAACTGTCCAATCGAGAACGCCAGGTCCTAGAGGGACTTGTAGCTGGACTCCCGAATAAATCGATCGCGTTCGATTTATCGATCAGCCCAAGAACCGTGGAAGTCTATCGAGCAAATCTCATGACCAAGATGTCGGCGAACAGCCTGTCCGACCTGGTGCGAATGGCCATTATGGCCGGAATGTTCGATGGAGCCAAAAATCGTTAGCTGGCTCGGCACCCTCAAGCGTTTGATGCGGATCAAGTAATCCGCCTGCCATGCGCTGTATCCTACGAACGATTTGTCACAGGAACAGTTGCAATGACTCTCCGGCATCCGACACTAAATCGGATCATTTTGAACCTGGCGCGATCGAAAGAGTTTCCACAGGGGTCCAGCCGGCACGGCTATGATCTGGTCGCACCGCTCGACAGCCAGGGCCATATCGATCTGGCCGCCTGGAAGGCTAGCCGCGCCGACTGTACTGTACGGCGGTTCTGGGAAGGACAGGACGATGAAACCGGCATGCTGGTTTATAAAGGCGGCAGCGGGAAACGTAGCCGCTGGATCTTTGATTACGACCCCGAACTGCCGGACGACGATGAGGCCGGATTCCTTTTTGGCGCGCACGCGTTTGTCCCCGGCGAATATGTGTCCATCAGAGGGGGTGACGGCAAAATGCATACGTTTGTGGTGAGATCGGTCACCCCCCTGCCCTAGTCAGCTCGATGGCTGCTTTTACACAAGACGACGTGCTTGCGGCGCTTGCGAAGCCCGAAATGCACGGCGGACAATGTGTGACAAGAATCGAAACTCACGCCGCTGTTGTCTTCCTGTCCGCAGATCGCGCATTGAAGGTCAAAAAGGCCGTCCGTTTTCCGTTTCTAGACTACTCGACGCTTGCGCAACGGAAATCGGCTTGCGAAGCAGAGCTTGCAATCAACCGGTTGTTCGCTCCCCAACTCTATCGACGAGTCATTCCGATTTGTGAAACGCCCGATGGCCGGATCGAGATTGACGGGTCGGGGCGGGTCATTGAGTGGGCCGTCGAGATGAACCGCTTTGATGAACGTTCGACGCTCGACAAGCTCGCCGAGCGCAATCAGCTTACCGAGGCGCTCGCCATGCAATTGGCGGACACGATCTTGTCAGCCCACGACAAGGCGCCCGTGGCGAAAGACGACTCGTGGATTGCAAGGCTCAAGACCTATATCGAACAGAATAGGGATGAGCTTCTCTCGGCATCATTCTTCGAAAAGCCGGAGGTTTTGAAGCTTACCACCAGAAGCATTGAGTGGTACGATAATGTATTGCCGCTGCTGCGGCGGCGGGCACAGGAGCAGTTCGGACGCCGATGTCACGGCGATCTGCATCTCGGCAATATCGCACTTATCGACGGCGCTCCGATCCTTTTCGATGCAATCGAATTTGACCCTGCAATTGCGACCGGCGATGTCCTTTATGACTTGGCATTTCTGCTCATGGATCTGGTCGAACGCGAGCAGCATTCAATCGCCAACATCGTTTTAAACCGTTACCTTTCACGCGCTGGTGAGATCAGCCATTACGAGGCGCTCGCAGCGCTCCCACTTTTTCTGTCGTTGCGCGCAGCCATTCGCGCCAAAGTGACGGCGGCACGTGCCCGCTCCGCGTCGGAGTCCAAGGAACGCGCTGCGATCCGCCACCAAGCCAGCGATTATTTCAAGCTTGCGTGGGGCTTGCTGTCGCCCCCAAAACCGGTCCTGATTGCGATCGGAGGCTTGTCGGGGACAGGAAAATCGCTGCTGGCGCGCATGCTTGCTCCAGATGTTGGGCCAGTTCCGGGTGCAGTGGTATTGCGCTCGGATGTAATTCGAAAACAGCTGTCGGGTGTTCCTGAAACGGAGCGATTGAAAGCCGAACGATATGAACGGACTGTCACAGAAGTCGTCTACGAAAATCTCGCGTCGACGGCATTTTCTACTGTCTCGGCCGGCCATTCTGCGATTGCTGATGCAGTCTTTGCCGATGTGCATGAGCGGCGACAGATTGCCCGGGCCGCAGGCGACGCGGGCGTTCGTTTTATCGGACTTTTCCTCGAAGCAGACCTTCAAACACGTCTGGCTCGCGTCGGTGCCCGTATCGGAGATGCCTCGGACGCGACGCCATCGGTAGTCCTGAAGCAGGAAGCCTATCCACTTGAGGACCTTGAATGGAGAATAATAGACGCGAGTGGAACGCCCGATCAGACGCTCGAATCGGCTCGTCGCATTTTGACTTGTCTCAACATCGGGAATTCTGACCGGCAATATCTTTCCAGGCATTGATATGGAGGATACGCATGATCAAAGATATTTTGGTCAATCTACCGGTCAGAAGCAACTCTGATGAAACTGCGCATTTCGCGGTATCGGTCGCGCGGCGGCTCGACGCCCACATCACAGGCGCAGCATTCGTTTACGCGCCGTTTATTCCCCCCGCACCTGCTCTCGCGCTTCCTCCGAACTTCGTCGAGCAGCAGCAGGAAGAAGCCCTGAGATTTGCGAAAGAAGCACTCGAGCAATTTGAGCGAGCAGCAAAACGCGAGGAGCTGCCCCACAAGGTACATCAGCTGTCCCTCCCCACAACAGACGCCCCTCAAGATTTTGCAGAGATTGCGCGCCGGTTCGATCTGTCAATCGTGCCGCAAGCGAATCCCGACGAGTTTTCAATTAACGGTATGATCGCAGAGGCCGCGCTGTTTGCGTCCGGACGCCCCATCCTGGTTATGCCTTACACGCAGCGCGACCCCATCAAATTGGATCGTGTGACGGTCTGCTGGGATGGCAGCCGGGCGGCAGCGCGGGCGCTCGCAGACGCTCTGCCTCTCCTGAAGCTGGCGAAAAGCGTTAATATTCTCATCGCAGAGGGGGAGCCGCCAAAAAGTAATGAGCTTGCAGGCGCGGACGTGGCACAGCACCTGGCACGACACGGCATCAAGGTTATCGTCGAGCAAACAATGCTGACGATCGACATTGCATCGACAATCCTCAACTTTGCATCCGATCATGGTACGGATCTTCTGGTCATGGGCGGATACGGTCATTCGCGGCTGCGGGAGTTCATCCTTGGTGGTGCGACACGTGGCATCCTCAAATCAATGACCGTTCCGGTACTCATGTCGCATTGATCGCGAGTCACCATAAACAGAGGATATTGAACACGTTTCAAGGTCACATGACGCCTGTTCAAGCTTGATCGGAATTTCGTTTCTTATTGGCGAGATTCAGGAGAAGGGATGATCACTGAAGCGAATGCATTCCTTCAGAAGCGGCGCAGGTTCATGTTTATTTCAGCGGCTTCCGAGAGCACGTAACATGCACATTAAGAGTGTTCTTCTTGCATTGACAACCTATCCGGAACCATCGCCCGTCTCCACGGTCAAAGAGGCGGTCGAGTTTGCGCAAGCACTCGGCGCTCGAATTTCGGCCATTGCATGCGAAACTGAAATTGCAGTTCCGGGCCGCGTTTCAAAGGTTGTCGACAAGATCATTGACATTCCCTTGTTAGGGGCCGCCGAGCTTAAAAAAAGCATCGGCAACGCCTCGGACCTTCTCGCTGCGTTCGAAACGGAGGCGCGTAAGCAGGGAGTTTTTCAGGAAGCCATGCGGCCGCGGTTTTTTGCACACGACGTTCCTTATCGCCTCGCTGAATACGCTAGATTCAGTGATCTCACGTTGGTGCCGGTCCCCGAAGGAGACTTCGTCGACCAATGGTATGCTGAAAGCATTATTTTTGGCGCCGGCAGAGCCGTCGTCATAATGCCGTATACGCGCAGGACGGAACGACCTGTTTCGCTGAATACTGTCGCAATCGCCTGGGACTTCAGCCGCAATGCTGCGCGTGCGGTTGGTGACGCGCTACCCCTATTGGAAAAGGCGAAACTCGTCAGGGTATTCACCGTCACGAACGAAAAGATGTTCGACTGGACTCATTCCGGAGAGGAACTCGCCAAATTCCTCGCCCGCCACGGAATCTCGGTCATTCTAGACAAGATTGACGCTGGCGGAAAAAAGATTGGAGACGTATTTGAGGCATACATCGCGGCCCATCGGGTCGATCTGCTTGTCATGGGGGCTTATGGACATTCAAAGTTTCGCCAATTCATCCTTGGCGGCGCGACCAGGCAAATGCTCACGCATCCGCCCATCCCAATCTTGATGTCTTATTAGGCCGTCCTTTCAACGCAGTAGCGGTCGTTGGCCTTGTCTGGAAATCAGAAATGACTTCAACGACTCGAGGGTCACCAGCACGGCCGCGGCGGACGCCACTGTCAGACCAAGGTCATCCGCGTGCAACGCGCCAAATCGGAGCATATTGCTCAAAACGGGCCATAGCAGCGACAGAGCAAGTATAGCTGCGATCGACGACAACACCCAGGCCAGCGCCGGGTTTGGGCGACGAAAGGCGGTAACCAGTGACGCGCTGAACGATCGATTTGCAAAAATAAGGCTTACAATCGTAAGTACCAGCGAAAAGAATGCCAGCGCGCGCGCTTCATCGGCAGCCATTCCATTTTGCAGTTCGATTACGAACATCGACGCCACGACCGAAAACGCCAGAATTCCCTGTATCGCTCCCCAAATGACCGACGTGTACGAGAACAACAGGCTATCAGGCGCGCGCGGTGGCCGACGCATTACATCTTCTTCCTCGGCTTCAGCTTCGAAAACAAGCGAACAAACGGGATCGATGACCATCTCCAGAAAGGCAATATGAACGGGCCCAAAAAGGATCGGCAATCCAAAAGCGAGCGGAAGAATAGCGAGTCCGGCGATAGGTATATGGACAGCGAAGATAAAGACCGCTGCCTTTTGTAAATTGTCGTAGATACGCCGCCCGAGACGAATCGATTTCACGACAGACGCAAAATCATCGTCCAGCAGCACGATTGATGCCGCTTCGCGTGCAACGTCGGTGCCGCGGCCACCCATTGCGATCCCAATGTGGGCCGCTTTCAATGATGGCGCATCGTTCACGCCGTCGCCCGTCATTGCAACGATCTCGCCATTTGTCTTGAATGCATTGACAATCCGGAGCTTCTGCTGCGGCATGATGCGCGCAAAAATCGTGGTCCTCCGGACGCGGTCGCGCAGCATCGCGTCGGACAAGGTTTCAAGCTCGTTCCCGGTACAGATTCCTTCGACGTCGAAACCTGCATCTTCGGCAATCGCGCGGGCAGTCACCGGATAATCGCCCGTAATCATGACGACGCGAATTCCTGCCGAGCGACATTGGGCGACCGCATCGCGTACACCTACCCGTAGCGGATCGGCCAGGCCGGCAAGGCCAACGAATTTGAACTGGAACGCGGTCGGCGTCTCGGGCCACGGGGGGCCGTCATACATCGCTTCTGCGATCCCCAGGATTCGTAAACCGCTGGATGCCATTGCGTTGACGTCACGCCGGATCCTTTCCGAAACGTCTGACGGCAGGTGGCAAAGGCGCATGACAGCTTCGGGCGCGCCTTTAACGGCGATCACAAAGTGCTTTTTATCGCTATCCATCTGCCAGACTTGTGTTACTGCGAGAAGTTCGGGCCTGAGACCGTAGCTGTGCACGAGCGTCCGCCTGTTCTTCGCATGATCGCGCTCTCCCTCCCCGACGCGACGACCAAGCTCATGAAACGCCAGCTCCATCGGATCGAATGGATTGATCGCGCTCGCCAAGATTCCACACTGAACGATTCGGCTGAAATGACCTGGCACTTGCCGAAGGCCAGCCTGCGCCGGTCGGTAAATCTCGCCATCCGGCGATCTCAGCTCTACAATCGTCATTCGATTTTCAGTCAGTGTTCCGGTTTTGTCGGTGCAAAGAACGGTTGCCGAACCGAGGCTTTCGATCGCAGCCGGGCGACGGGTGAGCACACGTGCGCGTGAAATGCGCCATGCACCCATCGCCATGAAGACGGTGAGCACCACCGGAAATTCCTCAGGCAGCATCGACATGCCGAGCGCTATGCCGGCCAGAACTCCGTCAAGCCAGCTGCCGCGGAAAATTCCGTATAGCAAGACCGCAAAAATGCTTACTGCCGCGCCTGCAGTTGCGAATGTGCGAACGAGGCGCCGTACTTCTGCCTGTAAACGTGGTGGTTCGTCGGATAGGCCTGTCAGCGATTGGCCTATTCTGCCGAGCGAACTACGTGCGCCGGTCCCAACCACCTCGGCGAGGCCGCTCCCTCGAACAATCAGCGAGCCGGAAAACACAAACGGCAGATCGTCGCCGCCCGGTTCCGGAATTCTTGGTAAAGGGCTTTCGGCGACGGCCTTGCGAACCGGCACGGACTCCCCTGTCAGCAGCGACTCGTCGGCTGACACTTCGTTGCCCTCGACAAGAACCGCGTCGGCCGGAACCCTGTCACCTTCAGACAAGACCACGAGGTCGCCGCGCACGACATCGCGTCCCGCAATTCGCTTTCTCTCTCCGTCGCGAATAACAAGAGCGCGTGGGCTGGCAAGATCCCTTAGCGCTTCAAGGACACGCGTCGTCCGCGTTTCCTGCACAACAGTGATCACGACTGACATTGTCGCGAATACAAGAAGGAGAAGTGCCTCGGTCAAGTCGCCAAGCAGCAGGTAGACGAGGCCACTGCCAAGCAGCAGCGCCAGCATCGGCTCCCGCAGAGTCTCAAAAACAATGCGTAAAGGGTGCCGTGACTTGGAGCGAGGCAGTTCATTGAAGCCATCTGCCCGAAGCCTCGCCTCCGCTTCGCGACTGCTGAGCCCGTTCGGCCGAGTTGCCGAATCGCGGATTGCGGTTTCAATCTTCGGTGCCATTTACCGGTTCCTCATGTCGCTCCGCGTCTGGAACCTGCAACGGCTGCCTGAGAACTCGTCTGCTTTTGCGCCAAAGCAACTTACGCGCTGCAACCTTTCAGGTTAAGCACCAACTTGCCTTATGTTCGAGAAGGTACTTTCGGTAGGTTTCAATTCAATCACATCTGAAAGGGCTTCAGACCTAATGATCAGGTCGTCTCAGGATGCAGCTGGTCCATCCGCCGGCCGCCATTAAGCCTGTCGCCGTTTGATGAAATCAGGAAGAAAATCCAAGCCGGTCCTCGATGGCTCCCACGCCAGGCATAGACCAGACCGCTTCTTTGATCACCGCACGTTCGTCCCAACTCTCCACGGTGCCACACAAAATAACCCGTCCATCGTCTCCAATCGCGACGTGAATTGAACGGGCTTTGACCTCTGCGCGCCGTTTCAGCGCAACCTCGATTTGCCGCTTGACGTCTTCGGCATTCACCATGGGTACTGTGTCAGTCGCCCTGGTTACCGCGCCCGCCCCCGAGAGCGCACGAACCTCAGTCTTACGCGATTGCCTGTCGCTTCCCTTGCCGCCGGGAGCTAATGCTGTGTCGTTCATGGACTTCACTCCGCATTTTTTTATTTAAGCACTCTAAAGATACTTGGTATTGACCGAAATCAATTTGGTTCCCGCTCGCGCTTGCAAGTGTTTTCCCGGCATCCCTGTCTTCCCTAAGGTTGAGACAGATCAAGGTCCGCCCCAACGGTGGCGCTATTTTTATTGATAACGACTGGACATTTGCAGCCCTCATCGATGCTAAAGCAGATACTGACGAACGACGGCCTGTATCTGAAAGCTGCCGGCGCATGGACAGCCGCAAACGCGCACTTGCTTGAATCGTACGATATTTCGGAGCTTCGGAGAAAAGGCGTCAAAGAATCAGCCGTTCTTGATGTCGGCGGTATCAAGGCTCTTGATACCTATGGCGCCTGGCTGATCGAGCGCTTGGTTCGTCGCGCCAGAGCCTGCGGTTTGACGCTGGAGATCGTCAATCTCCCAGAGCGCTTCACGAAACTCGTGCAAGCGGTTCATGTTACGCACGGTGAACGGAAGCCAGCGAAGCGAACGGGATCAGTTTCCATGTTTTTGGAAACGATCGGGCGCTTTTTTCCTCAGTTCGCCGAGGATCTTGCCATCTTCGCTGAGACGCTCGGGGCGATCTTCTCCGCTCTACTGCGCGTCGTGATTCACCCGCGGCGCTTCCGCCTTACCTCCGCCGTGCACCACTTCGACCGCGTCGGCTGGCAGGCGATGCCGATCATGTTGCTGATCAGCTTTTTGATCGGTGCGATCATTGCACAACAGGGGATCTTCCACTTCCGGAAATTTGGGGCCGATACCTACGTTGTTGACCTTGTCGGCATCCTGGTCTTGCGCGAAATCGGCGTGCTCCTGATTGCCATTATGTCGGCAGGCCGATCAGGAAGTTCCTATACAGCCGAGCTTGGTTCAATGAAGATGCGGGAGGAAATCGATGCGGTACGCACAATGGGTCTGGACCCCGTTGAAGTCTTGATGTTGCCGCGCGTACTTGCGCTCATTGTTGCGGTCCCCGTCCTTGTTTTTTTTGGATCGTTGGCGGCGCTTTATGGCGGCGGTCTTGTTGCTTGGCTTTATGGTGGAATGAGCCCGGCAATTTTCATTTCACGCCTGCAAGAAGCCGTTTCCGTCAATCATTTCGAGGTCGGAATAATCAAGGCGCCCTTCATGGCGCTCGTTATCGGAATTGTCGCGTGCGGCGAAGGCTTGCGCGTCAAAGGCAGTGCCGAGTCGCTTGGGAAACGCACGACTACGTCCGTCGTGAAATCAATCTTTCTCGTGATCGTTCTCGACGGGCTTTTTGCCATCTTCTTTGCATCAATCGGAATGTAGCGATGGCAGACGAATCTCATGAGTTGGCGATCAGCGTGCGCGATCTGGTGGTCGGATTCGGCCGACAAACGGTGCTCGACCACCTGTCGCTCGACGTCTATCGCGGCGAAACGCTTGGTCTTGTCGGCGCATCCGGGGGCGGAAAGTCGGTTCTCATGCGTACGATTGTCGGCCTGCTACCCAAACGCAGCGGAACCATCGAAGTCCTTCATACGAAACTCGATCGCACCGAGGAATCCGTGCAAGCCATCGGACGACGATGGGGAATCCTGTTCCAGCAAGGCGCGCTCTTCTCGTCCCTGACAGTCTTGCAAAACCTGCAATTTCCGATGCGTGAGCACCTCACGATTTCACAGGAACTTATGGATGAGATTGCACTTACGAAGCTGGAGATGGTCGGCCTCGGCGTTGCGGACGCCGATAAATTCCCCTCGCAGCTCTCCGGGGGAATGACGAAGCGGGTTGCTTTGGCCCGCGCGCTGGCACTCGATCCGGAGATCGTATTTCTCGACGAGCCGACGTCGGACCTCGATCCGATTGCCGCCAATGAATTTGATTTGCTCATCAAGACACTGCAACAAACACTCGGTTTGACTGTCTTCATGGTGACTCACGATCTCGACAGCCTCTTTACGGTCTGCGATCGCGTTGCCGCATTGTCGGAGGGACGAATCGTGACAATTGGCTCCATTTCTGAAGTTCTCGCATCTTCTCAGCCATGGGTACGGGCGTATTTCAGCGGGGCGCGTGGCCTAAGGCGCAAAGTTCCCACGCAATAAGGAAGCCAAGCCATGGAAACGGACGCCAAATTTCGTCTCATGGGAGCATTTGCGCTAGCGGCGATATTTGCAGCATTTGCATTTGTTTATTGGCTCAATCATGGCGCAGGCTTGGGCGAGCAGAGCGTCTATCAGATCAAGTTCGTCGGCGCGGTGGCCGGCCTGCAGAAGGGGGCACCGGTTCAATTCAATGGTGTACGCGTCGGAGAAGTCACAGATTTGAAACTGGACCCGGACAACCCTCAGGAGGTGCTGGCGACGGTGTCCGTTGACCGGACAACACCAGTTCGCGCGGACACGAAGGTGCGATTGGATACGCAAGGACTGATGGGCGTAACTTCAATCGCACTTTTGGGAGGCGCCTCCAATTTACCGGCACTCCAGTCGCGGAATGGTGCTGTGCCGGTGCTGTCGGCGGATCGTTCATTCGGCGCCGACTTGAGTAGCGCCGCCCGCGATACATTGGAGCGCCTGAACACAATCCTCGCAGACAATTCTGCACCGCTGCGCGACACGATCTCAAATCTGAATACGTTTACCGCAGCTCTTGCAAAAAATTCAGACCGTATCGACGGCATTATTGCCGGTCTCGAACGTCTGACCGGAGCAAGCACCGGAAAGTCTCAATTGTTGCTGTTTGATTTGACGGTTCCTCAGCTAACAAAGGGAGAGCGGTCTTTTGAGAAGGCGATCGCGGTCGCCGAACCAACCGCGCTTCTGGTTTATGATAACCAGCGCATCGTGACCCGAACGGTACAGGGCGCTCTTGCTTACATTCCGGGAAATGCGCAATGGGGCGACACATTACCGAATCTCGTTCGTGCCAGAGTCACGCAGAGTCTCGAGCGCATAAGTTCGCCCGATCGCGTCGCCCGGGCGAGTGATCTTTCCGCTGCTGGGCGCCAGCTGCAGATCGACATCCGCCATTTTGAAGTGATTGCAGCCGACCACCCGACTGCAAGAGTCGAGATGTCGGTCAAAATTTCAGATGAAAATCAGATTGTTGCGGCGCAGACGTTTAGCGCTGAAGCACCGGCAGCGTCAGACGAGGCTGGGGCCGCAGCCAAAGCGCTCGATCAAGCGTTTCAAAAAGTGGCATTCGGCATAGCAACGTGGGTGCGTGATACGCTCGGCAGTCAGCGGTGAGGTTTGCTGTAAATCAACATCTTCCCGACATTCTGCCGCACTATTGTTTTTGAAAAGCGATGATGTGTCCCTATTTGATCAACGTGAATGCGACCGCGCGGATGCCATCGGATGACACGTGGCGATCTCATTTCCATTGCTGACGAAGAAGGCAGTGATCTGATTGTCTGCGGCGCTTAGGGATATACCCGGCTCGGCGAATGGCTGTTTGGAGGCGTAGCCGGCGATCTTTTTGATCGATCGTTACGTATCATGGTCCCACTGATTGTTCGATTCGCGCGAAAGCGCCGACGCCTCGCTTGATATGCCTCAAATCATTGCCGCAATCATTCGCTAATCTTTTTAATATGCCTTTTTAGGAGATTTCAGTGGCGAAAGCAGAGCTGCAAGCCGTCCGTGACACAAGCAAGCCGCGCCGGACAGTCCTGGCATCTTCCCGTCGTTCAAAGCCGTTTGCTTGTGGGGAAACCTGCGGACCGTTGCCGAAAAGCGAACGGGACTCTTACGCCGTCACGGCACTTTCCGACGTTTTGGATCGCTCGCTCCACGCGGCCGCTGCGCGGTTGACTGCCGGTCTTTCTCCGGCAGCCCTCGCAGAAGCGTACTTTGATTGGGCAACTCACCTCGCGTTTGCCCCCGGCAAGCGCCTTCAGCTCGTCGACAAGGCCGTCAGAAAAATGGTGCGGTTAGCCAATTTCGTCCAACGATGCGGCCCCACCGGCGGCATGTCCGAACGGTGTATCGAACCACTGCCGCAAGATCGACGGTTCATTAGTCCGGAATGGGACAAATGGCCATACAATTTCATCTCTCAATCGTTCCTGCTCCAGCAGCAGTGGTGGCATAACGCAACAACGGGAATTCGGGGCGTGACGGCTCAAAATGAAAGAATCGTGACGTTTACCGCCAGGCAGCTGCTCGACATGTTCGCGCCGTCGAATTTCCTTTTGACCAACCCGGAATTATTGCAGGCCACGCTCAAATCCGGCGGTGCAAACCTTGTGCAAGGTCTACACAACTTTCTTGAAGATTGGGAACGGGCCGTCAGTGGCAAGCGGCCTGTCGGCACCGAAAATTTCGTGGTGGGCAAGAACATCGCGGTTAGCCGAGGTAAGGTCATCTTCCGCAACGAGTTGATCGAGCTCATACAATATCTGCCGACGACTCACGAAGTGCGGCCAGAACCCGTGCTGATCGTCCCCGCCTGGATCATGAAATATTACATTCTTGATCTCTCTCCTGATAACTCGATGGTCAAATACCTTTTGGATCAGGGCTTCACGGTTTTCATGATTTCCTGGAGAAACCCGGGGCCGGAAGGTCGCGATCTTGGCCTCGACGATTATCTGAAGCTCGGCTTTATGGCTGCTCTCGACACGATCTCTGCCATATTACCTGCTTCAAAAGTTCACGCTGTCGGCTATTGCATTGGCGGCACTCTTCTTGCGATGGCCGCGGCCACCCTCGCGCGCGAAAGAGATGAGCGCCTCCAGTCGATAACGCTGCTCGCGGCGCAGACGGATTTTTCGGAAGCGGGCGAGCTGATGCTCTTCATCAACGAGAGCCAGCTCTCGTTTCTGGAAGACATAATGTGGGAGCAAGGTTTCCTCGACGCAAAGCAGATGGCCGGCGCCTTCCAAATGTTGCGGTCCGCCGATTTGATTTGGTCACGGATGGTTCGCGATTACCTGATGGCCGTGCGTTCTCCAATGACCGATTTGGTGGCCTGGAACTCTGACGCCACTCGCATGCCATACCGCATGCATTCAGAATATCTTCGGCATCTCTTTTTCGACAACGATCTGGCCGAGGGTCGAGTACTCGTCGATGGGCAAGCTATTGCATTGGCAGATATTCGCGTTCCGATATTTTGTGTCGGTACGGTTCGCGACCACATCGCGCCTTGGCGTTCGACTTACAAAATCAATCTTCTTACAAACAGTGAGGTCACTTACGTACTGGCAACAGGCGGCCACAACGTAGGCATCGTCTCGCCGCCCAGCCCGAGCGCACGCGGCTTCCAGGTGTTGACCATGCGTGTTGACGAGCCCTACGTCGACCCGGAGACCTACAAACAGCGGGCACTGCACAAAGAGGGCTCGTGGTGGATTGAATGGATCGGCTGGCTCAACGGCCGTTCTGGGCCGCCGGTAGCTCCCCCGCCAATCGGCCTGCCCGGCGCAGACGCTGACCGTTTGCAAGATGCTCCCGGGTCCTACGTTCTGCAAGATTAGCGCGACCTCTTGGAATGGAATTGAGGTTTGACGCACGTCAAAGTGCGCCAGCCTTGGTACTGCTTTATTGGCGCGGAACCTGGGAGACGAGAAATGAAAGCTCGCGACGTAATGGTTTCGCCGGTAATTACCACATCGCCTCACGCATCTGTTCAAGACGTCGCCAAAACTCTCATTCAACACCGCATCAGCGCGTTGCCGGTCCTCGACCATACCGGAAAACTGGTCGGAATGATCAGCGAGGGTGACCTTCTTCATCGCGTTGAAAGCAATACCGAGCGAAGACGTCCCTGGTGGCTGGATGCATTGGCCAGTTCGGACACGCACGCTCTGAATTACGCCAAGTCACATGCCCGCCGGGTCTCTGATCTCATGACAAAAAACGTGATCACTGCCGCTCCCGATACCCCGTTGTATGAGATTGCGGCTATGCTTGAGCGGCATTCCATCAAACGTGTTCCAATTATCGAAAGAGGGCAATTGGTCGGAATTCTCAGCCGCGCAAATATAGTTCAGGTACTGGCGACCGCCGGCAGGAAGCTGGAAATCGAGCTGTCTGACACGGCGATCCGAAACAACATCGTGGCTAATCTAAATGCTCTTCCATGGGCGAAAACCAATCTGCTCAATGTAACCGTTGCTGGCGGCGTAGCAGACATCTGGGGCATCGCGCGGTCCGACGCGGAGAGAAAAGCAATACGAATTGCCGCAGAAAATACCGCAGGAGTCCGCGCAGTGAACGATAACATGAAAATTCTTCCAATAAGTTTAGGCGCGTAGATCGCCGCACATTGACCTGCATCAAGGCGCCCAACTCCATTCTGGAAAACTTTAATTAGCGGTAACTGAGTGGAGAACTGGCATGACCGATACAGGCAATAAAGTACCCGTCACGAAAGCTGAGCAAACGACAGACACGCCGCAAGCGTGGCGGCCATTCGAGCACCTTCACCGCGAAATCGATCGGCTGTTTCAGGACTTCGGTCGCGAGTTTCGGCGCTTTCCATTCCGGCGCCCATCTTTGGACGTCGGCGGCTTCGATTTTGCTGCGCCCGCAGTTGACATCGTAGAAAAGGAGAATGCCTACGAGATTACTGCAGACCTGCCTGGGTATGACGAAAAGAACGTCTCGGTTGAGATGTCAGATGGTACACTGACGATCAAGGGCGAGCAGAGGCAAGAAAAGGAAGAAACCAAAAAGAATTATCACCTACGCGAGCGTCATTTCGGCTCGTTTGAACGATCCTTCATCGTGCCCGAAGCTGCCGACAAGGAAAAGATCAGCGCAAATTTTCGGAAGGGTGTTTTGACGGTGACCCTTCCGAAAAGAGCCGAAAGCGAAACAGCTATGCGGAAAATTGAGGTAAAGGCTGCCTGAGAGACTCGAACGAGCCAAGGGCAGGCGGGCAAGCCCGCCTGCCGGCCTCGACATTCCCTCCAATGCCGAGGTCTTTTATCGCCAAAGCTTGTGCCGCACAGGCATAATCGACGAAGGAAAGGCACCCGATGCAACCGAGAACGAAAATCAAAGACCATGTTTCATTGGCACCAGAATTCTCCAAGGAGCAGCGAACCGCGCGTGATCTCGTGAAGACCATCCGCAAGCTGCGTTGGATTGGGATGGATAAGGAGGCTGAGGAGATGGAACTCAAGCTGAGGCAACGCGAACCGCAAGACGTCGTTTTGAGCCAGCCCGCAGAAACAGATTGAGGGCAAGCCGGCTTCGGCAACATGAGTCGAGCGCGTGATGGCGCTCGACCTCGATTTTTTCGTCCATGATTTCTCAACAATCAGATCGAGAGTCGTCTACAAGACCGCTCGTTCGGCTGTGGCCAAATCATCGGCGTCAAGTGACGCGCCACAGGGCACGCAAGCAAGCCTGTCCTGAACTGCACGGACCATAGCAACATTTTCGGTCAAAGAAATCAGTGCCGCTCGATCACGTTCATCAAAAATTGTGCCCGTCAGCGTCGCAACACCGTCGTCGACCTGAACATCAACCATTGCGCTCGGCGCCAACGCCGTTCTATCCATCTCCGATAAGACTGTCTGGCGCAACTGACGGTCATCCGCGGTCCGGGCTTCCCCATGTTTTGCGGTTTTGAGAAGTTCACTCATTAAGCTTGCGCGGCTTACAATTCCGACAATTTTTCCTTGCCGCACCACGGGAATCCGCTTCAGATTATGTCCTTCCATCAGTCCCACGATATCCTCAATCGGCGTCTCCTCGCCGACCGTAAAGGGATCGGGAGTCATCACGTCTGCCACTCGCCGCGCATGCGAGCGTGCAAACTCTTCGGCTGCTCGGGTTGGACCGACGAGAAATTGTAACCAGGATGGCTGGCGTTTTCCGGTTGTAACGTCTACGCACCGCAGCAGGTCGCATTCAGTGACTATGCCTGCAATCTTTCCATTAGCCTCAACCACCGGCAAACCGCCAATGCGGTACTTATGCATTTTCTTTGCGGCATCGACGACCGCCACATCAGGCGCAACTGTAGGTATGCGGCGTGTCATCACGTCTTTGGCTTTCATAGCGACCTCCAAACGAGGCTATTTTGATGTTTATGCGCTCACCCGTAATTGCTGCAGATCAAATGCCGCCGAAGGAACAATCGGCCCGGATTTACTTTGGTGGTAATGCCTCGTCGCCCGTGCGGAGGAGTTCTCGTCATTGCGATCCTTTGACGTGGATCAACCGCATAGGCCGGGGACGCAAGCTATCGTTACATTTTCTGAGGACCTCGAACGTATGAGTTCGATCGCAATCCCCCCAGGCGCCCTCGTCGTCATTGGTGATGGGCAGAAGGTTTTGTTCACGCGAAATGCGGGTGACGAAAAATTTCCAAACCTCAAGACAGAACAAGTCATTACTCAATCGAACCCTTTGACGCATCTGCAGGGCGCCGATCGTCCGGGGCGCGCCTTCAAGCGCGCAAAAACGAATCTTCGTGCCAGTGTTGAAGACACCGACTGGCATGAGTTCGCCAAGCACGAATTTGCACGGGATGTCGCATCTAAGATCGAGAAGCTGGTACGGAATGGGGACATTAAAGCAATCATTATTGTCGCACCTCCGCGGACGCTTGCGGATTTGCGGGGCACTCTCCATCCAAATGTCAAGCGCCTGGTTATTGCCGAGATCGATAAAGATCTCACAAATCATCCAATATATGAAATTGAACGACTTATCCTTGATGAACATTCGCGTTAGCGGCAATCCGGCAGCGCTTGTGCTATCAACTTGGTTATTTCAACGACAACCGAACGGCATACATGGCCAAATCGTGCGGGTCGGGCGCAACTTCGAACCCCAATTCCCTGCACATCGTGAGCATGGTGGCATTCTCAGCCAGCACCTGGCCTTGAAGTGTGCTGAGCCCCTCGGCGCGCGCGTATTCAACGATCCTCTGCATCAACAGCCATCCTAATCCTCGGCCTTTCAAATCCGAGCGAACCAGGACGGCGAATTCTGCGGTTTCATAATTTGCATCCGTATGCAGCCGCGCGACGCCGAGCAAGTCACCTGATTGCTGGCCAAGCGCAACGAACGCCATTGCGCGTGCATAGTCGATCTGGGTGAGCCGGGCGATGTAGACATGGCTGAGATCCTTGACCTGGGCAAAGAACCGCAAGCGCAAATCTTCTTCGGTCGTCGCCTCCAGGAAGCGTTCGTAGAGTCGTGCGTCCTCGGGTCGGATTGGGCGGATAAAGACAGGCGTTCCATCTCGCAGCGCGAATCGCTGTTCCCATTCTTTGGGATAAGGCCTCACGGCAAATCGCGGATGGCCTCTTTCCCCGCGCCCCGCTGATTCAAATTGCGCAACCGCGACGCGGGCGTCGAGGGCCATAACGCCCTTATCATCCGCCAGCAGCGGATTGATATCGAGTTCACGAACCTCAGGCAGGTCGGCGGCCAGTTGTGCCAGCTTGATAAGGACAAGGGCTACGGCATCGCGGTTGGTCGGCGGCACATTCCGGTATCCTTTCAGCAGTTGTGCAATACGCGTGCGGTCGATCAATTGAGCCGCCATGTTGAGGTCGAGCGGCGGCAGCGCCAACGCCTTGTCGTTAAGGACTTCCACCGCCGTGCCGCCTGCGCCGAACACAATCACGGGGCCGAACGTCGGATCATCTGCGATCCCGGCGATCAGTTCGTGGGCCTTTGGACGTACGATCATGGGATGAACGGACAGGCCGCTAATGCGTGCATCGGGCCTAGCGGATCGGGCTCGCGCGAGAACATCAACGGCAGCCTCGCGCACAGCGTTCTCGGTGGTGAGGTTTAGCCTTACGCCATCCACCTCGGACTTGTGCACGATGTCGCGTGAAAGGATTTTCACCGCCACAGTATTGCCGGCTTCGAAAAAAGTCTTCGCCTGCGAAACGGCCTCTTCGGGATTTGACGCAAAGGCGGCCGGCGTGATCGGGATATCGTAAGCGGCGAAAAGTCGAACGACTTCAAGCGGGTCGAGCCAGGCTCGTCCATCCTTCAGAACCTGACGGACGATCTGTCGGGCTAACGCCGAATCCGCCGTGAATTGCTCCGGAAGGCTGGGCGGGGTCTGCATCAATAGATCAAGCCCCTCGCGGTAACTGACGAGGTGCATAAAGCTCTCCACGGCATCGGACTCGTTGGCAAAGTGAGGAATCCCGGCCGCGTCGAACGCTTGCGAAGCTGCCGCGTCTTCCCCAACCCAAACGGCAAGGATCGGCTTCGGCTGCAGGGTTTTCGATCGGATTCGCTCGGCGACAGCTATGACGGATCGGGCCGCTTCTGTGCTCGACGCGAGCGCCGTCGGGACGTTCATGACCAGGATTGCATCGTTCTCCTTATCCTCGACGAGAACTTCCAAAGCCCGTTGATATCGCTCTGGATCGGCATCGCCGGCGATATCGACTGGATTGGCGCGCGACCATATCGGCGGCAAAGAACGATCAAGCCGCGCGTATGCTTCCGATGAGAGCGCAGAAAGCGTGCCTGCAAAATCAGCCAGCCGATCCACGGCGAGCACCCCGATGCCACCGCCGTTGGTGAGAATCGCCAGCCGTCGACCCGAGAACGGCTGCACGTGCGCGATTGTCTCGACTGCTGCAAATAGCTCGTCGAGATCGCGCACCCGCACGAGGCCTGCGCGTCGAAATGCTGCGTCGTAAACCGCGTCACTGCCCGCGAGTGCGCCGGTATGCGTCGCGGCAGCTTTTGCTCCTTGAGCATGGCGACCAGCTTTGACCACAACGACAGGTTTCGTACGCGCTGCCGCCCGCGCCGCCGACATGAATTTGCGGGCATCGTTGATTGATTCAACATAAAGCAAAATTGCGCGCGTACCGCGGTCAAGCGCGAAGAAGTCGAGCAAATCTCCAAAGTCCACGTCGATTTGGTCGCCGAGGGAAACTATAGCGGAGAACCCGATGTCTCGTTGCGCAGCCCATTCTGCAAGTCCAGCCGCAATGGCGCCCGACTGCGAAATCAAAGCGAGGTCACCCGCACGCGGCAATCGCACGGCAAAGCTCGCGTTCAATTTGCTCCGCGGCACCAATACACCGAGGCAATTTGGGCCAAGAAGCCGCAAGCCGTATTGCCTCGCCGTAAGTCGAGCCGACTCGGCTATTGAACCCGAGCCGCTGCCAAGTCCGGATGTGATGACGATGGCTGCAGCGCATCCCTTAGCACCCGCTTCGGAGATAACCTCCGGCACAGCACGTGGCGGTACGGCAATGATTGCGAGATCAGGCGCTGATTGTAAGTCGCCCAAATGTTTGGCGGCCACCACGCCTTCGATTTCCCGGTACTTCGGATTTACAAGGCCGATGACGCCGTCAAAGCCGCCGGCGCGGAGATTGCGAAGAATATGACGGCCGACCGATGTCTCGCGTGGGCTGCCGCCAATCAAGACAACAGACTGCGGCGCAAGCAGGCGATCCAGTCGATAAGTGCTCATTTTCCTCTGCGCCAACAGTCTTATCAGCGTTTATTCGGATCGCGCATCAATGCGCTCTATTGATGGCACATTGATCGTAACCCTTCTCTACGCAGGCCTCGCTGCGGCATTTGATGTGAATCAACACCTCACAGGGAAATTAAGCAAAAGTACTCAAGAAAGGGGTATCTCGACGATGTTCGACCTTGTAATGCACTGTCCGAACACCAAAAAAATTATCTCTACCGGAGTACGGTTGCCGACTGAGAAATGGAACCGCGATGCTGTCTTTTTTGCTTACACGCTTTGCTCGGCATGCGGTTCTGAACATGAGTGGCGGGCTAATGATGTGTGGCTTTCAGCGCCAATTTCGGCGCCGCGCAACTGGCCTAACTACTCGCGTGCGATGCGGCGCGAATACATCGGCAATCACATCGGGTAATTCTTAAGGAGTAGCGGTAACGATGGACGAGACCATCAGACAGAAAATCCTTAGCCTGCTCGATGAGCATAGGATTATGACCATCGCGACGTTGCGGCAGGACGGCTGGCCTCAGGCCACGACAGTCGGCTATGTAAACGAAGGCCTCACGCTCTATTTTCTTTGCGGCCTCGATAGTCAGAAGGCCGCAAATCTTGCGCGTGACGACCGGGTTTCGCTCACAATCGATCACGATACGCCGCAGGTGATGGAGATTGCCGGCCTCTCAATGGCGGCGCATGCGCAGCCGGTGATCGATCGAGCGGAGGCCGAGAAAGTATTGCAGATGTTGCCGCAGAAATATCCCGAGCAAGTCAATTTACCAGGGCCGATGCCGAGCACGGACGAGGTTCGTATCTTCCGGGTAACGCCAATAGTAATCTCGGTACTCGACTATACAAAAGGATTCGGACATACGGATCTGGTTGCGTGCTAATGCGCGAAGCCTTCCGAGAAGGGATGAAGCGCTTGAGCTGCTCCCCAACTTGTCCTCGTTCCAAAAAGAGTTTGTTCCGTTTTTGCCTCTCGTTTGGGACCATTACTCCGGAACTGGCACGTCGTGACTCTTCATGCCTAGGGCAACGGAGGTATAGTAACCGAGGAGTACTAAAACTTCTGCGATGCCGCTACGTCCAATCACCGTCTCGGTTGCTTTAAATTCTGCATCAGATAGCTTTTCTCCTGCAATCAGCGCTGATGCAAATTGATAGACGCAGTTTTCATGCGGGTCAGCCAACATTGGCCTAGGGCGTGTCGCAAGAGCATTTATAAATTCATCAGTGAAGCCAAGTTTTTTCGCCGTCCTCTCATGGACTCGTCGTACATAGTCAGCGTTCCAGTGAGAGGCAATCAGTAGAATACAGAGTTCGACTTCTCGAGGAGAAAGAGATGAGCTTTTGTTGAGGAACGTACCTAATTGCTCCATCCCCGACGCGACCGCGGGACTATGAATCCAGATTTTGTAAGGTCCAAGAATACGGCCGCGCCCTGCAACCAACCTGTCCAAAATTGCAGATTGCTCCTGAGTAAGTTCAATTGTGCTTGGCTCGATCAGGCGATTCATCGGTCGTCAACCTAATTTCTTCGCGATGATGTCCTCGCAGCGCTCATCCGGATTGTTTCCGATGAAATCGCCAGCCATCGCCTTGCGCATACGCGGGCCTGGTGCCCCGGCCGTGCGCCAGCGGTCCGGAATTGGCGCTATCATGTGCCAATAATCGGCATTCTGTGGGACGTGGTCGGCATCGTCTACTTGTTCAACTTCAGTGGTATATTCAGTGACGAAGCCATTTGGCTCAATGAAGTAGGAAAACACATTATTGCCGGGGCCGTGACGACCAACACCCCATTCGATATCAAAGCCATTTTCCTTCATGCGCCCCGAACCACGCATCAGTCCGTCGATGTTCGGTACTTCATACGCAACATGATTGAGAGATGGCCCCTTGTTGCGGAAGATTGCCATGCTGTGATGGTCCGAACTGCAACGCAAGAACTCCATCATGCGCGAACTATCAGATAACCGAAAACCAAGCACATCAACGAAATAATCGACCTGAGCGCTGGTCTCAGCACTGTTGAGAACAACGTGGCTGATTTTCGTCGGCTTGGATCGATCGACGACGACGTCATCATTACGTCGAACGCCGCAAGATATACTCATTGGCAGCCCGTCTGGCGTACGAAATCGGAATCCATATCCCCCGCCGGCGACCAGCGGCAGTTCGGTAGGCAAGCTGACGACGTCGGCGCCGAATCCACCTGCCCTCTGTGCCAGCGCATCTACCGCGGCCTGATCGGCAGCCGCCATATGGACCGCAATTAGCTCGGTTTTCGGCTGCTCGCGCAAAGTGAGGAGATGATGTTCTGCGCCGGTACCGCGCATATGAACGGCGTTCGCCTCCTGCGAAACCACGCTCAGGCCCCACGCATCGCAATAGAATTTCACAGATTGCTTTAGGTTCCGTACGCCAAGCTCGACGCTACGCACACCAATCACGCGCGGATTTGTCATCTTGCCGCTCCTTACTTCCTATAGTCGGCCGACACAGCCTGCCGTCACTATTGACCACACTGTGAAAACGAGGTCACACTCCCAAGAGTGATTAGACGGCGTACCGAAGATACCTAACGAGAACGTGTATTTTGCACGAAGGATATGAAATTGCGTGTCACTGTGGCATGTGACTGACTTTTTGCGAAGGAAAGCAAAATAAGCGCTGCGGGGCAGTCGGATGGATGTGCGAGATATAAATCGTCAACGTAGGGCACCCTGTCCGCTTCCACGTCTGGATCAACTTATCCGCGTAGTCGGGATGCCATCGTTCACCGAGTTGTTATTTCGAGAACTGCGAGATATGGCTAACTGCGCCCATATTTCCGCGCTGCTATTTGCGAATGGTAAGCCTGTTGAAATCGTGCTTGCGATGAATCAAGGCCCGCTAGCGCTCGCTCACCAAACGGCGCAAAAATACGTTTCTGAATACTGGAAGTATGATCCGGTCAATGAGTTGATCGGCAAGACCACTTCGAAAGAACTGTCCGCCCGTTTCTCGCCCAGCGAAATCAACGAACGCAATTATCGGCGTGATTGTTATAGCACCCACAATCTGATCGATCGATTTTCCGTACTGCGGACGTCAAAGCAGTCAACTATGCGGATAAACATCTATCGATCGAAGTCCGCAGGGCGCTTCTCGGACAACGAGATCGACACTATCATCAATGCCTCCTGGGTGCTGTTTCCGCTCGTCGCCAAACATCAGGACCTGCGCCGCAACAGTTCACCAGATGTAATGGCGCGCGAACGACTGCAGCTCGCTGAACCTGCTTTGTCATCGCGCGAGCTCGACATTTGCGCCGGCATCGTATGCGGGCAAACGTCAGAGGCGATCGCACTTAGCTTGGGCTTGAGCGTCAATACCGTCCTGACGTACCGTAAGCGTGCTTATGCCCGGCTCGGTATTTCGACACAGAATGAATTAATGTGGCTACTCATGAAATCATGATCGGCTACACGTCTGAAAGTAAATTGCTTCGCTGAGCGACAACAATGAAAGCGCATACTATGGTAGACGAAAAGCCGACGGTTTCGCCGATCCGCCGCGTTGTGACCGGACATAATGACAAGAATGTCGCCAAAGTACTGCTCGACGACGTCGCGACTAATGTAAAGTATCCCGCTCCCGGTATCGTTTCGACGACCCTGTGGAATACACTCGAGACGCCGGCTACTATTACAGTTGGCGAGAGCGTCGAGGACATGGGCAACCGTGAAATTGCGCTCGCACCCGTGGCAAACGGCTCGCGTTTCGCGATCATCGACTTTCTGCCAGGCAATGCTGACTTCATGCACCGTACAGACACCATCGATTATGCGATCGTGTTGTCCGGTGAAATCGAAATGCGATTGGATACGTCGTCGGTCACACTCAAAGCAGGTGACGTCGTGATTCAGCGTGGGACCAATCATTCCTGGGTCAACAAAAGTGATGCTCCGGCACGCATCGCCGTCGTGCTGATAGATGGAGCTTCACTCGGCATTGGCAAGCCTGTGCCGCGGCCGCAGACAGCCTGATGACTAAACCTGGATAGCTGGCGGCCAGCGCTTGAGCACCTGTCGCTCGACCATGGTGAAAATGGCATTGACCAGGAAGCCAAAAACTCCGACGAGCGCCAGCAGGCCATAGACCTCGGCCGACCGGAATTGGCGTTGGCTCGTGACGATCAGGCTACCAATACCCTGCAGGCTGGTGAGCATTTCAATCAGCAGTGTCATGATGATGGCAAGCGGAATCGCCACGCGTACGCCCAGCAGAAATGCCGGTATAGCCGCTGGAACGACAATTTTACGCAACGTCGTTGCCATGCTGAAATGAAAGGTGCGTGCAACATCAAGCAATAAGTTATCTAGCAGATGCACCGCTTGCGTCGTATTGAGCAATATCGGCCACACCGACACCCACACAATAATCAGAAGCTTGAGGCTTTCGGCATAACCGAACAACAGCACCGCAACCGGAACAAGCACCGGAGGCGGGAGCCCACGACAAAACTCAAGCAATGGCCCGAGCGCATCCCGTAACAATGGTGCGCGGCCAATCAGAATGCCAAGGACAAAACCAATAGCGCAGGCCAGAAGAATTCCCAGCGAGAAGCTGATCGCGGTCGCATTCAATGCCGGCAGTAGCTTGCCACTGTTGAAAAGAGCGACGAGACTGTCGTACCAGGAGCTCGGACGAGGAAAATAAGGTGACCGTTCGGGGCCGATGGCTTGCCAGATGACGAGACCCATCGTCAAAGGCAACAGCCCTTGCGCATAGCTCAAACCTGCAGCAAGGCTGATGCCGCGGCTCTTATGCATGGTCATTCTTGGCCCAGCGATGACCTGACAGAAAGTGGCGGCTTGTCCAGACCAGCCCTGCGTTCAGCGCCAGCGAAAGCAATCCGATAAAGAGAACATAAGCAAACATACGCCCCGGCTGCATTGCCTGCAATTCACTGATAACCGCGTAGCCCAGCCCGTGTGGGTTTGCGATCATCTCGGCGATAATCGCCATAATCAGGCTCAAACCCATGCTCAGTCGGCATCCCGTAACAATCGCCGGTGCTGCAGCGGGAATGATAATTTTCAACAATGTCTGCGAGCGGGTAAGGCGCAGCGTGCGGCTCACGTCATAGAGCCGCGATGCCACACTGGTTACGCCTCCCATGGTATTGATCAATACCGGCCAAACGCTGGCGTAGATGATTAGAACTAGTTCGGTCGTCAGTGAAAAGTTAAAGAGTAAAAGCGCCAGTGGAAGAAATGCGATCGCCGGTAGTGGCCTCAAGACATCAAACGAAGCGAGGGACCAGTTCCGCGCAAACGAGGACAGCCCGAGTAGAAGGCCGATCCCGACGCCAATGGCAGTGGCAACTGTCCAGCCGATCAATATCGATCGTAAAGTATGCAGTGTCTGGATGGCCATTTCACCCGATGCGATCAACGTTCTCCATGAAGATAAAATAACCGATGGTGGCGGCAAATATTCGAAGGTAACAGCGCCGCTACGTACCACCAGTTCCCAGAGCGCTGCTAAGGCGAGGATGGTCAACGTACCCGGAATATTCAACTTAATAGCCATCGCTCCTCGTCGATTCGCGAACGGCGGCGTGAATCTCAGCGCGATACGCCAAAAAGGCCGCCGCCTGCCGGCTCGTTATTTGATCCCTGGGACGCGGCAGTTTTATCGATATTGATTTATAAATGCGGCCCGGCGATCCGCCCAGAACGATAACGCGATCGCCAAGATAAACCGCCTCGTCAATGTCGTGCGTGATAAAGACGAAGCTGGTGCCCGTGTCGCGGTGCACGCGAAGCAATTCATCCTGCAGTATCGCCTTTGTCATGGCATCGAGCGCGCCAAACGGCTCATCCATCATCAGCACTTCAGGCTGAAGTGCAAGCGCTCGCGCGATCTGCACGCGCTGCTGCATGCCGCCGGATAGTTGCCAAGGATAGTCGCTGGCGCAGTGTTGTAACCCGACCATTTCGAGCGCTTTGGTGACGCGCTCCCTAAGCGTCGTCGCAACAACACGTCCTTCTAGGCCAAGCGCCACGTTGTCGATAACGGTCCGCCATTGTAGCAAGGCATGCGAGTAATCCTGAAAGACAACCACGACGCCGTCCGGCGGACCATCCACTGCTTTCGCACGAAAGCAAATACTCCCGCCGGTTGTCCGTGTCAGGCCTCCCAATAGACGAAGCAGCGACGTCTTGCCGGTGCCCGATCCGCCGACAATCGTCAGGAACTCGCCGCGGTAGACATCAAGCGTTATGCCATCCAGGATGCGTCGCGGCCCGGTAGGAAGGTTAATGCTGTAGTCGAGATCACGACATTCAAAAATAGGTTCCAGCTCTCCTCCCACGCGTCCTTCCATCTCAACTCACTCTGGCGCGGCAACCAACTTGTTCATGTCCAGCTTGTCGACCGGTTGGTGCTGACCAACCATAAGCTTCTGCCAGACTACGAGCTGTTGTGATGTCAGGCTGAAATCGTAACCAGGGAACGGAATTTTCGCTACGACACGCTCGGGCAGACCAGTGTATTTCGATAGTACCGCACGCGCAGCCTTCGGATCGGATTTGATGATTGCAAGGCCACCCTGGAGCGAGGTGCGGAACTTCCTGAGAACATCCTGATGTCCACGCGCCCAGTCGGCATCGGCAATCCAGAAGGTAAACAATACCGGATCCGAAATCCCAAGCAGCGGATCGCCGAGAGAACGGAATCCCGCCGCCTTCATGGCACCGACAAACGGCTGAAGTTGTTCGACTGCATCGACGCGGCCCGCCTTGAGTTGGTCCGCCATGTTTGGGAATGGCACCTCGACGCCCTTGATACCGCTTGGATCACCGCCATCCTTCTTGACCCAATCGATCAACGCAACATGCATCACCGATCCTACTCCCGGCCCGGCGATGCGTTTGCCCTGAAGGTCCTTGGGTGACTTGATCGGACTATCGGCCCTCACCAAGACCTCATAGGACTTCTTCTCAGAAGATTCGTAAGTGTTACCGATCGCCGCAGCGAGATTGATGCCACTCGCCACGGCATTGAGCATGTCGGGCGCGGTGGTCGGGGCCAAGTCAAACTGTTTGCCAAGCGTGCCGGGCAGGTTTGCGATCTGCGTGAACCGGGTCATGGTCACGTCGAGGCCGTTCTTGTCGAAAATGCCATTTTCCTTTGCAATCATCGCAGGCAGCCAGGTAATGACGCCGGTGTAGGCCACGCGCAACGGTACTTTCTGCTCTGCCCAAGCGGTAGTTGGAGATGATGCCAAAATCAGTGCGCCAGCGAGCGCAACCAGTTTAAGATTGAGATTGCCCATTTCGGTCCCCTCGTGTCTCGGCCTTCATACAGACCGATCTTGTTATCGAAAGTTGACGGCCTTAACTTGTCAGGAATTTTTCCACTGCGCGCGTAAACATCTCGGGCTGCTCGATATTGGAGATGTGTCCGGCTCGCGGAATCTCGACAAATTGTGACTCTCTTACAACTTTATGTAAGTCACGCATTGCCGCGTTGGGTCCATCCTTTTCGCCGCAAATAAACAAAACAGGTTTGTTCACCGTGCCGGCCGCAGAACGAAAATCGTGATCGCTCAGCGCAGCGCAGCATCCAACAAATCCATCGACGGGCGTGGTCAGAATCATGTCGCGGACCTTGTTGACGACAGGTGGATTGGCGGATTTGAAATCGGGCGGGAACCAGCGCTGCAGCATCGGTTCGGCTATGGCCTCCATCCCTTTTGTCCGCGCGATTGCGATCCGTTCCTCCCATTGTTTCGCGCTCGCTGGCGTAGAGGCACAGCCTGAATCGCACACGATGGCACGCTCGATACGGTCCGGAAAAAGCTCCGTCAAACCGAGCGCCGTTGCCCCGCCGAGCGATAGCCCGCAAATATGCGCCTTCACAATCTTCAACGCATCCATCAATGCGATCACGTCGGCGAGCAGCGTCGGGAAGGAGTAGTATCCGCGCGGAGCGTCCGTTTTCCCGTGGCCACGCTGATCGTAACGCAACACTCGAAATGATCCGCTGAGAACGCGTGCCTGATCGTCCCACATAGACAAGTTTGTCGCGAGTGAATTGCTGAATATCAGCCACGGAGCGCCATCGGGCCCGTCAATTTCGCAGTTGAAAGTAATTTCGTTAGCTTTGACCTGCATGGGTACTGCCATTGTGCATCTGTTTTGTATCGGCCTGTAATACAGCATCAGCCAATCCGGCGTCGTCTCCATCATGCCTCGTGCGGCTTAAGTGTAGCAGGCCAACTCTGTAGGCGGCACCAGGCCGTCAACGATCCAGGCACGCTACGTTTCGCGATAATTTATTCTAGAACCCAGGCGGTCAGCCTTCACATGAATATGTGACTGACAGCGATGAATGAAGGCAATCTGCTAAGCGAATCGGCGGCTGGCCGTTTCTGTGGTTGTGCCGATAGCTGGTGCCGATTCCGAACACCGCAATGAGACAACAAAAAAATGGCGAAATTGGCAAACCTTCTGCTGTTCCTTGCCACAGTGATTATTCCACTTTCAAGTGTGACAGCGGCACAGAGTAGTTACCCATCGCGACCTGTACACATCATTGTCGGCTTCGGCGCTGGCTCGTCTGTTGACACTGCTACACGAGTGCTGGCGCGCACGCTCAGCAAAAATCTAGGGCAACAGGTTGTTGTCGAAGACCGCCCGGGGGCTGGCAGCAACATTGCGGCAGATTTTGTCGCTCATGCCTCGAATGACGGTTACACTCTCTTCATGGCGACGATCGCAAACGCGATCAACGCAACGGTCAGCCCTAATATCCGGTTCGATTTTTCAAAGGACTTCGCACCAATCACACTCGTGGGCGCGATACCAATGCTTCTGGTAGCGCACCCGAGCCTCGGCGTCTCGAATGTCAAGGAGTTGATCGCGCTTGCTAAACGTAAACCTCGACAAATTTTTTTCGGCTCGTCAGGGACCGGGACCAGTAGCCATCTTTCTGGTGAACTCTTTAATGCGCTCGCTGGAGTCAAACTCGTCCACGTTCCGTATTCTGGCAGTGCTCAGGCTTTAACGGACCTTCTGGCTGGCCGAATTTCACTTTTATTCTCGGCGGCGTCCACAACGCTTCCTTATGTAAGAGCAGGTAAATTAAAGGCACTCGCCATGGCGCAAAGTGAGCGTGCGAAAAGCGCGCCACAGATTCCCAGCATGAGCGAAGCTGGTGTTCCGGGATTTGATGCTAGTGTGTGGTTCGGTTTGGTAAGCCCGGCCAACACTCCGCCTGAAGTCGTCGACCGACTCTCGCGTGCAGTCAATGATTCCTTGAAATCACCCGACGTAATTCAACCATTACATGCGCAGGGTATAGATTTGGTTGGTGGTAGCCCAGACCAGTTTAGCCGGTACATTCAGGGCGAGATCGAAAAGTGGGGTGGAGTGGCTGCGACGGCCGGGTTGAAGAGGTGAGAGGAAAGGTTGCTTGCTAGTTCGAATGACGCGAGCGACCTGCTCCAGGGTGCGGGCGAATGCGTATCGATTCTTGGCGGCTCACCACAGTTCTTCGAGGCGGAGTGCCGCACACCACGGCAGATTCAGCTGGCAAATGCTTTCCGTCGAATTTTTCAAGCTAGCGAAGAGCCTCACTGTCGAATAGCGCCGTCGAGCGCTCGCTTTTTCACGAGCGCGCGGCAGATTTCGCATCATGAATTGCGCGCCATATCCGCTCCGCGGTCAGCGGCATATCAATGTCTCGCACACCTAACGGCCGTAGCGCGTTCAAAATAGCATTTACCGCTCCAGGGAGCGAACCGACAGTTCCAGCCTCTCCCGCTCCTTTGACACAGCGCCTATGATTCGGCCGAGATGCTCGGCTGACTCTGGCCCCAAAGCTAGTTCAAGCGATCAGAACAATGAGCGAAAGACTAAAGAGCGCAATGAAGACTGACGCGATCAGTCCGAGCAAAAAAGGGCGGGGCCCCTTCAGTCGAAGCTTTCGCAGATCGGTCTCAAGGCCCATTGCCGCCAAGGCAACGGAGAGGAGGAACGTCGTCAGGACAGCTATGTCCGCCTTCGCGGCGGGCGGAACTGAGATGATGCTGTTGACTACAACGAGGGCAATGAAGCCACCGACAAACCAAGGCAGGGGTACGCCCCGATCGCCGGCAGACTTCGTAGCGCGTTGGCGAGCGATCAATCCCAGCACAATGATGACTGGCGCGAGCATCATGACGCGAGAGAGCTTGCTGATGGTCGCGAACTCCCCCGCAGTTGCGCCACCCTGATAGGCCGCCGCGACCACTTGAGCGACTTCGTGGATCGAAGATCCTGCCCAGAGGCCGAAGTGCTGTTGCGACAAGCTCAACGCGGCAAACAACAACGGGTAAACGAACATGGCGATCGAGCCAAAGAGCGTGACGCACGCCACCGCATAGGTGACATCCTCGTCCGTCGCATCTGTCACCGTATTTGCGGCAATGACCGCAGAGGCGCCGCAGATCGATGTGCCGACCGCGATGAGCTGAGCAAGTTTCCGGTCGACCCCCAGAACATTTCCAAACCACTTAGTACATAAAACGGTCGTAACTACAGTTGCGACGATGATCGCTATTCCTACCACACCGACTTCAATCAATTGCGATACGGTCAACTGCAGGCCAAGAAGGATTATTGCGAGCCGCAGAATTCTGCGGAGTGAGAACTTTATGCCGAGCACGGCTGCGGACGGGGTACCGATGGCGTTGTGAATAACCGTGCCGATGAAGATCGATATAATGAGCGGGCTGAGAATGCCAACGCCGGGAATGAGCCGCAATGCAAATGCAACTCCTGCAATTGACATTGCGAGCAGCAGGCCCGGCAGAATGGCACGAAGTTTTCTCACGGCCACCCGCGAGAATCTGGACTGGTCTTCAATGACGCTCACGATGTTCGGCTCAATCTAGGCCTTCAGTTGAAACGATCTGAATTCCGAAGCCTTCGAGGCCAACGTAGTTGTGCCGGCTCGAGGACAACAACCGGATCAAAGAGACATTGAGGTCTCGCAGGATTTGCGCACCCAATCCGACATCTCGCCACTTCCTGACCCTGACGAGATCGGATCCACTCTCGCGCCCCGGCGGCTGCTGCAGGGGGACGCCAGCGACCCCGTCGCGGAGATAAATGAGCACGCCTCGTCCAGCCTGTTTGAATCTCTTAAGTGCCGATTGAATGGGACCAGGGCGACCAAATACGTCGTGGATCACGCTTCCTCGATGCAACCGCACCAGGATGTCGCCGCCGTCGCTGACGTCGCCATACACAAAAGCGAGGTGATGCACCTTATCGAACGGCGTCAAATACGCATGGCCCAACAATGGCCCTATCTCGGATGCGACCTCGAACGTGGAGACTCTTTCAACGAGCTTTTCACGGGACTGCCGATACGCAATGAGATCGGCGATCGAGATTACCGAAAAATGATGCTTCTGCGAGAACTCCAATGCGCGGTCGCCGCGCATCACCGCGCCGTCGTCATCCATAAGCTCCGATAAGACCCCTACCGTCGGAAGCGAGGCAAGTCGGCACAGGTCAACACACGCTTCAGTGTGGCCCGACCGAATGAGAACCCCTCCCTCGCGTGCGATGAGTGGGAACACATGACCAGGACGAACAAAGTTCGATGCGACACTTGATTGGTCCGCCAGCAGTCGCACGGTCCGCGTTCGCTCTTCAGCCGATATTCCTGTTGTTAGGCCCGCCCTTGCATCAACGGACACGGTAAAGGCTGTTCCGAGTGGTGCGGCATTCTCTGCAACCATCGGAGCCAGCTGTAATTCGCTTGCGCGCATTGCCTCCAAAGGAGCGCACACAATTCCCGACGTGTGCCGAATGAAGAAGGCCATCTGCTCCTGCGTGCACTTTGATGCCGCAACGAAGAGATCGGCCTCGTTTTCACGGTCGGTGTCGTCCATTACAACGACGATCTGGCCACGCTTAAACGCTTCAATGGTCGAAGCAACTAACGCATCGGAATCTTTCATCACGGCCCTTCAACGACCTCTTCTACTAACCGACATGGCGTTCCACGGTGAGGCAATCGTGGCTAGGCGAGCGATACAAATTCGCCGTCGTAATAGATCAGAGGTCTGGATGCGGGCGCGACGTGGGTGGCAACAACCAAGCCACAGAACAACGTATGCGTACCGGCATCCACCGCCTGCATGACACGACAATCAAGATTGGCGACGGCGTCTTCAAGCAGCGGCACCTTCGTTTCGAGCTCGGTCCATTGACCGGCTAAGAACCTGTCCAAGCCCTTTGTCCCATCCTGGCCCGAGAACGTACGTGCCAGAGCAGCGTGCTTGGTGGACAGTACGCTCAGTCCAAACACACCGGCGTTTCTGATGACGTCGTGCGCTTCGGCCTTACGGTTGATGCAGATCGCCACGCTGGGAGGGGCAGCCGAGAGCGAACAGACCGCCGTGATCGTGAGGCCGCGCCGGCTACCTCCCTGGCCTGAGGTGACTACCGCGACTGTCCCAGCGAAATTTCTCATCGCTTTGCGAAAGGCGTCCGGAGCCACGCCTGCCCCGGTCGGTTCCTCCGAAATCGCTGCAGCCTGCATTCCCCGACTTCCGACATTTTGATGCGAGCGTCGTGGCGACGACGCGACTGCAACGTTTCAAACAATCCCGCTTTGTTCAATCATTGAAGGATGTCTATTGATCGGCGCGATCAAATCCATCGGTGCAAGCAATAAAGGGGAGGATGCATCGCAGGCGCCAATTGTTCTGATGACTTCTTGCGATAACGGCTAACGATTCGCCGGCCGGCGCGCCACACGCCACACCGGGAGATGGCCGGTTCCTCTAACCAGCTGCCATCACAGCCGGCGAGCGTACGATCAGGCGGTTTCAGTGAATTCAGATACCTCAGCCGCCAGCTCGGCGACGAGCCTGATAGGAAGTCGTGGTTGGTCGTTCTGACTGACCGCAGCGAACTCAACCAATGGAACAGATGGGTTCGTTTCGACCAGAACGAGTGATCCGTTCGCAATCTCGTTTTGATATGAGCAAACGGGAAACAAGCCGAGCCCCTGCCCTGCAAGGGTCATCGCGAGTACAACATCCATCCGATTACATTGAGTGAGCTTCTTGGCGTAGCCACCGTTCTCGCTCAGCCAGGACTCAATTGTCTGCCAATTGTTGGATTCTTTGTGCAACGCGATAACCGGCAAATCGATAAAATCGACTGCGGTTAGCGGCGGTGGCGCTGGAAACGCAAAGTCGCGGCTCGCGCACCACTTGAATGCCACCTGGCCGATAGATCGTATCTGGTGTCCGTACTGACCGCTCCGACGCGGCAACAAAAGCAGGTCTAAATCGCCGCGCTTGAGCTTATCCAACTGGTTGATGACGGATGTCACATCATACTCAGCCGCCAGCTTCGGATAGCGGAGCTTGACCGCCTTTATGAACTTCGGAAGCCACGTGGCCGAAATAACCTCGGAAACGCCAATACGGACCGTTCCTGAAACCGAGTCCGTCTCCGAAATACTGGCCTGCATCTCTTCGGAGAGCGCGACGAACCGCTCTGCGTAGACCAACAGCTCCCGACCCTTGTCGGTCAGCCGGACGACACGTCGCGAGCGGTCAAAAAGCGCAACACCAAAAAACTCTTCGAGCTCCTGGATGCGTGTCGATATCGTCGACTGCGTTGCGTTCAGGTAACTCGCTGCCGCCTTGAAGCTACCTAACTTGGCCGCCCAGTAGAATGTTTCGATCTGCTTTATGTTCATTCATCTCGGCACGTCATCGCCGGCCAAGGCTCTCATCCGCCGGTCCGCGATAACCTGAGCATATCCGCCTTGGAAAGCCTGTCGCAATCTATTAGGGCGCCGGAGGTCCACGCACGCTCAAAGTCCTGCCCCAGGGCCGTCGACGCCAAGGCGATCACCGCGTCGTGCATCGGGGTGAATACCCCCGCCATTTTCCCAATCTTCGAGGCAAAGACCAGTCCCCACGGGATATCTTGGCTGATGTGGCGATGAGCGACACTCAAAGCACCTTTTGGCTTGAGCCCCCTCTGAAACAGCGAAGCCATCATGGCTGCCATCGAGCCGAGCGGGACGCCAAAGGAATGATGGAAGTGCTCATTCACCGTCGGAATTGAGAACCCATATGCGGCCCCGATGGCAACTCGTTCGGCATCGAGCGCTTCAACAAGCCGGCTGACGCACTCCGTCGTCCGCTCATAGGTGATCCATCCCTCCTTCTGCTCCACGCGCGTAACGTTCAGAAGCGTGACCGGCACATGGAAGACTGGATTGCTGTTTGCTATCAGGGCAACTTCCAACGCACTCTCTTTCTGCCTAAATCGCTCGCCAAAGAGGGTTTGACAGACCTCCAATCCTCTACCGGAACCGCCCTCCTCAAAAACGGCGATATCCATCATTGGCCGGACAATGCGAACATTTACCTCAGTCAAACTCTCCTGATGTGCGGTCGCTATCGTTGCGCTCCAGGACACAATCGGCACATGCAGGCCGCGCGATTTCACTGCCTTCGATAGGTGCAACGCACTGAGCGCGTAGGCAGCACTGATGATGATTGCCTGGTTGTTCCGCACATACGGAGAGGCGGCCTCAAGCACAGGTCGGTGTCCGGCAGCATCAACGGCCACGAGAACCGCATCAGCGCCTGAGACCGCTTCCTGAACCGTCTGAGCGACGCGAACAGGTCCTACCCATGAAATGGCGCCGGAGGCCCGTAGCGGCTCGCCAAATGCGAGCTTGACCGTGCGACGACCCGACGGGGACCACAGGATTGGCTCATGTCCCCGCTCTGCCAAGAGGGCCGCGCTCGCAAAGGCAATCGCCCCTGCACCCAAAACTCCGACTTTCATCCTCGTCATCCCTTCACAAGTTGGACAACCAAATCCGCCGTCGCAGCCGATAACGTCCAACCGAGATGGCCATGCCCGGTGTTGTAGAAGACGTTTGCACGACGGCCTGCTCGAACGACTGGCATCATGTTTGGCATCATGGGCCGCAAACCGGCCCATGAGACGATGCGAGACGTATTAATCGCCGGAAAGTTCGATCGAATCCATCGCTTCAGCGGCTCTATGCGGTCAGCGCGAATGTCGTAGTTGAAGCCGTTTAGTTCTGCCGTACCCGCAACGCGAAACCGATCCGAACCCAATCGGCTCGTGACGATCTTGGCTTCTTCATCCAGAAGGCTCACGACGGGTGCATTGGCGCGGCTGTACTCATCTTCCATATGGCAAGTTACCGAGTAGCCCTTAACCGGATAGATATTGATCCGATCGCTCAGCATCGACGCTAAGGACCGACTGTGAGTTCCCGCACAAATGACGAGCTTCCGGGCCTCAACAATCGTTCCCCACTGACCAGTGCGGCCTGAGCACACACCGCCCGTTGGACGACATGACAATTCAAAATGCGACCCGTTCGGCACTATCGATCCGACCTCGGTCTCGCAGAGGAACGTGGTTCCGCGCGCTTCGCAGACCGACGCCAGCCGCCTTGTAAACTTGTGTATGTCCCCCGACGCATCTGACGGCGTGTACATTCCGCCGTAATACTCGCCCTTCAACGCTGGTTCGATCGTCCGAATTTCGCTTGGCGTCACAGGATGACGGTCAAGGCCGCCGCTGGCGTATGACGTCTCCATGGATGGATAACGGTGCGCTTCCAGCACAACAACGTTATCAACGCCCGCTTGATTTAGCGCGTACGCCGTAGTGACGCCGTTTATGCCGGCACCGATAATTGCAACATTGTACATACGTAGAGACCCCGTGAATGTGGTAGGTTTGCT
>DASTSG010000039.1:0-15902 GCA_035760805.1 Pseudolabrys sp.
CGATAAGCAAGGTCGGGTGCACTGTGCTCGGCTATATGGTTCAGCGCATCCAGCACGCGCATGCGCTTCACGTAGGGGACCGTGTACTGCTCCGCGCGCGCGCTCCCGCCTTCGGCGCCCGGAAAACGTTTTATCGTTACCCTCAGGACATCGCCCTCGCGAAGCAGGGCATTGCGCGCGCCTAGCCCGTCATGGTTCTCGGCCTGACCAAGCCTTCTTGCTTCGCCGCACGACTTCTTGACGGCAACCGTATTCACCAACCCACCTCCATATTGTTCCGGATCGTAAAATCCGGTTTGAAATACGGAAGGTCGTAGCCACGCTTTTCAAACCGAAAGCCGTTCGCCGTCTTGATCATGAGATTGGCGGAAAGCCAACGCACATTGTCCATCATCGGGAAATCGCGCCGCATAAATGGCCCGCGGCTTTCCTTGCGCTCAAGTGAGGAATGAATGATGAGTTCACAAACATCGATCATGTTGATCAGATCGATGGCATCCAGCCACTCATAGTTCGCGGCTCGTCCCTTGTACGCGATATGAAGCTGCGGCAAAGTCTCGAGGCGGAGTCGCTGGATGTCCTCCAGCGCGCTATTTAGCCCTGCGGCGTCCTTTTCGACGCCCGCCTTGTCCCACATGATCTGCCGCACTTTCTCCTTCACACTTACGGGAGAAACGTTGCCGTTTTGGCTACGCAAACGCTCGAGGCGCCGCCGTTCGATGTCGATGCTGCTTTCGGAGATCTCGCCATGCACGAGACGATGAAGGTCATTGGCGACGCCCTCCGCAACGACATTGCCGTCGAATGTCGCCAGCGCTATCAGCCCATTGCTGTGGCCGCCAAGCCCACCCGCAACATAGAGCCCTGGCACGGACGAGCGCATCGTCGTCGTATCGACATCGATTCCGCCTTGCCGATAGTGCGCGGTAACCGCAGTCTCCATAAGCGCTTGCGGAAACGGCATGCCGAGCTGCCTAAACGTTTTGGCATACGTCGTGTAGGCCTCAACTTCGCTCGCATTGCAATGATCGAACCCGGCATAATAACCGCCGTCATAGCGCGCCTTTCCGGCATGCACTTGCCGGGCCAGGGCCTTGAGCTGAACCGTATAAGGGCCAAAAGCCAGGGGATCGTCGACTTGCTGATTGAAGAACTCCTCGCCATCCGAGTTGACCATGCGCGCCGACTTCTCCGATCCCAGCATGGGATTGGGATAAATCTGCATCCGCTGCCATGTCGGCGGATAGGCGAGATCGTTAGTGTGCCACCACTGCATTTCGAGGTTGGCAAGCGTCGCGCCGGCTCGCCACGCCATCGCGACCCCGTCCGCCGACATTTCGCGGGTTCCTGTTGAACGCATGTGAAGGCGATCCGAATAGCCAGTGGCAAGAACGACCGCCTTGGCCTGAACCACGACATATTCACCATTCAGGTAGTCGAGCGCGAATACACCATTCACGTTGCCGTTCTCGTCCTGCATCAAAGCGGTGACGACGGTTTCCTCAAGGCGCGCAATTCCAGCCCTGATGATCTGCTTTCGGCGCAAATCCATGAATGGGACGCCGGAATTCCCTTGCACATTCGCTGCAACACTTTTTATCTTTCCCGGGCTGGTGACGACATTGCCCTCGTCATCTCGGCGGAAATACAGGCCCGCAGCCTCAAGCTCCGGATAGTAGATCTGCTCAATCCACTTCCCGCACCGCTGAGCCCAATTTTGATCAATCAGAAACTGATTATGGTACTTAATCAGAAATTCCGCGGTGTTGCGCGCTTGCTCCTCGGTATTCCCGAGCAATCGTCCTGAGATGACGAGATTACCGGCAAATAACGACGCACCGCTCTTTCCAACCCACCCCTTGCATATGATAAGCGGATTAATTCCTTTCTCGCGCAGCTTCAAGGCGGCGTAGCAGCCCGCTGCTCCACCGCCAATGATCGCCACGTCCGTCTGTAAAATACGCACGGCTCAGTTCTTTGAATGGTTGGTGGAATGACCGCGCGTCCCGGTCGTCATGAGTTCTCAGAAGTAGGCCTGACCCGCTTTAATCGGCGGGGTCCATTCGCAATCGCTCCACGGGCCTTCACCATTTTCCTTCACGTAGGCGATACGGCCTTTAGGCGTCGGAGAAATCTTGCCGGCCAAGACACCGGCTAGCCAGTCGACGACGTAATCGTGGCAATCGAGGCCGCCGAGGTTCGGCAGGCGCCATAACGGATGGTATTGGTTCTCGATGACCCACATCTCCTTTGGGGAATGGAGTTCATCAAAAGTCTCAACAGCATCCTCAAGCGGGCAAATCGAATCGAATTCTCCAGTGACGAGCAACGTCGGGCATTCTATTTTCTGGAGGCGCCCATGGAGATGCATATGCTGCGCAACCTCGGTATCGAACTTTTCCTCGTCCTCATAACCCGCCATGTACATGAACATCTGTTTGAAGCGCGGCGAGCACTGGGTAAATATCATTTTGCTCGGATTATAATTGGCGACGCAGCTGGCGACTGCGGCAAGACGGCTATCGTGACTCGCCAACCGCAGCGACCAATAGCTTCCCATACTGATGCCGAAGGCCGCGATCCGTGAAGCATCTACTTCCTTGCGCTTCACGAGATAGTCGATTACGGCCGATCCTGCGCGTTCGTAGTTGTCCTTCACTGCGCGGATCTTCTGAATGTTGGCGCTACCCTGTCCCGGGCCATCCATCGACATGACATGGAAACCTCGGGCCATCGCGATGTTGAGGTGAGCCTTCGGAAACACCTCCTTGCTTTGATCCATTCCCGGAATGTAGAGGATCACCGGCGCCTTGCGACGGTCCGGCAGCATGTGGAACAGGCATGAGATGGTCGTTCCGTTATCAAACGGAACCTCAACCCTCTCGATCGGATAGCTCGCAACCTGCGAGCGGGCATCAACCATTTCCGATAATTTTGCCCACAGCCGGAGTTTGACGGGGTTGTCGTCGTAAAATATCGGAAGCTGCGCCATCCGATAGGCTTCGATTGCCTGGTCGTAGTGAAACGTTGCCGTTACGTTGTAGCCGCGGCTGTGCGCTATTTTTGCCAGCTTTTCATGATGCTCAGCCGCCTGCCGCCAGACTTTTGGAAGCATTCGGTAGTTGCGCGCTCGCTTTCCAGCCGGAACTTCCTGATCATCCCGCTCAAAATTTTGCACGCGGCCGCGCATGTTGAGCGCAAGGTCCAGCATCCATTGCTGATTATCACGCTGCGTCCTGGTTTTTTGAGCCATTCATTTCTCCTTGAATCGCGTTTTTGTTACCCGCTTGCATCTTGTGTTACGGTCGACTCGACCGCGCGAAATTCAATGCGCTTTCCTCACCGCATCATTTAATAAGCGACTACCCTGGTGGCGTCATCACGCCGGTTGCCCTTAAGCCTGCAGCGAAAGGGCACTCCGGATGAATCGGTTGTGATGAATCGGTTGTCAGGCGTTGCCACGCCGACAGCGTCACCGCGTTCGATGACAGCCCCGCCAAGCCAAGCGGCCGGCTTCCGCCAGTCGAGATCGTTATGCATCCTCGCAATCGCATGGCGGCGATTTTCTTCTTCGCTCTCTGTTTGGCTATGGGCGATACGCTAGCCGGCTTGGATTGCGTATCCTCCTCCGCCGTATCTCTTGAAGCTACTCGAATTAAGCGCCTCGTCGTGCAGCGTTTGCGCATAGCCCATTGCGATAATCCACACTTTCGCGGCGAAGTAAGCCTCGGCGATACACATCAACCAGTTGTCGGTGACGCGACTTCCAGCTACCCGGGAGACCGCCGGGCGCAAAGCCGCACCACCCATTGCACGGAAGCGCCATACGATGAATTTTTTCCGGAGAGATCAGTGCAAGCGAACACAAGGTGATCGCCGTGTCCAAGGGACCGAGACGGACGCCTCCTGCCCGTTCGGCTGACTCTTTGACGCATGCCATGAGAGCGGGCTGCAAATATGCTTCAAGTATGCGCTGCAGCACAATAAAATGCTTTCCGCGGGATGCCCCCCGGAAATTTTGACGAAAATTGCAAGCGAATGTCGCAGCACGCCATGAAATCCCCTGCAGGTGCAATGCTCGATTGGGATGACCTTCGCTATTTTTTGGAGCTAATGCGAAGAGGCCGCCTCGGACCGGCCGCCAAGCGTCTTAACGTCGACCATTCCACGGTTGGGCGCCGGGTCGCGAAACTGGAAAAAACACTTAACGCCAAGCTTTTCGAAAGAGCGCTCACCGGGTTTGTGCCAACGGCGATCGGACGTCAGATCCTCGCACAGGCCGAAGCGATGGAACGCACCGCCATCGCAGTATTGGAAAACTCAGACTATATGCCTAACATGGGCGGCACCGTCCGTGTCGCTACAATGGAAGGTTTGGCAAGCTTCTATCTGGCTTCACGCTTCGCCGAATTTCACAAAATACATCCTGAAATCATCGTCGAGCTTGTCACTTCTACCCAATTGCTAAGCCTCACCAGGCGCGAGGCCGACATATCGGTAAGTTTTGTCCGACCCACCGGACCTCGGCTTATCGTCAACAAGTCAGGTCAGGTTGACCTTAAGATATACGCGGCTGAATCATATCTGCAAAAGCATGGCGAGCCGCAGTCTGTGAGCGACCTGCAGAAGCATGTCTTCATCGACTACGTGGAAGATCAGATTCAGATCGAGCAGGTTCGCTGGCTTCTCGATGCAATCCCTGAGCCAAATGTCGTGTTTCGCAGCACCAGCGCCATCTCACAGCGAAATGCAGCCGCGGCAGGGATCGGGCTTGTCATGCTCCCGTCGTTTCTGGCCGCCAACGATGCCCGGCTGAAACCCATTCTCGTCAACGAACTGTCAGTGAAGCGCGAGATATGGCTCGCAACCCACGAAGACCTGCGTCTAATGGGGCGCGTTAAGGCGGTCACGACCTTCCTCAAGAAAGTGATCGCCCGCGACCGCGCGTTTCTCGACGGACGCACCACCGTTAGTGACTTCAGTCGCGCCGAAGCCATGGCATAAAACTCGTCGTAATCCAGTTTATCAACCTGTCGAAGCCGACACCCGCAACGATTAAAACGACGACGGCTACAAAGGCCTCGTTGAGATGAAAATTCCGCGAATTAAAGAGAATATAGTAGCCGAGCCCCGGGATCGCGAGAAAGAAGTCGGCAATAACCGCGGCTGTTAACGCGCGGCCCGCTGCCAGGCGGACGCCGGCAATGAGGTGGGGAACCAACATCGGCAAAACGATATCGAACATCGTACGAATTTTGCCGACCCGAAACGCGCGAGCGACCTCCAGGTACTCTTCGGAGATCCCACGAGCGCCGTCGGTGACATTGACCACGATCGAGAGAAACGCGACCAGGACGACAAAAACCAGCCTTGTCGCTGAAGTATGTCCGAACCAGAGACTCAGTAAAGGCAAGACGGCAATCATCGGCATTGTAAACAAGCTATTCACATAATGTGAAAGGGCATAACGGATTTCCTTGATACGCCCCATCAACAAGCCGACGATCGTCCCCAACGCGATCGCGATCGCAAGCCCCACGATCACCGCCTCCATTGTGGCGACGGCCTTCGACAGGAAATCCGGATCCACAATTACCTTCGGGAACGCGCGCACGACGCCAGTCGGTGTGGTGACGTATGCGGGCCCAAAAGTGCGCACCACGGCTTCCCACACCGAAAGAATAATAGCTCCGGCCGCGACCTTGAGGGCGATCGAAGAGTCAAGGAATTGGCGATAGAGCGCGTTTATCGTCGACGTCTGGCGCGACGCGGACAGTGATTGCGTGCTCATTGCGCTGAACGCCGCCACACGGCAAGACGGCTCTCAAGATAGTGCCCTGCTTCCATCAACGTCACTCCCAGAACAACGACAACCAGCACGGCTGCCAGCATTGCCGCGGTATCGAAATTGTATGATCCAACGATAATGAGTTGCCCCAAGCCGCTCGGACTGAGAAAGAATTCGGCCGCCACCATGCCTACAAGGCCACGAGCGATCGCCTGTCGAATTCCGGTCGCGACATAGGGCAACGTAAAGGGGATCATCACATCGCGCCACAGCTCCCACTCTGATGATCGAAACGATGAAGCCACCTCGATCAGTTCGGGCTTAACACTGCGCGCGCCCTCGATTGTGTTGTAGAGAACGGGGAAAACGGCAAAAAGGAACACCACCAAAACCTTCGGTGTAAACCCAAACCCCATTAGCGAAAGAATGAAGGGTATCAGCGCCACCATTGGCGTCGCGTAAAGCATCGTAACGTAGCTCTCGAGCGAGACGCGCAACGGCCGCACTCTTGCCAGAAGTAATCCGAGCGGGAACCCACAAAGGATGGCAAGGACGAAGCCGACTGCAAACAGGCTCAGCGAATCCACGAGAGCTCGCAACAGCACGCCGGACTGAAGCAGCTCCCAGAGACGCGAGATCGTATCGGAAAGCGGCGCCATGAAAGCCTCGCCAACATAGCGCCCGCCGATTTCCCACGCCGTCGCGCCGACCGCGAGGCTCAAGATGACAATACAGTTGCGTATCCAACGCGCCCGGCGCGACATTCATCTGCTCCTGCTGGAGGGCATCGTTCAACGATTCTTGTTAGCCAACGCCAACGCTTCGGGGAAGATTGTGAGATCGACCACACGATCGTATGGAGCCACGGTCTTTCCGCGCCGGATGTTACCGGCCTTCACCTGGTCCTGTGCAACCATCTCGATATTGGCCTTGGTCATCCCGTTGCTGTCGTGCGGCCAGAATCCCATTTCGATGTACTTTTCCAGCGCCTGCGCCGCTTCCTTCTCGCTACGTCCCGTAGCGGTTGCTATTTTGGCGACCGTGCTGCGGTTGGCCGGATCGCGCATGTAGCGTTCCGCCGAAATCAAAGCTGCGACCAATCGAACGTACTGGTCGCGCTTGGCCGCCAATGTTTTTCGCGTCGCGATAACCAGCATATTGTGATACACCGGCTTCGTCGCCTGATAGTCCGTTATGATCTTGACCGGTTTGCCGGTCTGGTCCTGCACGGCCATGACGCCGTCGAGATGCAGAACGGCATATTTAAGCTGGCCCGCCGCAACTGCCGTGGGAACGTTTGCGCTCAGGGCGACCTGCTGCACTTGATCAATGGAGGCTCCGCAACGCGCAAGCATGTTCTTGAGCGCGATTGACAGAGCGCCGCCGGGGGTATCGACGCCAACTGGCTGCCCAACGACCGATTTACAGGTCGCATTCGGATCGGTGGATGCCAGGTAATAGTCAGGCTTCTCGGTGCCGTATATTCCCACCAGTTCGATGCCCGCATTCGATATCTGATTGATCACCAGCGGCGTCGGAGAAAGAGACGCATCAATGTTTCCAGCCACAACGGCGCGGGAGGCTTCCGAACCATTGGCAAAAGGACGAACCTTGACGTCAAGTCCGTACTTGGCGAAGAAGCCCTGCTTTTCTGCCACCATCGCCTGGACCCCGACAAAGACCGGGGGTATCGCGGGGATTCCCATCGACATTTTCGGAGTCTCCCCCAGAGACGGGGTGACACCAAAACTAAGCGCGGCAGCCAGTACCGATGCGGCGCCCACCACGGAAAGCACTCGCCGCATTCCGACATTTCGATTCGTTTTCATTTTCCCTCCCTTTACTTGATGCTTTTGATTCAGCGTTCGACGACCAGATCAAACTCTGCCTTCTGCGCCTCTGCCATCAGTGTGCTCCACACATATTCACGCAGCTCTGCGAAGCGCGGGTTGGTCAGCGTCTCGCGATTGCGAGGGCGCTCAAGATCGACAGATACGACCTCATGAACTCCGCTGGGGCGTCCCTTGAGCACGACGACACGGTCGCCCATCAGAACCGCCTCCTCGATCGAGTGGGTTACAAACACCATCGTCGTGGGCTGAGATTCCCAGATCCGCAGCAACTCGAATTGCAGGATCTCTCGTGTCTGCGCGTCGACCGCTCCGAAAGGTTCGTCCATAAGGAGCACGCGCGGCTGCAGTGCAAGCGCTCGTGCTAAGCCGCATCGCTGCTGCATGCCGCCGGAAATCTGATAGGGGTAATGCCGCTCAAACCCTGCGAGTCCAACGAGCTTGATGAATTTCTGCGTGCGCTCCTCGATTTCTTCCGGAGGGAGTTTCGCAATTTTGAGCCCGTAAGCGACGTTTTGAAAAACCGTCTTCCAGGGAAACAATCCAAAATGCTGGAACACCATGGCCACGCCGTCACGAGGCTCGGACATCCTCTCGCCTTCGATCAGCACGTCACCTGTGGTGAGCTGTATCAATCCATTAATGCAGCGTAATAATGTGGTCTTCCCGCAGCCCGATGGCCCGATGATCGCGACTACTTCACGCTCACCGACATCGAGATTGACGTCCTTGAAGACCTGCAATTCACCGTACTTCTTGCCGGCATTGACAACGCGAATCTTTGAAGCAACCGGTTTCACGTCAGTGCCGCCATCGTGACTTCGTCGATCGAGATATAACACTTCGGTCATGCTTTCGTGTTCCGATGCCTCTCGTTCTTGGATATTCCCAAGCTCGTTACGCGCGCTGACGTTTTTGCGCCGGTTTCGTCCTTGGCTTCTCGTTCGGCGTCGCCGCTAAACTCGCCAAGCTGGCACGTTGAGCGGCCGTCGCTGCCTCATCGATCGTCAAAGACGGTCCCTTGAAAATCACACCGTAGACGGACTTGGCTGCCGCGATCGAAACGAAGCCGCTTCTCACATCTTGCTGTACGGCCGCAGGATCTCTCTCAAGCGGCGAATGAAATCCGCCGCCGCCCGGCAGTTGCAGGGTCACAGTGTCGCTTTCCGAAATCTGGATCGTCGCAAGTTGGTTCAGGACCTCCTGGCCATTGATCTCGATCCGGCCACGTCCTCCGCGATTGCCGCCGCCGATACCCGTTGGACCTCCGCCAAGCCCGCCGGCGCTATAGGCGACTGTCAGTGCTCCATCGAGCATTCCTAGGGAAGCGGGCGCAGGAGAGAAGGACATCGTCTGGCCGAGGCCGCCGCGAAACTTCCCTTCACCGCCAGAGTCCGTTGTCAGTTCTCGCCGCGCGAAAACGACGGGGCAAACATTTTCAAACACCTCGATCGGCGTATCAGTCACCGATGACGGGAATGATGCCGTCGGGATACCGTCGTTCTGATATCCCGCGCCCAATCCTCCCATCAGATGAGTTTGAAAGGCGAATTGCGTCAGATCGGGCCGCCATCCGGAGAAGAGCCAGAGCCACATCGGACACGAGCCGTTGCCCGCTATCACCTTGTCCGGAATCACATGCGCGAGGGTTTTGAAGATGATATCCGGCAGCCGCATCCCGAGTACGGTCCGCCGCCAAACCGCCGCCGGCCGGCGCGCGTTCAGCATACTGCCTTCCGGGGCCTTGATAATTATTGGGCGCTGTATCCCGCCATTGTAAGGCAGGCTCGGCAGCAGCGCCATTTTCATGGCCAATGTCGTGAACGTGATCGTGTAGTTCAGCACGCAATTGATGGGGCGTCGTATTTGCGGCGAACTGCCCTCGTAATCGAAAATAATCTGATCGTCTTCGATCCTGATTTTCAGATTGATAATCAGGCGTTTTCCGTTTTCGTCTGAGATCTCGAGCTCCTCGCGGACTGCAAATTCTCCGTTCGGAAGCGAACGAATCGCATTTCGCATCGCCTTTTCACTGGCGGCCATGATCGCGTCAGAGATCTCAACAAAACTCGACAGATCGTAATCAGCTGCCAGTTCGATCAATCTCGTTGCGCCGACCTGGTTCGCTGCAAGCTGCGCATCCAGATCACCGAGCACGATATGCGGCATTCGCACATTTTCGGCGATGATGTTGAATGCGGTTTCATTGCGCCGACCCGCCTCGTACAGCTTAAGAAGCGGGATCATCAATCCTTCTTCATAAACGTCCTGGCTATCGGTCGAACCGAGCCGCCCGCCGATGTCGAGATGGTGCGCGACTGTAACCACAAACCCAATCAACCGGTCATTGGCGAACACGGTGGATGCGATATAGACGTCTGGCGTATGTCCAGCGCCGATCCATGGATCGTTAGTGATGAAAACATCACCATTTTGAATCGTCTCAGGTGGAAAACGCTCCAGAATGGACTTCATCACGCCCGGCATGCAGCCAATGTGCGCGGGAGCGGAGTGATCTGGCTGCGCCAGCATTTGCCCTCTTTCGTCGAAGACCGCTGCGGAGCAGTCACGATTTACCCGAATAACCGTCGAGAACGAGGTGCGAATCAAGGTCGCCATCATTTCGTTCGCGATGGCGATCGCACGCGACCAATAGATTTCCAACTGGATGGGGTCTATGGTGCTCAACTGGATCTCCTAGAAACTTCCGTTTAAATCTGACAACCAGAAATGATCGGGGTGTTTAGTGCGCGCCGCCGGCTAGCTTGACCAGCAGCGAACTGTCGTCCTGCACCGTCAGTGTCGCGCCCGCTGGCACGACAGTTGTTGTTTCTCGTTCCTCAATCAGCGCCGGCCCCGCGATGACGTCGCCTGCGGCCAACAGATAGCGGTCGTGAACTTCGTACGGGATCATCGACTCGCTGGCCCCATCAAACGCATTTCGATGGCCTTTGAGCGACCGGCTGGCTGAGCCGGATTTGAGCGTGGCATTGAAGGGCGGCATTTCAGCCGGCTCGGTGCCCACTGTGACGCGCAACGATACGAGCTCTACCGGAAACGCTTCCGAACAATGACCGTATCGTTGACGATAGGCGTCGAAGAACCCGCGCCGAAGGGACTCGATGTCGATCCCGCGACGCCCCGACTCCGGTAGATTGATCATGACCGGGTAGCCCTGGCCAACAAAGCACAGCTCCGCGAACCGTCTCGTGATCAACGGCCGCCGAGATCCTGCCTCCGCAACGATCTGCGCTCCTTCGTTCTCCATATCTTGGATCAGCTTCTCAAAATGAGAGAGATCAAGGCGGCTTAGCTCAACCTTGTAGGTTCGCACGAGGTCATAAGCGAGCGGCGCGAGCAGGAATCCCAGAGCGGAAGCAACGCCCGCGCAGGGCGGGATCAACACCTGCGGAATCTTCAGGCTACGCGCCAACTGAATGGCATGAAGAGGCCCCGCCCCTCCAAAACCCACCATTGTGATACGATGAATATCACCACCAGCTTCAGCGACGGACGTCTTGAGCGCATTCGCCATCGACTCGTTGACGACTTTATGGATTCCCCATGCCGCCTTGAGCGTATCGATCCCAAGCGGCTCGGCGATGTACTTCTGCAACGCCTTCTTCGAAGCCGATACATCGAGCTTCACGCGGCCGCCGGCAAAATAATCGGCATCAAGGAAGCCCAGGACCAGATCGGCATCGGTGACGGTTGGCAACTTGCCGCCCCGGCCATAGCAGGCGGGACCTGGCGATGCTCCAGCGCTCGTTGGGCCAACTTTTAAAAGCCCAAGTTCATCGATGCGCGCGATGCTGCCGCCGCCGGCACCGATCTCGATAAGATCAACAGTTGGAACCGAAAGCGGCATTCCAGTTCCGCGCTTGAAACGATAGGAGCGATCGATTTCATACTCGCGCGTGATGGGGATATCCCCCTCACGGATGAAGCAAGCCTTCGCGCTCGTGCCGCCCATGTCATAACTGACAATATCGCGCACCCCGAGCTTTTCTGCGAAGTGCTTGGCGGCAAGTGCACCGGCGATGGGCCCGGATTCGACCAGACGCGCCGGCATCCTGGCACCCGTCTTTGCGGCAACGACGCTGCCCCCGGACAGCATCAGGTACATGTCGCCTGGGAATCCCTGCTTCTTCAAACCGTCCTGCAGCCTGGCAAGATACTGCTGCATCTTTGGCTTGATGTAAGCATCGATGGCCGCAGTGCTGAGCCGCTCGAATTCCTTGATCTCTCCGGCAACCTGATGCGAGAGCGAAACAAAAACGTCAGGATCTTCTTCCCTGACGAGTTCGGCGATACGAAGTTCGTGCGCAGGATTCACGTAGGCGTGCAGCGTGCAGATAACGATCGCCTCGACGCCCTCCCGCAACAACGCGCGGATTTCGTTGCGCGCTTGATCCTCATCCAACGGCTGAAGAACAGTCCCGTCGCTATAGATCCGCTCATTGATCTCACGTCGAAGCTCTCGTGGGATTAATGGAGCGGGGAACGATCCCTTCAGTTCATACATATCGACGCGATTGCAGCGGCGAATGTCGAGAATATCGCGAAATCCGCGCGTGACGAGCAAACCCGTCTTGGCTCCCCGGCGTTCGAGAAGCGCATTGATTCCTAACGTCGTGCCGTGAACAATCTGTTCCGCAACCGCGATATCGCTCTGCGTTTCCGTAGCATAGCTGCGCGTACCAGCCAGAATGGCCTCGGATGGGTCAGCGGAGGTGGTGAGTACCTTGCCTGTCGTTACGGCGCCATTATCGGGGTTCACGAAAATAAAATCCGTGAACGTCCCTCCCACATCGCAACCTATTCTCAATGACATAATAGCGTAGCTTCCTGTTTAGTCGACGCGCCACGACCCGCCGGACATCGGGCGGCGCAACGTTTAGAGCATTGATCGGATATAGCCCCGGAATAATCTGTTCGATTACTCGTCTCTCCTCCGCCGTCGCGTTTCCGTGCCAGGCGAGCTGCGGCCAGCACGCGCGATCAGCCTCCTTGTTTTCTCGTTTTGTAGACTACTTGAAACAAACGATTTTGCGCGCCGCATTTGCGCATAACCGTTTGCGATAATGCGGATTGATCCAGCGTTGCGCTACTTGGTGCCTCACACGCAGTCGTTGCACAGTAGCCCGGTCGTACCTTTCGAAATAGGTTGCTGGCGCTGCGTAATGTCAGCTGTGCCTGCATTAACCTTGGCCAAGATCAGCGCACCCGACGAAATAACGTTTAAAGAGTAGGTCCTGGGTTCGAGTCCCACCGCGGTCACCACAAATCATATCGTGCATCTCGTCACCCATATTGGAGAGTGCGAAGCACCATCTGATATTCAATCGGCAGCTCTCAAGATCGAGCGGGGTTGCATCCCGCCTTGCAGACGTCCGGAATTGCTGCGTCATGCAACCGCGCATTTCCGCTGCAACGAACCGGCTTCTCCGTCCCGGCTTCCGATGAAGGCTGGAACATAAAGCCCGCGCGCGGCATTGCCGCACTACCGGGCGCGGGGCGGTGAATGAAATGAGGCGGGAATGAGATTGCTTTTGGCGGCAACGACTGCACTTATCGTTACGGTTCTGGGCGCAACTGCGTCCGCACAACCGGAGCGGATGCCGTTGGATCAACGGCAGAAGGCGCAACAGATCTGTCAGAACGACGTCTTCACACTGTGTGAGGATAGCGTCCCCGACGAAGACCGCATCACCGCCTGCTTGCGCCGACACTTCAAAGAGGTGAGTGCGCCGTGCCGTAAATACATGTCTCACTACGGCCGAAGCCCACGCCATCACCGCAGGCCACACCGGTAAAGGCGCGGCCCTTAATGCACCCTGCCCTCAATAGAAATACTGCCACCGATCCTGATGCAGGTCTTTGTGCCCGGCACCTGCAAAAATCCGGCGCCGTATTTCGCGCATGAATTGCCTTTGTCGCTCTTCTGTTGTCCGGCGGTGGCGCGCGGCATCTCCGTCTTTCCGTTTCTATGGTCGATCTGCTGGGCAGGCGCCGTCAGAACCGGGAAAAAGGCAAGGCTTGCGGCAAGTAATGTCCTCATCACGGGGTCCCTTCCCGACAATCCCGCCCAGCGCCCCCTGCAGTTAAGCTTGATCCTTAACGTTTAACAACCGTCGCGCTTGAAGTCGCCATCACACGGCATGATGGTTCGTGGTGTCCTTTGACCCGGAAAGGGTGCAGTCATGATTGAGCGACGCAAGGAACCTCGGACCCGCTCTTATCTCGGCGGCAGGATCGCCTTCAATGGACGCCGCTCGACCGCCGATTGCCTGATCCGCAACACCTCGGCGTCGGGCGCAAGGCTCGTCGTGGACAACAACGCCTTTGTTCCGGACACATTCGAACTTCACGTGCCGCAGCGGCAGGCCGGTTATCGCGCGCGCATGAAGTGGCGCAGCATTTCCGAAGCGGGAGTCGAAATCGAACGTTTTGCGGATGCAGACCCACCGATCCCGCTCGAGCCTACTCGCCGCCTCAAGCAGCTCGAGCACGAAAACGCATTTCTTCGCCGGCGGCTGACCGGCGAGACGGACTGACGGCGCGTCTAGTCCGCGCTTCCGTTCGCGCATCGCTTCGGCGCTTCGCTTGATTGTCAAAGCCGCAGCCGTATGCCGCCATCTACATCCCGGTTTGTGATGCGTTTGTTTTTCGCCCCCGGCGGACGCCAATAGATCCGCATAGCGTGCGAACCTTTACGCGAAATTTATCGCGGCACACGTCACTACAGTTTCACGAAACCGTCTTTGGGCTGCCACGAAGGGCGGGTACGAAGCGCCATAGGTAAGGGAGCAGACTGAGGAGGAAAAGATGATGCAGCTCGATCAGCAAGCTGGCGGCCGCTCCCCCCCTCCACGTTTCGCGTTGCCGACCCGTTGCCCGCACTGCGGCGACTGGCTGGTCGCACCGGTCGCGTCCGAATTCGTTGAAGGTGGTGAAATCCGCCACCACTGGACCTGCGAGTCCTGCAGCCACCACTCGCTGACGTCCGTTTCCGTCGTGGCCACCTGCAAACACTAGGTGCCAGCGGCCCGAAAACGCTGATGGCATGAATATACCCCCGCTGTGCGGTGTTAGCTCACGTGGCCGCGCGGCAGATGCCGCCGGACACCATGCATGGGAGGGAGCAGAAATGAAATCGGCAGTTTTGCGGGTTGCCGTGGCAACGCTCGTGTGCGCCGCCGCCGTTGGACTTGCGTCGCCATCAATGGCGGCGATGGTGCATTTCAAGGCTACGATGAAGGCTTCAAACGAAGTGCCTCCAACCAAAAGCAAAGGCACCGGATCGGTAACCGCCACCCTTGATACGGCGTCGAAGAAGCTGAGCTGGAAAGGCAGCTATAAAGGCCTGACCGGGCCGGCAACCGCGGCGCACTTCCACGGCCCTGCCGGCCCTGGAAAGAACGCGGCTGTCGCTGTCCCGATTTCGCCGAACAGCAGCCCGTTTGAGGGTTCCGCGACATTGACGGATGCGCAGATAAAAGATCTCGAAGCGGGCATGTGGTACGTCAATATCCATACAGCGGCGAATAAAGCCGGCGAAATTCGCGGCCAGCTGCGGAAATAGGACGACCCCACTCCGTCTTAAGTAAAGACTGGCAAACCCGCCGGCTGCAAAGCCGGCGGGTTTGTATTGCGGCCGTGGATTCGGGTTTGCCACGCGGACTTGGCGAGACGCATGTCGACGTTCTAATCTGACCCCACCACGAAACCTGCTGAAAGCATCTCATGTCACGATCGAACGGCTCGGCGCCAATTCTGGTCGCCGGCGGCGGCATTGGCGGGCTGGCCGTTGCTTATGCCTTGGCCCTGAAGGGCTTTTCTGTCCGCGTGCTGGAGCAATCACCGGAATTCCGCGAAGTCGGGGCCGGAATCCAGCTCGGTCCTAACGTTTTTCGCGCATTGGAAAAGCTTGGCCTGAAGGAGGCTGTGCTGGCCGATGCCCACCGCCCGCCTTCGCAGGAAATGCGCGATGCCCTGACCGGCGATTTAATCGTCAACATTCCGCTCGATGAGCGGTTCGAAAAGAAATTCAAACAGCCTTATGCGGTCAGCCACCGTGCCGACATCCTCGACACCTTCCTGAAAGCCTGCCGCAGCAACAACCTGGTTACACTCGAGAATAACCGGCACGTCGAAGGCTACGACGAGACGAGCGATGGCGTCACGGTCACCCTGAAGGGCGGCGAGAAGGTTCACGGGCGCGCGTTGATCGGCTGCGACGGAATGTGGTCGGTCATCCGCGA
>DASTSG010000040.1:0-41360 GCA_035760805.1 Pseudolabrys sp.
CGCATCGATGACGACGACCGCATCGCACTGCTCGGCGCGAACGGAAACGGAAAGTCAACATTGGTGAAGCTGATCGCGGGCCGCCTCGCCCCGTTGCAAGGAAGCATTGTTCGCGCCGAGAAACTCAGGATCGGCTATTTCGCGCAACATCAACTCGATGAGCTTGACGCCGAAGCAAGTCCCTACGACCACGTCCGCGCCCTGATGCGCGATGCCCCCGAAGCGGCCGTGCGCGCTCGCGCCGGCGCTTTCGGATTTTCCGGTGAGGCGGCAGACAACAAGGTGAAAACTCTGTCCGGCGGCGAAAAGGCGCGGCTGCTCCTCGGATTGGCGACCTTCGGCGGCGTTCACCTCGCTATTTTTGACGAACCAACAAACCACCTGGACATCGACAGCCGCGCGGCACTGATCGAGGCGATCAACCACTATACCGGCGCCGTCATTCTGGTATCGCACGATCGCTACCTGCTCGACGCTTGCGCGGATCGGCTATGGCTCGTGCAGGACGGCAGGGTGTCACCGTTTGACGGCGATCTCGATGAATACCGTCGGCGAATTCTTTCGGAGCGTAACGAAAGCAAGCGGGCGCGCCGTGAACCGGGTGCACAATCCGATCCCGCACAACAGCGTCGCGCCGCCGCCGAAAAGCGTGCACGCACTGCGCCGCTCCGCAAACGGGTTGCGCTCGCAGAAGCGGAAATCGCACGTCTTACGGCCGAGCTGAGAAAGATCGACGCCGCGCTTGCGGAGGGCACCTTGTTTACGCGCGAGCCGGCGAAAGCGGCGGCCCTTGCCAAGGCCCGAGCGGAGGCAACAGCGGCTCTTGCGGCAGCAGAGAATGATTGGCTCGCCGCAAGCGCGGAAATCGAAACCGCCTGATCTATTGCACGTAGAAGCGATTGCCGGCGCCGGCGGTTTTCGCCGGCGTGCGTGTTTTCCGCTTCGGCTTTTTCGTCTTTTGCGCTTTATCAGACTCTGCTTGCGGCAACTGATCGATAACTTTCAGCCGGCCTGCCCGGAAATGATAGACGCCGGGCCAATTCCCCGCGACGTACGTCACGACAGCCGTCCGCTCGCCGCTGGCGTCCGCTCCGATCGTAACAGTTTGCGGCTGCCCAGCTCGGCGCACGACTTGGCATTCGGTCATGCCAAGGGCAACACCGCCGGCTGGAAAAGCGCCGAACGTTGGCCTGTTGCCGGCAGGGCCGGCGGGCTCGAGTCGATCCGGCGGTGGCGGTGCATCCGCAACGCCTCCTGAGCCGTTTGCGTCCTTGGGAGCATCGTTCGCCGCTGGTTTGGGCGCCTCCGGTTCCGGCGCCGGCGCGCAAGTTCCATCGGCTGCGACCAAGTCTTCGGGGCCGACGGGCTTGCTCTCATTCATTTCCGGTTTCGTATTCGAAAACAGATTCCAATCCGGCTTGCCGAAATCCATCGGACGGGAAAACCAGCCCGCGTCGGCCGAAAAGACGTTCGTTCCGCCACATCCCGCGAGGGCGAGCGCAACGGCAGAAAGCAGTATAAAACGCAAGCTGTTAGCCAATTTCCCCAAACCCATCACTACCTTGGCCGAAGCGCCCCGTCCCTTAAATCGGATTTTGCGACATGATGATGGCGGCGAGCAAGCTTGACCCTCGCATGAACCACTTCATTGGCCCCATATTTCATTGGCTCATCCGCCGATGACCTAATAGGCCAATGGCAGAGCAACTACCGTCTCCGGCGGACTTATGCCTTTTTAACCCAGCGGCCGTGCTCATCCGGTTGCCAATAGGTCGTATCCAAACCCCTCGCCTTTGCGTCAGCCCATTTCTCCCGCGCTGACCTCACCATCTCTTCGTCCTCGCCGTCAAAGAGAAGAACGATGCGGTCGTACGAGTCGACATCATCAGGCATCGGCGCCCCATCGATCAGAAATCGCACGGTCGCTTGATTGAGATTGTTGTTGTCGATCGTCAGCAGAATGGGCTGCAACGCGGCCTCCCGCTCGCGCCAGGTACCGTGCGGCAAGAAGTTATCGTCACGATAGGTCCACAAGTACGCGTCGAGCGCCTCGATCCGTTCTTCGCTCAATCCCTGCACGACGACGCGCCACCCACGCTCCATCGAACGCTCGAGCAAGCCGGAGAGCGTGGCGTCGAGCGGCTTGCCTTGCAGATGATAGAACAAGACTTCGGTCATCGGTGCCGATCTCGCGAGCTACCTCTCGTAGTAGTCGGCGACGAGTCGATTCAGCAGTTGCACACCCCACCCCGACCCCCAGCTTTTGTTGGTGTCGGTCTGGCGCGAATCAAATCCCGTACCCGCGATATCGAGGTGCGCCCACGGCGTCTTATCAGCAACAAAGCGCTGCAGAAATTGTGCGGCCGTAATGGCACCGGCCCAACGCCCCCCTGTGTTTTTCACGTCGGCGAATTTCGAGTCGATCAGTTTGTCGTATTCCGGGGCAAGCGGCATCCGCCACACCAGTTCGCCCGTCGCTTGCCCGGCTTTAACAAGCCGCTCGGCAAGCCTGTCATCGTTGGAAAACATACCGGCATGCTCGTGGCCGAGCGCAACGATGATCGCACCGGTCAACGTTGCAAGATTGACCATAAATTTCGGCTTGAAGCGCTTGGCCGTATACCAGAGCGCGTCAGACAGCACCAACCGACCTTCCGCATCGGTATTGATGATCTCGATCGTCTGCCCCGACATTGACGTGACGATATCGCCCGGCCGTTGGGCGTTGCCGTCCGGCATGTTCTCGACAACGCCGATCACACCGACCGCGTTGACCTTTGCCTTGCGCGCGGCAAGTGCGTGCATCAGCCCGACAACGCAAGCGGCTCCTGCCATGTCGCCCTTCATGTCTTCCATGCCGCCCGCAGGCTTGATGGAGATGCCGCCGGTATCGAAGCACACACCTTTCCCGACAAAGGCAACCGGCGCCTCGCCCTTCCGGCCACCGTTCCAGCGCATGGCGACCAAACGGCTGTCGCGGCGGGACCCTTGCCCAACCGCAAGCAGCGCGTTCATGCCGAGCTTCTCCATTGCCCGCACATCAAGCACGTCGACGGTAACGCCGAGCTTCCTCAGCGCCAGCGTGCGGCGCGCAAACTCTTCCGGGTAAAGAACGTTCGCCGGCTCATTGACGAGATCGCGTGCAAGTGTGACGCCATCCCCGATCGCTTCACGGGCGCTAACGGCCTTATGCACCGCCGCAACGTCGGCAACCGCAATTGTTATTTTTTTGTCGACCGGTTCGTCATCCTCGTCACTCTTACGTTTTGTTTTGTAACGATCGAATCTGTACGCGCGCAGCCGTGCGCCCAATGCAAGATCGGCCGCCTGGTCGGGCTTCATCGCTCCCCGCGGCAGTTCAGCAAAGATGGTCGCCTCCCGCGCACGGGGCGGGACTTTGCCCATGGCGGTGCCGCCGAGCTTCACGAAATCCTTGCCGGCAAGGTCAACGGCCTTGCCAACCCCGATGATCGTCAGTCGCGAAACGTTCAGGCCCTGCGGCATCAGAATGTCCAGGCTCGATCCGCTCTTGCCTGTGAACCGCTCCGCCTTTGCCGCTCGCGTAATGAGAGCGCCGGCGCCCGACACAAGCCGACGGGTTGCGGCACCGAATGCCACCCCCTCGCCACAGAACACGACCAGAACACTCTTGCCCGGCGCGGCAAAAGAGGCAAATCCGAGCTTTACGGCACCCGGCATGGCATTTTTCCTTGCTATTGGAGCATTTGAGATGAATCAGCGAGGCTGCCGTTATGAACGCTGCGTGCCGCTCCTGCAAACCCCGATTGCGGGTGTGCCTTGTTGAACCTGGCTGATTCTCGGGTAGCCGAAACACCTTCCCTGCGGCCCTTCCCTGCGGGCGCGGGCGGCCTCGCTGCTTAAGGATTTATTGTGCATGTTCAAAGGGTTTGCCTTTGGGCAGCCATTTTGTCCACCGATCTAGATAAACCTGCCGGCGTTCGGGTTACCTTGGTATCACCGCGCCCGGCTGGGGAGCTGGGCGCGATCGCGGTGGTATGACCGCAAGAGGGGGCACGGCGGGACGGATGGGATCGATCAATCGATACGTCTTCCGCACCACGTTTGGTGTGTTCTGGGTCGTTCTCGTCAGCCTGACCGCAGTGTTCTGGGTCACGCAGGCGCTACACGACATTGACCTGGTGACCAACCAGGGACAGAACCTCCTGGTCTTCATCGGCATCACCGGTCTGGTTATTCCCTTGCTGGTTCTGGTGATCGCTCCGATTGCGCTGTTGATCGCGGTGGCGCATGTACTCAACAAGCTCTCGACCGATTCTGAAATTATCGTGATGAACGCGGCGGGTATGTCGCCGTGGATTCTGTTCCGCGCGTTCCTGTCGGTTGGGATTGTCATCTCGCTGATGGTCGCGGTCATCGCCGCATACTTTGCGCCGAAAGGCATGCGCATGCTGCACCAGTGGATCACGCAGGTGCGCGCGAATGTCGTCAGCACCATCGTGCAACCCGGCCGTTTCACCACGATCGAGCGCGGCGTCACCATCAACATCCAAGCCCGTCGTCCAAACGGACAATTGGTCGGTATATTTTTGGACGACCAACGCGATCCGAGCGAGCGGCTCACAATTCTCGCCGAAGCGGGAGAACTGCTCGAGAATGACAAAGGGACATTTCTCGTTCTGCAGAACGGCAGCATTCAGCGGCGCGATGCAAAACAGCGCGATCCCGCATTGGTGTTGTTCGATCGTTACGCCTTCGACCTCTCGCGCTTTTCAAGCGGATCCCAGTCCAGGAAATTTTCGATCCGCGAGCGCTATTTGTGGCAGCTTGTCGCATCTGGTACCGACGACAAAGATGACGCCAGCGAGCGCGGCCAAGTCCGGGCAGAATTGTCGGACCGGCTCATGGCACCGCTCTATCCGATTGCTTTCGTCATCATCGCCTTCGCGTATCTGGGGCCACCTCGCACAAATCGGCAGAGTCGCGCTGCCTCGCTGCTGGGCGCGATCGCCTGGGTCGCGCTACTGCGCTTGACCGGATTCGCCTCGACCGTTTTCGGTGCCAACTATCCCTGGATGCTGTCGCTGCAATATTTTGGCATCGCTGCTGCGTTCGCCGGCGGGCTCTTTGTAATCCACCGCGGCATCATCATCGAGCCGCCTGCGTACATCGTCGACTGGGTGTTCAACCTGCGGCTCGTCCGCAGCTTAACTGCGAATGAATCATGATCGTTATCGGCGGCACGCTTGCGCGTTACTTTGGAATCCGTTTTCTCGGATCCGTGCTGGCTGTATTTGCCGGAATTTTCGTGCTCGTTGCCCTGCTGGACTATATCGAGTTGATGCGTCGTGCCGGGGATATTCCGAACGTATCCGCTTTATTGGTCGCCAAGACGTCGATCTACCGGGTTCCCCAGGTTACCGAGCGCGTATTTCCGTTTTGCGTTCTAATCGGGACGATGTCTTGTTACCTGAATCTGTCGCGACGCAACGAACTGGTGGTCGCCCGATCGGCAGGCGTGTCCGCGTGGCAATTCATCGCGCCGGCGCTGCTGGTCGCGTTCCTGCTCGGTGTAATCGCCACCGCGATCTACAATCCGCTATCCGCCACGCTGCAGGAGCAGTCCAAACGCTACGAAGCCCAACTGTTCGGCGAAAAACAATTGCGGATGTTTGGCGGCGGAGGTGGAAGTTTTTGGATGCGGCAGCGCACTCCGGAAGGCGATGCGATCATCAACGCCCAGTCAAGCCGCGAGCAGGGTGTCGAGTTGAGCGGGGTTACGGTATTTACCTTCGACAAAACCGGCCGCTTCAAGGCACGCATCGAGGCTCCGGACGCGGTCCTCACGCCCGGGGTTTGGCGCCTCAGAGAGGCTCGGGTGTACGCCGCCGGCTCTGCCCCCAGGGACGAGCCCGAATACCGCCTGAAAACAGAGCTGACGCCCGAGCAGGTGCGTGAAAGCTTTGCTACGCCGGAAACCGTTCCGTTCTGGCAGCTCCCTCAATACATCAGTATCGCGGACCATGCCGGTCTGGCCGGATCAGGCTATAGACTACAGTTTCAGAAGCTTTTGGCCCTGCCATTCCTGCTCTGCGCTATGGTATTTCTTGCCGCGGCCGTCAGTCTACGGTTCTTCCGGTTCGGCGGCGTGCAAAAGATGGTTTTAAGTGGCGTAGCAGCCGGCTTTCTGCTTTATGTCTTGTCGAAAGTAACCGAGGACTTGAGCAAGGCCGACCTGATGCACCCGACGGCGGCGGCGTGGTTGCCGGTGCTTGTGGGCGGCCTGACCGGTTTTATTGCATTGTTGTACCAGGAGGACGGGTGATGGCGAGATTGCCGACCGCTCGTCCGGTCCCGATTGGCCGCGCATCACGACGCCGGTGGCGGTTCGCGCTTGTGCTCGCGTTCGCCTGCGGCGCGGCTTGGCTCGTGCCTGCTTCGGGCCAGGTGCTCAAATTTCCGCAGCGCCCCTCACCGGCGCAGAAGTCGCAGACGACCATCAATCGCCAGAATTCCGGCAAGAGCCAGATGCTCGTGCAGGCACGCGAGATCGACTACGACTACACGAACAACCGTGTCTCGGCCGTCGGTAACGTCCAGATTTACTACAATGGCGCCACGCTGGAGGCCGACAAGGTCACCTACGATGAGAAGACCAAGCGTCTGCGCGCTGAGGGTAACGCGCGGCTGACGGAGCCGGATGGCAAGGTCACCTACGGCCAGATCATGGACCTCTCCGACGATTACCGGAATGGGTTCGTCGATTCATTACGCCTCGATACGCCGGAGCAGACCCGCATGGCCGCTGCCCGGGCCGAACGTTCCAGCGGCAACTTCACCATCTTTCACAACGGCGTTTACACCGCCTGCGCGCCGTGCCGCGACGATCCGAGGAAGCCGCCGCTATGGCAAGTCAAGGCGGCGCGCATCATTCACGACCAAAACGAGAAGATGATCTATTTCGAGGACGCGAGCCTCGAATTCTTCGGCAAACCGATCGCTTATTTGCCCTACTTCTCGGCGCCCGACCCGACGGTAAAGCGGAAAAGCGGACTTCTCATTCCGACCGTGGGATTCAATTCAATCTACGGCACATCCGCGACTATTCCCTATTACTGGGCACTCGCGCCCAATTACGATGCGACCTTCGCGCCGATGATTACGACCCGTCAGGGCCTTCTTCCTCAAGCCGAATACCGGCAACGCTTTGAGAACGGAGCGCTCGCAATCCGCGGTGCCGGCATTTACCAGCTCGACCCGAATGCATTCGACGCCGGCGCCCCCGGTCACCGCAAATGGCGCGGCGCAATCGAATCGTCGGGCCAATTTGCGCTCAATGACAAATGGGTTTGGGGATGGGACGGCATTGCGGTTTCGGACAAGCAATTCCTGAACGATTACCGGCCGAACTTGATGCACTACTCGCCTTCCGGCGATCCGTTTCAGCCGGGCATTAATGAGGGGATCTCGCAGGCCTATCTGAGCGGCAAGGGCGACCGCAGCTATTTCGACGTAAGGAGCATTTACTATTACGGCTTTTCGACAGCGGACGTTCAGAAAGAGCTGCCGATCATCCATCCGGTCCTCGACTACAATCGCACCCTTGGGCAGCCGATCCTGGGCGGCGAGCTGAGCTACAAGGTCAACCTGACAAGCCTCAGCCGCGCCACGGCGGACTTCGACGCGATTTCGGCAACCGCGCTCGCGAACGGAACCTGCGTCCAGACTGCCGATCCTGCGGTGAAGACCACCGCGAACTGCCTGTTGCGCGGCGTTCCCGGCACCTACACGCGCTTCTCGGCTGAATCGACGTGGCGACGGACTATTACCGATTCATTCGGGCAAATGTTCACACCCTTCGTCCAGCTGCGTGCGGACGCTGCATCGATGGAAATCAAAAATGAGCCCGGCGTCTCCAACTACATCCAGACGGGCGACGACAATCTGGTCCGCGCCATGCCCGCGGTCGGTCTCGAATACCGCTATCCTTTCATCAGCGTGGAATCCTGGGGAACGCAAACGATCGAACCGATTGCACAGGTAATCTTCCGGCCCAACGAGACTGAAATCGGACGCTTTCCGAATGAAGATTCCCAAACCCTGATTTTCGACGACAGCAATCTGTTCCGGGTGAACAAATTTTCCGGATGGGATCGCGTCGAAGGCGGTAGCCGCGCAAACGTGGGGGCCCAGTACACCGCGCAGGTCAACCAGGCGGGTTTCTTCAACGTCTTGTTCGGGCAATCATACAGTCTCTTCGGACGGAATTCCTTTGCGGTCGGCGGCCTCACCAATACCGGCATCGAAAGCGGCCTCGATACGGCCAGCTCCGACTATGTAGGCCGCATCTCGTATCAACCGAACAGCACCTACACGTTTACTTCCCGCTTCCGTTTCGATCACAACAACTTCTCCGCAGAGCGCACGGAGCTTGAGGCGCGCGCAAACTTCGACCGCTGGAGCACGTCGCTGCTGTATGGCGATTATGCAGCGCAGCCCGAGCTTGGATTCCTGTCGCGGCGACAGGGCGTGCTCGGCAACGTCTCGTTCAAGCTCGACGCCAACTGGGTTCTTTCGGCCGGAGCCCGCTACGACCTTAACGCCGCAAAATTCGACCAGACCCGCATCGGCCTGGGCTACGTCGACGATTGCCTTATATTTGGCCTGAATTACATCACAGGTTATTCTTACGACGTGGTTGGCAGCCCGACCCTGGTGCACCAGGTCATGCTTCAATTAAGCCTCCGCACCCTCGGCGGCACCACGGTCAGCGAAAACGTCAATGGCGTTGGCAGCCATTAGCAAGTACGAATTCGGATTGCCAAGGATGATCGCTCGTAAATCTTCAGCCCTTCGACTCCTGGGAATCTCATTGTTTGTTGCTGCCTGCTTTGTGGCCTCGCCTCCCGTCGCGAAGGCCCAGGTGGTTGCCCTGGTGAATGGCGTACCCATTACAGCGCTCGATATTCAGCGCCGGATGAAGCTCATCCAGGTTTCAACGCACAAGCCCGTCACCCGAAAAGAGGCTCTGCAGGAATTGATCGACGACCAGGTCAAGATCGCCGCTGCAAAGCCGTTCCAAATTGTGGTCGACAAGGCGGAGGTCGACAGGGCATTCGCTTCGATGGCGAAGCGAAGCGGCATGGGTCCGGAACAGTTCGCGCAGCAGATCGAAAGGTCGGGCGTGTCAGTGGAAGGGCTCAAGGCAAGGCTCAAGGCCGACCTCACATGGGACCAGCTGGTAAAGGGGCGGTTCCAGTCGTCCTTGCGCGTCACGGACGCCGACGTAGCTCTGGCGATCCAGAAAGAGGGAAAGAGCGCCGCCGCATCGGTTGGCTATATCTACCGGATCTACCCCATCATGATCGTTATTCCTGATGGCTCATCCCCGGCCGTCGTGGAAAGCAAGCGCAAGCAGGCCGAGGCACTTCGATCCCGCTTTGAGAACTGCAAGCAGGGATTGGCGATGGTTCGCGCTCTGCGGGGCGGCGCGGTGAGAACCCCTGTGATGCGCACGTCGGCCGCGCTGCCGGAGAAGCTGCGCCAAATACTCGACACCATGCCGATCGGTCATTTGACGGCGCCTGAAATGACTTCGCAGGGCATCGAAATGTTCGCTCTTTGCAGCCGAACGCCAAGCGCCGAGGACGCGCCGATCCGAAGCGAGATCAGAGACGAGCTTTTCAAAAAGAAGTTTGCGGCCGAATCGAAAAGGTATCTTGAGGAAGCGCGTAAGTCCGCCCTCATCGAATATAAATGACCGGCTCCGTCACGACCGCCCTGGCGCTTACGCTTGGTGAGCCTGCCGGGATCGGCCCCGATATCACGCTCATGGCCTGGCGGCAGCGTGTCGAACTGAAGCTGCCGGCGTTCTATTTGATCGCCGAAGAGCGCTTCATGGCGAGGCGCGCTGCCGCACTTGCGCTCGACATTCCCATCGAATGCACAAGCCCGGAACGCGCCGTTGCGACTTTTTCGCGCGCTCTGCCACTCGTTCCGCTCGCCACCGCAATCACGGCCGCCCCGGGCAAGCCCGACAAATCAAGCGCACCGGCCGCAATCGCTGCGATCAAGCTCGCCGCGGAGCACACGCTGGCGGGGCGCGCCGCGGCAATCGTGACAAACCCCATTGCAAAAAGTGTTCTCCACCGCGCGGGCTTTGCCGAGCCGGGTCACACCGAATTTCTTGCGCGGCTTGCGCAAGAAGGGACTGGCCGGGCCGCGCATCCGGTCATGATGCTGTGGTCGAACGAACTGGCCGTCGTGCCGGTCACCATCCATCTGCCGTTAAAAGACGTGCCCACAAGGCTGACGCGCGATCTGATCGTCGAGACCGGCAGAATCGTCGACCGCGATATGCGCCGGCGTTTCGGCATTGCAAATCCGCGGCTGGCAGTTGCCGGACTTAATCCACACGCAGGCGAGGAAGGCGTGCTCGGCGCAGAAGACGAGACGGTTGTTGCTCCAGCGGTTAAACGACTTCGCGAAGACGGCATCGACGCGCGTGGGCCGATCCCGGCCGACACGATGTTTCATGCCAAGGCGCGCGCCGGCTACGATGTTGCATTGTGCATGTATCACGATCAGGCGCTGATCCCTATCAAGACGCTCGCGTTCGAGACGGCCGTCAACGTCACGCTGGGGCTTCCGTTCATCCGGACCTCGCCCGATCACGGTACGGCGTTCGATATCGCGGGTAGCGGGCGCGCCGATCCATCGAGCTTGATTTCCGCTCTAAGGCTTGCTGCACGTCTGTCTGCAGCGTCCAAGACGCCAGCCACTGCGAAATAAATGACTCAGATCGATGATCTGCCGCCGTTGCGCGACGTGATCCGGCAGCACGGGCTCGCGGCGAAAAAATCGCTGGGACAGAATTTTCTGCTCGACCTCAATCTGACCGCGCGCATTGCACGCGCCGCCGAGCCGCTTGAGAACGCAACAGTTCTTGAAGTTGGGCCGGGTCCCGGTGGCCTTACGCGTGCCCTGCTTGCTCTCGGGGCAAACCGTGTCATTGCGGTCGAACGCGACGACCGTGCCATCGAAGCCTTGCGGGAAATAGCGGAGCACTATCCGGGCCGGCTTGATATCGTGGCCGGCAATGCGCTCGATTTCGATGCCGCCACCCGTCTCGGCAAGCAGCGCGCGAAGATCGTTGCAAACCTGCCCTACAACATTGCGACGACATTGCTTGTGAAGTGGCTCACGGCCGAGCCGTGGCCGCCCTGGTACGACATGCTGGTGCTGATGTTTCAGCGCGAAGTGGCCGAACGCATCGTGGCTTCGGCGGGCAGCAAGACCTATGGACGGCTGTCAGTGCTCGCCGGCTGGCGCACTGAAACAAAAATTTTGTTCGACGTGCCTCCATCTGCATTCGTTCCGAGGCCGAAAGTGATGTCGTCCGTCGTCCGGTTGATTCCGCGTTCCCGCCCTGTCTCCTGCGATCCGGTCACCTTGCAACGAGTCACGGAAGCCGCCTTCGGACAACGCCGCAAAATGCTGCGCCAAAGTCTCAAATCGCTTGGCATTGAGCCGCTGGCGTTACTCGATCAGGCGGATATTGATCCGACGGCCCGGGCCGAAGACATTTCGATCGAAGGTTTTGCCGCCCTTGCGCGCGCTTTTGCCGCCCGCCGAACCGCGGTTGTGTGATAGCGTTTTCCAATGCAATTCCGCCGGCAATCGCTGACCGCCTACGCCCGTCCGCTCTGCGAAACGGTTGCCGAGCTACCGGTGCCGAAGGGCAGCGAGGTGCTCGTGCGCATCGCGCGCTGCGGCGTCTGCCACTCCGATCTGCACATCCAGGACGGCTATTTCCAGATGGCCGAAGGCAAGCAACTCGACGTGCGGGCCGGCCGCACATTGCCTTTCACGCTCGGTCACGAGATTGCCGGCTCCGTAGAGGCTCACGGACCGGACGTGGCCGATGTGACGATCGGCGCCCAGGTTGCGGTCTACCCCTGGATCGGCTGCGGTCAATGCGCCGCCTGCCGCGCCGGCGAGGAAAACATATGCGCCGCCCCGCGCCATCTCGGCATCAACGTCGACGGCGGCTATGCCACGCATGTGCTCGTCCCTCATTCGCGGTATCTGCTCGACTATGCGCCGCTCGATCCCGCCTACGCCGCCGCGCTGATGTGCTCGGGCCTCACCACCTACGCCGCACTCAAGCGCCTCGCCGACCGCGCGACGCGCGGACCGATGCTCCTCGTTGGAATCGGCGGCGTCGGACTGATGGGCCTCGCCCTCGCGCGGGCCATGTTTGCAACACCGATTTTCGCAGCCGATATCGACGGCAGGAAACGCGAGGCGGCGCTCGCCGCCGGCGCCGACGCGGTATTTGATCCAGCCGACGCTGGAGCCCGCAAAGAGATTCTCAAGGCGAGCGGAGGAATCTACGCGGCCTGCGATTTCGTCGGCTCGGATCAATCCCTGACATTTGCGACCGGCGTTCTGGCGAAAGGCGGCAAAGTCGTCGTCACCGGACTTATCGGCGGCGGCTACACAACGGCCGTCGCCATGTTTCCGCTCAAGGCCATGACCATCGAGGGCACGACCACTGGCACGCTGGCCGAAGCCCGCGAGTTGCTCGATTTTGTCCGTACAAAGAGCGTCAAGCCGCCGCCAATCGCAGAGCGCCCTCTATCGGACGCGCAGGCGACGATGAGCGACCTGCGTGCCGGCCGCATCGTCGGCCGTGTGGTGCTCACCGCATAACCGCTTATTCCGTGATCGTCTTCAGGTCACTGAGCAGCTTGGCGACAAAGCTTTCCAGAGCCGGCATCTGTACGCGTTTGAGCCGTTCAGCGGACAGGATCGCCCGCACCCGCGCGAAGCTCTTGTCGAGGTCGCGATTGACCAGCACGTAGTCATATTCGCGCCAATGCGCGATTTCATCGATGGCATTGCGCAAACGCTGCAAAATGATGGCCGGGCTGTCCTGCGCCCGCCGCTCGAGCCGCGATTTCAATTCGGCCGCTGATGGCGGCAGCACGAAGACGCTGACCACATCGGCGCGCATGCTGGCATAAAGCTGCTGAGTCCCCTGCCAATCGATGTCGAACAGGACATCGCGGCCGGCGGCCAGCGCTTTTTCGACTGGCTCGCGCGGCGTGCCGTAGAAATTGCCGTGCACTTCCGCCCATTCGAGCAGATCGCCCGCATCGCGCATCAGCTCGAATTGCCGCTTGGTCAGAAAGCGATAATGCACGCCGTCGATCTCGCTCGGCCGCCGCGGCCGCGTCGTGACCGAAATCGACAACGTCACGTTCTCCTCAAGCTCGAGCAGATTGCGGGATAGCGTCGTCTTGCCTGCGCCCGATGGCGAAGAGAGCACAAGCATGATGCCCCGGCGGGTTATGTCGCCGCTTTGGCTCATTCGATGTTCTGCACCTGCTCGCGGAATTGCTCGACGACCGCCTTGAGTTCAAGACCGATATTGGACAGCGTTACATCATTGGCCTTGGCGGTCAGCGTATTCGATTCGCGCCCTAGCTCTTGTGCGAGAAAATCGAGCCTCCGGCCGATTGCGCCGCCTTCCGCGATCAGCCGCTGCGATTGCGCAACATGGGCGGCAAGCCGATCGAGCTCTTCCCGAATGTCGGTCTTGGCTGCGAGCATGATCGCTTCCTGGTGCAAGCGATCGCTATCGAATCGTTGCGAGGTCGATAACAGCGCCGCCACCTGTGCTTCAAGCCGCGCTTTGACCGCCTCCGGTTTGCGGCCAGGCGCCTTTTCCGCGCGCGCGGTCAAGGCGGCGATTTCCTCGAGGCGAGCCATGAGCACACGGCCGAGGGCCGCGCCTTCTTCCTCACGCATTGCAAGCAGGGCAGCGAGCGCCTCGGAAAAGCCCGCGATGACCGCTTCCTCGGCGGCACGGCGGTCCTCCTCCCGCTCGGGCTCCTCCATCACTTCGATGACGCCTTTAAGCGCGAGAATGCCGTCGAGCGAGGGCGGCCTGGCATCGAGTCGGCCGGCGAGGTTCTTCACTGTGGCAATCACTGCGGCCAGCACCGGCTCGTTGATCTTTACGGTCGAGGCAATGCCCTTTCGCTCGACCGTAAGATTCGCATACACCGTGCCGCGCGCGAGCTTCGCTGAAGCGCGTGCGCGCACGACCGCTTCGATGGCATCCCATCCTTGCGGAAGGCGCAGCCGCAGATCGAGCCCCTTGGCGTTGACCGACTTAAGCTCCCAGGCCCAGCTATAAGGCCCCACGGTACCGTGGCGCCGAGCGAAGCCGGTCATGCTCGACAAAGCCATTCCTGCCGATCTCTGTTTGCTGAAAGAATGCGAAAGCGACCGAACCTTAGCCGCGCAATCCGTGCCTCACAAGGCTAGCGATGCGCTCTCTCTTTGGCCGCAGCCCTGGAATCCGCAGCGGGCTTGGGCGGCATGGGCACGTTCCGGTCATTCTGATCATTGACAACGTTCTGGCCGTTCGCCGCTTTCTCCGCGTTTCCTTCGCGCTCGAGTGCGCGCAGATGAGCAACGTTCTTTTGGTGCTGCTCATAGCTGTCCGAGAACAGGTGTCCCCCTTTCCCGTCCGAAACGAAGTAAAGCTCTTTCGTGCGTGCGGGATTGGCGGCCGCTTCCAGCGACGCCCGGCCTGGGTTTGTAATCGGGCCGGGCGGCAAACCGTCGATGACATAGGTGTTGTACGGCGTGTGCTGCTCAAGTTCGCTTTTCATAATCGGGTGTCCAAGCGAACCCTTTCCGCCCGTCAGTCCGTAAATGATGGTCGGATCGGATTGCAGCCGCATATTGTTCTTCAGACGATTGACAAAGACGGCGGCAACGCGCGTGCGCTCGTCAGGGCGGCCGGTCTCTTTTTCAATGAGAGAGGCAAGCGTCACCAGTTCTTCCGGTGTCTTGATCGGCAGGTCGGGACTCCGATGCGCCCAGACTTCTTTCAGAACCCGCCGCTCCGATTCCTGCATGCGCTTTATGATCGCTGCACGAGACGCGCCGCGCGTGAATTTGTAAGTCTCCGGCAGGAGCGTCCCTTCAGGCGGTATCTCCTTGATCTGCCCGGACAGTGCATCGTTCTGCAACAAGCGGGCGACAATCTGCTGCGACGTCAGTCCTTCCGGGACGGTCAGCACATGTTGAACAACCCGGTTCTCAATAATTGTGTCGACGACGTCCGCAACACTCGCATGTTTGGCAAATTTGTATTCGCCGCTTTTAAGGCCGCCGCGCGCCTTGAGCACGAGTACACCGCCGATAAAAACGAGCGGCTGATCGATGACGCCCTCGCGCACGAGCACATCGGAAATTTCCCGGATGCCCAACCCGTGCGGGATAATGACGACTTTGTCCTGCTGCAGCGGGCCGGGGGCATCGAAACGTTTTTTTCCGATCCACAATGCGGCGCCGATACCGATCGCACAAAGAATGATGAGCGTGAAGATCGCATTCCCGACGATTACAAGCGGGTGGCGCACGCGGTGCGAACGCCGAATCAAGGTCGGTACCCTTTCCGGCTCCAAAGCGGTTCGGGGACTGCGCAGGGTGATCGGCTTTTTTGGCGCGGATCGCGCAATGTCGGCTGGCGTATGCACGCCGCCGTCATCTCCCGTTGGCGGTGCGGACCGGGCAACAAGGGCTGCATCGCCGCCGTTTTCCTTCAACGGGCTGGAATTCACACGTTATGTCCCGCTCTCGACCCACACTTTGACACGCAGGTTTAGGATTAAATATGGCGAAAGCTGGGGTCAGATTCCACCATGGCGAGTGTCAGTCCACAAGCCGGCGGAACACCAGTGACGCATTGGTACCGCCGAAACCGAAGGAATTCGACAACGCAACATCGATGTCGCGCTCGCGCGCCTTGTGCGGCACGAGGTCGATCGGTGTATCGACTGAGGCATTATCCAGATTGATCGTTGGCGGCGCGACACGGTCGCGTATCGCAAGGATCGAAAAAATCGCCTCAACGGCGCCTGCAGCTCCGAGCAAATGGCCGATGCACGATTTGGTGGACGACATCGAAATGCGGCCTGCAGCATTTCCGGTGAGACGCTGCACGGCCCCCAGTTCGATTTCATCACCCAGCGGCGTGGAGGTGCCGTGCGCATTGATGTAATCGATTCGATCCGCCGACAAACCTGCGTGGCGAAGGGCCATACCCATACAACGCAGCGCCCCATCGCCGTCCGGCGAAGGTGCGGTTATGTGATAGGCGTCACCGGACAGGCCATACCCGATCAGCTCGGCGTGAATTCTCGCACCGCGCGCGCGTGCGTGATCGAGCGATTCAAGCACAACCACACCTGCCCCCTCGCCCATGACAAAACCATCACGATCCTTGTCGTAAGGGCGCGAGGCGCGTTGCGGTTCGTCGTTGAAACCGGTTGAAAGCGCCCGCAAAGCGGAAAATCCGGAAATGGCAATACGGTTGACTGGCGATTCCGTGCCGCCGGCGACCATCACATCAGCATCGCCCAATGCCACCATCCGCGCGGCATCACCGATTGCGTGGGCGCCAGTCGAGCAGGCCGTAACGACGGAATGATTAGGGCCTTTCAGGCCAAACTGGATCGAGACGAAGCCGGAGGCGAGATTGATGATGCGACCGGGGATAAAGAACGGCGATACGCGACGAGGCCCCTTCTCGTGCAGCGTCACTGCCGTTTCTGCTATGCCCTCGATGCCACCGATACCGGAGCCGATGAGGACCCCGGTTTGCGTTTGCTCATCATAGCTTTTCGGATGCCAGTTTGCGTCGTCCAGCGCCTGCTTGGCGGCGCACATGGCGAAGACGATGAATTCATCGACCTTGCGCTGCTCTTTGGGCTCCATCCACTGATCGGGATTGTAAGAGCCGTTTGTGCCGTCGCCGCGTGGAACGGTGCAGGCAATTTTGCAGGGCAGATCCGACACATCGAAGCGCTCGATCTTGCGCGCGCCGCTTTCGCCCCTGATCAGGCGTTTCCACGTTTCTTCAACGCCGCATCCAAGCGGCGTCACCATTCCCATGCCGGTAACGACGACACGTTTCATGGGCGAAGCTCCAGGCAACACATCTGCGTGCTACGGTGCCGGATTCCGACCATAGCCCGCACGTCTGCACATTGGAAAACGAGTGAGAAGCCGTGAAGCTGCTGTCAGCTTTTCGCGTTCTTCTCAAGGAATTTGACCGCGTCGCCTACCGTCAGGATCGTTTCAGCCGCGTCGTCCGGAATTTCGCAGCCGAATTCTTCCTCAAAGGCCATCACGAGCTCGACGGTGTCGAGGCTGTCGGCGCCAAGATCGTCAATGAAGCTTGCGGAATCGGTCACCTTGTCAGGCTCAACGCCCAAGTGCTCCACGACGATCTTTTTAACCCGCTCGCCAATGTCACTCATCGTTCCAACCTCGTGCGTTTCTGGATTGGGCTGCGACCGAAAACACGATCGCCGCCATTGCGGCATGACCTCATCGTGGCGGACGCTGGCGAGACGCACTCCGACTGCAGCGCACAAATTCGCTCGCCGTTATCGGACCGCCCCAGCCTGGCCGAAGTTCGGTTACCACACTTCAAAACCGTTGACTAGCGCGGGCGAAACTAGCCGGGTCACCCCCATAAAGCCAAGCATTTCTTACGAGAACATCGCCATTCCGCCATTCACATGTAGCGTAGCTCCCGTCACATAAGCGGCCTCATCGGATGCGAGATAGACGGCGGCGGCGGCAATCTCGGCCGGCGTGCCGAGACGACCGGCAGGCACCTTGCTGAGAATGGCCTCGCGCTGTTTGTCATTGAGCTTGTCGGTCATCGGCGTCGCGATGAATCCCGGCGCAATGCAGTTGGCGGTTACGCCGCGTTTTGCATATTCGGCGGCTACCGATTTGATCATTCCGACCATCCCGGCCTTCGCCGCCGTGTAGTTGCCCTGCCCTGGATTTCCGGTTGCGCCCACCACCGATGAAATCCCGATAATCCGGCCGAAACGGCGACGCATCATCGTCTTCACGGCCGCACGCGTGAGCCGGAAAGTGGCGGTCAAATTGACGGCGATCACGCGATCCCAATCCTCATCGCTCAGCTGGACGAACAGATTGTCGCGTGTGATGCCTGCATTGGCGACAAGGATGTCGAGCTTTCCCATTTTTTCTTCGGTCGCGGGCACAAGCTTCTCGACTTGCTGCTTGTCGGCAAGATCGCAGGCAAGCGTAAACACCCGGACGCCGCCGAGCTCGTTTGCGAGCGCGGTCAACGCGTCCTCGCGCGTGCCGGAAATCGCAACAATTGCACCCTGCCCGTGAAGGGCACGCGCAACGGCGCTCCCAATTCCGCCGGTGGCGCCCGTCACGAGCGCCGTCTTGCCCGTCAAATCGAACATACGGATCGTCTCTCCGCCGCAATCAAGCGTTCGCGGCGCGGGCCGCCGCAAAGCTTTCGATATCATCCGGTGTGCCGATTGCCGCGGCACGGGCACCTTCGGCAATTCGCTTGATGAGCCCGCTGAGCACCTTTCCAGCGCCGACTTCATAGAAGACATCGACGCCCGCGGCTGCCATTGCTGCAACCGACTCGCGCCAGCGCACGGTGCCGGTCACTTGCGAAATCAACGATCGAATGATTTCCGCGGGATCGTCAATCGGTTCAGCGCGAACGTTGGCAACGACCGGCACGACCGGACGCTTCACCGTCACAGCCGACAGCGCTTTCGCCATCACGTCGGCCGCCGGTTTCATCAGCGCACAATGAAATGGAGCAGAGACCGGGAGAAGCATTGCCCGCTTTGCGCCCCTGGTCTTGGCAATTTCGACCGCGCGTTCGACGGCTGCCTTGTTGCCCGAGACCACGACCTGGCCGCCCCCATTATCGTTGGCGGCCTGGCAGACTTCCCCTTGCGCGGCTTCGGCAGCGACCGCAGCGGCTTGCTCAAAATCGAGACCCAGCAAGGCCGCCATGGCACCGGTCCCGACCGGCACCGCTTCCTGCATGGCTCGTCCGCGCGCACGCACGAGGCGCGCCGTGTCGGCCACAGTCAATGAACCGGCAGCGGCAAGCGCCGAATATTCACCCAGCGAATGACCGGCGACGAATTGCGCATCCCGCTTGAGATCAAATCCAGCTTCCGCTTCCAGGGTCCGCAAGGCAGCAAGGGAGACCGCCATCAGAGCCGGTTGCGCATTTTCGGTGAGCATAAGAACATCGGCCGGCCCCTCGAAGATGATGGCACTTAATTTCTCCCCAAGCGCCTCATCGACTTCCGCGAACACCCGCCGGGCCGGCGCAAAGCGCTCGGCAAGGGCCTTGCCCATGCCGACGGACTGACTTCCCTGGCCTGGAAATACCAATGCGACCGCCATCACCCGCCCTAGCTCTGTACCGTCCGCTTAGACCGCATATTTGGAAATCCTGAAGAAATCGGGCCCGAGAGACACCGCGATCCCCGTTCCTGTCAAGTTGTGCTCATGCCAGTAACGGACCGAAAACCCCCTCCCGCTACCATTTGGCCGTCCGCCTGGGAAAGCATGAAATGGGCCCGCTGGTCACAGACGAGGAACTGGCACACGCTCGTCGAGACTCTGCCTTCCGGCATCACCTCCTTATCGAAAATCTCAATCGCTTGCTGAACGCCCTCAATCGCTTGCGGAAAAAGGGCAATGCCAATCCGGGCGAGGCTCGGCAGATTCGCGAGGGCGTCGATCTGGCGGTCCAGCTCGCCAGTCGCCTGCAGCACGATGATTCAGGGTCGCAAGCGGCGCGATAGCCCGCCTTGCGTTTTGCTTGAATTCCTGTTTATAACCCGCGCGCTCCGTTGATCCCGGCTGGGAGCTGAACGGACGGCCGTCTTGCATGCAAGCGGCAGGGCTTTCTGGGCCCGGCGTCCCGTGCTTCCACCTTCAGAGCATTCGAGCCTTCCCATTCAACGGCTCGAGGGGCTTGGCGCCGGAATCAAGGATGTTTGGATCGAACAAGGGAAGGCATTCATGCCGCTCTACGAACATGTCTATCTGGCGCGCCAGGATCTGAGCGCGCAGCAGGTCGAAGAACTGACCGCTCAGCTCACCAATGTTATTGGCGAGAGGGGCGGTAAGGTCGCGAAAACCGAATATTGGGGCGTCAAGTCGCTGGCGTATCGTATCCGCAAGAATCGCAAGGCGCACATGACGCTGCTCAATATCGATGCACCGCCGGACGCAATCAACGAGGTTGAGCGCCAGGAACGGCTTAACGAAGACGTTTTGCGCTATCTCACCATTCGCGTCGAAGAGCATGAGGAAGGTCCTTCCGCCATGATGCGCAAGGCCGACCGCGATCGCGACGATCGCGGCGAACGCGGCGGCCGCTCGCGCGGCGAGCGCCGGTCGCGCGACGATAGCGGCGATGACAGCACATCAAGCTCAGGCGCGGAGGAGTAGCCATGGCCTTATCAGCACAAGGCGGCCGTCGTCCGTTCTTCCGTCGCCGCAAGACGTGTCCGTTCTCAGGCGCAAACGCGCCCAAGATCGACTTCAAGGACGTTCGGCTCTTGCAACGTTACATCTCGGAGCGCGGCAAGATCGTGCCGAGCCGTATCACCGCAGTGTCGGCCAAGAAGCAACGTGAACTGGCGCGAGCGATCAAGCGCGCGCGCTATCTCGGTTTGCTGCCTTACGTGATACGCTGATTGATCGAAACGAGGCCGGCGGGACGCACCCGACGGCCGATGGTTGGGACGATACGTCGTCTCTAACCGCTCAAAAGGGCGGGACAGCTCGTGATGACGCAGATCGCACTCGTCGCAGTTGGCGCAGGCGCCGCAGCAGCTTTGCTGTTCGCCTCGGTTGCATCCGGATCGCTGCTGTCGATCGTCCTATTTTATCTGTCGCCATTGCCGCTGCTGATTGCGGCACTCGGCTGGAGTCATTGGGCCGCGATGATGGGCGCCGTTGGTGGCGCAGCCGCGCTCGGTGTCACGCTGGGCGGACTCTATTTCTTTATTTTCCTGGCGGTAGCCGGATTGCCGGCGTGGTGGCTTGGCTATCTGACAATGCTGGCGCGCCCGAAGCAGCCGCAAGACGGGGCGGCAGCCACGCTCGAATGGTATCCGACGGGCCGCCTCGTCATCTGGGCCGCCCTTATCGGTGCCGGCATCGTTCTCATCGCGATTCCGAATTTCGGTACAGACCTCGAAAGCTTCCACGCCGGTCTGCGCGCAGCGCTTCAGCAACTGCTGACCAGAGAAAACGCGGCGCCGTCCGCCAATATTGACCAACTGATCGATTTTATGACGGCGGCGCTGCCACCAAGCGCCGCGATTCTGGCAACCATCACCAGCGTCCTCAATCTGTGGCTTGCCGCGCGCATCGTGAAGTTTTCCGGACGGCTCCAGCGGCCTTGGCCTGACATCGCCGGAATGGAATTCCCGAGGATGGTTGCATTGGCGCTGGGCGTGACTGTCGTCGTGAGTTTTGCCGGCGGACTTGTCGGCGTCATGGCGGGCGTTCTCGCCGCGAGCCTGCTGATCGCATACGGTGTGCTCGGATTTGCCGTGCTGCACGCGATTACCCGCGGACTGAACAGCCGCTCTTTCCTGCTCGCCGGGACCTACGCCCTGGTCCTGGTTTTCGGCTGGCCGATTTTGGCGCTTTGCATGCTCGGCCTGGCGGAAACGGCGATTGGGATACGTTTTCGGTTCGCACGCAAAAGCGGCCCGCCCATGCAACTCTGACGGAAATCACCTCAACGAACTCAGATCAGATACAGGAGTAGCAACAATGGAAGTGATCCTGCTCGAACGCGTCGGCAAGCTCGGCCATATGGGCGACGTCGTGCGCGTCAAAGATGGCTTCGCACGCAATTTCCTTCTGCCGCGCGGCAAAGCGCTGCGCGCCACCAAGGAAAACAAGACCCGCTTCGAAAGCATGAAATCCGAACTCGAGAAGCGCAATCTCGAGATGAAGGGTGAAGCCGGAAAACTTGCGGCCAGGCTCGACGGCAAAAGCATTACCCTGCTGCGGCAGGCTTCGGAGACCGGCCAGCTTTACGGGTCCGTGACGACCCGCGACATCGCAAGCATGTTAAGCGCCGACGGGCTGGACATCAGCCGGTCACAAGTCGCGCTGAACACGCCGATCAAATCGATCGGTCAGTACAAAGTGCCATTGTCGCTCCATCCTGAAATTGAGGCGAGCGTCACGGTACTCGTTGCGCGTAGTCAGGATGAAGCCGAGCGCCTTGCACGCGGTGAAGACGTCACCGTGCGGCGTGAGGAAGCCGGAGAGGCCGAAACCGAAGCAGCCGGTGAAGACGCCGCAGCGGCATTCTTCGAGCCTGAGGCGGCGAATCAAACGCGCGGCGAACAGGCTGAAGGCTCCGAAACGGATACGAATCCGGCGTAATCCGGGAGGTAAGCCGCCGCTCAATTTGCTTGAGCGCGCATGGAGTTGGGAAGCGGGCTTTTTTCCGGCAGCTGTGTCACCGCCCGCTGCCTTCTCTTCTGAGGCTCGCCCAAGCGCGCCTCAGCGGATGGCGAAGTCTTCTAGCCGCCTTGAGTGGCCGATTTGTCTTTATCGCCGCCGGGCTTGTCGCCCTTTTTGCGGCTGCTCACCGCACGCTTTCGCTTGGCCGGTGATGCCGGCTGGTCGACGCTTTCGAGATATTTGGCAATCACCGCCGCCGTTTCGCGGCTCGCCGTGTAGTGTTTGCGCAAGAAGCTGGACAGCCCAAACATGCCCCCCGCCTTCGACAGGCCGCGCGGGCTCTTGTGGCAAATTGCGCAGTCGGTCGCATAGAGCTGGGCGGGCGTTTTGCCGGCTTCGACGTTTTCCTGTGCTGCAACCGGCAAGGCCGCCGACGCCGCCAAAACGGCGAGAAGAAGCAGGCCGATATCCCTAACGCGCGACATCGTACTCCCCTCAATTCCACATGCGTTATGCGGCTATTGGCCCCCACCCTGCTGCCGCAACACTTTCATAGCGCACTATTCTCCGGTTGGGAGCGGCGCGGCGGACACATAGCAGAAAAGATTTGGCATTATTGATGGGCTGCCGGAACTTTGATTAAATCCTGGGGTCCGAACGGTTTTTCAATTGGGACATTGAAAAACGGATAGGCCGGTTCGTTCGAGGACCAGCGCGGGGTAAAAATAATGGAGGCGGCCGATGGACCGGTTGCTTCAGTTTCTGTTGCGAACATTTATCCGACGAGGATCTTTTCGGGTCACGACGTCGCGGGGCACGGTTTTTACGGTCGGTGACGGGACGGGTCCGCTTGTTGCGGTCCGTTTTGCGAATCGGGCCGCCGAGTGGGCCATTCTGGTCGATCCCGAGCTCAAGCTCGGCGAATGCTACATGGATGGCGGTTTCGTGGTCGAGCAAGGCTCGATCGCAGACGTGCTTGAGATTGCGCTCGGTCAGGATTCCGAGATGCCCAAGTGGGCGCGGCCTCAGTGGCTTATCCGCTACTTGCATCGCCGGCTAAGCCAATTCAATCCGCGCAAGCGCGCCCGCCGCAACGTCGCTCATCATTATGACCTCGACGGCAGGCTTTATTCCCTCTTTCTCGACGCGGACCGGCAATATAGCTGCGGCTATTTTGAGCACCCGGATCAGTCGCTCGATGATGCGCAACTGGCCAAACGCCGCCACCTGACGGCCAAGCTGCTGGTTCGGCCTGGTGACCGCGTTCTCGACATCGGCTGCGGTTGGGGCGGGCTCGGCCTCTATTTGGCGGAAATGGCGGGAGCCAACGTTACCGGCGTCACGCTTTCGCAGGAGCAGTTCTCAATCGCAAACGAACGCGCCGCCGAAAAAGGGTTGGGCGATCGCGCGAAATTCCTCTTGCAGGACTACCGCGACGTGGAGGGACCGTTCGACCGCATTGTCTCGGTCGGCATGTTCGAGCACGTCGGCGTGGGCTTTTATGACGCCTATTTCCGCAAGGCGCGCGAGGTGCTGGCCGACGACGGCATCATGCTGCTGCATTCGATCGGCCGCTCCGAAGGGCCTGGCGTTACCAATCCCTGGATCGCGAAATATATCTTCCCCGGCGGCTACATTCCCTCCTTGTCGGAAGTGCTCACCGCGATCCAGAAATCGGGCTTGCTCGTCACCGATATCGAAATCCTGCGCCTGCACTATGCCGAGACGCTCAAGGCCTGGCGCGAGCGCTTCCTGGCGCACCGCGAAGACGTCGAGCGGATATACGACCAGCGCTTTGTTCGCATGTGGGAATTCTATCTCGCGGCGTCGGAAATGTCGTTCCGCAAGCAGGCGATGATGGTCATGCAGATCCAGCTGACAAAGCGGCAGGGCGTCACGCCGATGACCCGCGACTACATCGGGCGCGAGGAGCAGCGCCTGCGCAAGATCGAAGACGAGCACCGCCCCCCCTTGCGTCTTGCCGGTGAGTAAGTTCGCCCAAGTACCGGCGCGCACGAATCGTCAACGGAAAATCTGCATTTCCCACCGCTCAATGGGCATGTGAATTGCGTGCGAAGCGCACATGCCGCGCCCTGCCCGTGCGAATGCCCATGCTATGCCACAGTCTTTGGGCTAAGCACGATCATTCATGGCACCCGCTGATTCGACTCTTCGCAAGCAGGTTGATGAACCTGCCACGCCCTTTCGCTCCGCCCCGCACAATATCGAGGCCGAGCAGGCGTTGCTGGGCGCGATCCTCGTCAACAATGAAGCCCTTTACCGTGTCGCGGATTTTCTTGAACCGCAGCACTTCTTTGAACCGATCCATCAGAAGATTTTTCAGCTTTCCCGCGATTTGATTCGCGCCGGCAAAATCGCGACGCCGGTCACGCTGAAAACGTTTCTCGACGGCAGCGTCGATATCGGCGGTCTCACGGTCAGCCAATATCTGGCGCGACTTGCCGCCGAGGCAACCACGATCATCAATGCTGAGGATTACGGCCGTACGGTCTACGACCTCGCAATCCGGCGCGCGCTCATCATCGTCGGCGAGGACATGGTCAACGGCGCATACGACGCGCCTGTCGATTCGTCGCCGCGCCAGCAGATCGAGGAAGCCGAGCGCCGCCTTTATGAGCTTGCCGAAAACGGCCGCTACGACGGCGGATTTCAGGGCTTCTCCACCGCGCTCACGACCGCAATCGATATGGCCGCGCATGCGTTTCAGCGCGACGGAAAGCTGTCCGGCATCGCCACGGGGCTGGAGGATCTCGATCGCATGATGGGCGGCCTGCAGCCGTCCGATCTCATCATTCTCGCCGGACGCCCCGGCATGGGCAAAACCGCGCTCGCTACCAATATCGGCTACAATGTCGCCAAGGCTTGGGAAGGCGAAGTGAGGCCCGACGGTCATACCGTGACGACGAATGGCGGAATTGTCGGCTTCTTCTCTCTCGAAATGTCGGCTGAGCAGCTCGCCACCCGTATCATCGCCGAGCAAACCGGTATTCCCTCGAACCAGATCAGGCGCGGCGGCATCACCGAAAGCGACTTCGAAAAGATCAGGGATCACGCGATCGAGTTACAGCACCTCAAGCTGTACGTTGATGAAACCGGCGGCCTATCGGTCGCGCAACTGGCCGCGCGCGCACGACGATTGAAGCGGCAGCGTGGCCTCGATCTGCTCATCATCGACTACCTGCAATTGCTGCAAGGCTCGACGCGCCGCTCGCAGGAAAACCGCGTGCAGGAAATCACCGAGATCACGACCAAGCTCAAGGCGCTCGCAAAAGAGCTGAACGTGCCGATCCTTGCGCTCTCGCAATTGTCGCGTCAGGTCGAAAGCCGCGATGACAAACGTCCTCAGCTTGCAGACCTGCGCGAGTCAGGCTCGATCGAGCAAGATGCCGACGTCGTGCTCTTCGTCTTCCGCGAGGAGTACTATCACCAGATGCGCAAGCCGCTGGAAACAAATCGAGAGAAATTTGCGGAATGGCTGGCCGAGGGCGACAAAGTGCACGGCAAAGCCGAAGTCATCATCGGCAAGCAGCGCCACGGCCCGACCGGAACGGTCGAGTTGCAGTTCGACGGCGCCGTCACGCGCTTCTCCTCGCTCGCGCGCGAGGATCGGCTGCCGGAACGTATGTAGCGTCTTCGGCGTACACGCGGCGAGCGAAGCGGATTCCGTCATCGGCGCTGCCGTGTCATGGTTTCCAACCTGCCATTACGGCGGGGCGAATGGTCTTTGCGGTACAATGGACTGGCACGGCGCAGGCCGGTATGACCTTGCCATGGTTCAATCTGAAGCCACGACACCAATCGAGGCTGCGCAGGCGCAGCGCAGCGAACCGGTTGCGACCTCCGGCCCCGCTGAGCGCGAAGCCGGCGGCGTGCTGACGATCGATCTTGGCGAAATCGTCGATAACTGGCGCTCACTGGCGCGTCGCACGATGCCGGCGGAGTGCGCGGCCGTCATCAAAGCCGATGGCTACGGCTGCGGCATCGAGCCGGTCGCAGCCGCGCTCGCGAAGGCCGGCTGCAAGACCTTTTTCGTCGCCGACCTCGGCGAAGCCAGGCGCGCACGGGCCGCGGCATCAAACGCGACGATTTATGTCCTGAATGGGCTGCTGCCGAACACGGGGCCGGCGTTCGCCGAAATTCAGGCGCGTCCGGTCATCGGCAGCATGGTCGAACTTGCGGAATGGGATGCTTTCTGCGCGGCGCAACAGTGGCGCGGCGGCGCCGCACTGCACGTCGATACCGGAATGAACCGGCTTGGCATTTCGGCCGAAGAAGCCGCGGCCCTTGCGCCACGCGTCCGCTCCGGCAATCACGGCATCACGCTGCTGATGAGCCATCTTGCGTGCTCCGAAATCCCGGAGCACCCGCTCAACGACAGACAGATCAAGCTCTTCCAAGAAGTGCGCGTCCTCTATCGGGGTATCCCCTCTTCGCTCGCCAATTCATCGGGCATCTTTCTTGGCGCCGCCACGCATTGCGATATGGTTCGCCCTGGCGCCGCCCTGTTCGGCGTCAATCCAACGCCGGGCCGGCGCAACCCGATGCACGCAGTCGTCGATCTGCGTGCCCGCATCCTGCAGGTCCGTACGGTTCAGCGTGGCGAGACGGTCGGCTATGACGCGACCTGGACCGCAAGGCGCGCATCTCGAATTGCCATTGCCGCGGTCGGCTATGCCGACGGATACCTGCGAGCAGCCAGCGCGAGCGATCAAACGCCGGGTGCCAACGCGGTTGTTTCCGGCAAACTGTGCCCGCTCGCGGGCCGTGTTTCCATGGACTTGCTCGCGATCGACGTCACCGACGTCCCGGAAGGCGCCGTACGGCACGGTGACATGGCCACTCTGATTGGCGACGGAATCACCGTCGACGGACTCGCTAGCTCAGCCGGAACCATCGGCTACGAAGTGCTCACCAGTCTCGGGCGCCGCTATCATCGCGTTTATCGTGGACGCTAATTCATGCCCCGCCATGCCCCGAGCTTCGTCTGCCAGAACTGCGGCGCGGCCTATACCCGCTGGCAGGGAAAGTGCGACGCGTGCGGGGAATGGAATACGCTGGTCGAAGAAGGCGTCTCCGCACCGGCGAGTGGTTCGGGGCGCAAACCGCGCAAAGGCCGCATTTTCGCGCTCGAACCGCTCACCGGCGAAACACACGAAGCGCCGCGGCTTGCCTCCGGTATCGCCGAACTCGATCGCGTGACGGGCGGCGGATTCGTACGCGGGTCCGTCCTACTCGTCGGTGGCGATCCCGGCATCGGCAAGTCAACTTTGTTGATTCAGGCCGCCGCTTCGCTTGCGCGCAGCGGTCATCGCGCCGTTTACATTTCAGGCGAGGAAGCGGTCGCGCAGGTACGACTGCGCGCGGAGCGGCTCGGGCTTGCAAACGCCACCGTCGAACTTGCTGCCGAAACATCCGTTGAAGACATCCTCGCGACACTCAGCGACGGAAAAACGCCGCGACTGATCGTGATCGACTCCATCCAGACCATGTGGACCGACACGATCGAATCGGCGCCCGGTACGGTTACGCAGGTGCGCGGCAGCGCACAGGCGCTGATCCGGTTTGCCAAGCGGTCTGGCGCGACCGTCATTTTGGTCGGCCATGTCACCAAGGACGGGCAGATCGCGGGCCCGCGCGTCGTGGAGCATATGGTCGATGCGGTGCTTTCGTTCGAAGGCGAAGGCTCGCACCAATTCCGCATCCTGCGCGCGGTCAAAAATCGCTTCGGACCGACTGACGAGATCGGTGTGTTCGAGATGACCGGCGAAGGCCTGCGCGAGGTCGCCAATCCGTCGGAATTGTTCTTGTCGGAGCGCGACCTTGGCTCACCGGGCACTGCCGTATTCGCCGGCATCGAAGGCACCCGGCCCGTATTGGTCGAAATCCAGGCACTGGTCGCGCCGACCTCACTCGGTACGCCGCGGCGCGCCGTCGTCGGTTGGGATCAGAGCCGGCTTTCGATGGTGCTTGCAGTGCTCGAGGCACACTGTGGCGTGAAGCTCGGCGGCCACGACGTTTACCTGAACGTTGCGGGCGGACTACGAATTCAGGAACCGGCCGCCGATCTCGCGGCGGCGGCGGCCCTCGTCTCCTCTCTCGCAAGCGCTCCCCTTCCGGCGGATGCGGTTTATTTCGGCGAAGTCTCGCTGTCCGGAGCGGTCAGGCCGGTTGCGCAGAGCCCGGCGCGTTTGAAGGAAGCCGCCAAGCTCGGCTTTATGCGGGCTTTTGTGCCCGAATCCGCTCGCGGGGAGGTCGTGGACGCCGGCATCAAACTGACCGACATCGGTAATCTTTCGACCCTGGTTGCAGACGTCGCCGCCCGCGGCAACCCTCCCACGCGTGCAAAACGGGCCTGAGGAGCCCATCAAAACGCCCCGCAAAAGCCGTGGACAGACCCGTGACGCCATGCTCGCAGGCGTTTATACACGTGGCCAGCAGCACGGTTCACGGACCGCGCACCCTTCGCATTGCCACGCTAAAAAAGGGCGTGAGATTAACGGTCTAGACCCGATGATGCCGCTGCCCCCCGGTCTTTACCGGCCCCGGCCGGATTCGTGCTCTCAGGCCGCCTCCGGCCATACGGGTTGACGCGCCGATGCCGATCACGCTCCTCGACGTCATCCTGTTGGTGGTCATGCTGATATCGGGGCTGCTCGCGCTTATCCGCGGCTTCATGCGCGAAGTTCTGTCAATTGCCGCCTGGATCATTGCGGCGCTTGTTACGATCTATGCGTACGCAAAGCTGCTGCCGGTCGTGAAGTCCTATTTCAACAGCGATATCGTCGCGGCCGGCGTGACGGTCGTCGGCGTCTTTCTTCTGACGCTGATTGTGGTTTCGATCATTACGGTAAAAATATCCGATATGGTGCTCGATAGCCGCGTCGGTGCCCTCGATCGTACGCTGGGCTTCCTGTTCGGACTGGGGCGCGGCCTGATTATCGTCGTTATTGCCTTCCTGTTTTTCGCCTGGCTTGTTCCCGACCATAGCCAGCCGCAATGGGTCCGCGGCGCCAAATCCAAGGTCATCCTGCAAGGCACAGGCGAGTGGTTGATGTCCATGTTGCCGGAAGACCCTGAAAGCACCATTTTGAAGAGGCTGAAGCGGCCGAAACCTGAGGATCAGGACGTGCCGCAAGATGCCGGTCCCGATCGCGCGTCCCCGCCGCCAGCGGCGAAGGGCGTAAGTCGTTAACCAAGCGAGGCCCGATGGCTGAAACGAACGAAGGCGGCGTAAACGACGCAGGTTTCGATCCGGATGCCGACCGCCTGCGCGAGGAGTGCGGCGTATTCGGCATCTTCGACCATCCCGACGCCGCGGCCATCACGGCGCTGGGGCTGCATGCTCTTCAACACCGCGGTCAGGAGGCAGCCGGTATCGTCACGTTCGACAGCAAAAGATTTCATTCCGAGCGGCGGCTCGGGCTTGTCGGCGATACCTTCGCGAAGAGAGAAGTCATTGACCGTCTTCCGGGCACAAGCGCGATCGGGCACGTGCGCTATTCGACCACTGGCGAGACCATCATCCGCAACGTGCAGCCCTTGTTCGCGGAGCTCGATGGCGGCGGTTTCGCCATCGGGCACAACGGCAACCTGACGAACGGCATCACGTTGCGCCGCCAATTGGTGCGTGAAGGGGCGATGATGCAGTCGACCACCGACACCGAGGTGATCCTGCATCTGGTGGCACGCGCACGACGCAATCGCTTTGTCGACCGCTTCATTGAAGGGTTGCGGCAACTCGAAGGCGCTTATGCGTTTGTCGGACTCACAAACAAGAAACTGGTCGGCGCGCGCGATCCGCTGGGCATCCGGCCTTTGGTGATCGGCAAGCTCGACGGCTGCCCGATACTGGCCTCCGAAACCTGTGCGCTCGACATGATCGGCGCCCAATACGTGCGCGATGTCGAGAATGGGGAAGTTGTGATTTTCGACGAAGACGGCGCGCAGTCGCACAAGCCGTTTCCACCAATGGCGGCGCGGCCATGCATTTTCGAATACATCTATTTTTCGCGGCCCGATTCGATTGTCGGCGGACGGCACGTGTACGACGTGCGCAAGACCATGGGAGCCGAGCTTGCGCGCGAGGCGCCGGCAAACGCCGATGTCATCGTTCCCGTTCCTGACTCCGGCGTTCCTGCCGCCATCGGCTATGCGCAGGAATCGAAGATTCCCTACGAGCTCGGCATCATCCGTAACCACTATGTCGGCCGCACGTTCATCCAGCCTACGCAGGCGATCCGCGACCAGGGCGTGCGCATGAAGCACTCCGCCAATCGCGCGGTCGTATCGGGCAAGCGCATCGTGCTGGTGGATGATTCAATCGTGCGCGGCACGACCTCGCGCAAGATCGTGCAGATGATGCGCGATGCCGGCGCGAGGGAAGTCCACTTCCGGATCGCCTCGCCACCGATCACGCATCCCGATTACTACGGCATCGACACGCCGGAGCGCGAGAAACTGCTCGCGGCAACGCATGACCTTGAGGGAATGCGGGCATTCATCGGCGCGGACTCGCTCGCGTTCCTCTCGGTCGACGGCATTTACCGGGCGATGGGTGAAAAGGGCCGCGACCCCGAGCGCCCGCAGTTCACCGACCATTGCTTCACAGGCGACTATCCCACGCCTCTTACCGATCAGGCCGGGAAGGACGTTTCTCCGCGGCAGCTGTCGCTACTGGCCGAAGCGATTTGATCCCTCGTCATTTCCGGTCCGCGCCAAAGGCGCAAACCGGGAATCCATGACCACAGCTGTTTGAAATTCGCGAATGCGGTGGCTAATGGAATCCGGCTCTCACCCTGGCGCTCGGCCGGAATGACGGAGAAGAAGATGTCCAAACCCCTCGCCGGCTCTGTTGCGCTCGTTACCGGCGCCTCGCGCGGTATCGGTGCCGCGCTTGCGCTGCAGCTCGCGCAAGCGGGCGCGCATATCGTTGCTGTGGCGCGCACAGTCGGGGGACTTGAAGAACTCGACGATAAAATCCAGGCCGCCGGCAGCACCGCGACACTCGTGCCGCTGGATGTGAAAGATTCAGATGGAATCGCTCGGCTCGCGCTCGCGATCAACGAACGCTATCAAAAACTCGATGTGCTGGTCGGCAACGCCGGCATTCTGGGAGTGCTCTCACCGCTCGGCCACATCGAGCCGAAGGCATGGAGCGACATTCTCGCGGTTAACGTCACGGCGAACTGGCAGTTGATCCGGACGATGGACCCGCTTCTCAAGCGTGCGCCCGCCGGCCGCGCGGTTTTCATCACGTCCGGATTGAGCTGGCTGGCGACCCCCTATTGCGGCGGCTATGCGGTTTCGAAAGCGGCGCTCAACATGCTCGCGCGCACCTATGCCAACGAGTGCGCGTCAAGCAACGTGCGGGTCAACCTGTTCAATCCCGGCCCGACCGCAACGCGCATGTATAAAAGCGGCTGGCCAGGAGTCGATCAGAGCACGTTGCCGACGCCCGAAGAGGTCGCAGCGGCCATCGTGCCGCTATGTCTTGGGGATTGTCAGGAGAACGGCAAGGTCTACCAGTTCGCGGCGAAAAAATTTCTCGAATTTCAACCGCCGTCTTGAACAAACGTGCAGTGACGAAAAATTCGTTTGTGCATGCACAAATGAAACAGGCCCGGCTTTGCACCGGGCCTTTGGTCTTGAAAGTGCAAGCGGCTTACCTGCTGGTGAATCTGTAGTTCAAACCGGCGCGAACGATGTTGCCGCGGAATTCGAAATCAGTGGTCCCTACGATTCCGGTCACCGGTATCGAGTTCGCGGTCACCGTTAAATGCCCGAGGTCGTAATAAAGGTATTCGACCTTGGCAGTCCAGTTTTGCGCAAGGCGAGCTTCAACGCCGCCGCCGACAGTCCACCCTGCCCGCGTTCTGGAAGACTCACCGGACCATATGGCCGTAGGACCACCGCCAAACAGGGTCAGACTATCGGAAGCCTTCAATCCGCCTACCGCAAGACCGCCCGTCGCATAGAAAAGGAACGTATGATCGCCCGGTGTCCAGCCGAAGCGGCCGCGCACAGTCGCGAACCAATCAACACGCTGATCCTGAGAGTAGACGAATTGACCGCCTGGGCGGAATTGGGCCGGAAGGGTTCCGCCGATGGAATCAGAACCCTTGAAGTTGGTGTATTGAAGGTCCGCTTCGATGCCGGCAACCCATGAGTTGGGCGTAATTTGATAATTGTAGCCGATCTGACCCCCGCCGATGAATCCGTTTAAATGATTGCTCGCATTGATCGTGTCGATCGGAAGTCCAGTTGGAGGATCGAGATTGAACGTATTGCTGACGGAGCTAAAGCCGTAGCCCGCGTTTATGCCAGCGTACCAGCCAGTCCAACTCGGCGGCACGGCTACAGCTGGTGCCTTGTACACGGGAGCCTTCACCGGCAAATCGGTCGCTTGAGCCGAACCGATGCTGCCGGCCGCGATAGCGGCAGCCAGCAGCAGCCTCTTCATCGAAGATTGCATGACGCCCCTCGCCCGTTGCCAAATTATCTTCAAAAGCGCTGTAGTTTATATCAGCCCCAAAAGCGGCGTTATCGCAATTTTGCAACAGGCAACAGTTTTGTCATTTTGACATGTGTAATCAATTACTTAGTCGATCATTGATGAGCAACACGCCGCCAACTCTTTATCTGCGTCGCCCTTTTTTACGACCCTTGAATGGATTCTCCTTCTCGCGCAGCGTCAATCGAATGGGCGTGCCCGGCAGGTCGAAGGTCTCACGCAATCCGTTGATGAGATAACGCTTGTAGGCCTCCGGTACCGCATCGGCACGCGTGCAGAACACGATGAATGTCGGCGGTCGGCTTTTCGCCTGCGTGATGTAGTTGAGCTTTAACGTCCGCCCCGACACCGCAGGCGGCGGATGCGCGCTCACCGCCTCCTCGAACCAGCGATTGAGCGCACTCGTCTGCACGCGTTTGTTCCACACGGAATAAGCCGCGCTCACTGCGTTCATCAAACGATCAAGTCCTTCGCCGGTCAGGCCTGAGACAGCGACAAGCGGCACACCCTTTACCTGAGGCAGTTTTTCATCGGCTTGCGCGCGCAATTTGCTGATTGCCCCCGGTGTTCTCTCCTGCAAATCCCACTTGCTGACTGCAATCACCAGCGCGCGGCCCTCTCGCTCCACCAGATCGGCGATACGCTGATCTTGTTCTTCAAACGCATTTTGTGAATCAAGCAGCACGACCACGACTTCTGCAAAACGGATGGCGTTGAGCGCATCCGCCACCGAGAGCTTTTCAAGTTTTTCTTCAACACGCGAACGGCGACGCAGGCCTGCTGTGTCGTAAAGACGAAACTTGCTGCCATGCCAGGTAAGATCGATCGCAATCGCATCGCGCGTGATACCGGCCTCAGGACCGGTAACCAGACGCTCCTCGCCGATGATCCGATTGATCAATGTCGATTTACCGGCGTTCGGCCTGCCAACAATCGCTACACGAACAGGATGCTCCGGCGCGGGCGCATCTTCGCTGGTGATTTCGGGGCGCGCGGTCAATTCAGGCGCAGCCGTACGCAACGCATCATACAGATCGGCCATGCCTTCGTTGTGCTCGGCGGAAATCGCGACCGGTTCGCCTAGACCAAGTGCATAAGCTTCAACGCGACCCGCCTGGCCGGCTGCACCTTCACTCTTGTTGGCGACAACGATTGTTGGCTTGCCGGCCCGGCGGACGACGTCGGCAAACGCATGATCGGCGGGCGTTGGACCGACACGGGCATCAATGAGAAAAAAGATCACATCGGCATCACGAATGGCGGTTTCGGTCTGCGCGCGCATACGGCCGGAAAGTGTCTTGTCGTTTGCTTCCTCCAAGCCTGCGGTGTCGACGACCGTAAACTCCAGATCACCGAGCCGGCCCTCGCCCTCTCTGCGGTCACGCGTTACACCGGGGGTGTCGTCGACCAAAGCCAGCCGCCGCCCGACCAGACGATTGAAGAGCGTCGATTTGCCGACGTTAGGCCTTCCGACAATGGCAATGGTGAAGGACATGAAAAATGCGCCGCCGGGAGACCCGGCAACCCGTTGACGGATCGCCAGATGTGTTTGCCAGATGAACACGCAGGTCAAGTCCGCGTGCCGAACGACCGTCTATCAGTGTGAGAAAGTTCCGGGCGGCGGGGATGACGGCCAGGGCGATGACGGCTGTGCGGACGTTGACGGCCAGGGCGCATTCGTCCCGCTCGCTTGCGGTGTGGTGGAAGGCCAAGGCGCGTTGGTGCCCGTTCCTTGCGGCTGTTGAGTGGACGAAGGCCACGCCGACTGCGCGCCGCTTGCGGTTTGCCGTGCCGGTTGTGTCTCAGCCGGCTGCGCCGCCGGCTTGGCGGGCCCTTTTGCCGGAGCGCGCTTCGCAACATGCGGCTTGGATGCATGTGGCGTAGGCTTGCGCGCGGGTTTCGCTTTCGGCTTCGCCTCCTCCTCGGGTTCGACCGCAGCCGCTTTTTTTGCCGCCTCGTCATCTCCCGGCAGCGCGGTCGCCGTGTCGGAAGGCGATTGATGACCCTTTACCAGGTCGGGCGGCACCCCTTCGGTGACACCCGGCACACCGCCCGGGAAAATATCCTTCCGCACGCCCGGCAGCCTCTTCTCCTTGTTCAGATTGAAAATATCGAGCTTGTCGGTATCGAAATCTTCGCACGCGCTCAGCGCCAGGCCAAAGGCCAGCAGCATCGCAGCACCAAGAATGCGATTGATCCGACGATTCATCTTCATCAGCCTTTGCCCGTCCCGGCTATCAGCGCCAATAGAACTTCGGCGCGCGCGCGTGTGCCCGCTGGTGTTTCAGCGTCAGCGGTGATCATGTCGAGGTAGTGCTTTGCTGTGGTGGCGTCGTGGCTCCGCCACGCCGACAAGGCCAACAGCTCACGTGCCGTGTGACGGAACGGGCGTCCGGGCGCGGTCAGCGCGTCAAGCTGCTTGCGCAAGTCATCAAGCGAAGCTGTATCGACGAGCAGCATTCCGGCACGCACCGCGGCAAGATCTTGCAGCGTCTGCCCGAGCGACTTGTCGGCCGCGAGATCTTCATAGGCTTTGGCGGCCTGTTTTGGATCGGTGATTGCGAGTTCGCCAGCCGCGCGTAAGTGCGCGAGCGCGCGGTATCCTGAGGGTGCCTGGGTTGCGATTTTAGCGAAAGCAGCTTGCGCCTCGGCATGCTTGCCTTGTTCGCTAAGCGTAGCGGCGGCTTCATAGGCAGCACCGGCTTCAGCCGCCTTCTTCGCCTCCCACCACTGATAGCCGCGCCAGCCCCCGACGCCGACGACGATCAGTACCGCCAGCGCGATGATGTGGATGCTGTAACGCTCCCACAGCCTGTGCAGCCGCTCGCGGCGTACTTCTTCGTCGATTTCGTGAAAGATATCGGCCACGAATGGCTCCCGAACGATCCCGCCTTGCAACGCGCGGCGTACCCTACCCATGTGGCGGCGGCAAGGCAAAATTAGCCGCACACCCGTTAAAATTCAGGGACTTAGGGCTTTTTTGCCTTCATCGGATAGACGTGTTCGGCAGCGGGAAAACCCCGCGCCCGCACTTCGGCCGCATAGGCCGCGACGGCGCGGTCGATCGACGGTCCGAGATCCGTGTAGCGCTTCACGAATTTCGGCACGCGGGCCGACAGGCCGAGCATGTCCTCGAGGACCAGAATCTGCCCGTCACACGCAACACTGGCGCCGATGCCGATGGTCGGAATCGGGACGGCCGCCGTCAGCTTGCGCGCCAGCGGTTCCGCAACCGCTTCAATCACCAGCGAGAAGGCGCCGGCCTGCGCAACGGCGAGCGCATCGTTTTCGATCCGCGCCCAATCTGCCTCCTCGCGGCCTTGCGCACGGAACGATCCGAGCACGTTGATCGCCTGTGGCGTCAGTCCGACGTGCGCCATCACGGGTACGCCGCGCTCGCAAAGAAAGCGGATCGTCTCTGCCATGCGCGCGCCGCCTTCGAGCTTAATGGCGCCGCAGCCGGTTTCCTTCAGCACCCGCGCGGCATTCATAAAGGCCTGCTCTTTCGAGGCCTCGTAAGAGCCGAACGGCATATCGACGACAACGAGAGCGCGCTTCGAGCCCCGCATCACGGCATGGCCTTGCAGGATCATCATCTCAAGCGTGACCGGCACCGTGGTCTCGAGGCCGTGCATGACCATGCCCAGCGAGTCGCCGACCAAAATCACGTCGCAATGATTGTCGAGGATGCGGGCCGTGTGCGCGTGATAGGAGGTCAGGCATACGAGCGGCTCGCGCCCCTTGCGCGCCAGGATATCCGGCGCGGTGAGCCGTCTGATTTCGCTTTGTACCGACATTCACAAACTCCCAAAGACCGATACGCCAATTATAACCGGATGAAACGCCGTACCAGAGCGCGAGATAAATCACGAGACCACGCACAATGACAATCACGTCGTGACCCCAGCCCACCGGCGCATCAGCTTTGTCCTGATCGCGCCGGCTTAGCCGCAATCCGATCATCGATGCCGCGCCCGAGCCACGAGCGGCGCTGACGGCAGCTATGCCTGCTTCTTCACGTCCTTGATGTCCGTAAACGTCAGTCCCGGCGCGCGCTCCCGCGTGTAATCCAGAATGAACTGGTTGCGCGCCATGAACACCCGGTCGCCGTCGAGATCGTCGGCAACGCTTGAATAATTCGCCTGTACGAAATCGTTGAGCTTTTTCTCGTCATCGGCCGAAATCCATCGCGCCAGCTGAAACTCGGGCTGCTCGAAGCCGATCTCGAGGCCATACTCTTCGTTAAGCCGCACCTTCAGCACATCGAGCTGCAACGCGCCCACCACGCCGACGAGCGCCGGGGCGCCGTCGAGCGGACGAAACACCTGCACGACGCCCTCCTCCGCCATCTGCTGCAAGGCCTCTTTCAGCTTCTTCGCCTTCATCGGATCGCCGAGCTTCACGCGCCGCAAAATTTCCGGCGCGAAGTTCGGCACGCCGAGAAATGAAATCTCCTCACCCTCGGTAAGCGTGTCGCCGATACGCAGGGTGCCGTGATTGGGGATGCCGACCACATCGCCGGCGTACGCCTCGTCCGCAACCGACCGATCCTGCGCGAAAAAGAACTGCGGCGCCGACAGCGTCATGGGCTTGCCGGTGCGCACCAGCTTCGCCTTCATGCCGCGGTCGAGCCTGCCCGAACACAGACGAGCGAAAGCGATCCGGTCGCGATGATTCGGATCCATATTGGCCTGAATTTTGAATACGAAGGCCGTCATCGCGCTTTCGTGCGCATCCACTTTGCGCACGTTCGAGACTTGCGCGCGCGGCGGGGGCGCAAAATTCGCGAGCGCGTCGAGCAAATCCTTGACGCCGAAGTTCTTCAACGCCGATCCGAAATAGACCGGCGTGAGGTGACCTTCGCGGAACGAAGCAAAGTCAAATGCCTTGCAGGCTTCCTTGACGAGCTTCAATTCTTCCTCGACCGCATCCGCTTTCAGCATTGAGTCGGCCGGAATGATCGACGGAATATCGGCAATCTGCGGCTCGGCAGTTTTGCCGTCGGCATCGAGTAGGCGTACCTTTCCGGTCGATAAGTTATACGTGCCGACAAAGTCGCGCCCCTGCCCGATCGGCCACGTCATCGGCGCGGTGTCGAGCGCCAGGGTCTTTTCGATCTCGTCGAGCAACTCGAACGGATCGCGACTCTCGCGGTCCATCTTGTTGATGAACGTGACGATCGGAATGTCGCGCAGCCGGCACACTTCGAACAGCTTTCGTGTGCGCGCCTCGATGCCCTTTGCCGCGTCGATCACCATCACCGCCGAATCGACAGCTGTAAGAGTGCGATAGGTGTCCTCGGAAAAGTCCTCGTGGCCGGGCGTATCGAGCAGGTTGAACACGCGTCCGTGGTAATCGAACGTCATCACCGAGGTGACAACCGAAATGCCGCGCTCGCGTTCGATCGCCATCCAGTCGGAGCGGGTAGAGCGGCGATCGCGCTTGGCCTTCACTTGCCCCGCAAGATTAATGGCGCCGCCGAACAGCAGCAGCTTTTCCGTGAGCGTGGTCTTGCCCGCATCCGGGTGAGAGATGATCGCAAACGTGCGCCGTCGCCCGACTTCCGCGGCGAGCGGCGTCTGCGGGATCGAATCGGCAGGAGAAACAAGCTTGTTCATGCGGCGCATGTGGCAGGGAACGACGGCGCAATCAAGGGGTGACGCAGCCCTTCCGGTTAGGCATCGACGCCGCCGGCGTCAACCGCCGCCATCTCGCGGCTTCGGCGGCAAGGCGGGTCACAACATCTCCGGCCTGAACAGACGTCGCAAATTGAGCGAGCGGCCGGAGATCATGAACATGCCGCCGCCGCGATAATGAATCGTCTTCGGATATTTTGGCGAGGCGAGCGCGTGCGCCTTCACGATCTCGAAGATGAAAAAATTGTACTTATCGCGCAGCCGTCCATCGTGAAGCCGGCATTCAAGATTGGCGTGGCACTCGCCGATGAGCGGCGCATTCACTTCGTCGGCGGCGATCGCCGTCAGCTTGAATTTCTCGAACTTGTCCATATCGGCGCCGGAGCAATTGCCGATGCCGGCAACCTTTGCCGCGAGGTCGACGGTTGGAACGTTGATCACGCATTCTTTCGACTTGCTAATCAGCTCGTAGCTGTAGCTGCCGCTCGATATCAAACAGCCGACAAGTGATGGCGAGAATTCCAGCACCGTGTGCCAGCCCATCGTCATGATGTTGCGCTCGTCCTTCCAGGCTGAGCTTACCAGCACGACGGGGCCGGGCTCGAGGAAGCGGCGGATATCGGAAACGGGAAAATCGCGCTTGTGAAAGTGTCTCATCCAGGTAAAACGCTCCAGCCCGCCGCCCGATCCATCAACACGCCGGGATTGTCCGGCGTCGCGTCGCCGGCCCACACGATGTATTGATCGGGACGCACCAAGATCATCCGCGCGTCATAAAGCGCGCGGCCCTCCGCACAAGTATCACGCACGACCTTCAAAGGAATATGCCGCGCCTGCGCCGCTTGCTCGAACGCGTCGGTCGCTTCTGCGCCGAACGCCAATAACGTGTGACCCTTCCCCAATTCCTCGAATACGTTCCGCCCAGACGAGAGCACCTGTGGCGCGAGGTGATGGCCGGCCCGCGCCTTCAGCATGTGCTCGCCATGCGCGCTGCTTCTGCCGCCAGGCGGCCCCACGACAATGGGCGAGCCTTCGTAACGCGGCTCGTAAACCTGCGCGCGTTGGCCGAGCTCGCTTGCGCGTGCGTTCCATGCCGATTCGAATTCGGCACGATTGCGTTGCGGGTCATAGCGGCGAAGAAACTCCGCATCGTTGCGGATGCGCTTGGCGATGAAGTCTTCCGCCACCTCGTGAAAGATCGGACGGCGCTCTTCGCTGTAGGACTCGAGCAGCGCCTCGCCGCCCCACCCTTGCAGCCGCGCCGCGAGTTTCCAGCCGAGATTGACGGCATCTTCGAGTCCATTGTTGAGGCCGAAGCCGCCGTAAGGCGGATGGCTGTGTGCCGCATCCCCGGCAATGAACACGCGGCCGACCTGGTATTTCTCCGCCACCGCAACGCGGAGGTCCCAGAAGCCGACGTGATCGAATTCAGCATTGAAGTCGAAACCGGCCGCCCTTCGGATCAGACCAAGGAAATCGCAATTCTCCTTGCTCGTGCCTGCCGGCACCGGGCAATGGAAAAACCAGCCCTCCCCCACATCGATGCGGCCGAAGAATTGCCAATAGCCATTATAGTCCGGATGCATCACGCGGTAGGTCGAGCGCCCCGGAAAGCGCTTCAGGCGCTCGTGCAGTTCGCGCGATCGGAAAACGGCAAGCATCATCAGCTGATCGAAATCCGTGCCGCCGCGCGTAATGCCGACTTGCTCGCGCACCAGCGAATGACCGCCGTCGCAGCCGACCACATAATCGGCCTCGATGATTTCGCTCGCGCCGCCATTGCCTGCCGCAGTGACCCAAACTTTCTCGTTGTCCTGCTCGACCCGCGTTGCCGTCCAGCCAAAGCGCAGATCAACCGACGGCAACGCCGCGAGTTTCTGTTTGAGCACCGCTTCCATCTGGTACTGCGGCAGGCGCTCGTTCGCCTGGAAATAAAATTTGCGCACGACCTCACGGCCAGGAGGCGCTTGCCACCATTCGCTCATCAGGTTGCCATAGGCCGTCACCTCGCCGATCGGGTAGTCCTTTGGCATCACGCGCGCGGCGCGCAGCGCATCGGCAATGCCCCAGAAATAAAAATGTTCGAGTGTGCGGTGCGTGAGGTTTTGCCCCTTGGGGATGCGCGCCTGCGTGACGCGCCGTTCCAGCAGCAGGCACGCGATGCCGCGCATGCCGAGGGTGACGGCAAGCGCAAGCCCGACCGGTCCGCCGCCGACAATGATGACCTGATAGCGCTTGCTCATTCCGCTCTCTTAGCATCCTGACGTGCGGGATCGAATGTCGCTTCACCGGCCATGCTGCGGCGCTTTGTCAGGCAACGGAAAGAGGGTCAGATAGCGCTCGAGCAGCGCGCGATCGCCTTCGATCGCGAGCGCGCCGGATTTTTCCAGCGTCTTGAGCGGGACGCCGCCGTAGATCGCACCAGCCAGCGCATTCTGGTTTCCGGTGACGATCACATCCGCGCTGCTTGCGTCGCCGCGCTCGATCGAAAAATTGCCATTGTCGACCACGGCGACGAATTCCTCGCGGCCGAAGCGAAAGCCGAGCGAGCCCGACAGGCGCCCTGCCCGCTTGGGCGAGAACATCGTGCGCATCGACATCACCACCGAGGCGACGCTCAGCGGCGCCTTTGGATTGTGCAGCGGCGAGCGCGCGGCCCACTTGCCGATGACGCGAAACAATTCTTCCGATTCCTGCCCCCATTCGGTCAATTCGTAGACTGATGCTGCGGCAGGCGGTGGCAACGTACGGCGGCGCACGATCGAGACTGCTTCAAGATCCTCCAGACGCTGCGTCAGCACATTTGCGCTGATGCCCGGCAGGCTCGCGCGCAGATCGCTGAAGCGCTTCGGCCCGAGCAGGAGCTCGCGCATGAC
>DASTSG010000041.1:0-19950 GCA_035760805.1 Pseudolabrys sp.
TCGCCCCCTTCGGCACCCTCCCCGGCCACTTCACCACGTAATTCTCGTACTCCTCGTCCGGCATGCCGGCTTCCGACACCGTGTCGTGGCCGCGCACCGAGACGCCGGCCTCGTGCACCGTGTCGCGGCTTCCGGACTTGAGGTGATGCCACCAGTAGAGGTCGCGGCCTTCCGCGACCAGCCGGTAGGCGCAGGTCGGCGGCAACCATTTCAACCGCGGCACGCCGCGCGGCGTGAGCTGCACGCAATCGCGCACCTTGCGCTTGCGGTTCGCATAGTCCCTGCAGCGGCACGACACCGGGTCGAACAGCTTGCAGCGCACGTTGGTGTAGACCGTCTCGCCGGTGTCGATGTCCTCGAGCTTGTTGAGGCAGCAGCGGCCGCAGCCGTCGCACAAGCTCTCCCATTCGCGTTGCGTCATCTCTTCCAGGCGCTTGACGCGCCAGAAGGGGAGCTTTTCGTCGGGCTGTTCGCGCTGCATGGCAAGCCCGTTGTAATCGCTCGCGCCGATTCCGCCAGCGGTTGTCGACGCTCGCGGATTTTGCCGGCGGCGCCTTCTTCCCCCTCCCGGCAAGCCCCCGGGACGACCGGAAGGCAACGGCAAGGCGGCGGAACCGCGCCCCCTTCCCTGCGCTTTATCTTCACCTTTAACGCGACTTTGATCGCCCGGGCGGCTGCGCGCCGCTTGGCCCGGGATGGGCGGATCGGCTAAAACCTTCCCGCACCCGGCAAAAACGAGATCATACCTCTTGCCCGACCTCTCCCCCAGGGATTGGACCTCCAGGCTCAGGCAGCTCCTGCTCGCCTTCGACGCCTGGGTCGACACCAGCGTGTTCCGCTCCGGCCGCGGCCTGCGCGAGGCCTACGAGCGCTTCTCCGCCTTCATGGACCGCTTCCATGCCGCCGGCCTGCGGCGCTGGGTGAACGAGTTCTTCTCCGAATGCGCAACGCTCGGCACCGTCGGCGGGCTCCTGACGCTCGCGCTCGCGGTGCCGGCCTTCCAGCAGACGGCGGACAAGGACTGGCTGAAGAAGTCGGAGATTTCCGTCACCTTCCTCGACCGCTACGGCAACGAGGTCGGCTCGCGCGGCATCCGCCACAACGACGCGGTGCCGCTCGACGAGTTTCCCGATCATCTCATCAAGGCCGTGCTCGCGACCGAGGACCGGCGCTTCTACGATCACTTCGGCATCGACGTGCCCGGCACGCTGCGCGCGCTCGTCACCAACGCGCGCGCGGGCGGCGTCGTGCAGGGCGGCTCCTCGATCACGCAGCAGCTCGCGAAGAATCTGTTTTTGTCGAACGAGCGCACGCTCGAGCGCAAGATCAACGAGGCGTTCCTCGCCATCTGGCTCGAGGCGCGGCTGACCAAGAACGAGATCCTGAAGCTTTATCTCGACCGCGCGTATATGGGCGGCGGCGCGTTCGGGGTCGACGCGGCGGCGCAGTATTACTTCAACAAGTCGGCGCGCGACGTCGATCTGGCGGAGGCGGCGATGCTCGCGGGGCTGTTCAAGGCGCCGACCAAGTACTCGCCGAACGTCAATCTGCCGGCCGCGCGCGCGCGCGCGAACGTCGTGCTCGACAACCTGGTCGAGGCCGGGTTCATGACCGAGGGCCAGGTCTTCGGCGCCCGCCGCCATCCCGCCACCCCCGTCGACCGGCGGGACGAGCGCGCGCCGAATTATTATCTCGATTGGGCGTTCGACGAAATGAAGAAGCTCGTCGAGACGTTTCCGAAATCGATGACGGAGCGCGTGTTCGTCGTTCGCACCGCGCTCGATCCGAATTTGCAACGCGAAGCAGAAAACGCGGTGGAAAATTCGCTGCGGCAGTACGGTCAGGAGTATCACGCCGGGCAAGCCGCCGCGGTGCTCATGGACGTCGACGGGGCGGTGCGCGCAATGGTCGGCGGACGTGACTACGGCGCGAGTCAGTTCAACCGCGCCGTCGACGCGATGCGGCAACCCGGCTCGTCGTTCAAACCTTACGTCTACGCGACCGCGCTGAAGCACGGATTGAAGCCGACGTCGATCGTCGTCGACGCGCCGATTTGCCTCGGCAACTGGTGCCCGCACAACTACGGTCATCACTACGGCGGGCCGATGACGTTGATCACGGCGCTCACCCATTCGGTAAACACCGTCGCCGTACGCCTGTCGGTGATCGTCGGCGATGGCAATGCGAAACTCGGGCGCTCCCGCATCATCCAGACCGCGCGCGATATGGGCATTCATACGCCTCTTCCCGACACACCATCATTGCCGATCGGCGCGGACGCCGTGAACCTGCTCGAACATGTCGGCGCCTATGCGACTTTCCCGAATCTCGGCAAACGCGTGACGCCGCATGCAATTCTGGAAGTGCGCACCGGCAGTGGCAAATTGATCTGGCGTTACGACCGCGACGGACCGAAACCGAAGCAGGCGCTCTCGCCTCAGGTCGCTCAGGACATGATCAAAATGATGAACAGCGTCGTGGAGAACGGCACGGGCCGCCGTGCACGCCTCGACGGCATCGCGGTCGCAGGCAAAACCGGCACAACGAACGCGTATCGCGATGCTTGGTTCATGGGCTACACCGGCAACTTCGTCTGCGGCATCTGGATGGGTAACGACGACTACACCTCGACCAACCGCATGACAGGCGGGTCACTCCCGGCGATGACATGGCACGCAATCATGCAATACGCGCACCAAGGCATCGAGATCAAACAATTGCCCGGCATCCCGGCGCCGCCGCCGCGTCAGCAGCAACAGGTCGCCGAAGCCAAGAAAAACGATGAGAATACACCGCCTGCCCGACCAACCGTGCTCAGCAAACGCGGTGCTGAAATTCTTGTTCGCGTCGAACAGATGATGGACAAAGCCGCACGCGCAATGCGTCCGCTGCCGACCGCCGAGAACGACGATGGCAAAAGACAGGCGAGGCCGGGCGACGCACTTGCCTCGGCGCTCGAGGGCAAAGATTTCAATCTCGGCGATCGGAATTGATTGGTCTGCCTCGCCCTTCGTCGTAGTCTCCCCTCGCCGATCGTCAGAACCCCCTTGCGAGTCGCTCGTGCGCCTGCTCTTCGGAACGCTTTTCGCTTTGATTGTTGCCGGCCTCGTCGGGCTCGGCACAACTTATTTCACGCTCACACGCGGCGTGGCATTCGACTCTTTACAACTCGGCAGTTGGACCGCCTTTCCGAAGAGCGGCACGAAAGATGCCAATCCTTATGTACGCGCCTCGCTCGCGCGCAGCGGACGGCTGCCAATCAGCCTCGGCGATGGTGTTTTCTTCGCAGCTAAAACCGATGATCTAGGCCATGCGCTTGACGGACGTTGCAGCGTGGTGCTCAGCGGTACGACGCCCGCCGCACGATTTTGGACGCTGACACTCTATACGCCGAATGGCGCACTCGTCCCAAATTCCATCAACCGTTACGGCTTCACCAGCCAGGAGATCGTGCGCCACGCCGATGGCACATTCGACATCACCGTGGCTCCGCGCGCCAATCCGGGCAACTGGCTGCCAACTGGCGGCGTCGATCGCTACATGCTTGTGCTGCGTCTCTATGACACCGCGGTCGGCGTCTCGACCAGAGCGGGGCGCGAAGCTCCAATGCCGGCGATAAAGACGAGGGCATGTCCATGATCCGGTGGTTGCTTCTCTTTTTGGGCGGCCTCCTGCTCGGTGGCGTGGTGCATCTTGCGACCGTCATGATTCTCCCCCGCACCGCCACGAATGATGCGTATGCGCGCATCTCGCCGATTGCGCCGGTCAACACCGTCGTCACGTTACCGGAGCCGACGCCGGACCACGAATTGATGCCGTTCATGGATCCTGCCTTTGCCGAAGCGGTCTGCCGTTATGACATCAGCAAATCGCCGTTAAAGCTCACGGTTCCGGTTAGTGCCGCCTACACATCTGTCTCCTTTTACACGCACCATGATGTGGCCTATTACGCGATAAACGATCGTGCCGCTGGCCGTCGCGTTATCGACCTCGATCTGATGACCGAAGATCAGCATAACGACATGCCCGAGGAAGAAGACGTGACTGCCGCCGATCGGCTGATCGTTGAATCGCCAACGACAACGGGATTGATTGTCATCCGTGCGTTGGCGACGGAGCCGGGCTTGATATCGCTTGTGCGTCAGGCCATCAGTACGGCGCAGTGCCGTCCCTCGCCGCTGGAGACCTCTCGATAACTACAATGTCGCTGCGACCTTCATGGACGCGGTCGGCGGCTTCGGCGCGTACTGAGCGAGCCGCGCCTCGACTTCCTTGATCGCGAGTTCGGTATCGACGGCTAGCGGCGACGGCGTCATTATCACAAGGCGTTCAAGCGCGAATCGATAGGCTTCGGCGCGTTGGGCGAGCGACGAACGAACCCACGAGACGATAAACTCGTTTTCGCGAATCCGGCGCGACGCCTCAACCCGCTCGCGTTTTTTCAAATCCGGAATATAAGAAAAGCTCTTCCACCGCTTCTCATCCATGTCCCGGACCCGCTTGGCCGTTTCAAAGAACTGCGGCATGCGTGAGACATCGTTGCGGGCGTCTTCAATCACCTTCTGGTACCGTGCGGTCGGCGACCGGTAGTCATCGGAAAACAAATGTGAAGCATAGGCACGGCGGGAAAGGACCGTGCGGCGATCGAGGCCCGTGAGTCCATATTCACCCAGCACGCTGTACCAACGCTGACGATCATAAGGCGGCTCGATCAAGGGATAGGCGAGATCACGAAGCTGCCGCTCGTCATCCGTTAATTCGTAGCTCGAAGGCAGAAACGGCGACCCGATCAGTGCTGCGGGTCCGAGCCAGTCATGGATGTCGTCGTGGACAAGATCGGGGCGAATTTCACCAAAATCATAGTTGCCGCTGCATCCGGAGAGCAGCAAGGCGGTCGTGGCTGTCACGAACCATCGACGCAAATACTTCAATTGCGCCGATGATCGTCTCATCTGGCAATTTCGCTCTATGCACCGCGTTATCGTGTCAGGCGGCGTCGGCGCCGCCGCGTTGCGGGGCTGCCGGGGTAAGGCGCTGAGTCGCCGGAATCCCCGGAACCACGCTCGATCCTTATCACCGGCAATATGATGACTGTCGCCGGCTCGGTGTTGGCATCGACGTACTTTCCGCCGCGCGTGTGAGCCGCATCGCCGGGAAAGTGGATGACCTCGCCCATTGCATCCCCCATCCGTCCCCTCTGAATGGACCATGTCGTCCAAATGGAACGGTGCCTTGAGGATTAAAGAGCCGGCAAGGTTAACGCTCTGCTAACGGGGGCCGACTATCGTCCCTTGTTGGGCCGAACGTCGTCGCAGTCATGGTTGCGTTTTCCGCTTATCCGCCGCTGGAGGGTCTTTTCGATCTCGCACATCGGGAAGGCGTCGACATTCGTCCGACGTTGCTGCGTGTTCTCACCGATCTCTACGTGCAGAAGCCCACGCACAGCGAGGCCGAGGAGGCGCAATATATCGAGCTTGCAAGCCACCTGATTGAAACGGTCGATGCGCCGACACGCGCCGTTGTCCATGAGCGCCTTATGAACTATTCGGCCGCACCCGCGGCCCTGCTTGAACGCCTGGCGACGTTGAATCAGGTCGCCGGGCCACCAATTGCGCCGGCCTCATCCGAGGTTGAAGACGTGGATGGAAACGATTCAACCTCCATCATGCATGCAGGCAGTGAGGGGTTGACCGAATCCTTCTTCGCGGCAAGCCCGGAAGAGCGCCGTTTTATTTTGATCAATCTGGATGCCTTCATTCCGGCCGCGGAATCGGCAGCGTTGACGGCCTCTCCGGCCATCATCCAGGAAATCGAAACGGCAGCGCTCGATCATAATGTGGGCAGGCTTGCGCGAGCACTCGAGCACGCGCTCGGCATTGATCATGGTCTGGCCGAGCGAGTGGTCAACGATCCCTCCGGAGAGCCGATCGTCGTCGCAGCGCGAGCGCTAGGAATTCCGGCAGATGCATTGCAGCGCATCCTGCTTTTTATCAATCCGCATGTCGGACAATCGGTGAAGCGCGTATTCAGCCTTGCATCCCTGTTTGAGGAGATCACACCTGCTGCTGCCAAAGAAATGGTTTCGATATGGCGCGGCGCACGCGATAAACGGCGCGCGCATCATGAGCCTACCCTCTGGCATCGCGAACAGAGAGAACTGCGATCGCACGCTCATGCAGCGCGGCCCGCCGACACCCGCAAAGAGCCCAACGATTTGCGCAGCGCTCTCGGGGTTGATCATTGAGGACCTCCAATGAAAGCAACCCATTGGGGTTCCGGCACCGGCTGCGGCGCAGGCGTTACCTTTTCACCTCAAACTCGTGTCTAGAAAACTTCGTCCCGCCCGGTCTTCGACTTCGACGATCCAGAGATCAGGATCGAATTTGATTTCGCGGGCGAGTTTCGCTTCCACATCTGCTTCCGCGACACCCTGCTCGCCGCCGAGCAGCGCCGTGAAGAACCGATCAACCGGATTGCCCTCACTGAAGGCGCTCTGGGGCGCAGGGCCGTAAAGGATGGCCGTCCCGTCAAGCTTGCTGACCTTGACAAAAATCGCGCCGGCTTCGTCGGCGCCCCGCCGACGAACAGCAGCAAAGCATCCTTCCACATTGCAGCGGCGGATATAGGCTGCGACCCAAATGCTCGATTTCAAGCGCATCGGACTTGCTAGCATGCCCGAAACGCGTGAATTATTCCAACGGACGGCCCGTCAGCGCCGCAAGCTCCCGCACGAGCTGGTCTGAAATTTTACCGGTTATCGGCAGATGCCGGTCGCGTTCGAACCTCTCGATCGCGCTCGCGGTATCCGAACCAAAGACGCCAGTCGGATTGATCTGCCCGTAACCGAAATCGCTAAGCGCCCGCTGCACAGCCAGAACGCGTTTCGATGGCTCCAGCAGCTTGGCGATCGGATCGGTACGAGGTTTCTCCGGCGCCGCTTTGATGTTCGACGTGGATATTCTGCGAAGCATCTCTTCGCTGGCGTCCACGTCGCCTTTCAGGCCGGTGCTTTGTGCGAAATCGCGAAGCGCGGCATCTGTTTTCGCTCCCAAAACGCCGTCAACGACCCCGTCATAAAATCCGCGCTTCGCAAGCTCGCGCTGAATATCGGTGACGATCTGCGCCTGGGTGCGCGGGCTCGGCGCGGACGCTTTCGTCTCGACAGTACGGGATTGTCTTGTGGCATGACCTTGTACGGCTGGCGCGACATGGCGGGTCGCAAATATTGGCGATGGATGAGGACCATGCTGCAGGAACAGGGCATTGACGAAAATAATAATCGTCGCAACCGCACCCGTGAGAAGTGCGACCGACTCGCGCGGGTGTTCACCGACGAGTGCCGCGACGCCAGCGGAGCGGCTGTCGCGCCTTGCCGTTGCACGGCTGCTGCGAGATTCTTTGCTACGCACTTTTTCTGACCTGCAGGTTGGAAACGATACGTCCTTTTGAATGTCTGTTATTTCCGACGAACGCGATTGGGGTCTCTATCCCACGCTTTTTGTGCTCGAGCGGTAGCCGCACGGTCACGCGCGTGCCATCACCAGGATGGCTGCGAATGTCGATGTCACCGTGATGGAGACGAACAAGCCCTTTAACGATCGAAAGGCCAAGACCGACGCCATCGTGACGGCGGTCATACGAATCACGCGCCTGGAAAAATGCCTCGCCGATACGCGGCAAATCGGCTTCGTTGATTCCGACGCCCGTATCCTGGACGCCGAGGACAAGGTTTTCAGCCTCGCATGATGCGCTGACCATCACATGGCCGCCGCGCGGCGTGAACTTGATCGCATTTGAGATCAGGTTAATCAGAATCTGGCTGACGGCACGCCGGTCGGCAACGATCTCCGGCAAATCGTCGGCGATGCGTGTCTTGAGCTCGACGCCGCATTCGTGCGCCTTCATTGCCAATATGTCGCAGCAATTGGAGATTGCCGTTGCCGGCGCAAATGACTCGGGCGCAATATCGAAGTTGTCCGTTTCCAATTTCGACATATCGAGAACACCGTTCACGAGCGACAACAGATGACGTCCGGAATCGTTTATTAGCCGCGCATATTCGAGCCTCCGGCTTGGCTCGAGGTTGAGCTGCTCATTCCCGAGCATGTCCGAAAAACCGATAATGGCGTTGAGGGGAGTGCGCAGCTCGTGGCTCATCGTAGCAAGAAACCGTGTCTTGCCCGCGTTGGCGCGTTCAGCGTCGGCGCGAGCGATTTGAAGGGCCTGTTCGGTCAGCTTGCGTTCGCTGATGTCGCGCAACACGGCGACGACACCATTGTCGTCCGCGTTGTCGTCAACCGGACGGCAACGCATTTCGATCCACGCGAAGCCGCCGTGCGCATCGCGACTCTCCGGGCGAATGCGGAACTCCACGGAACGCTCCGCGCCGGTCGCGGCATCGGATAATGCCGTCAAAAAGGCCGGACGGTCGGCCACATGAACGCGATCAAACAGGCGGTGCCCAAGCAGCTCATGCGGGGGCACGCCAAACAGGGACTCAGCGGCGGGAGAGACGTACGTCACCACGCCGTTGCGGCCGTGCCGCGTGATGACGTCGCTCATATGGCGGGCCAACAGGCGGAACCGGTCGGCCTCGGCAGACAGCAGGCCCGAGCTCATACGCAGCAGCGAGCCGGAGCCAAGCGCAATCCCGGTCGTAAGCAGTGCAGCAAAGACAACGACAAACGCCGCGGTCACGCCGTCCGCAGCATCGATCGGCGGCTGCGGAAGCAAAGATGCCGAACTTGCGGCCAGCAGCAGCACTGTGCAGCCGAAGGTCAAGGCGAGCGCCGCAGTGATGGCACGGCGCGATCCCGAAAGCGCTGCTTCCAGCGGAACGATGGCGAGCCAGATTGTCGCGCGCGATTCTATGCCGCCCGTCCACCAAGCCGACAGCATGGCCAATGCAAGTATCGAAAGCGTTGAGAGAATTTGCGCACGTTCGAGCTGTCCCGTACACGACAAAAAATACGAAATCGCAATCGGTACCAAGAGCCAGCAGAAGACCGCCGCTTCAAGCACGTTCGGCATGCCGCGCAGGGCGAGATAGATCGGCAAGGCGGAGAGGACCGCAAAGCTGCCGAGCAAACGCGGGGCAATGAAGGCGCGGTGACGTGCCGCGGTCAGCGCGTCCACTCGCGCGGACGGATGCACCAACGCGTCGATATAGCTCCACACCGGCGTGAGGAAACTCACGATCCTGTCCCACGTCCCAATTTGACGAGACGCACCCCTTGTGTCCGTTTTGAAATCTAGGCCATCGCGGCTTAAGCGAACGCTAAAGCCCCGGCACGCGACACGGCACAACGCCTCGAATTGCCTCGTTCTCGTGGCGAGAGCCGGCGTGAATTGACAACCATGGTGAAATTTCGGTTGCGGGCGCGCCGACGGCGGTGGATTGCGGACTCATTCGGATTGCCCGGTCTACCAACGCTGCCGCGACCGACAAAAAAATGTGCTCATCTTTCCAGTACTTGCGTAGTAAATTTTGGATGAAAGAAATTGTCTCAAATTTTCAGAAAATTTGGCATGTATTTGCATCGAGTTTTGTCAAAAACATCGGCGTAAATCGAACGACAGCTTTAGTTGTGTCTGCTAGCCTTTATCTCAAAGGCGGAGGAACGGCCGCCGGGGATGATAATGGGACACGGGTCATGTTCTTTCTGTTACGCATGGCGTTTTGGCTAGGCGTCGTCTGTGTGCTGCTTCCGAGCGGCTCCAAGACCACGGCGCCGAGCGAGCAAGTCAACACCGCCGAGGCGGTGACGGCCGCCAGCGCGGCGGTCTCCGACATGCGGGGATTCTGCGATCGCCAGCCGAATGCCTGCGTAATCGGCGGCAAGATCGCGGTTGCTATCACGCAAAAGGCGGAGGCGGGTGCGCGGACCCTCTACCAATTCTTCACGACCAAAGTGGCCGAGCGGGCGCCATCCGCAAACACGGCAGTGCCGGCCTCGATCGACGGGCAGCAGACGTTGACGCAAACCGATCTCCTGGCCCCCTGGCATGCCGCGGTTCCGTTGCCGCCGCGGCGCAAAGCACCTGTGGACGGGCCATCCGTCTAGAATCCAGCCTCGAATTCGGGGTTTTCGAATTTATTGATTCGTTGGCCATTACCCCTCGTGACCTTATATAAAGTTTGGCAGCGAGGGCCTTTAGCCGCATGACGATTGACGAGATCATCGACAACTTCGAATTGCTCGATCAGTGGGACGATCGTTATCGCTACGTCATCGAGCTCGGCCGCACACTGCAGCCGCTTCCTGAACAGGACCATGTCGAGTCCAACAAGGTACAGGGCTGCGCGAGCCAGGTTTGGCTGGTGACCCATGTGAAGCGGGACGGCGGGGATGGTCCCGTGCTGCAATTCGAGGGCGATAGCGATGCCCATATTGTCCGCGGTCTGATCGCGATTTTATTTGCGCTCTATTCCGGCAAGCCCGCGCGCGAAATCCTCGCGATCGATGCAGAATCCATCTTCACCCGGCTCGGTTTGCGCGAAAACCTCACACCGCAGCGATCGAATGGCCTGCGGTCGATGATCGAGCGCATCCGCGCAGAAGCGCGCGCCGCCATGGCACCCGCCGCTTGATCTCAACTTTCCTGCGTATCGCCGACGGCGAATGTCTCGCCTGGCGCAAGCCAGCTGCGAAGCGCGACGCGCGCCGGCCCGGTGGCCTTCGTCATTAATCCATAGTGTCGCGCGAGCCGATCCAATGCGAGTTGCAGAACGACTTTGGCCGAGCGCGCAGGCCAGGCGCGCTCGCGCTCGACATCATCGAGCGCTCTAAGAAAACAGCAGACGTCCAGCAAAAGGCCTGAAAATTCCTGACCCACGGCATCGAGGGCGAGGCGGACGCGCTGGCGGGCTGCAATCGTCGCTTCCGTAAACGTTCCGGCGCTCGTTGCATTCCCGCGCCTTCCGGCGTTGACCGGGTTGGACCAATTGGATGTCGTATGCGGCATCAGATGCGCGCGCGTGAAGTCGCTGCGAAGCCGCTCGCCCGCCTGAAGTTGATGAGGCGCAATGAGCGGTCGCCCGTCACGGCCACGGCGGCGCGCCAGCCACACGAGCGGACTTTCGCTTTCATTGAGCACGGCCTCGCTCGATCCCTGGGCCGTTTCAACACGCACACGCGAGAGCTTGAGGTGCTTCCTGCGAAATTCGTTGATGGCAGGACCGGCGGCCCGCGTTGCGGCACGATGGCGAGTCATGGCCGGGAATCCCTTTCGTCAAAAAGGCCGCGCGCAAGTTCGCCGCATATGCCCTCGAGCGATTGCAGAAGCGTTTCGACGGCCGGGTCGTCACGGCGTTCCTCAATGACATGACACGCGTGCGCGACGGTCGTTCGGTCGCGACCGAAAAGGCGGCCAAGTTCGGTGTAGTTCCAACCAAGGACGACGTGAGCCAGATAGATGCTGGTCTGTCGCGCAAACGCCGCGAGCGGCGACCGCCGCGTCGGCGCCCGCAATTCACGCAAGGGCACGGCAAGTGCTGCGGCGACCACCGCTTCGAACGAGCGGCAAATCCGTGCATTTTTTGGCTCGGGTGAAGCGTGCCGCCCCTCCCGAATGTCTACTGATAGAAGCATTCCAACGACTCCAATAGGATTTATTACCTATATGATCGCTCGAATCGAAGGGGCGGGGATAAATAATTTTGCTGCTGTCATAAATAACTGAATCACCGCGCCTTTCGGCAACAAAGCCGGGTCTTGTGCGCGCTCCGATGCGCTTCGGAATAGGAGTTCCGTCCGCCAGTGAAGGCAGACATGGCCGGCAAAGGCCGGCACCGATAATTGCGTCTCGGACGATTTTACTTCGAGCGGCGTCGGCGCTGCTGGCCAAGTCCCATTTGCTTGGCGAGTTGAGAGCGGGCCTGCGCGTAATTGGGGGCGACCATCGGATAGTCGGCTCCCAATCCCCATTTTTCACGGTATTGCTCGGGCGTCATATTGTATTGAGTCCGCAAGTGACGCTTAAGCGACTTGAACTTTTTCCCGTCCTCGAGACAGACAATGTAATCGGGCGCGATTGACTTCTTCACCGATATTGCAGGTTTGAGCGGCTCGGGCGGAATATCCGGCGTACCGCCGGACACGCGCGATAGTGCTGCGTACACTTGGCTGATCAACGCGGGAATCTCATTGGCGGAAACGGTATTGTTGCCAACGTACGCAGATACGATTTCCGCCGTCAGTTCGATGAAGGTGCTGTTCGCTGGATTATCGGCCATCGAGCATCCTGTCAGGGCCAGCCACTGCCGAGCCGATGCACAATAAAACGATCATATTTAGTGCAACTGTACTATGGATATCGGCAAACGGCAAGAACAGAGACCGTTTTCATCGGCATCTATTCTTCAACTCTTAAGTGGAACCGCTGCCACCGGCCGGACGTCTTTCGTCTGCGCCCAAAACCGAAAATCCTCAGGAATGCTGCTCAAGGTAGCTGCGTAACTCGTTGATTGAGGCAAAGCGAAGCTTTCCGTCCGGCAGTTCAGCCTCGATCGATCCGTCGACATAGAGCGTATATGCCATGCCGTCGACGACGCCCGATTTGAGAATCGCGACCGTGCGCCGTTCGCCGGTTGTCGGGCCAGCCGCCGCGTTCGGCGCGGAACCGTGCGCCGGAGTGGACGGCTTGGCGCTCGACGACTCCGGAGCAGGCGGAGCCGATTCTTCGCGCGGTGTGGCTTTCCCTGCCTGCCTGTTCGCGGACCGCAACGTGTCGAAGAAGCTCGACTGTGAGGGCCGGACAGGAGACGTCGCGCGCCGCCGGTCTTCGGCCGCGTTGACGTCATTCGTCTGTTTCTGCTGCGGGTCAGGCACCGGACCCGATTGCGGCTGCTCGGGCGCCTGCTTCGTCTCAGGCAAAACGTGCAACGGGTCATGAGCGAGTGGGGGTGCCGACGCTTCATGGGATGGCGAAGCTGTCCCGCTCTCCTCAATAACTGAATTTTGGTCGGGGTTCGGCAAGGTTGGCGGAAAAGCGCTGACGCTCTCTTCCGCAGAGAAGTCGGCGACTTTGGGAGCATCAGCGGCCGAAATGGCCGCTTTGCCTGGCTGCCGTTCGGCACGCGGGCGAACCGGAAATGGTATTTCGCCGGCGTGCGCGTCTCCCGCGGCGCGCGGTTCGAACGTCTCAGGCAAACGTCCGGCGCGGATCGGCCTCGCGGCAAGCGCGTCCATGATGCGTTGGAGCTGAAGAACAGCGATGCCGATAGCGCCAACGACAAGGCCGCCGACGATCGCCGTCACGCCGCCAGCGATCAGTGTATCGCCGAAACTGAATTCCTTGACCGGAATCCCGAACGCAACCATTGCGGCGCCCGCGACAATGCAAATGGCGCTGCACAGGAATAATAAGACCAACATGCGTGCTACTGACCTCGCTGACGGGCTACCGCTAACGCTTTGCGTCTGCTTGGTTTCCTGCCGCGACAATATCAGTTCCCCGGCTGAAATTAAACCACCGGCGAGGCGCCCATGCCTCATTAAAGTCACCGCTACATTTCATCAGAGCATGGCGGCAGCCACGGCGGTTCATGAGGCAGAGATTGCCGCGGCGGCGATCAACGCCTAATTACATGGAACTCGCCAGGGACATGCCGGTTCACCGGCAAGGGCCCGATTTCAAGAACCGCTTTGCCGAGGAGGATTCCGATGTCGTTCACGTTACCTGACCTGCCTTATGCGCATGACGCCTTGGCGCCATACATGTCGCGCGAGACGCTCGAATATCATCACGACAAGCACCACAAAGCCTATGTCGACAATGGTAACAAGCTGCTGCAAGGCTCTGGTCTGGAAGGAAAATCGCTCGAAGAGATCGTGCAGGGGTCCTTCGGAAAGAATGCCGGCCTCTTCAACAATGCCGGGCAGCATTACAATCACGTGCACTTCTGGCAATGGATGAAGCCGAACGGCGGCGGCGACAAGATTCCGGGCACGCTGGAGAAAAAGATTGTTGCCGACCTGGGTTCGGTCGCAAAAATGAAGGAAGACTTCGTCCAGGCAGGCGCGACCCAGTTCGGCTCCGGCTGGTGCTGGCTAGCGGTCAAGGACGGCAAGATTATTGTCATGAAGACGGCCAACGGTGAGAATCCGTTGGTGCATGGCGCAAAGCCGATCCTCGGCTGCGACGTCTGGGAGCATTCCTACTACATCGATTATCGCAACCGCCGGCCGGACTATCTCAAGGCGTTCGTCGACCATCTGATCAATTGGGAGCACGTCGAGGAAATGTTTACGGCCGCAACGAAGTAGGTCGATCTGCTCGCAGCTGACAATAAGACGGCGCGGTCGGCCTTGTGGGCCGATCGCGCCGCTGTTTTTACCGTCCTGATGGTGGCAGCAATCGCCGCCCTCACTTTTCGAGACTACGGACTCGGCTGGGACGACTACACTCATTCGCAATACGGCGATCTGTTGCTCAAGCTCTACGGCTCGGGCTTTTCCGACACGCGCGCGCTCTCGTTCGTCAATCTCTACAAATATGGCGGCGGCTTTGACATGGCCGCCGCACTTGCGGCCAAGGTTCTGCCGTTCGATCTGTTCGAGACGCGCCGGCTGGTCGGAGCGGCGGTCGGGATCCTCGGGCTGACTGCGACATTCCTGCTTGGCCGGCGTATGAGCGGGCCGCTCGCCGGTTTGATCGCATTGCTGCTGCTGGCCGCCTGCCCGCTTTATTACGGCCACATGTTCATCAACGCGAAGGACGCGCCCTTCGCCGCCGCCATGGCGGTCATGCTGCTTGGCTTCATGCGCGCCCTTCACGGCTATCCGCGACCGGACGCGCGCGCCATCGCTCTTACCGGAATCGGTATCGGCCTCGCCTTCGGCTCGCGGATCCTTGCCGTTATCGCCGCACCGTATATTGCTGCTGCGCTTCTGCTGGTCGTCGTTGTGGAGACCCGTGCGGGCGGCTGGCGCGCCGCCACGGCGCGCTTCGGACGATTTGTGATCGCGATGCTGCCAGCCCTCGCCCTCGGTTATCTCATCATGGCGTTGTTATGGCCCTGGTCGGTCGTCTCGCCGCTGAACCCCATACGGGCGACCGAATACTTCGACACCTTCTTTGAGAAACCCTGGAGAGAGCTTTATGAAGGCGCCCCGATTTTGGTGCCTGATATGCCGGCAAGTTATTTGCCGCACCTCTTCTTGCTCAAGCTGCCGGAAATTATGTTGGCACTTGGCGTCGCGGGAATCGTGGGCGCATGCGCGGCAGCGGCGCGCGTGACCATGCCCGCCAATCAGCGCGCCGGCTTTCTTGCGGTCGCTCTTGCCGTTGTAACGCCCGTCGCTATCGCAATGGTGATGCGCCCGGCGCTCTATAACGGAGTGCGCCATTTCGTATTCATCCTGCCTCCACTTGCAGTGCTCGGCGGCATCGCCGGCGCATGGATTTTGGGGAAGGCCCGGCACCACAGTAAAGCGGCGTTTGGCGCACTTTGCATTGCGTTCGTTGCCAGTGTCGCCCTGCCCATCACCGATATGATTCGGCTGCACCCTTACGAATACACAACCTTCAACTGGTCATCAGGCGGCGTGCGCGCAGCGCGCGGGCGCTACATGCTCGATTATTGGGGGCTTGCTTTCAAACAGGCGGCGGAGCAATTGCGCGCGCAGTTGGCAGCGCATCATGAAATGCCGCCGGGAGGACGTCGCTGGGTGGTCGCAATCTGTGGGCCGCAATCGTCCGCCGAGGTCGAACTCGGACCGCAATTCGAGACGACATGGGAAAAGAAGAAAGCGGATTTTGCCATGGAGCTTGGCACATTCTACTGCCGCCCACTGCAAGCGCCGCTTCTTGTAAATGTCGAAAGGGAGGGCGTGAGCTACGCGCGCGCTTATGACTTGCGCGGGCGTCCGACGAGGCTGAATTTGCTCACGGTGCCGCCGCCGCAATAGGCGTTAATGACGCGCGAGCGTATGCTCCGCCTGGGCGACAATCGTGCGGATGATGTCGCCTGCGGGCTGCACGTCGTGGATCAACGCGGCGGCCTCGCCGACGAATAAGCCGGTATTCTCGATATCACCGGACTGCCAGGCACGCGTGTACCGCTCGAGCTCGCGCGCTGCATTTTCGGGCGACACCAAGTCCGCTTCGCGCCCGTGCCAGTCCTCCACGAAACGGTTCTTCATTACACGCGCGGTAAACTCCGGAGGCCATCGCTTATTTCGCACGATATCGACGACACTCGTGCGAATGGTCGCATCACCGTCCGCATTCACAGCCGCTTGCTGGAATGCGGCGGGCACGATCGCTTCCTTGCTCGCCCAGAAGCGTGAGCCGACAAGGACTCCATCTGCTCCGAGCATCAGCGCCGCCGCCAGCCCGCGACCATCAGCGATACCGCCGGCTGCCACGAGCAAGGTGTCCGGCGCAGCTTTCGCAAGATAATCGGCAACCTCGGGCACGAGTGTGAAAGTTGCGCGTAAAGACCCATGCCCGCCGGCCTCGGTGCCTTGCGCAACCACGATATCCGCGCCCGCCGCCACGGCTTCGCGCGCGTGCCTCATCGTCTGCACCTGGCAGATCAGCAGCGCCTTCGCCGCCTTGATCGCCGGCGAAAACGGCAACGGGTCCCCGAACGACAGCATGATTGCTGCGGGCGCATGCGCGAGAACGGCGTCCAGAATCTGCGGCTGACACGCCAATGACCACGTAATGAAGCCGCAGCCGATCCGGGCGTTTCCTGCCGCCGCGAACTCACGTTCAAGCCAATCCGCGTCGCCGTAGCCGCCGCCAATCACGCCAAAGCCGCCGGCAGCGGTTACCGCGGCCGCGAGCCTGCCGCCGGCCGCAAACGCCATCGGCGCCGAAATGATCGGATGTTCGATCCCAAGCTTTTGCGTGAGGCGGGTCGTCAGAGCCATGATCTATCCGTGCGCAAATTCCCAATAGAGCGCGCGTGCTTTGCGGTAAAGCGGCCCTGGCTGCAACGAGCGGTCGCCAATCCGGGTGCATGGCAAAACCTTGATGTAATTGCCGGACTGAAAAATTTCGTCCGCATTCTCGAAATCCTTGTAACGCAATGTGGTCTCGACCACATCAACACCCGCGCCGCGCAGCAACTTGATAATTCGCTGCCTCGTGATGCCATTGAGAAACGTGCCGTTCGGCGCAGGCGTGTAAACGATACCGTCTTTGGCCATGAACACATTGGCCGTCGCAAGCTCTGCAACGTTGCCCAGCATGTCGCAGACAATCGCATTGTCGAAACCGCGCGAGCGCGCTTCCGTGATCGCGCGGGCGTTGTTCGGATAAAGGCAGCCCGCCTTCGCATCCGTCGGCATGCTTTCGACGCTTGGCCGACGGAACGGCGAAAGCGTGAGCGAAAATCCCTCGGGTGCGCGCATTGGCGCTTCGTAGATCGACAGGCACCAACGTGTCGACTCGGGATCGGGCGCGATGAGAAACGGACCACCCTGCTCGGCCCAGTACATCGGCCGAATATAGAGAGCGGCATTCTTGTCGAAACGCTTGATGCCGTCGCTGCAAAGCTCGAGCCACTTCTCAACTGAAACAACCGGCTTGAGCAGCATCGTCTTCGCGGAAGCGTTGACGCGCGCACAATGACGATCAAGGTCGGGCGAAACGCCCTCAAACGTGCGTGCACCGTCAAAGACGACCGAGCAGAGCCATGCGGCATGCGTCCGCACCCCCATGATCGGCAGATTGCCTTCGTGCCAGTCACCTTCGTAGAACGTCCAGGTTCTGGACCACTGCCCTGCGGCCATTTCAGTTGCTCCGCGCTACCAATTCACATCCGCGGGGCTTGACCCGCGCACCCATCCGGAGTCTCCACTAGCGGGAATGCATCATGGATTGTCAGGTCAAAGCCGGCAATGTCCAATCGGGAGACCTCAATGGCCGTATTCGTTTTCGATGCTTATGGGACGCTGTTTGACGTTCACGCCGCAATCGGCCGCTTTCGCGGCGAGGCGGGTGCTGAAGCCGACCGTATGTCGGAAATCTGGCGCACCAAGCAGCTTGAATACAGTTGGACCCTCAGCCTGCTTGGACGCTATGCCGATTTCTGGACACTGACAGAACGCGCCCTCGATTATGCGCTGGCGCGTGTGCCAAGCGTGGATGCGGCGCTGAGGCCGAAGCTGCTCGACGCCTATTTCAAACTCGATGCATTTCAGGACGCGCGCGCCGCGTTGCGCGCACTGAAGAGCCAGGGCCATCGAACCGGTATCCTGTCAAACGGATCGCCGAACATGCTCAACGGCGCCGTCGATGCGGCTGGAATTCGCGGCGATCTTGATGCGGTTCTCTCGGTCGATGCTCTGAAGATGTTCAAGCCGCATCCGGAAGTTTATGCGCTGGTGACAGACCACTTCAAATGCACCCCGGCCGATGTCACATTCGTGTCATCCAATCGGTGGGACGTCGCCGGCGCGGCAGCTGTCGGCTTCAGCACTGCCTGGGTCAATCGCGGCAACTTGCCGAACGAGTATCCCGATCTCCCAGCAAAGAGAATTCTGCGGGATTTGATGTCTCTGGCCTGAGTTCCGCCTCCGCAACGGGACCGGAACAACCGCGCAGCAAATCCGTTGAACGCCGGTAGCATGGAGGCCAGCAATGAACTCGAAAATCGCGATCATCACCGGTGCCGCGCTGTTGTTGTCGACCGGCATGGCTGCGGCACAGACGACCATCATTGAAACGACGGGCACCGCCATACCCGATGACGTGGTGACCTATGTCGAGCGTGAACGTGTTCCTTCCGTCACGGTCGACGGCGAAGTCGTCGTCGGATATCCGGTCCCGAGGACGGTGGAGCTTCGTCCGATTCCGAGCGATCACCATTACAGCTACGCGATCATCAACGACCGACGCGTGATCGTGGAGCCGGAAACCCGCCGCGTCATTCGCGTTATCGAATAATAACGCCCGCACAAGGCAAAAACGCCGCCGCATCCGGACTTGCGGCGGCGTTCGTATTTTTGCCACCGGCTTTTCATAAGCTACTCAGGGATTCCGCCCATCGTCTGCCTCTGGCGGCGCCTCTCCGGTCCCGCTATATGCTCGCTCGCCCCGCTCAATGAGACCGCGGAAAAAACGCACTCATGCAATCCATTATTTCGATTTCCAATCTGTCGAAAACGTATGCTTCAGGATTCAAGGCGCTCAACGCCATCAATCTCGACATCCATCAAGGCGAAATCTTCGCCCTGCTCGGGCCGAACGGCGCCGGCAAGACGACATTGATCGGCATCATCTGCGGAATTCTGGTGGCAACCGAGGGACGCGTCACGGTGGCCGGCCATGATATCGTCAAGGATTATCGGGCGGCCCGATCGATGATCGGACTTGTCCCTCAGGAGTTGACGACGGACGCCTTCGAGACGGTGTGGGCGACGGTCAGGTTCAGCCGCGGGCTGTTCGGCAAACCGCGCAACGATGGGCATGTCGAGAAAGTTTTGCGCGATCTTTCCTTGTGGGACCGCAAGGATTCCAAAATCATGACGCTCTCCGGCGGCATGAAGCGACGCGTGATGATCGCGAAGGCGCTCTCGCACGAACCCAGGATTCTCTTTCTCGACGAGCCGACTGCAGGCGTCGACGTCGAATTGCGCAAAGACATGTGGCAGGTGGTGCGCGACCTGCGTGCTTCCGGCGTCACCATCATCCTGACGACGCACTACATCGACGAAGCCGAGGAGATGGCGGACCGCATCGGCGTCATCTCCAAGGGCGAGATCATCCTCGTGGAGGAGAAGGCCGAGCTGATGCGCAAGCTTGGCAAGAAGCAGCTCTCGCTCTACCTGCCGCAAAAGCTCGATCGTGTGCCGCCCGAACTCGCCGGCTTCAACCTGGCGCTTGCGGCGGACGGGACGGAGCTCGTCTACAGCTACGACACCCGCGGCGAACGCACCGGCATCACGCGGCTGCTCGCCGCGCTCAACGAGGCGGGCATCCGCTTTCGCGACCTGC
>DASTSG010000042.1:0-32342 GCA_035760805.1 Pseudolabrys sp.
CAGGTCGATCGCCTTGTCCGGCAGGAAACGATCAGTGATGTATCGATGCGACAATGTCGCGGCCGCGACGATGGCGCCATCGGTCACGCGCACCCCATGGTGCTGCTCGTATTTGTCCTTGAGGCCGCGCAGGATCGAAATCGTATCCTCAACCGAAGGCTCGGACACGAACACCGGCTGGAATCGCCGCGCGAGGGCGGCATCTTTTTCCACGTGCTTCTTGTATTCATCGAGCGTCGTCGCGCCGATGCAATGCAGTTCGCCGCGCGCCAACGCCGGCTTCAGCAGATTGGATGCATCCATTGCGCCGTCGGCTTTGCCTGCGCCGACGAGCGTATGCATTTCGTCGATAAACAGAATCACATTGCCTTCCGCAGATGTGATTTCCTGCAAGACAGCCTTCAACCGCTCTTCGAATTCGCCGCGATATTTCGCGCCGGCGATCAGGGCGCCCAGATCGAGCGCGAGCAGCCGCTTGTCCTGCAAGCTCTCCGGCACGTCGCCATTGACGATGCGTAAAGCGAGGCCTTCGACGATCGCCGTCTTGCCGACGCCGGGTTCGCCGATCAGCACCGGATTGTTCTTCGTCCGCCGCGACAGCACCTGCACCGTGCGCCGGATTTCCTCGTCACGGCCGATAACCGGATCGAGCTTGCCGTCGCGGGCGGCCTGGGTGAGGTCACGCGCGTATTTCTTCAAGGCGTCGTATGCGTTTTCGGCGGATGCAGAATCCGCAGTACGCCCCTTGCGCAGGGCGTTGATCGCAGCATTAAGATTCTGCGGGGTAACGCCCGCCCGCTTCAGGATTTGCCCTGCTTCGCTGTCTTTCTCGAGCGCAAGCGCCAGTAGCAGGCGCTCGACAGTGACGAAACTGTCGCCGGCCTTCTCCCCCGCCTTCTCCGCGGCATCGAAGACCCGCGCCAGCGCAGGCGCCAGATAGATCTGCCCCGCTCCCCCGCCGGAAACTTTGGGAACCTTCGCAAGCGCGACATCTACTTCACGCAGCGCCTGCCGCGAATTTCCTCCCGAGCGGTCAATGAGGCCCGCTGCCAATCCTTCGGAATCGTCGAGCAAAACCTTCAGAAGATGCTCGGGGGCGAATTGCTGATGGCCCTCGCGAAGAGCCAAACTCTGCGCCGATTGCACGAAACCGCGGGCGCGGTCGGTATATTTTTCGAAATTCATGTTTCAACTCCATCGGCCCTTTTCGGCACCGTAATGCGGGCCCCCGCAGGCAGCCCGCCTTGGCATTATGTGGGATGATTTCATTCCGTTTGAAGAGCCCGGGTCGCTGGAAAGCGTGACTCGTGCTAAACGCCCGGCAAACCATGCAGACTCCTCGGATCCAGGCCATCTACCGCTATCCGGTGAAAGGGCTTTCACCCCAACCGCTGCGCCAGACCCGACTCGTGCCTGGAGCCACCCTCCCGGCGGACCGGCTCTACGCCATTGAAAACGGCCCGACGGGCTTTGATCCGGCTGCGCCGAGCTATTTTCCCAAGCAGCGCTTTTTGATGCTGATGAAGAATGAGCGGCTGGCCGCGTTGCGCACCGACTTCGACGAAGCCACCCATACGCTGAGGATCGAAAGCGAAGACCACCAGACGTTACGCGCCGACCTGCGCACAGCCGAGGGGCGGCTCACGGTTGAGGCGTTCTTCCGTCGCTACATGCCGAAAGAGCTACGCGGCCCTCCAAAGGTGCTGTTCGGGGCCGGACACAGTTTTTCCGATGTGGCGAAGAAAGTCGTCTCCATCATCAATCTGGCTTCCGTTGCAGAATTGGAGACGGCGATCGGCGCGCCGGTCAATCCGCTACGATTTCGGGCCAATCTCTACATCAGCGGCTGGCCGGCCTGGCGCGAGTTCGATCTTCTCAACCGGCACATTGCGCTCGGCAACAACGCACGCATGAAGGTGATCAAGCGCATCGTCCGCTGCGCGGCGACCAACGTCGACCCCGATACCGGGATCCGGGACCTGGAAATCCCGGCGACATTGATGCGCCGCTTCGGAAGCATGGATTGCGGCGTCTATGCCGAAGTGGTCGCAGGCGGCGACATCGCCATTGGCGATAGGCTTTCGGAAGACGCAGCCGAGGCATGAGCGTGGCGCCGCACGTCGTCTCAATGCGGCGCCTGTTGCCTTCGATTAGTTTGGAACCACGTAGGCGAAAATGCTGCCGCGCGGGAACGGTGCCTCGACAACCTTATGGTTGTAGTTCCCCGAGATGATGATGGGGTTTCCGTGCGGGTCGATGCCAGTCACGATACCGACGTGACCGCCACCGCGACGCGCCATCACCGCGATGGCGCCTACCTGCGGTCCGTGAACGCGACGGCCGTAATGTGCATAGGCTTTCGCTGATACGCCCCCGCCCGGATGGCCAGTGTTGCGAAGGACCATGTCCATGAAGGCGCCACACCAAACATGTTTCCAACCTATCGGATTGGTTCCGAGATAGCGCCGAGCCTCAACGATGAGTGGATTATAGCTGGCAGTCGCGGATGCATAAGCGCCTGCGGCTTCATTGCTGATCCCCAAGGCAGCCTTGCGAGGGGAACGCTTTGCAATGCGATTTGCCTTTGCGACCTGCGGATCGAGAAATGGAAATCGGTCATCGTGAATGACGGAAGCCGAAGATATGCGAGCCGTGTTGGTGTGATGACGATGATGCTTCGGTTTGGCGAATGCGGTGCTGCCTAGGGCGAGACTAATCGCGGTACACAGTACAAGCGCCGCTGGTTTTTGTTTTACGCACATACAACAACTCCCCGTACCACCAAGCAATACTTGACGGAACTAATAGCATTCGAGCGAAGTGATCAACCCCAGCTCGGCCCAACTGCGGCAACGCGGGGCAGTGCCGCCTGATCTTTGCTGGCGCTAATCGGAGAGCGGTATACAGTAAACTGAGGATTTACGGCATCTAAACCACGCTATACTCCGGAGAACTTCGAAGATTCATTTTAACATTTAACTATATGGAATTTTTAGGAATATCAAAAGGTTAGCGAAAGACTAGCCGCGCGGTGACCCGCAAAGAGCGCAAAGGATACTCAACGGGCCTGACGCGGCGGCCAGTGGACGATGAGTCCTCCCCGACCAAAGGCTTTAACCGCCGGATGGCTTTTCGGCGACCCCACAAACGCCTTCTTTGATTTCGGGCCGTCAGCCCCTAACAATGTCGACCATGTCAAAGCCCACAGATGCACCTTCGCTGGCCGATCTGCGCAAGGAGATCGACCGCATCGACGAGACGATGCACAACCTGCTGATGGAGCGCGGCGAGATCATCGACCGCCTGATTTCCGTCAAGCGCAGCCAGGAGACCGGTTCCGCCTTTCGTCCGGCACGCGAGGCCGAAATGATGCGACGGCTCGTGAAGCGTCATAAGGGCGTGTTGCCGCTGGACACGGCAGAGAGCATCTGGCGCGTCATCATTTCGACATTCACGTTTGTGCAGGCCCCCTTCTCCGTTCACGCGGACCTATCCGCAGGCGATGCCCTGATGCGGGATTCCGCGCGATTCCATTTCGGCTTCACGGTGCCCTTTATTCCGCACATGGGTGCGGCGGGCGTGGTCGCGGCGGTTTCGGACTCCAAGGGCGATCTCGGGCTTGTGCCTGCGCTTGCCGTGGCGAATGCGGGCGCCTGGTGGAGCGCGCTCGAATTCGACAGTGCACCGAAAATCATCGCACGGCTGCCGTTCGTCGAGCGCGCCGATCATCCTGCGGCGTTGCCGGTTTTTGTCCTGTCACGGGTAGCAGCCGATGCCATGGCGGCCGAGGCGGAAGTCTGGAGCATACGCGTCTCCGGCTGGGGCGCCGAAGCCGCCCAGACGCTTTCGGCCGTCGCTGAGTTCATCGCGGTGCCGGACCGTGCATTCGACGGCGCGGCCCTGCTCGTTACCGTGCCACAAGGCTCTACTTTCAAGTCGATCACGAACGCTTTGGTTAAGGCTGGCGCCACGGTCCGCTCTTCGGCTCTCGTCGGCAGCCATGCGACCCGCTATACGGTTGACGCCGAGAGCGGCAGCTAACGCCCAGCGACCGCGATTGCTGAATACCGCGCTGGGCTCGCCCGCAGGCGAGCCTCGGCATGAGGCCATGAGTTTTGAGGAACGGCTAATGACACCTGAAAGGCCGCAAACGCGTCCCGGCATCCTCGCGATTAACGCCTACATACCCGGGCGGAGCGCGGCGCCGGGCGCCGCGAGGGTATTCAAGCTCTCCTCCAACGAAACACCCCTCGGTCCGAGCCCGAAAGCGATCGAAGCTTATCGTGCCGCCGCGGCAAGCTTGCACGAGTACCCGGACGGCTCCGCATCCGACTTGCGGGAGGCCATCGGCGACGCCTTCGGCCTCGATCCCGCACGTATCGTCTGCGGCGCCGGGTCGGATGATCTGCTTAACCTCATCGCGCGCGCCTACCTCGCGGACGGCGATGAAGCCATCCACACGACACACGGTTTTCTCGTCTATCCCATTGCGACGCTTGGGACCGGCGCAAAGCCCGTTGCCGCGCCCGAGAAGAATTTTACCGCGGATGTCGACTCGATCCTGAGTGCAGTGACGAGCCGGACGAAGGTGATCTTTCTTGCCAATCCGAACAATCCGACCGGAACGTACGTGCCGTTCGATGAAGTCAAGCGATTGCAGCGCTCCCTGCCCGCGAGTGTGCTGCTTGTGCTCGACGCCGCTTATGCCGAGTACGTCCACCGCAACGACTACGAATCGGGTATCGAGCTCGTGGCGACCACCGACAATACGGTGATGACCCGCACTTTCTCGAAGATCCATGGCCTCGCCGCGCTGCGGCTCGGCTGGATGTATGGGCCGGCCCACGTGGTGGACGCGATCAACCGCATCCGCGGTCCGTTCAATGTCAACGGGCCCGCCATTGCGGCCGGAATCGCCGCCATCAAAGATACGGCTCATGTCGAACGCTCGCGCGAGCACAACACGCGCTGGCTCGCGTGGCTCACGGAGGAAATCGGCAAACTCGGCCTTGCGGTGACGCCCAGCGCGGCCAACTTCGTGCTGATCCATTTTCCGGAAACCAAGGGCCGCACCGCGAAAGACGCCGACGATTTTCTCATCAAACGCGGGCTGATTTTGCGCCAGGTCGGCGCCTACAAGCTGCCCAACGCATTGCGTATGAGCGTCGGCACTGAAGAAGCCAACAAGCTGGTCGTCCAAGCGCTCAGCGAATTCCTGGGGAAGGCGGCGTGAGCGCGAAAACGCCTCTCTTCAACCGGCTTGCCCTGATCGGCGTCGGCCTGATCGGCTCGTCGATTGCACGCGCCGCGCGCCTGCAAAATGCGGTTGGCTCTATCGTGGCAACCGCGCGCTCGCCGGCGACGCGCCGGCGCGTCGCCGAACTCGGCATCGCCGATCAAGTGGTCGAAACCAATGCCGCCGCCGTCGAAGGCGCCGATCTCGTCATCCTTTGCATTCCCGTCGGCGTTTGCGGTGCCGTCGCGAAGGAAATCGCGCCGCACCTGAAGCAAGGTGCCATCGTGTCGGACGTTGGGTCCGTCAAGGGCTCGATCGTTCGTGACGTCGGGCCGCATCTGCCGAAGGGCGTACACTTCGTTCCCGCGCACCCCGTCGCCGGCACCGAGTTCTCTGGGCCCGACGCCGGCTTCGCGGAGTTGTTTGTCAATCGCTGGTGCATCCTGACGCCGCCGGAAGGAACCGATCCGAAAGCGGTGGAGAAAGTCGTGGCGTTCTGGAAATTGCTCCGCGCCAACGTCGAGACGATGGATGCCGATCACCACGACCTGGTGCTCGCCATCACGAGCCATCTGCCTCATCTGATCGCCTACACGATTGTGGGCACCGCGGATGAATTGAGCGAAGTGACGAAATCCGAAGTGCTGCAATTCTCGGCCGGCGGCTTTCGCGATTTCACCCGCATTGCCGCTTCCGATCCGACCATGTGGCGCGACATCTTCCTCGCCAACAAAGATGCCGTGCTGGAAATGCTCGGACGTTTCAATGAGGATATTTCGGCATTGACCAAGGCCATCCGCAAAGGCGACGGCCAGGCACTGTTCGATCATTTCACGCGCACGCGCGCAATCCGTAAGGGCATCGTCGAGATGGGACAGGATTTACCCGTTCCCGATTTCGGCCGGCCTCATGCGCAACTGGCGCCGCTCCCGAAGCCATATGCCTCGGAAAAGGACTAATCGACTCAGAACAACGCCGGCGCGATGCCGACTGGGATCGGTCCGAGCATCATCGTTCCGTCATCGATGCGCAGCGGCAGCTTCACGGCGCGGCGGCCTTCGAGCGTCGCCGGTTCGCCAAGCAAATTGATTCCCGCGCCAAGGTTTGCTCCTGCTTCGTGACGGGCAATATCGCCAAGTCCCGGCAAGAATCGATCGAGGGTGCCGGCAAGCCGCTCGACGGTGCGGGAGGACTGGACCATTTTGTCCGCGCCGATCCTCTTGAGAAACGGCTCGAGGCCGGCAATCGTTACATTGATTTGCCCTTGCAAATGTCCACGCTCATTGAGCGACAGCGTGCCGCTGCCGACTGCGAGCGTATCGCTTTGCTGTAAACGCAAGGTTCTGATTTCGATACGGCCATTTCCTGCCTGAATCTCGCGGAAGCGGTCCGGCCACGACTTCGGAGAAAAGTCTTTCAAGCCGCGCAACACGATATCGATATCGGAATCGATGGCCGCGGCCGCCGCGGCATTGAGTCCGGGCGCGGAAAGTTGCTGCGAGCGCAAACGAAGCTCGATGACAGGGTTGCTGCTGGCGGAGCCTTCGAGCATACGGCCGACCAGTTCGACACGCCCGGCGGCAATCACCGGGTCATTGTCGGAAGCATCGGCACGACTGATCTGTGCAGCGTCGAACGCAATCGAGATTTGCTCCGGGGCCTTCGGCGTTCCGCGCAAAATTGAATATCCGTCTTTCCAGTTGGCGACGAACCGCTCGCTGCCTCCGGGCTCGGCAACGGTGAGCGGACTTGCATATTCGCTGGTTAGCACCGTCGGTTGATAAAGCGCGGCCACGACCCGAATGTTGCCGAGCTTCAATTGGAGCGGCGGCGTGTTGTTGCGCAGCACGGCCGTCGCATTGTCGCAATCGACCTCGATGCGAAACGGAAAGCCTCCAATCGTTTGCCTGTCGCAGCTGTAAACACGCCCCTCCTTGGCTTCGCGTGCCCGCCAGCCTTCGAGCGTTTCGGCTGCCTTGCCGGCCGCGTATTGCCAAAGGAGAAGCCAGCCGCCCACCAGCGCGAACGCCAGAAACACCAGCAGGGTATAGGTCCGGCCGATACGGCGGCGCGATTGCAAGCTGTGCGCGGAGCGAGCCATCTTGTGACGTTTCAGACCTGCCGAATGCGGCGTTTGTGCGCCCGGACGCCTATAACAGCCGAACAGGTTGCGTCCCCGGCAACCTGCTGATAGGCGAGCCGGAATCGTCGTTCCCTGTCAATACTGGCGCCGCGCGGTCCGATCCCAATGAGCCAAAATCCGCAAGATGACGAAGACCTGTGGGTCTTTGCCTATGGCTCCCTTATGTGGCGGCCCGGTTTCGACTACCTGGAGCGCCTGAACGCCCGGTTGATTGGCGCGCACCGCGCGCTGTGCGTCTACTCGTTCGTGCATCGCGGCACGCCGGAACGGCCCGGTCTGGTGCTGGGCCTCGACCGCGGCGGCAATTGCCGCGGGATCGCCTACCGGATCGCGGCCCAAAAGCGTAGCGACACCATCGCCTATCTGCGCTCCCGCGAGCAAGTGACGATGGTTTATCGTGAAGTGTGGCGTTCGGTCTGGCTGATGAACGACCCCCGGCAGCGGGTAAAGGCGCTCTGTTACGTCGTCGACCGCGGACACCGGCAATATGCCGGCCGGCTCACGCTTGCCGAGCAGCTCCACTACGTGCGGCAAGGCCACGGCCGCTCAGGGCCTAACCGTGATTATGTCCTGGCGGCAGTCAAGGAACTGGATGCGCTTGGCTATCGCAATGAGGAACTACAGCTCCTTGCCGAGCGCGTGAAGGGAACGCACGAGGCAGATGCGAGTGCATCAGCCTGAGCGGCGCGCGATCTCACGTCTACCCTCTTCGACCAATCGGTCCGTCGCAGCCTCGATGCGCTGCCGCAATTTGTCGGCGAATGCGTCTTTGTCCATGCCGGGCGGAATCGGATCGAGGATTTCAACGATGATCGTGCCCGGCACGCGCCGGATAGAGCGGCGCGGCCAGAACAATCCGGAATTGAGCGCGACCGGCAGGCACGGCACACCTGCAACCCGATAAAGATGCACAATGCCGGATTTGTAGTCCGGCTTGGCACCGGGCGCCCTGCGCGTGCCCTCAGGGAAAATAATAAGTTGCCGTCCCTGCTGAATTTCATGGATCGCGCGCGCCGTCATTCTCCTGATGGCTTGCGCCCCCGCGCGCCGGTCTACCGGCACCATTCTCGCTCTCGCCAAAAGCCAGCCGAAGATCGGAATCCAAAGCAGCTCGCGCTTGAGGATGAACAGCGGATCGTCGAACAACGTCACCAGCGCGAAGGTCTCCCACGCGGACTGATGCTTGGCGGCAACGATCAGTGGACCTTTCGGGATTTTTTCCAATCCACGGAAATCAACGTCGATGCCGGCGATGACGCGCAACAAAAACAGATTAGCTCGACTCCACGCTTTGGCCACCGCGAGCACGGATCGGTAAGACATGAAAAACGTCGGCAGCGCGATTACGAGATAAACGAGCGTGTTCAGATAGAACACGATGTTGAAGACGATAGAACGGAAAAGCACGTCCTGCTCGCGGTTATGTGGCAGTATCGGGATCGAGACGCATGCGAACGATCGCAAAGAGGTATTTCAAATATTCCGAAAGAACCAGGCGCGCCGTCGTGGCATTCGACCACCACGGATTCGTTTTGATGTTCTTCGAGACCACCGGAAAGGGAATAAGTTTCAGTTCGGGGCTTTGATGCTCGAGCTCGACCATCGCTCGCGGCATGTGCCAATTGGAGGTTACCACAATCACCGACTTGAAGTGATGTTCTTTCGCCCAGCGTTTGGTTTCGATGGCGTTGCCGAACGTATTGAGCGCGGAGCGATCAAGATCGACACAACAAGCGAAAAGCCGGGTGTACAGCGGGGTGAGTCGCGCGATTTCGCGGGCGCTCGTGCTGTGATGCACGCCGGTAATCAGCAGGCGCCGGCCACGCCCGTCTGCCAGCAATTCCATCGCATCCGGAATGCGCGTGGCAGCGCCGGTCAAGACAACGATGCCGTCGGCACTGCCGTCAAGCTGCACCTCCTCTCGCGAGATGCTGGAGGCAAAAAGGTAATAGCCGCCGCAGAAGGCAAGCACCCCAATGACAAACGACGCCATCGTCAGAAAGCCGATCCAGCGCGCGAAACGGGCGAACATATCAATCGATGGCCTGCAAGGTACGGTTGACGGTGTGGCGGGAAGTCCACGCCGTCACGGCCGCGATCACCACCACCTGCACCACCACCGCGATATAGCCCGTCAAGCCGATCGAGAACGAGCCGAACATCGCATGCGCCTCGTCGGCGGCAGCGGTGCCGCTGAAGAAGCGATTGATGACGGACGCGATCGCAAACAAAACGATGGCCGCGCCGCCGCCGATCGCGCCGCCTTGCAAACCGAGCACCAGGAAATGCCGCTGGAAGTGCCGGGCGATGAAGCGGTTACGGGCACCGATGAAATGCAGGACCTCGATCACCGGACGGTTGGTCGCCATCGCGCCGCGCGTCGCAAAGGTGACGGACAGCATCGTCGCCGCAATCATCAGCAGGAGAATGCAGATACCCGCAGCGACCACGCTGCCGGTCATTGTCCGCATGCGGCCGATCCATCCGCCGTGATCATCGAGGGTCGCACCGGGGGCTTGCTCCGCTAACATGCGCCGCAGCCGCGCGATATCGAGAGCCGCGCCGGGTGCGATCTTGACCACGATCAGCCGCGGAATAGGAAGCTCGTCAAGCGAAAGCCCACTGCCGAGCCACGGCTCGAGCAACCGCAAGGATTCCTCTTTAGAGTAAGGGCGCACCGCCGCGACACCGGGAAAACCGCGGGCCACCGCAGCGGCTTTCGTCACGATCGCATCAACGTTGCGTCCGGACGCCGGCATAACCTGAATGGTGACCTCCCTCGACACGTCGGATTGCCATTGCCCGGCGGCGCTGCGCACGAGCAAGACTGCGCCCGTCGTCAGCGATGCCAGAAATGTCATTATGGCAACGACCGCAATCAGCGCGCGGCCGGAGATGGAGTTACGCGGAACGATGGGCGTTTCGAAGCGCGGAAGGCTGCCGGGCCGGCGCAGGGAGCCGTTAAAATTATCCAGCGACGCATTCGTCATCGTCCGCCTCAATCGTAGATATGCAGCCGCCCGTCGTGCAACACGAGTCGGCGGGCATCGTACTGATCCATCAATGCGATGTCGTGGGTCGCGATGACGACCGACGTCCCCGACTTGTTTAGCTCGACAAACAGCCGCAGCAATCGTCGCGCAAGACTTGGATCGACATTGCCCGTCGGTTCGTCGGCGAGCAGCAATTGCGGCCTTGCGATCACGGCGCGTGCGATGGCAGCGCGCTGCTTTTCGCCGCCGGAAAGCACCGGCGGCAAGGCCCAGATGCGTTCGCCGAGGCCTACCCAATTAAGCAGTTCGATCACCTCGTCACGGTATGTCTCTTCCGCACGACCCATAACGCGCAATGGCAAAGCGACATTCTCGTAGGTCGTCATATGGTCGAGCAGCCGGAAGTCCTGAAACACAATGCCGATACGGCGCCTGAGTGTCGCAAGCGCGTCGCGCGACAGCGTCGAGACGTCGTGGCCGAACTGGGTGATCAGCCCGCGCGTGGGCTTGAGGGACAGAAACATCAGCCGCAGCAGCGAGGTTTTTCCGGCGCCCGAGGGCCCGGTGAGGAACTGAAACGAATGCGGCTCGATCCGGAACGACAGGTCGCGCAGGACCTCCGGACCAAGCCCATAACGTAGCCCCACGTTCTCGAACCGGACCAAGCCCTGTCTCCGCCTTTCGTGCTCGCCCCGAGCGTCCTGCCCCCCTCTCTCTGCCGCAGGAATCGGGGGGCCACAGCAATACCATGACCGCACGGCAGCCGCCGCCGCGCCACGCCCCACCTCTCCTCGCTTCAGAGAAGGGCGTCATGGTTTCCGATCCGTTAACGGATCGGCTGGTACAGTTCGCGGCGACGACGGCGGTTTGCAATGCTTATTGTTTGTCCAAACTGCTCAACATCCTATTCGGTTGACCAGGCTTCGCTTGGCGCGGCCGGAAGAACCGTGCGTTGCGCTCGCTGCAAGCAAACCTGGTTCGCGGGTGTCGACAAGGCAGAGCCCGATCTGGACGCATTTGTCGAGCGCACGATTGCCGAGGCGCAGATCGAGGCAAATCCTCCACAGGAGGCGGCAGCCCAGGACGCCGCACCGGCAGCCAATTCCATTTCGGCTGATGGCAGTATCGGAGAGCCGCAACAAGACGTCCCGGCCGAAGCGTCTACCACCGAGGCAGAAACGCCCGCTGACGCGGCGTCGGACCAAATTCATTCCGGTGAATTGATTGCGATGGTGCCGGATGCGCCATCACTGGTCCCACCGACTGAAAGCGAACCGTTACCGGATACAGAGCTTGCGCAAACCACAAGTGCTGACCCTGGGAACATAGAGAGTTTTGCGGCGCGCCGTGAACGCCTCCAGGCGAGGCGAAAGCAGACACAAAGCCGCTCGCGCTGGACCGCGGTTATCCTTGTCCTTGTCGGAATCAACGTCGCGCTCATCGGCGCACGCGACGACGTGGTGCGTTATCTGCCGCAAACCGCGTCGTTCTATGGGTTGATCGGATTGCCGGTCAATTTGCGCCATCTGGCGTTCGAGGATGTCAAGCTTTCGCACGAGACGACGGACGGCGTGCCCGTGCTGCTGATCCAGGGCAACATCGTGAGCAAATCGGACCATCCGATCAGGGTGCCGCGCTTGCGCTTTGCCGCCCGCAGCGCCAAGGGGCAGGAGCTTTACACCTGGACCGCACTGCCGAGCCGCAGCATTCTTCTGCCCGGAAAGAGTTTGCCTTTTCAAAGTCGGCTCGCGTCGCCACCGGACCAGGCGGTCGACATCATGGTGCGGTTCTTCAACAGCAAAACCGACATTGCCGCTGCCAAATAAATCGGCACGATCGGTTATCGGGAAACCTAAGGCCTAGAAGCCCTGCAGCAGGCGCTCGATGTAATCGAGCTCCATTTGCGGGCGCGAGGGGTCAGCCAGCCGCTTGCGCAATTCTTCGAGAATACGGCGTGCGCGCTGTGCATCGATTTCGCCCGGTACTTTCACGGTAAGGTCGTCGCCGTATTGGCGTCCGCGCATCGGACGGCCAAGCGGATCCGTATCCTGTTGCGCGCGCGGGCGACCACGGCCCGGCTGTCCTGGACCGGGGCCCATGCCGCTTTGTTGCATCTGCTGGGCCAAACCTTGCGCGCCTTTTCGCATCGCCTCGAGCGCGCGGCCCTGACTGTCAACCGCATTGTCGGCATCGCCCTGCCCCAGCTGGCCCTCGGCTTCACCCATTGCCTCGCCGGCGTCGCCGAGCTCACCCATCTCGTTCTGGCCCTGACCGTTCTGGCCGTTTTGGCCCTTCTGGCCTTTCTGTCCTTGGCCCTTTTGCCCCGGCATCTGGCCGAGGCCATTCTTCCGCAGCTGTTCAAGCAGCTGCTGCAACCGTTGATGCAGTTGCTGTTGATCCCGCTGCAAATCGCCGAATTGCCGCCGCTGCCCGGGCTGCTGGTTGCGGCGCGAATCCTGACCTTGCTTGAACGTGCGATCACGAAGCTGTTGCTGCTTGCGGATCATGTCGCCAAGCTCGTCGAGCGCCGACATCATGTCGTCGTCACCCTGTTGACCCATATTCGGCTGCGCCATCTGCAGGTTTTCGAGCATCGATTGCAGCTGATCGAGCAACCTGCGCGCCGCTTCCTTGTTGCCGGAGCGCGCCAGATTTTCCATCCGGTCGATCAAATTCTGCAGATCCCGCTCACTCAGCACGCGCGTGTTGCGATCGAGTGGCCGCGCAAGCTGCTGCGGATTGCGCTTCATCTGTTCGGCAAGCGATTGCAGGAATTTGTCGAGCGCCGCGCGCAATTGCTCCATCAGGCGCCTGATTTCCTCGTCCGGCGCGTTGCGCTCAAGCGCCTGCCGCAAGGCCTCCTGAGCCTGGCGCAACGCCTGCTCGGTCTGTGACATGTTGCCGTCTTCGATCTGCACGGCCATGTCCCACATGCGCGCCACGACATCGCGCAGCGCATCATCGCTCTTGGCGTGCAGGAGATCGAAGTAGATCGACCGCAAGCCGAGATAGACGCTGAGGTTCGGCGTAAATTTTTCCGGCGCCAGCGTCAGGGCGTCGAGCGCGGTGAGCACGATCGGTTTGGTGTTTGCATCGAGCGCCAGATTGCGACGTTGCTCGATCAGCGCGCGCGCGACAGGCTTGGTAAAGATGCGCTCGGGCAAAGTGAGCTCATGCGGCTTGCTCCGCCCTACATTGCCCGCCTCGTCGCGCGCGATCAGCGTCATCGTGACGTCCGCACCTGCCCATGGATGAGACGTCAGATCGTGCGTGGTCTGGGCCGTGCCGGCACGGGCGCGTGACCCCGGCAACGAAAGCGCAAACTCCGGCGCTTTGAACAACGGGTGTGGCGGCTGCGATCCTTCCGCAGGCTGATCCTTGCGGGCGAAGGTCGCTTGCGCCTGTGTAACACCGTAGTCGTCGGTCACCCGGTAATCGAGGCGCAGCGATCCGCGCGCTTGCCGTTCCGGATCGCGGATGAGATCGATAGTCGGTGCCTTGTCGGGAATCGCCGTGAAATTCCAAACGAGATCGGTGCCCGCACCTTGCAAGGTGGCGCTGCCGTTGCCCTTGATCACAAGCCGCCGTTCTACCGCTCCCTTCGACGCCGGCTGGTGCTTGTCGGCTTTTGCGTCTTCGAGGCCGCCTTTCGCAACAACATCGAAGCGCACCTGCCCGGTGCCGCGCACGACAAGCTCGCTTCCAACCGGAACCGCAATGGCACCCGTTTGCTCTTGTGCCGCTTCGCCGGAACGCAAACCCGACAACATGATCGGCGGCCGCCCGGTATAAAGCGGCGGGTTGACCCACGCGTCGATACGGAAATTCGCCGGCGCGACCACGCCGTGCCAGTCGAATGCCGCCGTAATCCGCTTGATGCGCTCGCCACCCGCAGCAAAAAATGTGGCGACGACAAGAATGAGTACGAGCGCCCGCAACGCCATCGGGTCGCGCGCGGAAAGATACGGTTTCGGCCAGCCGGCTTTCAGTTTTCGTGCAGATAACAACGCGCGCTCGACGTGCGCCCGCCAAAGAGCCTGCGTGACCGGATCGTTCGGATTACCGGCGATCTCATCGGCAATCGCGGTGGCCGGACGATGCCGTTCACCGCTGCCGCGATCGAGCCGCCGGAGGCCTTCGTTGATCGTCGGAATCCGTAAAAGCGCGAGCGGCACCGCGGCAGCGAGTGCAACGACAAGAAACAGGAACAAGCCGATGGCGCGGCCAAGCGGCGGCAGCAGGAGCCATAGCCCGGCCCACGAAAATGCGAGGAACAGACCGCCGACGACGGCAACCGCAACGAGCGCGGGCCACAGCCGCTCCCAAAAGATACTTCCACGGGCTCGCTGAAGCGCGCGCTCCAACAACCGCCGGATCGGCTGATCGCCGGGAGAATGCTGGTGTGGATCCAAGGTATCCAAAAACCGCTCCGTCGCGCTCGCGGTCGAATCTACCCGTCAACACGCTACCACGTGATCGGGTCCCGAACTATGCGCCCTCGAACCAGGGCGGCTGGCGATCGAGCGCAATCAATTGGTCAACTTCAAGGCGGGGCCGCACCACGGCCCATTCGGCCCCTTTGACCAGCACTTCCGGCACCAGCGCGCGCGTATTGTAGGTGCCTGCCTGAACGGCACCATAAGCCCCAGCCGACATAATCGCCAGAAGCGCGCCAGGTTCCGGCCGCGTCAGCTCGCGATCGAGCGCCAGAAAATCGCCCGATTCACATACCGGCCCGACGACGTCGGCACGGATGCGCTCCGCGGATTTATTCGCTTCCAGGATCGGCCAGATTTCGTGGTGCGCATCGTAGAGCGTCGGCCGGATCAGGTCGTTCATCGCCGCATCGACGATAACGAATGTTTTGGACTCGCCACGCTTCACAAAGATAACACGTGTGACAAGGATGCCGGCGTTGCCGACGATCAATCGTCCCGGCTCGAAGATAAGCCGGCAGTCGAGATCGCGCGTGGCGCGCTTGACGACTTTTGCATACTCCTCCGGATGCGGCGGCGGCTCGTTATTGTCGTGATACGGAATGCCGAGTCCGCCGCCGAGATCAATATGCGAAATCGTATGACCGTCCGCGCGCAGCGTGCGTACAAACTCTGCGAGCAACTGAAACGCGTCGCCGAACGGATCGAGATCGGTGATTTGGCTGCCGATGTGCATATCGACGCCGACAACCTTCAGCCCCGGCAGCTTCGCCGCATGCGCGTAAACGGCGCGTGCGCGGCTGATCGGAATGCCGAATTTGTTCTCCGCCTTTCCGGTCGCGATTTTATGGTGGGTCCGCGGATCGATATCCGGATTGACGCGCACGGAAACGCGTGCGGTTCTTCCTTTGGATAAGGCAATCGATGAGAGCAGTTCGAGCTCAGGCTCGGATTCGACATTCACACAGAGGATGTTCTCGTCGACGGCGAGCGCAAGCTCCGCTGCGGTCTTGCCGATGCCCGAAAACATGATCTTGTCGGCAGGAACGCGGGCCATACGCGCGCGCTTGAGTTCTCCTCCCGAGACGACGTCAGCGCCTGCACCGAGCCTTGCGAGGGTAGCGATGACGGCCTGATTGGAATTCGCCTTCATCGCGTAGCAGATGAGCGCCGGCACATCCGCGAACGCGTTAGCGAACACACGATAATGCCGTTCCAACGTCGCCGTCGAATAGCAATAGAAGGGCGTCCCAACCGCTGCTGCGAGCGTGTCGAGATTCACCGCCTCGGCGTGGAGGACGCCATCACGATAGTTGAAGTGATGCATCACACGCTCAGTCGAGCAGGACGTCGAGAGGAATACGCTTGTGCGGACCTTTGGGTGCGACCGCCCTGCCGTCCCCCATCACGCCCGCGCGTCTGTCCGAGGGCTGCCCGCTGCTGCTTGTGGTACTAAACGGCGAACTCACCACCGACGGGCTAGCGGCTTGCGGCGGAGGCGCCGCAGCGCTGGGCGGGGGATCGAGCGGCCCCTTACGCCCGCAACCGGTCAGCGGGACGGCGGCCGCAATGACCGCAAGCACAGCCAAAGCCGTGAACGGGCGGGCGCCGACGTAAAACATGGAACGCGTTCTGTGCATGCCAGACCATAGCAAACGGCTGAAACAAGGCGAAGTCAGGATTTCTCTTTTTCCAGCTTTCTCAGCCATTTCCTGGCCTGGGCACGCACATTGCGGGGTGCCGTTCCGCCATAGCTGACGCGGCTCTTCACCGACCGGTCGACCGAAAGCACCGTGAAAACATCCTCGCCGATACGCGGTTCGATCTCGCGCATCGTCGCAAGAGCGAGGCGGTGCAAAGGTACGCCTTGCTCCGCCGCTCTTGCGACGATCCGGCCGGTGACATGGTGCGCCTCCCGGAAAGGCATTTTCAACGTGCGCACGAGCCAATCGGCCAGGTCAGTCGCCGTCGCATATCCTTCACCCGCCGCCTTTTTCATCCGCGCGGCATCCGGCTCCATATCGCGCACCATGCCGGTTATCGCCGCTATCGACAGACTCAACGCGGAGAGCGCATCCATCGCGCCCTCTTTGTCTTCCTGCATGTCCTTGGCGTAAGCGAGCGGCAGGCCTTTCATCACGATCAGCAAAGCCTGCAGCGCGCCGATAATGCGACCAGCCTTTGCCCGCACCAACTCCGCGGCATCCGGGTTGCGTTTCTGCGGCATCATCGACGAGCCAGTGGTGAACTTGTCCGAAAGCTTGACCAGCCCGGTCAACGGTGAGGTCCAGATCACGATCTCCTCGGCAAGCCTGGACAAATGAATGGACGCGATCGATGCCGCCGCAAGCGTTTCCATGACGAAATCGCGGTCGGAAACGGCGTCGAGCGAATTGGCTGTCGGCCGGTCGAAGCCGAGCGCGCGTGCCGTCATGTCGCGGTCGAGAGCGAACGAAGTGCCTGCGAGCGCGCCCGAGCCGAGCGGCGATTCGTTCAACCGCTTGCGCGCGTCGGCAAACCGACTTCGGTCGCGAGCCGCCATTTCGACGTAAGCGAGCAGATGATGACCGAATGTCACCGGCTGCGCGGTTTGCAAATGCGTGAAACCCGGCATCACGGTGGCCGCGTGCTCCTGCGCCTTTTCCGCCAGAACGCGCTGATAATCTGCGAGCGCCGCGTCCAGCGCATCGATGCTGTCACGCACCCAGAGCCTGAAGTCGGTCGCGACCTGATCGTTGCGCGAACGCGCGGTATGCAGCCGGCCAGCAGATGAGCCGATCAGCTCGGCGAGCCGGCTCTCGACATTCATATGAATGTCCTCCAGCGCGCGCTTGAATTCGAATTTGCCGGATTCGATCTCTGACAGGATCGTGTCTAGACCGTGAGCAATCTTTCCTGCATCGTCTGCCGCGATGATGCCTTGCTTCGCGAGCATCTCCGCATGGGCCTTGGACGCGGCGATGTCCTGGCGGTAAAGATGCCTGTCGAACTCTATGGAGGCGTTGATGTCCTCCATGATCGCGTCCGGGCTGGACGTGAACCGTCCACCCCACATCTTGTTGCTCATGATACGTCCACCGATATCCGACCGGCCATGAACGAACGACCTGCGGAAACGACAAAACGCCCGTCACGGCGCCTTTTTGCGATGATCGCGGTGGCGGTCGTCGCAGGGGCTGCCGCCGGGCTCGCGGGGGTATACGGGATTGCCGGGTTCCAGCGCAATGCAGCCAACGAAGTGTGTCGTTCGGCGGTTAATCTTGCGCAAAAGGTCGCACCTTTGGCGCGCGGCGAGGTCGCAGCCGTGAACCTCGATAAGTCGCCGCTCAAACTTCCCAACCTCACGTTTCAGGACGGCTCGGGACAGAAGCACAGCCTCGATCAGTGGCAAGGCCGAACCGTCTTGCTGAATCTGTGGGCCACCTGGTGCGTGCCCTGCCGCAAGGAAATGCCGGCTCTCGATGCCTTGGAGCAGCGGCTGGGCGGGCCTGATTTCCAGGTTGTTGCCGTCAATATCGATACGCGCAATTTCGAGAAGCCAAAGGCTTTCCTCAAGGAGGTCGGCGTGCAAAGCCTCGCCTACTATGCCGACCCGAATGCGAAGGTCTATCAGGACCTGAAGGAGATTGGCCGCGCCTTCGGCATGCCTACAACCGTGCTCGTCAATCCTTCAGGATGTGAGATCGGCAGCATCGCCGGGCCCGCCGAATGGGCAAGCGAGGACGCGATCAAGCTGATCAAGGCGGTCCTGAACAGATAACGGCGCTTTCTCAAGCGCTGAGGTTGACGTTGTGACCGATGCCCGCGGCGACATTCGCAAGCCTGGCCACGTTTTCCTGCGCGGATTGCAACAACTGCGCCACGGAAGCGGCCTGATCCTCATTCATGCGCATCATTTTTGCCGCTACCGCCGTTTGCATGCGACTCATTTGTGCGCCGACAAAGGCCGCTGCGAGGGATGTCACATCCATAGAACGGATCCTTACCTGCGCAGCGTCAACAATAAATGAATAGACAAGATCGCCTGATGCGCGGGCCCAATCGTGCCGCAGGTTATGAAGATCAAAGCCGGTCAGCGCGTGGGAACCGGCTTTTCGCCACGGTAATCGTAGAAGCCGCGCTGCGTCTTCCGCCCTAGCCAACCGGCCTCGACGTATTTCACCAGCAGCGGACATGGCCGGTATTTCGAGTCGGCCAAACCCTCGTGCAGCACCTGCATGACCGAGAGGCACGTATCGAGACCAATAAAGTCCGCAAGCTCCAGCGGCCCCATCGGATGGTGCGCGCCAAGTCGCATTGCCGTATCGATCGCTTCAACATTACCGACGCCTTCGTAGAGCGTGTAGATGGCCTCGTTGATCATCGGCAGCAGGATGCGGTTGACGATGAAGGCCGGAAAATCCTCCGACACGGCAATCGTCTTGCCGAGGCTCGTAACGAATTCCTTGCTCGTTTCGAACGTTGCGTCGTCGGTCGCGATGCCGCGGATCAGTTCGACCAGTTCCATGCGCGGCACAGGATTCATAAAATGAATCCCGATAAAATGCTCCGGCCTGTCGGTCGATGCGGCAAGCCGCGTAATGGAAATCGAGGACGTGTTGGTGGCGATAATCGCGTCGGATTTCAGCGATGTACAAAGCTCCGCAAAAATCTTTCGCTTGATTTCTTCCTTCTCGGTTGCAGTCTCGATCACCAGATCGCATTCCGCCAGCGCGTCGTACTTCTCGGCTGGCTTGATCCGCGCCAGCGCGCTCTTGCGGTCGTCGTCGCCGATGCTCTTCTTGCTCGCCTGGCGCGTCAGGTTTCCGTTGATGGTCGCCAAACCCGCCTTGATGCGATCCGCTGAAATGTCGTTGAGAAGCACATTGTAGCCTGCCAGCGCGCAGACCTGGGCAATGCCGTTGCCCATCTGCCCGGCGCCGATCACCCCGATGTTCTTGATTCCGATGTTTTTGATATTGGCAGCCATGATCCCATCCGAACGACGCTAAGCCGGGGTTCCCGGTCCTTGCGTCCGTCGCTTATCGTTGCTGTTCCTGCATTTTTACGCCGATCCGTTCAATGAAACCACCGCCGCAGCGACAATATTGCACGATGGTCAACGGCCGATTTTTCCAAGTTCCTCCGCGAGTTGCGGCAGGGCCTGGTAAAGATCGGCCACCAGCCCGTAGTCGGCCACCTGGAAAATTGGCGCTTCTTCGTCCTTGTTGATTGCAACAATGATCTTGGAGTCTTTCATCCCGGCGAGATGCTGGATCGCGCCAGAAATTCCGACCGCAATGTACAGTTCCGGTGCAACGACCTTGCCCGTCTGCCCGACCTGCCAGTCGTTCGGCGCATAGCCGGCATCGACAGCGGCGCGCGAGGCGCCCATTGCCGCGCCCAGCTTGTCGGCCACCGGCTCGATGTATTTTGTGAAGTTCTCGCGCGACTGCATCGCGCGGCCGCCGGAGATGATGATCCTCGCCGACGTGAGTTCCGGGCGATCGGACTTCGACAATTCCTCCCCGACGAACGATGAGAGGGCCGGATCGTTTGCGGCAGTTATCGGCTCGACCGCGGCCGAACCGCCCTTCCCGGCCGCCTGGAAGGCTGCGGTTCGCACCGTGATGACCTTTTTTGCGTCGTTCGACTTCACGGTCTGAATGGCATTGCCGGCGTAGATCGGCCGCTCAAACGTATCGGGCGCAACGACCTTTGTGACGTCCGAGATTTGCATGACATCGAGCAGCGCAGCGACCCGCGGCATGATGTTCTTGCCGCTGGTCGTCGCGGGCGAAACGATCGCGTCGTAACCGGCCGCGAGCGAAACGATCAGCGCAGCCGTCGGCTCGGCAAGCATATGCTCGTACGCCGGCGCATCGGCCAATAGCACTTTCGACACGCCGTCGAGCGTGGCCACAGCATCAGCCGCTGCTTTGCAATTCTTGCCCGCGACGAGAACGTGCACGTCGCCGCCCAACGCTCTCGCCGCCGTAAGCGCCTTGTTGGTGGTATCTTTGACCGACGTGTTGTCGTGCTCGGCAATGAGGAGCGTGGTCATCAGATCACCCCCGCATCCTTGAGTTTTCCGACAAGCTCGGCCACCGAGCCTACTTTCACGCCGGACTTGCGGCCGGGCGGCTCCGACGTCTTCAAAATTTCAAGCCGCGGCCTGACGTCGACGCCATATGCATCGGGCGTCTTTTCGTCGATCGGCTTTTTCTTCGCTTTCATGATGTTCGGCAGACTGGCGTAACGCGGTTCGTTGAGCCGCAAATCGGTGGTCACAACCGCCGGCGCCTTGAGCTTTACCGTTTGCAAGCCGCCGTCGACCTCACGCGTGACGGTGATGCTTTCGCCGTCCACGGAAAGTTTCGAGGCAAACGTACCTTGCGACCAGCCGAGAAGCGCGGCGAGCATCTGTCCGGTCTGGTTGCAATCGTCGTCGATTGCCTGCTTACCCATAATGACAAGGCCGGGCTGCTCGGCCTCCACAATCGCCTTGAGGATTTTGGCAACGGCCAGAGGCTCGACCGCACCGCCGTCGGTCTTCACCAGGATGCCGCGATCGGCGCCCATCGCGAGCGCTGTCCGGATCGTCTCGGAGGCTTGCGCCGGTCCGATGGAGACCGCGATGATTTCAGTGGCCTTGCCGGCCTCCTTGAGCCGGATCGCCTCCTCGACCGCAATCTCGTCGAAGGGATTCATCGACATTTTGACGTTGGCGAGCTCGACCCCGGAGCCGTCTGGCTTCACGCGAATCTTGACGTTAAAGTCCACCACCCGCTTCACGGGCACCAGAATTTTCATGAATTCCCTTCCGCAGGGCGGCAAATTGTGGCTGGGAAGCTAAAGGCCGTTCCGATCACCTGTCAACGATAACGCTGCAACGCGGAATTGCGTTACCGGTTCTGCCCAGGAGCCCAAAGCACGTCACGCGCTCCTTTGTCGTTCGCGTAGCGGCCAGCGACGAACAGGTAGTCCGACAGGCGATTGACATACTTCAGTGACGCCGGTGAGACCTCCTCGCCGGGCTGGTCCTTGAGTTCGACCATAATCCGCTCGGCGCGGCGGCAGACTGTGCGCGCCAGATGCAGATAGGCTGAGGCGGCGCTGCCTCCGGGAAGAACAAAAGATTTCAGCGGCGCAAGATCCGCGTTCAGACGGTCAATCTCGCTCTCAAGCCAAGCCACTTGGGCGTCGGTGACAGTCATGCGGGCGCCGCCAGGTCCCTTTTCCGACAAACACAGGTCTGCTTCGACGTCGAACAGATCGTTTTGAATGCGCGACAGGCTGCTATCGAGCGCCGCATCGTTTTCGGTATGCAGACGCACAATGCCGAGGACAGCATTGACCTCGTCCAGGGTGCCGTAGGCCGAGACGCGCAAGTCGTATTTTTTGCGGCGGGCACCGGAGCCAAGCGACGTGGTTCCCTCGTCGCCGGTGCGAGTGTAAATACGATTGAGCACGACCATGGCGGCTCCAAACGTTTGCAAACATACCCGCCATCTTAGCCGATTGCCTCAACGGCGGGACGTGGCAAGCCAATCGAACTCAGCGGCCCATGATCCAGATCGTCAGCATGATGATGACGATTGCGATGAACTGCATCAAAACGCGCAAGCGCATCAGCTTCTGCGACGTATTCGGCGATCCGCCCCGCATCATGTTGATGAGTCCGAGCACCAGCACAACGGCGACTGCGGCTACCGCAATCGGCGCCATGTAGTGCGACATAAAACCTGACATGGGCGCCTTCTAACACCACCCCATACAAGAACCAATTGGCATTTCTGCTCGCGAGCCCCGCGGGCTCCGCATCTATTTACCTCGCGTTTCAGTTGCAATTGTGGTATCTATTGCCAATAGATTGTCCCTGGGGTTGGGGCCAAGGCGTTGACGGACGTGTACCGAGGGGTGGTTGCGAGCCGCCCGGCGAATTTTGTGACTTCGGCAAGCTCTCCTCCCATCGCGCCGGTCGGCGAGGACGGGATTGGCAAGGGCGGCAAACCGCGATTTCCAGAAATTGACTGTTTACGCGGCCGCCTCGACCCCGATGTAATCGCCGCCGCGGAGAAGCGAGCGGCGCGCATTGGCGTCGGCGCCGACCGCGTCTTGATCACGCAAGGCGTGGTGGCGGAAGAAACCTATCTCCGCATGCTGGCCGTCAGCCTTAACCAGCCATTCGATACGCTCGAGAACGCAACTCGGCGACAGTGTCCCCTCGATGACTCGCGCCTTATCGATGCGCTTGTTCAAGGCATCCTCCCGCTGGTTGTGGACGGCATCCTATTGTTCGTTATCGCTCCGCGCGATGTCCGCCACTTTCTCGGAGCGATGGCATCGAACCCTTCGCTCGCGCAGCGGATTCGTTTAACGACCCCTGAGCATTTGCGCAGCTTCGTACTCAGGAACGCTGCACGGGCGCTTGGCGAACGCGCCAGCAGCACGCTCCAGAGTCGCTACCCGACCCTCTCCGCAGCACCACCCCGGTGGCGCGTTAATATTGGTGGTGTAGGCATTGCCGCTTGCGTAACATTGTTGAGCGCCGTTCTCGCTCCCGCCGCGGCACTAACAGCCTTGGAGCTTGCATTGGCGGCCGGTTTTCTGGCGTGGTCGGCCTTGCGGCTTATCGGCGCATTCGTCCCACAGTCACCTTCCAGACCGCTGCCGCCGCTGCGCGAAGACCAGCTGCCGACCTACACAATCATTTCAGCGCTCTACCACGAAGCGGCGTCCGTGCAGGGCCTGCTGGCCTCATTTGAGCGCTTCGAATATCCGGCAGAGAAGCTCAACATTTTACTCGTCACCGAAGAAGACGACCCGCAAACGCGCGCGGCAATCGCGGCCTATCGCGGCAGTTTGGCAATCGAGACCATCATTGCACCGGCATCAGGCCCTCAAACCAAACCCAAGGCGCTTAATGTGGCGTTACCGTTCGCGCGCGGCGCTTTCACGGTCATTTACGATGCGGAGGACAGGCCCGAGCCAGACCAACTCATTCGCGCGCTCAATGCATTCCGGAAAGCGCACAGCGATCTTGCCTGCGTGCAAGCGCGCCTGGCTATCGACAACACGACCGACAGTTGGCTGGCAGCGATGTTTTCCGCCGAATACGCGGGGCATTTCGACGTATTTCTTCCCGGCCTTTCTGCGCTGCAACTGCCACTGCCGCTGGGCGGATCGTCCAATCATTTTCGCACCGCAACCCTGCGCGCTGTCGGCGGCTGGGACGCACACAATGTGACCGAGGACGCAGACCTCGGTATTCGGCTGGCACGCTTTGGCTACCGGGCAGCCATAATCGATTCGACCACGTTCGAAGAGGCAACCGCGCGCGTGTGGCCATGGTTGCGCCAACGGACACGTTGGTTCAAAGGCTGGTTACAGACATGGTGCGTGCACATGCGCAGACCGTACGCTCTATTGCGCGAGCTCGGGCCGATCAACTTCATCGCATTTCAGCTTTTGATCGCCGGCAATGTTCTGGCGACGCTCGTGCATCCGGTCTTTTTTCTAACGCTGATTTACCTCGCGGCACAGGGATCGATGCAGTGGCTAGGCAATAATGCGGCCTTCACAGCGGCAGCCGCTTTTTACGGTACAACGGCGGCGTCGGGCTATCTCACGTCCGCTTTTTTGGGGTGGCGCGGACTGGTGAACCGAAACCTTCAGTCAGCCGCGTGGGTGCTTCTGCTCACGCCGATCCACTGGCTGCTGTTGTCGTTGGCGGCATGGCGCGCGTTCTACCAGTTCCTTTTCAACCCTTATGGATGGGAAAAAACCGAGCACGGTGCGGCAAACCGCAATGGCGCTCGGAACGTCACGCGCTCGCTGTCGATCCTTGAGCAGCACCTGGGCGCTTTCGAAACCGCGACTTTGGTACCGTCGGCCACAACAGCAACCGAAGCGTAGCTCGCATGTACGAGGCGTAGCTCACATGTATTTACGCAAGTCTGCGGCGGCGTCCTGCGGCTTGCGCGCGAGGTTGAACGGCGCAACGAAGCTGCCGTCCTTGCTCATCAGGTAGACGATAGCCGAATGATCCATTGAATACTCGCCATCCTTCTCCGGCACCTTCTTGGAATAGACGCGATATTTCCGCTCCACGGCGGCAATCGCATCCTGGGTTCCGGTTAGGCCGCGCACATGAGGGTCGAAGTTCGACAGATAGTCCTTGAGCACCGCCGGCGTATCGCGTTCAGGATCGACGGTTATAAACAGCATGGCCGTTCGATCTGCGTCCTTGCCCAGCGCACGCATCACTTCCGACGCATCAAACAATGTTGTCGGACAAACGTCCGGACAGTGCGTGTAGCCAAAAAAGACCAGGAACGGCTTGCCCCTCATGTCGCGGTCGGTGATGGCCTTGCCGTTCTGATCGACGAGATTGAACGGGCCCCCAATCGCAGAACCTTGTCCGCCGCCGACCAACGGCGCGCCGCCGGCAATGAACAGAATGACTGCAAGGAAGACGATCAAGCCCGCAAGAAACGATCCGATGACAAGAAGGACCCGGGGCGTTTTGGCGTTCATCATTCTAGCGTCACTCAACGACAGTCAGAAGCAGGCCGCAAAACCGGCGCGCACCACCTCGAAGAATACCGTCGTGCCGTAGTAGGCCCAAAGGCCGAGCGTGCTTGCGACCAGCACCACGCCTGCACCGATCACTGCAAGCAGCGGCCGCGACATCCACGTTCCTGCGGTAGGCGCTACGGTTGGCATTGCTGGTCCTCACGGGGCGACCATACGACCGTTTCACCGCTCAGATAGGCCCGAATGGGCCGCTGAGCAATAAATTTGCCGCGAGCAAGAGCTTCCGCCCCGCTCAGATTAACGTTATTGCGGGGCAATATCGGGGGATTTACGCGGTTTTTCCGGGTTACATTGACTCCGTTCCGCCAAACTCGCATGAATGCGCGCTTCTTCGACGCAGCCTGGGCTGGAGGCCATTATGCGTAATCGCTTCGCCTATTTGTTGGCGCTTGCCGCTTCGGCGATCGCAACCACCGCGTTGGCGCAGAACACGACAACGCATTCAGCGGCGGCAAACGCAGATACATCGCCGCCTGCTGCGACCAAGAGCGAATGTAAAAACCCGAACGCGCTCGGCGTGGGGCGCGTTGTACAGATCGATACCACCGGCGGGCCCGGTTTCGGCTTCCAGCACTTCAAGGCTTACGATTTTCTGCGCGACCACGAAGTCGTGTTGACTTTTGACGATGGACCTTGGCCGGGCAACACGGAGCGCGTCCTCAAGGCGCTTGCGGACCAGTGCACCAAGGCAATGTTCTTCAACATCGGCGAGCACGCCGGCTGGCATCCCGAAATCGCGAGGGAAGTCGCCGCCGCCGGTCACACCGTCGGTACGCACACCTGGTCGCACAAGGACCTTTCGAAACTTTCAGAAGATGACGCCAAGGCCGAGATCGAGAAGGGCATTGCGGCCCTCAGTATCGCGCTCGGCAACAAGCCTGTCGCGCCCTTCATCCGCTTTCCGGCGCTGCGCCACCCCCCCGAACTGCTGAAGTATGTGGGCTCGCGTAACATCGGCGTTTTCTCGACCGACATCGACTCATTCGATTTCAAGATGCGCAGACCGGCGCAGGTCGTCAGATCGGTCGAGGCCAAGCTCAAGAAGCATGGAAAGGGCATCATTTTGATGCACGACTTTCAGCACGCAACTTCCGAAGCCATTCCGGAAATCCTCAAATGGATGAAGGATAACGGCTTCAAGGTCGTGCAGGTCGTCGGAAAGACTCCTGTCGAGCCACTGCCTCAGTACAAGGAAATCGTGCTCAAAGAGATGGGCGGCGGGCTGGCCGAAGCGCGTCCGATGTCGAACGTCGTGAAGACCATCAGCGGCGACTAAATTTAGTGATCTGGAACTCACGGCCGGCCGCATTGCGCGGCCGGCTTTTTATTTGTTGCTGTCCGCAACGCGCTGCGGTTCGCAATAGTGTCCGGTATATTCGGCAGCGATCTTTTGAATATCGCGTACGTAGCGACTGTGATCGGTTCCCGTCCAGATGCGCGCAAGGTCGTTGAAGGTGACCGGCCGATGCAACCGGCGCAAAGCGTCCTGTACATCTGATTGCACTTGGCGCGTACGTTGCGCGACCGGATGTGGAATCGGTGTCAGCGAATACATCAGGACATGCTGAAGGTGAGCCAGCACACCGGTCTTCACGTCCTTGAATTTTTCGCCGGGCTTGCCCGGCACGGTCGCGCCGACTCCGGCAAAGTTATTGTCCTCAGCCCGAACGCCGCCGCGTTTTCCGTCGGGTCTGCGAAATGTGAGAAAGTTTGTTTCCAGCAGCATCTGATAGAATGCGTAATCCCAGCGGATGGCAACGCATTGCGCCGGGTCGCGCGAAACGCAAGCGCCGAGCTTCTGATAAAGGCTGGCAATCGCGTCGAAGCGCGGATCGATCTCGCGCGGCGTGTGAAGGCGCGCGTTGCGTGCGTTGACGAACTCCATCAACGACGCAGGCTCGACACATCGGGGGACCTGATTGTCGGCACTTGCCAGAATGCGCGGCAACTCGGCTGCACGGCCCGCGCAAGGCAACGACACGAGTGCGAGCAAAATAAGCCGACGCAGCATGAATGCCCCCACCGACGCGAGCAACGTAAACTAACCGATAACGGTTAATTTTCGGCTACGTCAACAGGGCGCAGTACAAGCGCGTGCGCCACATGCTGCGCTTCACGATCCGAATTCTTCGACGCCTGGTTTGGAATATTCCGTTTGTCGGCTGGCGGTTCTGGTTGATGCGCCATCGCGAACAGCCCGCTCCACACAATGAACGGTAAATAAAACAGGCGTGGTGTTTGTTGCCTCGTATTTTTTGTCGGCTGGCATCGGTTCACCAAGACACCTCGCGCTCGTTGCTGAAAGTTCTGACTTTCGCGCGAGTGTGCTGGGGAAAGAGGTCCAAATATGAGTCTCCGACGCGATGACTTCGCCACACATGGCGCGGCCGGGAGGAATTGGAGCGGGCGAAGGGAATCGAACCCTCGTATGCAGCTTGGGAAGCTGCCGTTCTACCATTGAACTACGCCCGCACCCATTTCAGAATAGCGAGCCATCCCGTCCGAAATCAAGTTCGTCGGCAATGGTGCGCGTCTTGGCTGGCGCACAGCCGGCTTTCCGTGACCCGCCAACGACGATTACTAAAGGCTTAAGCGGGCCGTAAATTCTTGCTTCAGACTTCAAGTCTACACTGCCGTGAATGTCGGTTGCGTCGTCTCCGCAAAAGTTTGACGAGTCGCTCGCCAAAGCCTCGCCTGGTCAGGCTTGGCGGTTGCTTTCGCACGCGGCTGCTCGGCTCCATTTTCTTCGCTCTCCCACCGCTCGGCTTTTGCTCGCCGGATTGATCCTGCCTAATCTGCTTTCGCTGGCATCGCTCAGCACGTTGATCGATATCGGACTTCCGCCACGGACGACCTGCATCCTGCTCTATGCTGTGCTTGCAATCTGGGCGCAGCGGTTTCCCGCTCCGCTGACCGCGGTGCTGTTCCTGGCGCTCCTTTGCTATGACCTGATCTCAACGCTGGCGCTCATGTTCAATTTGGCGCCATCCGAACTGCTGGCGGCTCTGGACCAAGCCAAGCGCATCCATTTTCTTTCTTCGCCGCTCTACATCTGTCTGATCGGCGTAATGATGGTGACGACCGCCTTTGCGCTTTACCTTCTCACCAGACGCGAAAAGCTGGCGCATGGCAATATCATCTTCCTCTTTGCAGCAGCATTGGCTTTTGCCGCGCTCGACTACGTCACAAACATCTCGCCGCAGTATTACTTTGGTTCCTTTTTTGGAAAGCACGTACCTGTTGTCTCGGCAGCAGACGCATCGGGATTTAACAAGGTCGCCGGCACAAACGGCCGAAACGTGGTTCTCGTGATCGTAGAAAGTCTCGGCTACATGACCGATCCTGCCAAACGCGCCCGCATCGATGAGCCGCTGTCAGCCACGTCGGTGACGCGCAAATACGCCGTATCTTCCGGCACAGCGACCTATTATGGATCAACCACATCCGGTGAGATGCGCGAGTTGTGCGAAACGCGCGCATTTTACAGTGATTATGCGCCGAAATTTGGATACTCCTGCCTGCCCGAGCTGCTGCACCAGCGCGGATACAACTCGCTCGCCGTTCATGCGTTCAGTGGTGGCATGTTTGAACGTGATCAATGGTATCCCCGCGTCGGCTTTGACAAAGAGCTGTTCGGCAGCGAGCTTGTGAAAAAAACGGGCCGCGTGTGCGGCAGCGCGTTCCGCGGCGCGTGCGACTCGGATCTTGCACCGGTAATTGCTCAGGAAGCGCGGAAGTTCGCGCCCGCCGACAAGCCGCGATTCATTTACTGGCTCACGCTCAACACGCACATTCCGGTCGCGCCGGGCGATGCCCGCACAAACTTCAACTGCGCGAGTCCCAAAAATCCTTTCGGCCAAGCAACCGTCTGCCGGATGGCCGAGCTTTGGCATGATCTTTTCGGCGCCGTCGCACAACTCGCGCTCAATCCAGCAATAGGGCCGGCGGACATCCTCGTTGTCGGCGATCATGCGCCACCGCTGTGGTCCAAGCGCGGCCGATCGATGTTCGCTCCGGGAAAGGTCGCTTGGTATCGGCTGACGCCGCGCGCGGACGCCGTTTCAGCGAACGGGACAACTTGGCTTAGCTCTCAATCTATTTTGGGAGCCTCACATCCGGTGCTGGTGAACGCAGCGTCAGTCATCGGCGGCAGCCGCCCTGAGATCGCTCGCTGACTCGGCTGACGGAAACTGGTGCGAGGCAAACTGCAGGATCAACACGGCAACCGCCACGATTAGAATAGCCCCGGCCACCACCATCAGATCGGTACCCGTTTTGTGCTCCGCGCTGACGAGCTCGATAAGCACGCGCGCCAAGGCTGTGATTGCAATGTAGAGAAGATAACGAACCGGCAACCGTGTCGTCTTGAAGTAGATGCCGATCATCGCTCCGATTTCGAGATAAATGAACAGCAGCAGCAGGTCCGGAAGTTCTGCCCGGCCCCGGTGTACCATCTCGAAGAAGGCAGCCGCTGCCGACCATACGGTCGTTGCGCCAATCGCGAACAGCGCGAGATGGTGGAAAACGTCGACCAGCAGCGCTCCCACCGGGTCAGCAACCCCCTTCAAACTGCGATGCAGACGGGACGCGACATGCATTGTTGTGCGTGTTGCATTGGCCATGACTGCAACTCCTTGGCGCGAAGCTCAGGACTTGAAGTGCTTACTCAGCTTAAGGCTCTGCGCCTGATAATTCGATCCGATGCCCTGGCCATATAGTTTCTTCGGGCGCGCCAGCATCTTCTCGTAGACGAGACGCCCGACGATCTGCCCATGCTCGAGGATGAAGGGAACTTCGCGCGAGCGCACTTCCAGAACCGCACGCGCGCCTTTGCCGCCGGCGCCCGCATAACCGAAGCCGGGGTCAAAAAAACCGGCGTAGTGCACGCGGAATTCGCCGACCAAAGGATCAAACGGCACCATCTCGGCGGCGTAATCGGGCGGCACCTGCACGGCTTCTTTCGATGCCAGGATGTAGAACTCGTTTGGGTCAAGCACGAGAGTTTTGTCGGGCCGCGCCATGATCGGCTCCCAAAAGTCGAGCACAGCATAGCCGGCGCGGCGATCGACATCGATGAGGCCTGTATGGCGCTTGGCGCGATAACCGACAAGACCGCCCGGACCAAGCCCGGAAAGGTCGACGCCGACGGAAATCCCGTCGCCAACGTTTGCCTCATCCGAGTCAACCAGTCGCTCGCGCGCGTGAAGCGCGCGCAAGGCCTCGATATCCAGCACGGCTTGCCCGTGACGAAATCGAATTTGCGACAGGCGGGAGCCTTCACGGACGAGCACCGGAAACGTGCGCGGGCTGATCTCTGCATAAAGAGGTCCGTGATAACCGGGTCTGACGCGGTCGAAGCCGCGCGTCTCGTCGGCGATCACGCGCGTAAACACGTCGAGCCGGCCCGTTGAGCTTTTCGGGTTCGCGGCCGCAGAAATATCGTTCGGCAGCGCGAGACTTTCGAGCAGAGGCACGATGTAGACGCAGCCGGTCTCAAGCACGGCGCCGTCAGAGAGCGAAATCTCGTGCAGCTTGAGTTGATCGATGCGCGCGGCCACCGTCGAACGCGGGCCCGGCAGGAAGCTCGCACGTACGCGATAGGCAATCTCGCCGAGTCGCAGATCGAGACTCGCCGGCTGAATCTGCTCCTCCACGAAATCGACAGAGGGCAGTAGCCCACCCTCCTCGGCAAGCGCTGCGATCAGATAATCGGGCAAGATGCCCTTTTCGTCGGCTGCAAATGTCAGCGCCACGGCTGCCCCATTCCGGTTAGCAACGATCTAACCCGATGGGCGCCTTGACGTGAAGCTGCCCGTTCCGCTACAAACCGATTATCCCGTGGTCATTTGAGCCGGCCGGCTTGCAGCCACGTAAAATAAATCGCTAAAAGGCCGGGGACGCGTGAGCCCGGCCGAGAATTTCTCCGGCCGGTTTTTTATTTGGCTGAAGGAGGCCGTTGATGTCTGCGTCCCTGAAAAAGAACTACCGTCCCGAAACTCGTCTGGTTCATAGCGGCACCCTACGCTCGCAATTCGGCGAAACCTCCGAAGCCCTCTTTCTCACGCAAGGCTACGTCTACGACAGCGCCGAGCAATGCGAAGCCCGGTTTTCGGGCAAGGAGCCGGGCTACGTCTATTCGCGCTATTCCAATCCGACCGTCACCATGTTCGAACAACGGATGGCCTCGCTCGAAGGCGCGGAAGCCGCGCGCGCGACCGCAAGCGGCATGGCGGCCGTCGCCACCGCACTCATGGGGCAGGTCCGCGCCGGTGATCATGTCGTCGCCGCCAAGGCGCTGTTCGGATCATGTCGCTGGATCATCGAGGACTGGATGCCGCGCTTCGGCGTTAGCTCAACGCTCGTCGACGGAACCGATCTGTCGCAATGGAAGATGGCGGTGCGCAAGAACACCAAAGTTTTCTATATGGAAACGCCGACGAACCCTACACTCGAGGTGTATGACATCGCCTCGATTGCGGATATTGCGCACAATGCCGGCGCGAAGCTGACCGTGGACAACGTGTTTGCCACGCCACTTTATCAGAGCCCGCTCGCGCTCGGCGCAGACTGCGTCGTCTATTCGGCCACCAAGCACATCGACGGCCAGGGCCGCTGCCTCGGCGGCATCATTCTGGGCTCCACGGAGTTCATCGAGAGCAAGGTGCAGCAGTTTCTGCGCATGACGGGCCCCTCGATTTCGCCGTTCAACGCCTGGGTTCTTCTCAAGGGTTTGGAGACGCTGTCTCTGAGGGTTGAGCGTCAGACGGCCAACGCGGCCTTTCTCGCCGACGCCCTGCACGATCATCCGAAGCTGCAGGGCCTCACCTATCCGGGCCGTGCCGATCATCCTCAGGCCGAGTTGATCCGCCGTCAGATGAGCGGCGGCTCGACGATGATCGCGCTGGACGTGAAGGGCGAAAAGGACGGTGCCTTCCGTTTCATGAATGGGCTGCGGC
>DASTSG010000043.1:0-6415 GCA_035760805.1 Pseudolabrys sp.
CGCGCCTTGCGGCGCTCCGTCACGGCGTTTTCCTTCGGCGCCGGGCCGCGCTTTCGGGGAGCCGTCCGTCTTGCCGTCCGCTCTTCCGCGCCAGTTCCCCTCATCGGGTTGTCGCGCATCGGAGCTTCGGGCGAGCAACGGGCTCAGCCGTCAGCGAGCTCCTCGCGGGCGGCTCATAGTGGCCACCGGGCGGAGCCCCGACGCCGCCCGAGTGCGAGGTTACGAGCCTCGCCCGCAGGCGCCGCACCCTCCCCCATTCCCGAAGCGTCCTGCAGGAACGCCCCTCGGCGGGGAAGGCTATAGGAATATAATCCGCATCAAAAACATTGTCAACGAAGGCAAAACTCATTTGGTGCGATTCAATTTATTGGCGATCCTGCGGAAGAGAAACGCAACGATCTTCTACGAGCGACTGTCGAGCGCATCCAAGCCTTGAAAAACAAATTCGAACCACATCGTCCGCGCAAGCGGACGATCCAGTAAACGCAGGTGTTGAAGATCAGCTCACACGCCTGCGCTTACCGGATTGCGCCGCTTACGTGGGGCGTGACGGTCTGGAATTGATGTCGCCCCGCTTCCGCCGGCGGTAAAAGACTGAGACTATTTGCGGTCACCCGACAAAAACTCCGGGAGGGGCGCATGGGAAAACTCGGAATCGCAGCGCTCGCAGGCGTGGCGCTGCTCGCCGCATCGACGGCGGCATCGGCGCAGGTGTGCACGCTCGGCACCATCATCGCGGCGATCTACACCAACGCGACCGAGCACCGCGAACTGACCTTGAAGGAAGCCGCGACCTGCGGGCTCATCCATGAGGCACAAGCCGAGCAGCCGAAGAAAGCAGCCCACAAGAAGAAAATCGCGCGGCGGGTGAAGAAGAAGCGGTAAGAGGTTTCGTGATGCAGCCGTCGCTCGCTGCACTGTCATCACCGGGCTTGTCACCACAAGTCAGGTTTACCCGACTTGTGGCGGTAATCGTGCGGACGTCGGGCAAGCCCGACTTCCGATGTGATCTCGCTTAGGAAAGCAGTGCCTCTCCAAGCGGGATAGCCGGGACAAGCCCGGCCGTGACAGAGAGCGCAGAGCTTCTCTGAGAAGGAATGCGCAGGCCCCGCCGCGCGAGCATTCAGCCCTCGATCGCCTGCACCATCGCTTCGACCGCAGCGGCCGATTGAAGACCACTCTCCTCGACCAGCGCGCGCCAGGTGAAAAAGCTCAACGCAAGGTGCAGCATCGCGCGCTGCCTCGCGTCAAGCCCCGCGCCCAGGACTTCGTGCCACGCGGCAATCACCGGCCCGTAGCGCAGCTGGGAAATTTCGCGCACGAGCGGATGATGCTCGGCATCGCGCAACACGCTGGCGAGCAATTGGGCGCGACCCGCATACCACTCGTAGACTGCCGACAGTCCGGCCGTCAGCCTTTCGCGGCGGTCTTTCAGGCCGCGCCAGGCCGAAGCGTCCGGCGGCGGATCCTGCTCCTGAACATGCCCCGAGCACGCCATCAACAGGCCGCGTTCGTCGGGAAAATGCGCGTAGAGCGTATGACGCTGCACACCGGCCTTCTCGGCCACCATGCTGAACGTGGTCGCCGCCGGGCCGATGCTCGTGTGCAGCGCGACCGCGGCCTCGATAATCCGCCGACGCGTTTGCGCCTGCCGTTCCGCGCGCTTCTTGAGGGTGTAGGGTCGCGACATTTTGACTACACTATCATGTGCAGTGATTATTGACAACTGGCTTTAGTTAAGTACACACTTGTGTACTGTCAAATATCGTAACCTGGAGATCCGCCATGCAGACCAAGATCGATGAAGTCGCCGACGGCATCTTCCGCCTGTCGACGTTCGTGCCGCAGATCGCGGAGCCCGCCGGCTTCGCCTTCAACTCCTTCCTGATCCGCGGCGACGAGCCGCTCATGTTCCACACCGGCCTGCGCAAGATGTTTCCGCTCAACCGCGAGGCGGTCGCGAAGCTCATTGCGCCTGAAAGCCTGCGCTGGATCGCGTTCGGCCATTACGAGGCGGACGAATGCGGCGCCATGAACGAGTGGATGGCAATCGCGCCGCATGCGCAGGTCGCGCACGGCCAGACCGGCTGCCTCGTCTCGCTCAATGACATGGCCGACCGCGCGCCGCGCGTTCTCGCCGACGGCGAGACCATCGAACTCGGCGGCGGAAAGCGCGTCCGCTACATCGACACGCCGCATACGCCGCACGGCTGGGACGCCGGCGTGATGTACGAGGAATCGACCGGGACGCTGCTGTGCGGCGATCTGTTCACGCAGCTCGGCGATAATCCGGCGCTCATCCACGATGGCGACATCGTCGGGCCGGCAATCGCGGCGGAGGACCTGTTCCAGTATTCGGCGCTCGCGCCGGGCATGGGATCCGCCATTCGCCGTCTCGCGCCACTCCAGCCGAACACGCTGGCGCTGATGCACGGACCTTCATTCCGGGGCGACGGCGCGGCGGCCCTTAACGCGCTTGCGGATTACTATGAAAAGCGCACCGGCGAGCGCTGGGCCGAGATGATGCAAACCAGGGCGGCGTGAGAGCTCCCCTGCGCTGTCGTCGCCGGGCTTGTCGGGAGAATTCTCATCGTTCGCGAAAGCGGACGATCCGGTAAACGCAAGCGCCAATGTTCACCGAAGCGCCTGCGGTGACTGAATCGCGGAGGATGACCGGCTAATGTGCTGCCACACCGGGCATCATCGCGAGAATTTCTTGTATTTGACCCGCGTCGGCACGATCGAGTCCTGACCAAGGCGGCGCATCTTGTCGGCCTCGTAATCCTGGAAATTGCCCTCGAACCATTCGACGTGGCTGTCGCCCTCGAAGGACAGGATGTGCGTCGCGATGCGGTCGAGAAACCAGCGATCGTGACTGATGATGACCGCGCAGCCGGCGAAATCCTCCAGCGCCTCCTCCAGCGCGCGCAGCGTCTCGACGTCGAGGTCGTTGGTCGGCTCGTCGAGCAGCAAGAGGTTGGCGCCGGACTTGAGCATCTTGGCCAGATGCACGCGGTTGCGCTCGCCGCCGGAGAGTTGGCCGACCTTCTTCTGCTGATCGGCGCCTTTGAAGTTGAACGCCGCGCAATAGGCGCGTGAATTCATCTCGCGCTTGCCGAGCATGACGATGTCGTTGCCGCCGGAAATTTCCTCCCAGACCGTCTTGGAGCCGTCGAGCGTGTCGCGCGACTGATCGACGTAGCCGAGGTGGACGGAATCGCCGACTTTGATCGTGCCTTTGTCCGGTTTCTCCTGGCCGGTGATCATGCGGAACAGCGTGGTCTTGCCCGCGCCGTTTGGGCCGATGACACCGACGATACCGCCGGGAGGCAACCTGAAGGTCAGGTCGTCGATCAAGAGGTTATCGCCGAAGCCCTTGGAGAGATGCTCGACGTCGACCACGTTCTGCCCGAGAGGCTCGGCGACCGGGATGATGATCTGCGCCGCTTGCGCGCGCTGCTCGTTCGCCTGCTTGAGCAACTCCTCGTAGCGCTGATAGCGCGCCTTCGATTTCGCCTGTCGCGCCTTGGGGCTGGCCGCGATCCATTCCTGCTCGCGCGCGAGCGTGCGCTGGCGCGCCTCTTCCTCGCGGCCCTCCTGCTCGAGCCGCTTCTGCTTCTGTCCGAGCCAGGCGGTGTAGTTCCCCTGATAGGGAATGCCGCGGCCGCGGTCGAGCTCGAGGATCCAGCCGGTGACGTTGTCGAGGAAGTAGCGGTCGTGCGTGACGATCAGGATCGCGCCCGGATAGTTGCGCAGGTGGCCTTCCAGCCACGCGACAGACTCGGCGTCGAGATGGTTGGTGGGCTCGTCGAGCAGCAGGAGGTCGGGCTGCTCCAGCAGCAGCTTGCAGAGCGCAACGCGGCGGCGCTCGCCGCCCGAGAGCTTGCTCACGTCGGCGTCATCCGGCGGGCAGCGTAACGCATCCATCGCCTGCGTGACCTGCGCGTCGAGGTCCCAGAGGTTCTTGGAATCGATCTCGTCCTGCAGCCTCGCCATTTCGTCGGCGGTCTCGTCGGAGTAGTTCGACGCGATCTCGTTGTAACGATCGAGCAGCGCCTGCTTGCCGGCGACCCCCTCCATGACGTTCTCGCGCACCGTTTTGTCGGGATCGAGCTGGGGTTCCTGTGCGAGGTAGCCGACGCGCGCGCCTTCCGCCGCCCACGCCTCGCCGGTGAATTCCGTGTCGAGCCCAGCCATGATCCTGAGTAGCGTCGACTTGCCGGCGCCGTTGACGCCGAGCACGCCGATCTTGGCATCGGGGTAGAACGACAGATTGACGTTCTCGAGCACCTTGCGGCCGCCCGGGTACGACTTCGACAGACCGTGCATATGGTAGATGAACTGGCGGCCATTCATGCGGCGTTCAACCTCGAACTTGTAGTGTCAGCCCGACATCGTCTCACGCGGCGACCGCATGCGACAAAAAGCGAATGTCGGGAAATTCGAGGCTGATGTAACGACGGCGGAGCGTAAGGGCAAGCGCAGGAGGTGCGCGCTCTTTCTTCCCTCTCCCCTCGGGGAGAGGGTGGCGAGTGCGCAGCGATAGCAAGCTTGAGCCGGGTGAGGAGGCAAGTGGCCTATGGGGATGCTCTTGCCCCCTCACCCGTCCCCCAAAAGGAAGCGGGGAAACGTACAGGCGGCAGCGATGCCGCCCGCATGGAGACAAGCGCGGTAAATGTTCGGAAAGGCTGATTGGAAAAAGAAGCAAGAGCGTCGTTTTCGAACCGGCCTTTAACCTCTCTCGTTTCAGGATTGGCTCGTGTGAACCTCGTCGCATTAGACCGCGGCAAAAAGGAGTAGTGGGTAACGGTACCCGCTTGCGTATCGGATCATTCGCCATGGGTCGCGCCATCGCCGTCATTTCTGGATCTGCCGCCACGCTGGTGTGCCGTCCTTTGCACCAGATCGGGAATTTTTTCGCCTCTGTCTGGCAGGAGGCCACCCGGGACATCGCACGTCCCTACAAACCCGAGCGCTACTACATGCGCGGGCCCGGGCCCAAGTGGCGCGAGAAGCACGGCCAGATCGAGCCGCGCTGAGCTCTTCATTTCATCGTTCCAGCTTGCCCGTCAGTTCGGGGCGCCGCGAAGCGGCTAACCCGAATGACAAGCGCATGAGCGCGCCCTAAGGTGGCGCCGGCCGGCTGTTCTGCCGGCGCTTTTCAGGGATTGGTAAGCATGGTGCGCGCAGCAATTCTCGACGACTATCAGAACGTGGCGCTGAAATTCGCCGACTGGTCGCCGATCACAAAGGAGGTTGACGTCAAGGTCTTCAACGACCCGATCGGCGGGCCGGAGGCCGTCATCAAGGCGCTGCAAGGCTTCGCCGTCATCGTGATGATGCGCGAGCGCACCCCCTTCCCGCGCCAGGTGATCGAGGGCCTGCCCGACTTGAAGCTGCTCATAACGACCGGCGCACGTAATAATTCAATCGACTTGAAAGCGGCCGCCGAGCGCGGTGTTACGGTTTGCGGCACCGGCGGTGCCGGCAACCCCACCGCAGGCATCGTCTTCGGCCTGATGCTGGAACTGACCCGCCACATCGGCTTCGAGAACGCGCGCCTCAAAGCGGGCGCACTCTGGCAGACGACCATCGGCAGGGACCTCGAAGGACTCACGCTCGGCATCGTCGGATTCGGCAAGCTCGGCCATCGGGTCGCAACGATTGCCAATGCCTTCGGCATGAAGGTGATCGCATGGAGCCAGAACCTCACGCCGGATAAGGCGAAAGAAGGCGGCGCGGAATACGCGAGCAAGGAGGACCTGTTCCGCAACTCCGACTTCGTCAGCATCCATTATCAGTTGAGCGACCGCTCGCGCGGGTTGATTACCGGCGCAGACATCGCGCGCATGAAGCCGTCGGCATACCTCATCAATACGGCGCGCGCGCCGATTGTCGATCAGGCGGCGCTGCTCAAGGCCTTGCAGGAAAAGAAGATCGCCGGCGCCGGACTCGACGTGTTCGAAGTCGAGCCGCTGCCGCTCGATCATCCCTATCGCAAGCTCGACAATGTCGTGCTGACGCCGCATCTCGGCTACGTCAGCGAGCAGAACTACCGCAAGTATTTCCCCGACATCGTCGAAGACATTCGCGCCTGGCTTGATGGCAAGCCGGTGCGGGTCATTCAGGCAAAATAGGAAGCGGCAAGATCGCGATGTCATGCCCCGCGAAGGCGGGCATCCAGTAAACGCAAACGTGCAAGTTAACCTCGAACTCCTGCGACCCTGGATCATCCGCTTTCGCGGATGATGGCAGCGCAGAGTGTTACGCGAACCCCAGCAGCCTCGCCGCGTTGTTGCGTGCGATGTCGGCGCGCAGTTCTTCATCGAGCGGGACCGAATCCATGAAACCCGCCGCCTCTTCGGTCGACTCGAACGGATAATCCGCCGCGAACATCACGCGCTCGGGACCAAGC
>DASTSG010000044.1:0-143090 GCA_035760805.1 Pseudolabrys sp.
GCGTCTTCAAAATCGGACGTAATGACGACGACGTCGAAAGGCGAAAGTCCCGTCATGTGTTCTTCGCTGCTATCCTTGTCAGGCCGCCCATGTAAGGCTGGAGGGCATCGGGAATTATGACACTCCCGTCAGCCTGTTGATAGTTTTCTAGCACGGCGATCAGGGTGCGGCCGACCGCAAGGCCCGATCCGTTCAGCGTATGGACGTAGACCGGCTTGCCGCCGTCCTTCGGACGGTAGCGCGCATCCATGCGCCGCGCCTGGAAATCACCGCACACCGAGCACGATGAAATCTCACGATAGGCATTTTGCCCCGGAAGCCAGACCTCGATGTCGTAGGTTTTCTGCGAAGCAAATCCCATGTCGCCCGTGCAAAGAACGATCGTGCGGAACGGCAGGCCGAGCCGCTTCAGCACTTCCTCGGCGCACGCCGTCATGCGCTCGTGCTCGGCAAGGCTTTCTTCCGGCGTGGTGATGGAGACGAGCTCGACCTTGGTGAACTGGTGCTGGCGGATCATGCCGCGCGTGTCCTTGCCCGCTGCGCCCGCTTCTGCGCGGAAACACGGCGTGCAGGCGGTGTAGCGACGCGGAAGCGTGTCCTCGTCGACGATGGACTCGCGCACGAGATTTGTCAGTGGCACTTCGGCGGTGGGGATGAGCCAGCGCCTATTGCCACCTAGTTCGCGTGCGTATTGCACAACCTCAGCTGAACCAATTGAATCAATCCGCTTCATTAACGCATCGACGCCGGTTAAGGCCTCAAATTGATCCTCAGCAAATTTCGGCAACTGCGCCGTGCCGAACATCACGTCATCTCGCACCATCAGCGGCGGATTGATTTCGGTGTATCCATTATCACCCGTCTGCACATCGAGCATGAATTGCCCGAGCGCGCGCTCCATGCGCGCGAGGCCGCCCTTCAGAACGACGAAGCGCGCGCCGGATAATTTTGCAGCCAGTTCGAAATCCATCTGGCCGAGCGCCTCGCCCAGCTCGAAGTGCTGCTTCGGCGTAAAGGCGTAGTTGCGTTTATTTCCCCAGACGTGATGCTCGACGTTGTCGTGCTCGTCCTTTCCGTCCGGCACCTCATCGAGCGGCAGGTTCGGGATTTGCGCCAGCTCTTTGTCCAGCGCGGCGGAGGCTTCCTTTTCCTCCGCCTCCATTTGCGGAATGGAAGTCTTCAAAGCGCCGACTTCCGCCATCAGCTTCTGCGCCCCGGCTTCGTCCTTCTTCGCCTTGGCCTGCCCGATTTCCTTCGAAGCCGCGTTGCGCCGCGCCTGCGCCTGCTCGAGCTTGACGATCAGCGCGCGCCGCTTCTCGTCGAGCGCCAGCAGCTTCGCCGACAGCGGCTCCAGCCCGCGCCGCTTGAGGCCGCGGTCGAAGTCCTCCGGATGCTCGCGAATCCATCTGATGTCATACATGGCGTCTTATTAATCGGAATCCGGATTGGGCAACAGCGGAAGCGGCACGCAATCTTCCCCTTCCGGGGGAGAGGGTGCCGAATCGGCGCGTACCGTGAAGACGAAGCCGAGTGAAGGCGGTGAGGGCTCAGAAATTTAATTGAAACGAATGTCCCTCACCCGGCTCTTGCGCCAGCGCTTCCGCGTCGCCTGAAACTACTCCGCCGGATTGGCGGCTGCGCCGGCGGCTTCGGCTTTCGCCTTGGCCTCGGCTTCCGCCTTGGCCCGCCTCTCGACCATGCGCACCGACCAGACGGAACCCTCGTAAAGGAGCAGCAGCGGCACGGCGAGCGACATCTGGCTCAGGATATCGGGTGGCGTGAGCACCGCCGCCAACACAAAGGCGCCGACCACAAAGTACCGCCGCTTCGATCTCAGTTGTGCCGATGTAATGATCCCGATGCGCCCGAGCAGCGTCAGAATGACCGGCAACTGGAAGGCGACTCCAAAGGCCAGCACCAGCGACATCATCAGCGAGAGATATTCGCCGACCTTCGGCATCAGCGCGATGGTGGCCTCGCCTTCGCTGCCCGGCTGCTGCATGTGCAGCGAGAAGCGCACCAGCATCGGAAAAACGAGGAAATAAACGACCAGCGCGCCGAGCGTGAAGAAGATCGGTGTCGCGATCAGATACGGCAGGAAGGCTCTGCGCTCATTGCGGTAAAGCCCCGGGGCAACGAACATGTAGATTTGCGTCGCCACCACCGGAAACGACAGAAACGCCGCCCCGAACATGGCAAGCTTGAGCTGCGTCACGAAATATTCGAGCAGCGCGGTGTAGATGAACTTGGAATTTTCGGGACCCGCCACCCAGACGAAAGGCCAGACCAGAACATTGTAGATGTCGCGCGCGAAAAAAAAGCACACGACAAACATGACGCCGAATGCGAGCAACGCCTTGATGAGGCGCGAACGCAACTCGATCAGGTGGTCCATCAGAGGCGCTTTGGTGGCCTCGATGTCCTCGTGCGTCATGCTGCGCCCCCGGCCTGCTTCTGCGGGATCGCTTCAGCAACGCTGAAATCTTTTTCGGTGACCGGTTCAGCCGGCTCGGGCAGCGGCACGCTTGGCTCAGGCAGCGTTTGCGCCGTCACCGGTTCGGCCGGCACAGGTTCGATGTCGAGCGGCTTGTGCGACGCGGCTGCGTCGTCGGCCGTTTCCGATTCCGCGGCAACCGATTCGGGCTTGTCTTCCAGCGCGCTCTCGAGCTGCTTTTGCGTTGACGCGACCGGATCGAAATTGCCGATGTCGCTCACCGCCGCGTTCAGATCGTCGGCGTGCTTTTTCAGATCCGCCATTTCGGCTTCGCGCAGGGCCTCCTGAAACTGGCCCTGGAATTCGGAAGCCATGCTCCGGATCTTCGCCATGTACTGGCCGAGCGTGCGCAACACCGTCGGCAGCTCTTTCGGGCCGATCGCGATCAGCGCGACGATGCCGACGACGACGAGCTCGCCCCAACCGATGTCGAACATGGATTAATCAACTCCAGGAGCGCAGCGCCGCATCGGCCACGCGCATCCTCGCACGGCCGCGGCGGCCGTTCAGGAGTGCGCGCCTTCGGGGCGGCGCTCGGTTTCCGCCTTCGGCGCGACACTCGCCTGGTGATCGATCGCCTTCGGCTCGCTTTTTGTCTCCGCCGTCTTGTCGTCGTCGGCCATGCCTTTCTTGAAGGCCTTGATACCTTGCGCGACGTCGCCCATCAGGTCGGAAATCTTGTTACGGCCGAACAGCAGCAGCACCACGACGATGACGATCATCCAGTGCCATATACTCAAGGAACCCATCGGGAAATCCTCCGCAGCGACGGGGTTCGTTAACGCTCGTCCCGCCCGTGGTTTGACCTGAAACTAGGCTTGCGCACGGGCAAAAACAAGGACTTCGCGCGTTCGTAAAGCGGGCACGATGCGCGCTCAAACGCCGCGATTTACCTTAAGGCAGAACCCGCTATTCCTCGCGGCGGCCTTCCGGCGGCGCAAGACCGAGATCGAGGTCACCTGGTTCCAACGGATCTTCGTCATCGCGCAGCGTGCCGTCGTCGGAAGGTACGGGCACCGAAAATCCCGCCGGCAAGCTGCCTTCGAGCAGGCCTGCACCTTTCAATTCGTCAAGGCCGGGCAGATCGCTCACCCCTTCCAAGCCGAAATGCGACAGGAACGCCTCTGTCGTGCCGTAGGTAATGGGCCGGCCCGGAACCTTGCGGCGCCCGCGCGGCTTGATCCAGCCGGTTTTGAGCAGCACGTCCAAGGTACCCGCCGAAGTAACGATACCGCGAATTTCTTCAATCTCGGCCCGTGTCACGGGCTGGTGATAGGCAATGATCGCGAGCGTTTCCATTGCCGCACGCGAAAGCTTTCGTGACTCAACAGACTTCTTGGTCAGCAGCCAGGACAGATCGGACGCGGTACGGAAGGTCCACTTTTTGCCGACGCGCACCAAATTGACGCCGCGCGGCGCGTATTCGGCCTTCAGACGTGCGAGCGCATCTTTCACGTCGGTGCCAGCCGGCAACTGACGCGCGAGTTGCGCTTCGTCGAGCGGCTCGGAGGCTGCAAACAGCAACGCCTCGAGCAGCCGCAATTCTTCGGGCCGTGCGCCCGGCTCAGGCGCGGGCTCGTCGTTGCTCACGACCACGAGCTTGCTGGCCATGCTTGACATGGATACGGCCTCCTCATGCATTTCCTGGCACGCTCGCCGGCGCATTGCCGCTTCGATTGTCGACCCCAAAGCGCTTGCGCATATAGATCGGCGCGTAAGGCTGCTTCTGATGAATTTCCGCGTGACCTTCGCGCACCAGTTCGAGCGCGGAGGCAAACGATGATGCCATCGCCGTCACCGCCATGGCCGGCTCAACAACGTACTGAATGAGAAACTGATCGATCCGCGTCCAGTCCGTGCTCTGGCCGATCATTCGCTCGAGCGCGGCGCGCGCCTCGGCAAGCGACCACACGGCGCGCTTGCGCACGCGCACGAACGACATCGCGCTGCGGCGCCGCTGCACGGCATAGGCGCTCAACAGATCGTAGAGTGTCGCTGTCCACTCGGGCTGCTTGATCTCGGCGATCGGCTCGGGATCGCCGCGCGCGAACACATCGCGTTCGAGTTGGGGACGCTCCATCAGCTTCGCCGCAGCCTCGCGCATCGCCTCCAGACGCTTGAGCCGGAACGCCAATGCCAGCGCCATATCTTCTGCGCTCGGCCCCTCGCCCGGCGTAGCCTCCGGCAGCAGCAAGCGTGATTTCAAATAGGCAAGCCACGCCGCCATGACGAGATAGTCCGCCGCAAGTTCCAGCCGCATTTGGCGTGCCGCCTCGATGAACACGAGATACTGGTCGGCCAGCGCAAGGATCGAAATTTTCGTCAGATCGACCTTCTGCTGGCGAGCAAGCGTCAGCAGCAGGTCGAGAGGCCCCTCGAATCCCTCGACGTCCACGATCATGGCTGGTTCGCTGCTCGCTCGCTCTTCGCCGAGCGTCGTCTCGAAAGACTCAGGAGTCATGAAGGTTCATTCCGTTGGCCGCTGAACGTTCACCCGCGATCATCTTTGTGAAGACGCTTCGTGCGGCCTCAATGTCAAATTGCTCCGGCTGCTTGCGCGCCGCAAGAGCAGCATCGGCACGTTTCGCGGATTCGCCCACAAGTATCGAGGCTGCGCTCGCGACCTGTTGCATCTCATCGAGTTGGCCGTTGCAGTGAAGCACCACGTCGCAGCCTGCAACAAAAGCAGCCCGGCATCGGTCTTCGATCGTTCCCGACAGCGCGCCCATCGATATGTCGTCACTCATCAGCAAGCCCTTGAAGCCGATGAACCCGCGAATCACTTCGCGCACCATTGTGACGGAACTCGTCGCCGGTGTGACCGGGTCCATCGCAGAAAATACGACGTGAGCGGTCATCCCGAGCGGAAGGTCGCTTAGCGGTCGAAACGCGGCAAAATCGGTTGTTTCCAGCGTCGCGCGGTCGGTGTCCACGACGGGGAGCCGGAGATGGCTGTCGGCGGTCGCCCGCCCGTGTCCGGGCAGGTGTTTGAGGACCGGCAGCACACCGCCCCGTTGCAAGCCCTCGGCAAGCGCCCGACCAATGGCTGCCACCTTTACGGGCGTGTTCCCGTAAGCACGATCGCCAATGACTGGATCGCTTCCGTCGACCGGAACGTCGGCAATCGGCAGGCAGTCCACATTGATCCCAAGGGGAGCAAGATCAGCGGCCATTAATCGACCGCCGAGGCGCGCCGCTGCAAGACCGAGTTCGGCTTCCTGCTCGTAAAGTTCGCCGTAGCGTGCCCCCGCAGGATAAGCCGGCCAGTGTGGCGGTCCCAGCCGCTGGACGCGACCGCCCTCCTGATCGACCAAAACAGGTGCTTCGCGGCCGACAATCTCCCGGAAAGAGCTCACCAGCTGAGCTACTTGATCAGGTGTGCTAACGTTTCGCTTGAAGATGATCAGCCCCCAAGGGGCAGCCTCCCTGAGGAAGGCGCGTTCGCTCGACGTGATGAAAGGCCCGGAAAGGCCGGTAATGAATGCGCGCGGCGCCATCGCGGCGAGTTAATCCGCGCGCGCGGCAAGGGCAAGCATTCGGAGGCTAGTTCCTCTGGATGAGGCAGCTACCGCCCGCAGCTTTCAGGCTGCCGCACAGCTCCGCGGCGTCACCGGCGCTTGCAAATGGTCCGACCAGCGCGCGGTAGTAGACACCCTTCTTGCCGAGATCGATGCGGTGCACCACCAAATGGCGCCCTCCCAGCTGCTTGGGATACTTTCCTTGCAGCGAACGAAACGAAGCCCGCGCATCAGCTTCACTACGCTGAGAACTGACCTGCACAAATGCGCCATGCGCGATGTCTTTATCCGAGGCGTTGCCGGCCGCAGCCGCAGCCGACGCATTCGCAACACGCGTCGGCTGGCGAACCGGAGCCGGCGAATTCGTCTGCGCGCCCGGGCTGAGCGATAATGGGGCGTTGCGCGGCGGGGACTGAACATGATGGGTGGCGGCCGACTCGGTTTTTCGGGGTGGCGCCGGCTCACGGCGAGACGGGGGCTCCGGTACGGGCTGTTGCGGCTGCGCGTCCGCTGTCCGACCGTCAGGGGGATTTGCGGCAGGCGCGGCCATTGGCGGAACGGCAGGTACTGCAGCTGCGGAGGCCGTCGCATTGGGAGGCGGCAATCCCATGTCGGGCTGGTCCGGACGGATCACGATCGTATGGATTTTCTTCGGCTCAGGGAAACTCCCGTCGCCGGCCATCGCCTGCATCGTGCCGCTCGCCATATTGCTTGCCTCGGCTGTGGCAGGCGGAAGCACGGCGGGATTGCTTTTGATGTCGAGCGGCGTCTCCTCGCGCGAGACCACCTTCTCTTGTCCTCGATCGCCAACGCGATCGTAGATCACCTTGCCGCCCGACTTGCGCTCATCGCTCTTCTCCGGAACGATCTTGCTCGGACTCGTGTCGGCCTTGATGACCGGTGGTGGCATCGGCGTGCCTCCCGGCCCAAAAAGTGCCCGATAACCAAATGCTCCCGCCGTTCCGATCACGCCAAGCGCAAACACGCCTGCGATGGCGAGGATTCCCAACCGGCGCCGTGACGACGAGCCTTCCAGATAAACGTCGTCGACAGGCGGCAGCTCTTCTTCTTCGTAATATCCGCTCGCCCCGTACGCATCGGGATTCTGCATGCCGCTCTCGCCGAAGTGGTCATAGGCAGAGTGCGTTTGCTGCGAAAGGCCCGCATGCGGCTCGTGCGCCGACGCCTGTTGGCCAGGCGGCATAGCGCTCTCGCTGCGCGGCGGCGATCGCCGTGCTTCGCTGCCAAATTCCGCGAAGGGATCGGTCTGCCCGATGAGGCGCGCAAGTTCAGCAAGCGGATCGTTGGCAGCGTTATCAATGCCGGAAGATGAGGCCGAGCGATCATAACGATCGCCGGGACGGACTGATCTTTGTGTGCTGGTGTTGTCGGCCATTCGGTCCCCGTCTGCAGTTGCGCGGTGCCTTCGATCTTCCAATCGGAAGACGACTGGAAGCACACAGCAACGCGCTTATCTCATTTCCTCGGGCGCAGAAACGCCAAGCAGCGCAAGCCCGGAGGCAAGTACGGTTACGATCCCCTGCACCAATGCGAGGCGCGACATCGTCGTTTCTGGATCATTCTGGATAATGAAGCGTAAATGAGGCAAGTCTTTTCCGCGCGTCCACAGTGCGTGAAATTCGCTTGCAAGTTCATAGAGGTAGAAGGCGATTCGGTGAGGTTCGTGGGCAAGCGCCGCCGCCTCGACGGTACGCGGGAAGGCTCCGACGCGGCGCATCAACGACAGTTCCGCAGAATCGGTCAAGCGGCTTAAATCCGCACGTTCAAGCATGCCGGCGCGTTCCGTCGCAGAATACGGCAAACCAGGCAGCACCTCACGCGCATTGCGGAAGACCGATTCGCCGCGCGCATGGGCATATTGAACGTAGAAGACAGGATTGTCTCGCGATTGCTCAATCACCTTGGCAAGGTCGAAGTCGAGCACGGCATCGTTCTTGCGGTAGAGCATCATGAAACGGACGGCATCGCGACCGACTTCATCCACCACATCACGCAAGGTCACAAATTCACCGGCCCGCTTTGACATCTTCACCGGTTCTCCGGCGCGCAGCAGTCTCACAAGCTGGACGATCTTGATGTCGAGGTTCGCCCTCCCTCCGCTCACGGCCTTTACCGCGGCTTGCATACGCTTGACGTAACCGCCGTGATCGGCGCCCCAAACATCGATCATGTGCAGAAAGCCGCGATCGACTTTCGATTTGTGATAGGCAATGTCAGATGCGAAATAGGTATAACTGCCGTCTGACTTCATCAGCGGGCGGTCGACGTCATCACCGAAATCGGTCGAGCGAAAGAGCGTCTGCTCGCGATCTTCCCACTCTTCAGCTGCGCCTCCCTTCGGCGGCGGCAGCCTGCCTTGATAAATTTCACCCCGCGCGCGCAGCGCGTCGATGGTTTCGGCCACCTGGTCTTTTTTCCCGGCGACCAATGACCGCTCGGAAAAAAATACATCGTGCGACACATTCAGTGCGGCAAGATCGGCACGGATCGCATCCATCATCATCCCGACGGCTTTCGCGCGCACGATCGGCAGCCACTCGGACTCAGGCTTCGCCAGAAGCGCGCTGCCGTGTTCGGCTGCAAGCGCTTCACCGACCGGCTTCAGGTAATCGCCGGGATAAAGCCCTTCGGGGATCGCGCCGATATCCTCGCCAATCGCTTCGCGGTAGCGCAGGAACGCCGAACGCCCGAGCACGTCCACCTGCGCGCCGGCGTCGTTGATGTAGTATTCGCGCGTCACGTCGAAACCGGCGAACGCAAGCAAATTGGCGAGCGCATCGCCGAACACGGCGCCGCGGCAATGGCCGACATGCATCGGCCCCGTCGGATTGGCGGACACGTATTCGACGTTCACTTTTTCACGTTTGCCAATATCGCTGCGGCCATAGGCGCCCCCCTCGCGCAAGACGCGGCGCAGTTCTTCAGCCCATGCCTGCGGCTTGAGGGTCAGATTGATGAAGCCAGGCCCTGCAACCTCGACCTTCTCAATATTCTCGTTTTTGCGCAGGTTGGCCCCGATCGCTTCGGCCAAATCACGTGGTTTCTTGCCGGCGTCCTTCGCCAGCACCATCGCCGCGTTTGTAGCCATATCGCCGTGCGAGGCGTCGCGCGGGGGTTCGACCAGAACGCGCGACAAGTCCGCGCCGGGCGCAACCAAGGGCGCTGCCGCCGCCCGCACACGCTCCACCATATCGGCGAAGAGATTTTTTGGATGTTCGGAAGCGTTCATCGGCGGTGCCGCTAACGCAATTCCGGCGTCGAGTCAAAATAGCGCGCGTGCTCGATAAGCGCGTAACGGTCGGTCATGCCCGCAATGAAATCGCCGATCAGGCGATAGCGCCCCGCTTCGTCCCTCGGATCGATTTTCTCCGCCCATTCCGCCGGTAGATCGGTCTGCTTGCGCGTGTAGTGCGCGAACAGATCGCGCACGACACTTTCCGCATCATCCATGATTCGCCTTACCCGCTTGTGCCGATACATACGCGGATAGAGGAAGCCCTTGATCCCCTTATCGCCTTCTTTCATCGCGGCGGAGAACGCGACGATCGGCTCCCCGGCGCGCCGCACGTCGTCAGCAGACTCCGGCTGAACCCTGGCCGCCCTCTCTTTTGTTTCCGCGATAACGTCCTCGATCAAGCGCGTGATGAGCCGCCGCGAGAGCTCGTGCACGCGGCGCGCCGGGGCGAGATTCTTGTGCTGCGTATCGATGCCCTCGATGATCGCGCCGACAACCGGAACCTGCGCGATATCGTCAAGGGCGAATAGATCTGCACGCAATCCGTCGTCGATATCGTGCGCATCATAAGCAATGTCGTCCGCAATCGCCGCGACCTGCGCTTCGGCACTCGCGAAACTCCAAAGCTGAAGATCGTGCTTGCGATCGTACGCGCGGATGACGCCGGGGATGCCGCGATCGGCGTAACGGCCAATCGGATTGTCCGCGGCATCGGTCAGGGGGCCGTTATGCTTGACCAGGCCCTCCAGCATTTCCCAGGTCAAATTGAGTCCGTCGAAGGCAGGATACGGCCGCTCGAGCTGCGTTACGATGCTGAGGGCATGTGCGTTATGGTCGAATCCGCCGTGGTCGGCCAGGCAGTCGTCCAACGCGCGTTCCCCGGCGTGTCCGAACGGGGGATGACCGAGGTCATGGGCGAGCGCCAAGCCTTCACTTAAATCTTCATCGAGCCCGAGCGCCCGCGCAAGCGATCGCGCGATCTGCGCCACCTCGAGGGTATGCGTTAGCCGCGTCCGATAGTGATCGCCCTCGTGGTAGACGAAAACCTGCGTTTTGTGCGCAAGCCGCCGGAAAGCGGTGGAGTGGATGATGCGGTCGCAATCCCGGCGAAAGTCGTTGCGGGTCGGACTTTTTGGTTCGGCGCGCAGCCGGCCGCGGCTTTTCAGCGGGTCTGCGGCATAGATCACGCGTTCACGGCCCCTTTCGACTGCCATATGACCTCGATCCAACCGCATTGACCCCCGTGTTCCGCGCACTTAACTATCAGGAAAGGGCGAACTGCCAATACGAAAGCGTCGGCTTCAAAGAAGGCCAGCAATGACGGCAAACGTGACAGTAAGTGAACGAGCGGCCCGGCGGATCGGCGAAATCCTCAAGAACGAACCAGCCGGGACGATGCTGCGCGTCAGCGTCGAAGGGGGCGGCTGCTCGGGATTCCAATACAAGTTCGATATGGAGCAAAGCAAAGCCGAGGACGACATTGTCATCGCCCGCGACGGGGCGACCGTGCTGATCGACCCGGTTTCGCTCGGATTCATGGCTGGGTCCGAGATCGATTTCGTTGAGGACCTGATCGGCGCCTCGTTCAAGGTCAAGAATCCGAACGTTACGGCGTCCTGCGGGTGCGGAACGAGTTTCGCGCTCTAGTTCCCGGCATGCTCGAATCTGTATCCTGAGGTGCGAGCGGGCACATCACCGCGAGCTTTTCGCGATGTCCGGCCGCCGCCGTTTCGTTCCGGGCCGCATCTTTCGCAGCGCGCTCAACTGACGGCTTACTCCGCCGCGACGGCAGGCGGGACTTCCTGGACCTCCTCAAGCTGCGGTTCAAGCCGGCGCCTGAGCATGCGGTCGAAGCGGTCAAGGTAGAGATAGATGACCGGCGTGATGTAAAGGGTCAGCAACTGCGAGAGGCACAGGCCGCCGACCACGGCAACACCCAGCGGCTGGCGCAATTCGGCTCCCGCTCCGGTGCCGATCGCAATCGGCAAGGTGCCGAAAATTGCCGCGCACGTCGTCATCATGATCGGCCGGAAGCGCAAGGAAGCGGCCTCACGAATCGCGGCTTCGGCTGACAGCCCGACGCGGCGGCGCTCGATCGCGAAATCGATCATCATAATCGCGTTCTTTTTCACGATGCCGACCAGCATCACGATGCCGATCATCGCGATCACCGACAAATCCATATTGGAAAGCATCAAGGTGAGGATCGCGCCAATGCCGGCCGACGGCAGGCCGGAGATGATGGTGATCGGATGGATGAAGCTTTCATAAAGGATCCCGAGCACCACGTACGCTGCGAAGATCGCAGCAAGGATCAGAACGCCCTGCCCGCGCAGTGAATCCTGGAAGACTTGCGCGGTGCCCTGGAAGCCGCTGGTGATTGTCGCGGGCATGCCGGACTCACGCTCGATGTTCTGAATCGCATCAACAGCTTGACCGAGCGACATGCCGGGCGCGAGATTGAACGAGATTGTCACCGCCGGCTGCTGCCCCTGATGGTTGATCTGCAGCGGTCCGACCGAGTGCACGAAACGCGTGACCGCCGACAGCGGGATCAGCGTCCCGTTCGAACTCTTCAGGTAAAGCTTGTTGAGATCGTTCGGCCCCGAGCGATACTGCGGCATGCTCTCGAGGATGACCTCGTAGTCGTTGGCCGGCGTATAGATCGTTGCGACCTGGCGTGTGCCGAAGGCGTTGTAGAGTTCCTGACGGACCTGATCGACGCTGACCCCGTAGACGGCAGCCTTCTCGCGATCGACCGCGACCGTGATTTGCGGATTCTTGATGTAGAGGTCGGTCGTTACGTCGAGCAACCCGGGCAGCTTTGCAATTTTGTCGCGCAGCTCAGGGGCAAATCGATAAAGCGCGTCCGTGTCGTTGGACTGCAACGTGTATTCGTACTGACTCTTGGTAAGCCGCCCACCCAGACGAATATTCTGGATGGGCTGAAAGAAGATTCGAATGCCCGGGACCGTGTTCGCTTCGTGCCGCAGCCGCGCGAGGATGGTCTCCAGATTATCGCGCTCTTTGCGGGGTTTGAGCGCGACCAGCATGCGCCCGGTATTGCCGAGCGAATGCGTCCCGCCGCCGCCGATGGTGGAATTGACATAGTCCACCGCCGGGTCCGCACGCACGATGTCGGCGATCTTGCGCTGATGCTCGACCATCGAATCGAAGCCGATATCGGTCTTGGCCTCCGTGATTCCGAAGATGAAGCCTGTATCTTCGGTCGGAAAGAAGCCTTTGGGCACGACAATATAAAGCCATACCGTTCCGACAATCGTGATGATCGTCACGACGAGCATCACCGACTTGAACCTCAGGACGAGGTCAAGCGAGCGCGTATAAGCGCGCATGGTCGCCTCGAACAGACGCTCGAATGCGCGGAGAACGAAGTTCTGCTTTTCTTCCTCGCCAGGATGATGGCCCTTGAGCACGCGGGCGCACAGCATCGGTGTCAGCGTGAGCGAAACGAAGCCGGAGACGACGATGGCGATCGACACGGTCACGGCAAACTCGCGGAACATGCGGCCGACCATGCCACCCATCAGCAGCACGGGAATGAACACGGCAATCAGCGAGAAGGTGATCGAAATAATCGTAAAGCCGATTTCACGCGAGCCTTTGAGTGCTGCTTCGAATGGGCGCATGCCGCCCTCGATGTGACGCACGATGTTCTCCAGCATCACGATGGCGTCGTCGACAACGAAACCGACCGACAGCGTCATTGCCAACAGCGTCATGTTGTTGACCGAGAACCCGAACGCATACATCGCCGCGCAGGTACCTATCAGCGATACCGGAACCGCCAGGGCAGGAATGATCGTCGCCGAGATTTTTCGCAGGAACAGGAAGATCACCAAAATCACGAGGCAGACGGCGATCGACAGCGTTTCCTGAACGTTGGCAACGGAGGCGCGTATCGAAATCGAGCGGTCGAACAAGGGGGCGATTTCGATCGCCGGCGGGACTTGTGCCCGCAGCTGCGGCAGTCTTTCGCGTACGCTGTCTACGACCGCGACCGTATTGGCATCCGGCTGCCGGTAAATACCGAGCACGATCGCGCGCGAGTCGTTGAACCAGCTCGCCTCGTGGTCATCTTCGACGCTATCGATGACATGCGCGATCTGGTTGAGCTTGATCGGAGCTCCATTGCGATAGGCGACCACCACGTCACGGTAATCGGACGCCTTCTCCATGGCTCCGGTCGCGAGCAAGGAGACCGACCGATCCTTGCCTTCAAGTACGCCGACGGGCGTGGACGAGTTCGCTTTCGCCACCACATCACGGATCGTGTCGAGCGAGATATTCCGGGCCGCGGCCGCCGCCGGATCGACCTGCACGCGCACGGCATATTTCTGCGCGCCGTAGACCAGCACCTGCGACACGCCGGTGAGCTGCGAAATCGTCGGGGCAAGAACGGTCTCTGCGTAATCGTCCACTTTCGAAAGCGGCATCGTGTCCGAGCGCAGGCTCAGGTAGAGCACCGCGAAATCGCCGGGATTGACCTTCCGGAAGTATGGCGGCGTGGTCATTTCGACCGGCAATCGCCGTTGCGCCACTGCCAGCGCGGTCTGCACGTCGAGTGCGGCGCCATCGATGTCGCGGTTAAGGTCGAACTGAACGGTGATCTGCGTCGACCCCAGCGAAGACGACGAGCTCATCGACGAAATGCCGGCAATTGTCGAAAGTTGCCGTTCGATCGGCGACGCGACCGAGGCCGCCATCGTCTCCGGACTCGCGCCGGGCAGACTCGCCGTGATCTGGATGGTCGGAAAGTCGATCGACGGCAGCGCCGCCACAGGCAGCAGCCGATAGGCGAAGGCGCCGAACGCGATCAACGACGCCGTCATCAACGTCGTGAGGACGGGACGGCGGATGCAGAGCTCGGACAGATTCATCGGCGTCAGCTACCGGCTATTGGCTTTGGCTTCGTCTCTCCGGAACGCAAGGTCACACGCGTCCCGTCGCGCAACAGCAGCTGTCCGTCCACCACGACCTTCTCGCCGCCGGTAAGGCCGGACGTGACAACCGTTTCGTCGTCAACCTGCCGTTCGATTTTGACGTGCCGGACTTTTGCCACGCCATTGCTCACGACGAATACGATGCTGCCCGATTGACTGACCTGAATAGCATTGGTGGGTACGACGACCGCTTCCTCGGTCCGCAGCGTCAAGTCGACCGTTACGAGCGTGCCGGGCCATAGCAACTCATCCTTGTTGGGCATCGTTGCGCGAACCGTTGCCATCCCTGTCGCAGGATCGACGCTGTTCTCGATCATGCTGACCTGGCCGGTCGCCCGCTTTTGCTCGCCGGGAATGGACGCTTCGATCATCGCGCTCTCACTACCGATCGCCCGGCGAATATCGGGAAGATTCTCTTGCGGGACGGTGAAGCTGACATAAACCGGGGCCATCTGATTGATGACGGCCATGGGCGTGGTGTCGGCCTGGCGCACGAAATTCCCGACCTTCACGTTCGCCGCGCTGATGCGGCCGGAAATCGGCGCTGTGACTTTGCAGTAGCCGAGTTGCACTTTGAGATTTTCGAGCAATCCCTCATCGGCCTTCACCGCTGCCGAATACACCTCAACCTGCGTCTTGGCATTGTCGAGATTGACGACCGGGGTCGCGCCCTTGGCGACCAGATCGGTGAAGCGCTTCAAATCACGCTCTGCGCCAGCGAGTTGCGCCTTGTCACGCGCGATCATGCCTTCTGTCTGCGCGATTTGCGCCTCGATGGCACGACCATCCAGCGTAAACAGAAGCTCACCCTTTTCGACGTGCGCCCCGTCGCGGAAATGCACGCCGACGATCGTCGTGTCGACCCGCGCCTTCAACGCGACGCTCGCAATCGGTGTAACCGTTCCGAGCGCTTCAAGCTTGACGGGAACTTGTTTGCGAACAGCCGCCGCGACCATCACAGGCGCGGGCCGTTCCGTCTGCTTCTGCGACCGCGCGGAGGCATCTTCCGCGCTCCAAAACCCGCGCGCAAGCACGCCAGCACCAACGAGGGCGAGTATCGCCGCTCCAAAGAGCCATTTTCTCTTCTTCATCGGTGGTGCCGGCCCACGTTTTAAGGCCTATCCGGACGCTCCGTTCGGGCCCGAAGATCAACTTCGCGCAAAACATACGCCTCGGCGGCCTTCTAGCATATAAACGGCCCAAGATGCATATCCCTGCGGTGGCTGATAAACACGCCGAAAGCCGCTCTTATTCATGCCGCCAGCCGGAGCTCCGCGATGCGCGTCGCCACATGGAACGTCAATTCAGTGAAACAGCGCTTGGACAACATCCTGGCATGGCTCGCCGAGCGCGCGCCGGACGTCGTCTGCCTGCAGGAAATAAAATGCGTTGACGATGCGTTCCCGCGGGAGCCGTTCGAAGGGCTCGGCTACAATATTGCGGTGCACGGCCAGAAGGCTTTCAACGGCGTTGCCCTGCTTTCCAAGCTGCCCTTTGACGAAGTGGCACCGGGACTGATCGGCGACGAGGAAGACGTGCAGGCGCGATTTCTTGAGGCACAGGTTTCGGTCAACGGCGGCATTCTAAGGATAGCAACGCTGTACCTGCCCAACGGTAACCCGCCCGATACAGATAAATATTCCTATAAACTCAAATGGATGGATCGTCTTTTTCGCTTTTCGCAAGAGCGGCTGAAGTTGGAGGAACCTTTCCTCCTTTGTGGTGACTACAACGTCATCCCGGCGCCGGCTGACGCCAAAAACCCGCAGGCGTGGGTAAAAGACGCGCTCTATCTACCGCCCACACGCGAGCGCTTCCGAAAGTTATGCAATCTGGGACTAACCGACGCGGTCCGCGCAGGCAGCGACGATGCCGACCTTTATACCTTCTGGGACTATCAGGCAGGCGCCTGGGTAAAGAACGACGGCATCCGTATCGATCACATTCTGCTGTCGCCTCAAGCGGCCGATCTGATGGTTCACGTCGGCATCGACAGCCATGTGCGAGGTTGGGAACGACCCTCAGATCATGTTCCGGTTTACGTGGATCTTGCCGTCGCTGCGCGCGAAGCTTCTACTCGCGGCGGTTCTTGAGCAGGCGCTCAAGATAAACCAGCGCCATAGCCCGCTCGTCGTCCGTCGCCTGCTTGAAAGCACTGGTATAAAGCTTGTTGATCCAGGTCTGATCCGGCTTCGCGCTGTCTTTGGCAAGCGTCAGCCACATCAGGCCGAGCGCGGCCTGGCGAGGAACCTTGTCGCCTGAAAACAGCATCGCCCCGAGTGTTGCCTGCGCCTGATACTGCCCCTTGTGAGCCGCCAGAAGCAACCAGCGCGCAGCCTGCCGTGGATCCCGCGGAACGCCGAGACCCTCAAGATAGAGCCGCGCGAGGTGATATTGGGCATCCGGATCGCCGAAATAAGACGCCGCATAGGCAAACATTTGGCGCGCGCGTTCCGGGTCCGCCGTAATTTTCGTGTTCGGGATGCCTTCCAGATAATAGTTTCCGAGTGCAACAAAAGCGTTGGCTACGAAACGCGCGCGAGGCGTGGCCGGATTATCTTCAGCATGACTGTCGGCAATGCTGCGGAAGTATTCGAACGCGCGTAAATCGTCCTGCGGAACGCCGTCGCCCTCGGCATACATGCGTCCGAGTTTCCACTGCGCCAGGGCATGCCCTTTCTCAGCGGCATATTCGAGCGCTGTCAGGCCCTTCTCTGTCTCACCGCTTCGCAGTGCTTGCGCGCCGGCGCGAAAGGCCTGCATTGGAGTGAGGGTATCACTGCTGCTCGATCGCGTTCCATCAAAGGCCAGGGCCGGACCGACCGAAAGTCCGATACCGATTACCGCAACACGCAGGAGGACGTCAGGTGTCCGCATAACACGCCTTTTCGCCCGCCCCGCCCGGATGGGTGACTGCGCCGTTTACAGCCGGCCCGACTTGCTGTGCGTACTTCCATAAGTAGCCAGAGCCATATTCGTTCTCGCGCGGCTTCCACTGCGCTTTGCGCTTGGCAAGTTCATCCGCCGAAAGCCTGACGTCGATCGTGCCTCTTTCGGCATCAATGTCGATGATATCTCCGTCACGAATAAGGCCGATCGGACCGCCGACGGCCGCTTCCGGCCCGACGTGACCGATACAGAAGCCGCGGGTCGCTCCCGAGAAGCGCCCGTCCGTAATCAGCGCGACTTTCTCGCCGACCCCCTGGCCATAGAGCGCCGCCGTTGTCGACAGCATCTCACGCATGCCCGGGCCGCCTTTGGGTCCCTCGTACCGTATAACCAGCACTTCACCGTGTTTGTATGTCTTGTTTTTGACCGCCTCGAAGCATGCTTCCTCACCGTCGAAGCAGCGCGCCGGTCCTGAAAACTTCAACGTCTTCATCCCTGCGATCTTTACGATCGCACCTTCGGGCGCGAGGTTACCCTTCAGGCCAACGACTCCACCGGTTGCAAGCAGCGGCTTATCCGCCGGATGGACGACGTCCTGATCCGGGTTCCATTTCACGTTTTTTAGGTTTTCGGCAATCGTACGGCCGGTGACGGTCATGCAGTCGCCATGAAGGAAGCCATGGTCGAGCAGCGTTTTCATCAGGAGCGGCACGCCTCCGGCTTCGAACATATCCTTGGCCACATAGCGGCCGCCCGGTTTCAGGTCAGCGATGTACGGCGTCTTCTTGAAGATTTCCGCCACATCGAACAACGTGAACTCGATACCGCATTCATTGGCGATGGCGGGAAGATGCAGCGCGGCATTGGTCGAACCGCCAGTGGCCGCGACCACCGCGGCGGCATTCTCCAGCGCCTTACGCGTGACGATATCGCGGGGCCGCAAGTTGGTCCGGATCAGGTCGACAATCATTTCGCCGGCAAGCATGCAGAATTTGTCGCGGATTTCGTACGGCGCAGGTGCCCCGGCTGAATACGGCAGCGCCAGCCCGATAGCTTCCGAGACCGTCGCCATGGTGTTGGCGGTGAACTGTGCGCCGCAGGCGCCGGCCGAGGGACACGCGTTCTGCTCTAGAATGTCGAGATCGGCGTCCGACATCGCGCCGACCGAATGCTTGCCGACGGCTTCGTAAACGTCCTGAATTGTGACCGGACGGCCTTTGAACGTGCCGGGCAGAATGGATCCGCCGTAAATGTAGATCGAAGGGACATTCAGGCGGCACATCGCCATCATCATGCCGGGCTGCGACTTATCGCAGCCGGCGATGCCGATCAGGGCGTCGTACGCATGGCCGCGTACGGTTAGTTCCACGCTGTCAGCGATCACCTCGCGCGAGGGAAGCGACGCCTTCATCCCGGCGTGGCCCATGGCGATGCCGTCTGTGACGGTGATGGTGCAGAATTCGCGCGGCGTTGCCCCGCCCGCGGCAACGCCCTTCTTCGCGGCTTGGGCTTGCCTCATCAACGCAATGTTGCAGGGAGCCGCCTCATTCCAGCAGGTGGCAACGCCAACGAACGGCTGATGGATTTGCTCCTTGGTGAGCCCCATCGCGTAATAGAAGGCGCGGTGCGGTGCTCGCTCGGGACCTTCTGTTGCGTGTCGGCTGGGGAGTTTGGTCTTCAGATTTGTCTTCGCGTCCATTCCTTATCCGGCCCCCAAACCACCGCTCCGCCGGCTGCCCTGCGGACGCGACCACTAAAATCCAAGCGCCCCAATAACTTGTAAATTTTTGTCTCAAGGAAGGGTATGGCCAAATCGCGGCGTAGCATGTTTAACAACCCCATGTGATGCCAATATTCGACAGGTGTTGCCGTAAAGACACAGAAATTCCGTCAAGGTGATGCGGCCATCCACACGAATTCACCGCCAGAGGCGCAAGGGGCTTTGAAGACCGTCGCGGGTCAATGCATCAAGCACGGGATGCCCGCGCCAGCCCGTCTTACTCGCAAATTCTTCAATCGATCGGTCCACGCCGTCGCGCCCGACCTCATCGGGGCAACCCTTCTCTTCGATGGCGTTGGGGGCACCATCGTTGAGGTCGAGGCCTATCATCACACCGACCCGGCGGCACACAGCTATATCGGTCCAACGGAACGCAACCGCGTAATGTTCGGCCCCCCCGGCTACGCGTATGTCTACCGTTCGTACGGCATCCATTGGTGTCTGAATTTCGTCTGCGAACCGGAGGGCAGCGCCGCCGCCGTGCTCATTCGCGCGCTCGCGCCGACAGCCGGGCTTGGCGTCATGCGCCGCCGGCGTGGGGTCAAAGACGAGCGGCAGCTGTGCTCCGGTCCTGGCAAGATTTGCGAGGCCCTCGGTATCACGCGAGAGCACAACGGGCTGGCGCTCGATCGTCCACCGTTCGAACTTCGAGCGGCGGCCAGCCCTCCCGCGATCATTCGCGGCGTCCGCATCGGAATTAGCAAAGCAGTCGAAAAGCCCTGGCGCTACGGTTTCAAGGACTCGCGGTTTTTAAGCAAGCCGTTTCCGTCGCGCTGAGATAGACCCTGGCATACGCTCAAATATGGGATCAAAAGCGGAAGTTCGCATCAAAGCCGAGGTCGCGTTTGGCTTTCTCGCTCGATACCACGCCGTCGTCTTCCGCAATGTTGTAAATACCGTGATTGCCTTTCGTCACGGCGAGCAGCGCCGCCTGCGCCGCGGCGTCCACATGCAAGGCCGGCCTTGCACGCTTTGCATCACCGAACCACGTGCCCGGGCCATATAAAAATCCATAGCGCAAGACGAGGCCTTCCAGCATGTCGAGCGTAGCATCTTCGAGTGCAACGACGCCGTCCACCGTGCCTTTCCGCGTGCCGGTGGCACCAAGGTCGAGCGGATCGGATTCGGTACGAACGCCCTCACCCGGCGCGTACACAAACGCAATACTTTGGGCGATCAGCCGCTTTACGCCTGCGGCTCGTGCCGCGGCCACGAGGTTGCGCGTGCCGTCGATGCGCAGCTTGGAATTGCGCTCAAGCCCTTCCGCGTATTGCGGTGAGCTCGGCGCAAAAGCGAGATCGGTGAGCTGGTGAATGATGACCTGCGGAGCCGCCGCGGTGACCGCCCGCGTGAGCGCAGCCACATCGAAGACATCGACGATTGCCGGCTCTGCGCCGAGCGCGCGCAGTTCGTTCGCTTTATTGCTCCAACGCGTGGTGCCGACCACCTCGTGACCGGCGTTGCACAAGAGCGGCGTCAGCCGTCGCCCGATGACGCCGCCGGCGCCCGCCAGAAAGATTTTCATGCTGTGGGACTCAAACTGTAGGAGACGATGAACTCGCAGCCGGCCGCCGTCGGAAATTGGCGGGAAATTTGGCCGCTCGTCAATCCAAATTCCAGAACGACGGCGGCATCATGGCAACAGAGATAGGCATGTTTTCCATCGGCTGCAAAGCCGAAACCCATGGGCGCTTTGGGCGTCTGGAATCCGGCAATTTGCCTCATCGTCCCAGCCTCGTAGACGGCGACGAAATTGTCCACATGCGACGAGACGCAAACGTATTGCCCATCTGGGGAAACGCGGACGCGGCGAAGTTGATTGATCGCGCCGGGGGCGCCCTCGATACGATGTGTGCGTCGGAGCGCGTGCGTCGCAACATCGATTTCATGTACCGCGCCTTTCCAATGCGCGCAGACGAACAGCGTCGCGCCGTCGGGCGAGACGGCAATGCCTTCGGCGCCGTGCGGTATAGCGATCGTGCCGATGGGTGCCCGCGTCGCGACATCGATAACGCACACCGTCTCTTTCGTTTTGAATGACGCGAATAGCTTGCCTGCCGGATGGCTGACCGCAATCCAGTGCGCCGCGCCGCCGACATCGATCCGCTCAACCTTGTCCGTTTCCAGGTCGATAGCGAGAACGCTGTTGGAAAGCTCCGCCGTCGACCAGAGCGTCCCGCGCGAGTCCATCATCACCGAATGCGGGGCGACATCCGCGCCGACGTCGATGGTCCGAACGAGTTTCCTGTTTGCAAGATCGATGACCGCGATACGCCGATCGGGATTCGTGTTCTTGCCGAAAATGCCGCCGCCATAAATCGAGCCGAACATCGTTTCGCCGTCCGGAGACAGGATCAGCTCGTGTGTCGAGCCGGGCATATCGATTTCGCCGGTTTGCGTGAGCGTGCCGGCATCGAAGAACTGCACCTTGTCGGCGCTCTTGCAAGTGACGATCAGATTCGGGCCGCCCGAGCGGTTGTTGGGGTCGCTGGTCATTTGTCGCATGTCATGCCGGGCGAAAACGGGGCATCCAGTATTCTCGGCACGCGCGCCTCCATCAACGTCAGCGATTACCGGGTCGTACGCCACGCGGGCGACGACCAGCCGCCGCTAAGCCGCGCCTTTGAGCCGCTCGAGGGCCTCGGCGATCTTGGCCTTGCGGCCAAGCGCCTCCTCGCGCTTTTCCTTTTCTTCCTCGACGATCTCTTCCGGCGCGTTGGCGACGAATTTCTCATTGGCGAGCTTGGCGTCGACGCGTTTGATATCGGCTTCGGCCCTGGCAAGTTCCTTGTCGAGTCGGGCACGCTCGGCGGCAAGGTCGATCACACCTTTGAGCGGTAACGCTACCACTTCGCCGCGCACAATGAGCTGCACCGCACCCTGCGGGGCGCTTGCCGCTGCCGAAATATCCGACACGCGTGCGAGACGCTTGATGAATTCTGCCCAGCGTTCGGCACGCGCTTTTGTTTCGTCGGATGCGGCCGCGAGCACGAGCGGAATTTGCGCGGTGATGTTCATTTCGGCGCGCATCGATCGGATCGCCGTAACAAGGTCGATGACCCAGCCGATTTCAGTCTCCGCCCGTTCGTCAGCGAATGAGAACACGGGCCAATTGCTCAGAGCAAGCATTGCGTCGCGCGGTGGCGCAGACGTGACGGCCCACAATTCTTCGGTCACAAATGGCATGAACGGATGCAGCAACTTCAGGATTTCGTCGCGCGCCCAGGCGACCATTGCCCGCGTTTCCTTTTTCGCGGGATTGTCGGCACCAAGCAGCACGGGTTTTGCCAGTTCGAGATACCAGTCGCAGTAGATATTCCAGACGAAACGGTACGCCGCGCCCGCCGCTTCGTTGAACTTGTAGGCGAGGATAGCCTCCGTAACCTCGCGTACCGCTTTCGCGGTTTCGTGCGCAATCCATCGGTTGAGGGTTTCCTTGGCCGATTTCGGATCAAAACCGGGCTGGGTCGCACACGCATTCATTTCGGCAAAGCGCGCGGCGTTCCACAGCTTGGTCGCGAAGTTGCGGTACCCCTCGACGCGCTGGGTTGAAAGCTTGATGTCACGCCCCTGCGCCGCCATTGCGGCGAGCGTAAAGCGCAGAGCATCGGCGCCATACTGCTCGATCAGGTGCAGAGGATCGATGACATTGCCCTTGGACTTGGACATTTTGGCGCCGGAGGCATCCCGCACCAGCGCGTGAATATAAACGTCGTGGAACGGCACTTCCTTCATGAAGTGCAATCCCATCATCATCATTCGGGCGACCCAAAAGAAGATGATATCGAAACCGGTGACGAGCGCAGAGGTCGGATAGTAACGCGCAAGCTCCGGCGTCTCGTCGGGCCAGCCAAGCGTGGAGAACGGCCAAAGCGCGGACGAAAACCACGTATCGAGCACATCCTCATCGCGCGTCAGTTCTGTCGGCTTGCCGTAGTGTTCGTGCGCTTCAGTTTTCGCGTCGTCCTCGTTCAATGCGACGAACACCTTGCCATCCGGACCATACCACGCCGGAATCTGGTGTCCCCACCAGAGCTGGCGCGAGATGCACCAAGGCTGAATGTTCTCCATCCAGTTGAAGTATGTGTTCTCCCAGCTCTTTGGGACAAAGGTCGTCTTTCCCTCACGCACTGCGGCGATGGCCGGTTTCGCAAGCTCCTTCGCGTTGACGTACCACTGATCGGTCAGGAATGGCTCGATCACCACATTTGAGCGGTCGCCGTGCGGAACGACATGGTTTTGCGGCTCGATCTTCTCGAGCAATCCTTTCGTTTCCAGTCGCTCGACGATTTTCTTGCGTGCGACGAAGCGATCGAGGCCATGCATTGCCAAGGTTTCTTCGAGATCGGCCGGGTTTGTGACGCCGCTCAAGAACGCGTCGTTATCCTTAAGGCTTAGCTTGGCTTCGATGCTGAAAATATTGATCTGCGGCAGATTGTGCCGTTTACCGACCTCGAAGTCGTTGAAGTCGTGTGCCGGCGTGATCTTGACCGCGCCCGAACCCTTCTCCGGATCGGAATAGTCATCTGCGACGATCGGAATAGTCCGTCCGACCAGCGGCAGGATTACGTTCTTGCCGACGAGATGCTTGTAGCGCTCATCGTCCGGATGCACCGCGACCGCGGCGTCGCCCAACATCGTCTCCGGCCGCGTGGTTGCGACGACGATGAACGTCGATTGATCGTTCGGATCGAATGTCTTGCCTTCGAGAGGATACCGGATGTGCCAGAGGTGGCCCTTGGTCTCGACCTGCACGACTTCCAGATCGGAGATCGCGGTCAGCAGCTTCGGGTCCCAGTTGACCAGCCGCTTGTCCTTGTAGATGAGCCCCGCGCGGTAAAGCTCGACGAAGACCTTCACCACCGCGCGCGAGAGCCCTTCGTCCATGGTGAAACGCTCGCGCGACCAGTCGCACGAGGCGCCAAGGCGCTTGAGCTGCTTGACGATGGTCCCGCCGGATTCCGCCTTCCAGGCCCAGACGCGCTCGAGAAATTTTTCACGACCCAGGTCGCGGCGCCCGGGTTCCTGCCGTTCCATCAATTGCCGCTCGACGACCATCTGCGTCGCGATGCCGGCATGGTCGGTTCCGGGCTGCCACAGCACGTCCTTCCCGCGCATACGCTCGAACCGGCACAGGATGTCCTGCAACGTGTTGTTGAGCGCATGGCCCATATGCAATGAGCCGGTGACGTTGGGCGGCGGAATGACGATAGAGTAAGGCTCCGCGCTGGCGCGCTCGGGGCGTCCGGCGCGAAACGCACCTGCCCGCTCCCACGTCTCGTAAATGCGGCCTTCGACCTCGGAAGGTTGATAGGTTTTATCGATCATTTTCAGTTTCTTGGATGCCGACGCGCTAGAAAGCCCGCCAAAGACCGAGAGTCAACTTGCCGACAGCAAAGCCCGGATCAGGCGGAAGCGCAGGCCGCGCCATCGCCTCTCTTTCCTTCGCGGCATTCGCCGCGCAGGCGATGGTGCGCGTGACGGACTCGCTCCTGCCGCAGATCGCGACCGATTTCCACGTGACGGTCGGCGCGGCCTCGATCGTCGTGACAGGCTATCTCTTTGCCCACGGCTCGGTGCAGCTCATCATCGGCCCGATTGGCGACCGGTTTGGCAAATATTTGTGTTTGTCCATTGGGGCCGTCGCGTCGTGCCTGATGGTGCTCGCCTGCGGCCTCGCTCCCTCGTTGCCGCTTCTGCTCGCGGCACGCGTCGGCAGCGGCCTTGCAACCGGCTGGATCGTTCCGTTTGCACTCGCCTTCATGGGCGACGTCATCCCTTACGAGCGGCGGCAGCAGGTCATCGGCCGTTTTCTTTCCGGCCAAATCCTCGGGCAATTGTTCGGCCAAATCGGCGGCGGCGTCCTTGGCGACCTGTTCGGCTGGCGCAATGTGTTTTTTCTGCTCGCCGCGCTGCTCGCGGCCGCGGCGGTTGCGCTCTGGATCGAATATTGGCGCAATCCAGTGACCCGCGTCTCGGCAGTACCGAGGCAACCGCCGAGGCGCTTCATTGCCGATTACGCCCTTGTGCTACGCTCGCGCTGGGCACGCGCCCTCATCATCATGGCGTTTTTGGAAAGCGGTTTGATGTTCGGCGCCTTCACCTATGTCGGCGCCGACCTGCATCATCGCTTCGATGTCAACTTTGCGTTGGTCGGGCTGTTCGTCGGCACGTTCGCGATCGGGGGATTGATTTACAGCTTGTCGGTCCATCTGCTGGTCAGCTGGCTTGGCGCAGCGGGTCTTGCCGCCTGCGGCGGGACGTTGCTCGCAATTGCCTACGTAACGCTCGCCGCCGAACCGCACTACGCCCTTGCACCATTCGCCATCACCATGGCCGGTCTCGGCTTCTACATGCTGCACAACACGCTGCAGACCAACGCCACGCAGATGACGCCGGAAGCTCGCGGCACGGCTGTATCGGTGTTTTCGGCGGCCCTCTATCTCGGGCAGACAGCGGCCGTGTTCGCCGGCGGCGCGATCTTCGACCATTTTAGCGCTGTACCGATTTTTGTCGGCGCAGGCATGTTACTGCTCGCGGTCGCCCTGTGGCTGTCGTGGGAATTGAGACGGCGGTCGCTGGCGGCTTAGGGACGTCCGCGCGACACGCGCTCAATTTCCGCTCGCACGATCCGTTCGACGAGGCCCGGCAGGTTGTCGTCAAGCCATGACTTGAGCATCGGCCGCAGCAATTCCTTCACGATGTCATCAAGCGTACGCGCATTCTGAGCCAGCACCGTGTGGGCAAGAGAACTGAAGGCCGTGTCCACGGCGGCGCGTGTACTACTCGACAGCAGCATCGAGTCCGTCGAGGTCGGGGGCGGAGCCCGACGCGATTCGGCCTCAGGCGCGACCGGTTCCGTCCCTGAACTGTCGGCAAACACAACATCCGACTGGCCGTCGATAGTACGGAAATTAGCGGCGGGATGTTTTGCAGTCATGGACTCAGTCAGATCGAAGACATCGGGTTCGGCCGCAGGTTGGTCTTTTGCTGCTTCTGCTGCCGGCGGTTCGAGATCGGCAAGCATTGCATCAATGTCGTCCTGATTGTGGGCGGCTTCAGGCGGCGGCGAAGGAACAGGCTCGGGCCGGGGCGACACTGCTTGCAGCCGATTGTCCGGCTCAGGCGGTTTCGACGCTTTGCTCGCATCGTCGTCGGCAATGATTCTCCGGATGGAGGCGAGAATTTCCTCCATCGAGGGCTCTTCAGCCTTCGCCGGTTTGCTCATGCCCGCATTCCCATTGTCACGCCGCGCCTATTCTCACGCAGAATCATACGAATCGGCATTTTGCAAGTTTATACGCCAGCCGGGCGCGGCTGTGGCGTTAGGATTGTTGTCATCCACGATTTGTGAGAGCAAATGGCACCAGCGGCGCAGTTCTTTTAGCGGCCGTCGGGGGTCCGCACGCCAGCCCAGCTATCGCGCACCTGCTGATAATGCACCTGCGGATCGTACACAGCCACGTGCAAGCCAAGCACGCTGGGCGAAAGCCGGCCCACGGCAGCCAGCAACGTGTACGAGGCAACGACGCGATCATGCTGCGCCGTCACGACTGCAACGCGGGCATTCACAAGCGTCTGTTGTGCATTGAGAACATCCAACGTCGTACGCTGGCCGACACGCGCTTCTTCCCGCACACCGTTAAGAGCGATTTCAGCGGCTTGGACTTGCGCCCGCGTGGCCTCGATGTTGGCCTTGGACGCTTCCAGCTGCCCCCAGGCTTGCACGATATTTTGACGCACGGTGTCACGCGCCGTGTCCAGGTCGATTCGCCGCTGCCCGAGCGTCTCTTTTGCCTGGCGAATGACGGAGTATTCTGCCCCGCCCTGGTAAATCGGAACCGTCAGCTGCCCTATAAGCGACGCGCTAAAACTTTCAATCGTGTTGAGCGCACCGGGCGGAAACCAGTTTTTCTGCACGTTACCTTGCAAGGTAAGGTTCGGATAAAGCGCGCCTTCTGCAACTTTCACCTGTAACTGTGCGACATCGACGTTGTATTGCGCGGTTGTGACCGCAGGATTGTTCGCCATGCCAACGGCAAGGGCCTGACTTAGCGTGTGCGGCGAAAAGCGATCGACCGGCATCCCGGGCTGGAGAGTGCCGGGATTGACACCAATCACCTGGCGGTATGTTGCGACAGAGGCCTTGTATGTTGCTTCGGCGCTCAAAACTTGCGAGCGACCAAACGCGAGACTCGACTCGGCCTGCGCCACGTCGGTGCGCGTCACTTCGCCAACGTTGAAGCGGTCGCGGGTCTGACGAAGCTGCTCCTGCAACACCTGCACGTTGCGCCGCTGCAAATCGAGGATGGCGCTGTCGCGCAGCAAATTCATGTACGCAATAACTGCATTCAGCAGCACCGTCTGAGCCGTGTTGCGCAACGTTTCGCGTGCGGCAAAAACCTGACTTTCCGCCTGTCGGGTGCGGTTCGCCGTCTGGAATCCATCAAAGAGTGTTTGTGTCGCGGTCAGTCCGGTACCGAATGTTCCGACGGCGCCACTCTGCGATAGGTAGGCCGAGGCACCGGTACCCGTAAGCCTCGTTAGCGATGAGAGCGACTGCTCTCCTGCCGATGCCGTGATGCTGACCCGCGGCCGATAGCCCGATAACGCCTGCGGCACCCCTTCATCGGTGGCACGGACGGCGGCGCGTTGGGAGTTGAGCTGGGGGTTGCGCTGATAGGCCTGAATGAGGGCGGATGCGAGGCTATCGGCGTGAGCGGCCGGCAAAAAGATGGCGGAATTGGCGACGGCAATCGCAAATCCGCCTGCCCAGCCAGCCCATCGCATTCGCGAAACCCCCTCGGCCGTTATAGTCCATCGTACTGACGCGACACGGCAAATCACTAGGTAGTGTAGAGGCGCGGCCGAACCGTTAAAACCTCAAGTGAGCTTCTTCCCCACAATAAAAGGAATCCGAGGCCATAAGGCAACAGATTGGGCTAAATACCGGAAAATAGCCTTTAAAACGCGAATACGGCCGCCTTCCTAAACCCGGGCAAAATTGGCGCCCGGGCGTCAAAAATCGGGCGAGTTCCTATGCCGTCGTCGCTTTTTCGATACAGTGTTGCTTTTGCGTCAGGGCCTCCGCCCTGGATACACAGCAGTCTCCCGCCATCCCTGAGCTGCTGCAAAAGGTGCTCGGGGACAATCTCGGTCGCTCCTTCCAGCAGAATCACGTCGTAAGGAGCACCATCGGCCCATCCGGCAGTCAGCGCACCGGATACAACCTCTACATTCGCCAAACCGCGTAGATTCGCTTTCGCCCGCTCTGCCAACCCGCGATCTTCCTCGAGTGCAACGACATGCCCTGCGATGCGTGCCAAAATGGCGGCCGAATAGCCGCTCGCACAAGCAACGTCCAGCACGCGCTCGGTAGCCTCAAGTTCAGCTGCCTGAAGTAGCTTGCCCAGCACCATCGGCTTGAGCAGCCGGCGCGCGCAGTTTCCCTCGTCAACTGGCAAATCGAGATCAAGGTAGGCTAGTGGCGCAAAGGATGCCGGCAGGAATCGCTCGCGCGGAATCTCGTCCATTGCAGCTATCACACGGAGGTCGGTCACATCGGCGGTGCGAACCTGCCCGTCCACCATGTTACGGCGCGCGGCGGCAAAGTCGGTCATCGCTTTCCTGGAATGGTGATTGCGGATGGTCGCCTTTTGCGGCAAGGCCCGCTAAAAAGCAAGCATCGCTCGTGAGTTGTCGGGCTCGATCCGCTCCTATATAGCGTTAGCCCGCTTGTGCGGCGTAGGACGCGCGCGCCGGCGAAATGGCCACGTGGCGGAGTGGTGACGCAGCGGACTGCAAATCCGTGCACGCCGGTTCGATTCCGGCCGTGGCCTCCACCCGCCTTCCAGCGCGTCGGCGGGGCCACCCCCTCGCGAAGCGGGTCGCCAGCATGGCTTTAGTGACGACGGACACCGGAATCCAACCGGCGGGTGGCCAAGTCCTGAGAGCTTTGTTATACGGCCCGTCACGCTATCGTTCCCCGGTAGCTCAGTGGTAGAGCAACCGGCTGTTAACCGGTTGGTCGCTGGTTCGAATCCGGCCCGGGGAGCCATCCTTCAGCCACCTGACGTCTTGCACGGCACGGCACGTGTGATTTCCAAGTGACGCGTTGGAATGCCGGCATGATTTCTCAGATCAGTCCTCTGCTCACCGACCTTTACGAACTCAACATGGTCCAGGCTTACCTGGACGGCGGTGAGGATGAGGAAGCGGTCTTTGAGTTTTTTGTGCGCCGCTTGCCCGACCGGCGCGAATTTCTGATGGCTGCGGGACTCGAGACGGCTCTTGAATACCTCGAAAGCCTCTGCTTTTCGGCCGAAGAGATCGAATGGCTGAAGAGGACCGGCCGTTTCCGAAGCAACCTGCTCGATTATCTTGCCTCGTTCCGATTTAGCGGCGACGTGCATGCAATGCCGGAAGGCACCGTCTTTTTTCCACATGAGCCGATTTTGCGCGTCACGGCCCCATTGCCCCAGGCGCAATTGGTCGAGACGCGCCTGATCAACATCCTGCACTTCCAGTCGATGATCGCCTCAAAAGCGGCGCGCATGGTGCTCGCCGCGAACGGCAAGACTCTCGTCGATTTCGGTTTGCGCTCGGCACATGGAGCGGAAGCCGGCCTGATGTCGGCGCGCGCGAGCTATATCGCGGGATTTGCCGGCGCCGCGAACGTGCAGGCCGGGCAACTTTTCGACATTCCAATTTTTGGCACGATGGCGCACTCGTATGTCCAAGTGCACGAGAGCGAAACTGCGGCCTTCGAGAACTTTGCGCGCGCGCGGCCGGATAATCTCGCGCTGCTGATCGACACTTATGATACGGAGGCCGGCGCACGAAAGGTCGTCGCGCTCGCGCCGAAGCTGAAGGAAATGGGTGCGGCACTGCGCGCGGTACGCATCGACAGCGGCAATCTTATTGAAATGTCGAAGAGAGTCCGGCAGATCCTCGATGACGGCGGCCTCCAAGACGTTACCATCTTTGCCAGCGGCGGCATCAACGAAGACGTGCTGGTTGCCATGCAGGACGCTGCGGCACCGATCGACGGCTTCGGCATCGGCGCCAACCTCGATACCTCGCAGGACGCGCCAACGCTCGATTGCGCCTACAAGCTTCAGGAGTATGCCGGCAAGCCCCGACGCAAGTTGTCGAAAGGCAAAGAAACATGGCCAGGCCGCAAACAGGTCTGGCGCGACGAGGCCCCCGACGGCTCTATGCGTGGCGATATCCTTTCAATCGAATCCGACCGGCAGGTTGGGCGGCCGCTGATTGTGCCGGTGATGAAGGGCGGCAAACGCGTTAACGCAGCGCCGCCCTTGACTGCCATACGCGAGCACGCGGCCAGCGAACTCAAACGGCTTCCCGACGCGCTGAGGAGGCTGCAACCAGGGCACGCGTATCCCGTTCGTGTTTCTGAAAGACTTCACGCTCTTGCTGCTGAAGCAAGCCGCCAGACCAGGCGCTGACAAGCTCGCTCATACGCGATTTAGAGAAACGACTACCGGAACCGACCGCCCCTCCTCTCGATTTAATTGAAGTGACCGCTTGCGACGGGATGCAGGCTCACAAAATCAATCGGCAGGAGCGGACCATGCCCCTCATGCATGCGGTGCGCATTCACGCATTCGGTAATCCCGATGTTCTCGAACTTGATGACATTCCGGTGCCAACCCCGACCGCGCACGAGATTGTCATCCGCGTCGTGGCGGCAAGCGTTAACCCGATTGATTACAAAATACGGTCGGGCAAATATCCAGCCTTGCGGCAAGAGCAGTTGCCAAAGGTGCTCGGTCGCGATGTTTCCGGCGTGGTGGAAACGGTTGGCGCCCAGACGACAAAGTTCCAGAAAGGCGACGCCGTTTACGCAATGCTGGGCCGCGATGTCGGCGGCTACGCAGAATACGCGCTTGCGACAGAGAACGAAGCCGCGCCAAAACCAACAACGCTCAATTTCGTGCCGGCCGCCGCGGTGCCGCTTGCCGCGCTCACTGCCTGGCAGGGACTGTTCAAATACGGCCAAATGCGCGCCGGCCAACGCGTGCTGATCCACGGCGGTGCCGGCGGGGTTGGCCATTTTGCCGTGCAATTTGCCAAGGCTAGGGGCGCCTGGGTTGCGACCACGGTTTCGGCCGAAGACATTGGCATGCTGAAAAGCCTCGGCGCCGCTCAAACGATCGACTACAAGCACGAAAAGTTCGAAGACGCCGTACAGAACATCGATCTGGTTTTCGATCTGATCGGGGGAGAAACGCAGCAGCGGTCGTGGAACGTCTTGAAGGATGGCGGCACGCTGATTTCATCAGTGCAAAGGCCGGACGAGAAGATGGCCCAGGCGCGTAACATCCGCGCCATGAACTATATGGCGGCCCCAAATGCGCAACAACTCGAGGAAATTGCGCGCCTGATCGATGAGGGGAAAGTCAAGCCGATTGTGAAAGCCACCTATACGCTCGCGGATGTCGCCCGGGCGCACCGGCACATGGAAAACGACCACATTCAGGGCAAGGTCGTTCTCAAGGTGGCAGCTTGATTTCGCTTACACGGCCGTGCCGCCGCGATTCCAGCCTCGTGCGTCCTCGCCGTAGACTTCATGTCCCTCGTCGGTTACGACGACGGTATCCTCAAGCTTGATGAAACCGCGCGCCGGATGCAGCAGGGTCGTTTCGATCGAAATGACCATGCCCGCCTCAAGCGGCTGCTCGGCGTCAGAAGCCGGATAAGGGACTGGGCCGCTGTCGGTCAGATGCGGGACCTCGTGGCTGACCATGCCCATGCCGTGCGCCAGAAATTCGAGATGATTGTGGTGCTTCGACTTCGCGCATAGCGGTTCTGCTGCGGCATAAATTTCACCGCCCAGTGCGCCCGCGCGGACCGGCTTCATCGCAGCGCGCTGGATCGTTTCAATCTCATCCAGAAGGTCCTCCAGTTCCGCATCGGGCTCGCCCTGAATGGCCATGCGGCATACGTCGCCGATATAGCCGTGATAGTTGCCGCCGGAATCGAGCGAGAGGATGCCGCCCCTTTCCCACCTCTGTTCCGACGGCGCACGGTTCAGGCTCGTGCCGGCGGTGAGCAGGCAGTATTCGAAGGTCAACCCGCGGTTGGTTTCTTCGCGGCGTAGTGATTCCATCAGCTCAGATTTGGTCGTTCCAGGGCCATGATTGGCAATCACTGCCTTCATCGAGTCGATGACGGCCTCCGAAGCGTATCTCAGCTTTTTCAATTCCTCGGGTGTTTTCTTCGCGCGCTGGCGTTCGAGCACAAACACTGCATCGACCAGTTCGGCGTCTGGAAATGCGCCGCGCAAGACGATCGACGCATCGTACGGCAGAAAGCCGAACTCGGCTCCGATGCGCTTCGGCATCAGGCCGAGTTTGCGCACGTACTCGACTGCTTTCTGCATAGCGTCGACCGACCCGGCCGCAGACGTTTGCGTCTCCGGCGTCCACATCGGGCTGACGTCACGCTGAAATTTTTCCAATCGATGCCCGAAGTACGCGGCTTTTTGCGGCGCGCCTTTCGGATAGATCAGCACCGGCAGATAGCGCGTAATGCCGGTCGCATCCATGTAATCGAAAAAGTTGGCGCGATGGCCGCCGAGCAAATACTGGACGTTGTGCTTCGACGTCGCGACGATGACGTCAATTCCTGCCTCCTCCATCAGCCGATCGAGCCGTCCATGATCGAACGGAACTGTAATGCCGCCGGAATGCTGGGCGCTGACGTTCATGGTGTCACTCCGTTTGGCAGACACCTTCAAGCTATTGCCATAGCTCCGTGCTCGCAAGCCTCGCGCCGGCGACCAACGACTCCAGCTTCGCCCACATGATCGACGGATGCACGCGGCGGTGGAATGGTCCCTGCGCGAACCCACAATCGGTGCCCGCGATCAGGTTCTCACGGCCTACAAGCTTCGCCAGGCGGACAATTCGCTCGGCGACCAGCTCCGGATGCTCAACGACGTTCGTTGCGTGACTGATGACGCCGGGAATGAGGATTTGGCCTGGCGAAAGTTTCGCGTCTTTCCATACTCGCCACTCGTGCTCGTGACGCGGGTTAGCGCCTTCAATCACGTAAGCTCCGACTTTTACCCTCAGAATAAGGTCGACAATGTCCTTGAGCGGCACGTCGGTCGTATGCGGCCCGGGCCAGCTTCCCCAGCAGACATGATATCGGATGCGATCGGCAGGGAGACCTTCGATCGCGTGATTGATCACCTCGACCTGCCGCGCGAGCCAGCGCCGATAGTCCTCAAAAGTTGCCGGCGGCACCATCCGGTCGTAGGTAACCGCGTTGCGCGCATCGTCGAGTTGCAAGACGAACCCGGCGTCGACGATCATCTTGTATTCCGTGCGCATGGCCTCGCCAATGGCGGCGAGCAGCTCATCGTCATTCTTGTAATATTCGTTTCTGCGGTCGGGGATCACGCTTGCAGGCGCTGCTACCGGCATGAATGCCTCCTCCACATTCACGCCCTGCAGCGCAGCCTTGAAGTTGTCGATGTCGCGTTGAAGTTCGGCCTGGCCGGTATACCGCACCGGCCCGACGCAAACAGATTCCGCCGTCGTCGCAACCCCATCATGCGCGTCGAGCTCTGCATAAAACTCTGCAAAGCGTTCACGGTCGGCCCCGCGCTTGAACGGATTGGCGGCATCGCTCTTGATTGGCCGTCGTTCGAAGCCACTGAGCCGCTCCAGCACGTATTGCGACCAGCTGATCGATTTGCCGAACTCGCCGTCGCTCACCACATCGATGCCGGACTGCGCCTGTCGTTTCACCACATCCGCGACCGAATCTGCGAGACATTTTGAAAAGGCTTTCTCGCCGTACGGCTTATGTGCCTGCTTGGCGCGGAGAAACTCCTGCAAGACGGGCGGACGAATGAGGCTGCCTACATGGGTCGTCAAAATACGATCGGTGCTGCGCTTCATTGGAATCACTCAATGGAAGGAATTTGCGACAGCTATGCGCAAGCCTGCGCAAAAAAGCAATGCGCACGCTGCCGGATGGGCGCTGCCCACCTTCAGGCCTTCACGACTCCGATAAGGTGTTCGAGTTTAGCTGCGTCGTCCTGCAACACCTTGCTTGGCCCATCATAGACAATCCGCCCACGATCCATGACGACAGTACGTGGCGCAACGTCGAGCGCAAGCCGCGTATTTTGCTCGACCAGGATGAGCGCGACATCTGTTTCCGTCAGCTTTTTAACCGCTCGCGTAAGCTCTTCCACAACGACGGGCGCAAGCCCTTCGGAAGGCTCATCCATCAGCAGCACGCTCGGATTGCCGATCAGGGCGCGACCGATAGCAAGCATTTGCTGTTCGCCGCCGGAGAGCTGGTTGCCCCGATTATTGGCTCGTTCCGCAAGGCGTGGGAACAGCTCGAAAACGGTCTTCAGAGTCCAATGTCCAGGTCGCACCGCGATTTGCAGGTTTTCGGTCACGGTCAACGACGGAAAAATTTCACGCTCCTGCGGTACGTAGCCGAGCCCTGCATCGACGCGCCGATACACGGGGAGCTTGGAGATATCCATACCGTGCAGCCGTACAAAACCGCGATGTAACGTCGTATGACCGATGATAGTCGTGAGCAGCGTGCTCTTGCCCACGCCGTTGCGCCCGATGATCGATAGTGTTCCGCCGTCCGGAACAGCAAGTCTGATGTCTTCGAGGACCACCGTTTCCCCGTAGCCGGCAAACACCGACTCGAGCTCCAGTACGCTCTTGCGTTCAGCCATGGTGCAGTCCCCCGTCGATGGGATGCCTCTCCTGGCCGAGGTAAACCGCCCTCACCTGCTCATTGGCCATGATCTCTTGCGGCGTTCCTTCTGTGAAGATCGCGCCGGCCACAAGTACCGTGATCGTACGTGCGAAACGAAACACGACATCCATATCGTGCTCGATAATGAGAATGGCGATATCGGGATCAAGCTTCGCCACCACATCGAGAATAAGATGAGTTTCCGAAGAGGGAACGCCGGCAGCCGGTTCGTCCAGCAACAACACGCGCGGTTTTTGCGCCAGCGCAATGGCAATCTCAACCAGGCGCTGGCGCCCGTAGGGTAACTCCCGCACGAGTCTGAGAGCGTCGTCGACCAGTTGCAGCGCAGCCAAATGATCGAGCGCTTCATCGATCACCACGCGTCGCCTGCCTGTGGCGCGCCACAAATTGCTGCAATGACCATCACGTTCACCAATCGTGAGGCACAGGTTTTCGAGCACCGTCAGCCCACGAAAGAGCTGATTGATCTGGAACGTGCGCGCGATGCCGCGTCGTGCACGCTGTGCCTGCGAAAGCGACGTAATGTCCTCGCCGTCGAGCGAAACGGTTCCGGACGACGGTTTAAGCAACCCTGTAATGAGGTTGACCAAGGTGGTCTTGCCGGCACCATTGGGCCCGATGAGCGCGCGGCGCGTGCCCCGCTCGAGAACGAGATCGACATTCCGCGTCACCTGCAATGCGCCGAAGTTGCAATTTAATCCGCGTACATCCAGCACCGCGTTATTCATGGTGCGGGACCTTCCACAACGACGCGGCGCGTTAGCGCCAGGTACAGCGCATTGACGCCGGCCGCGACCGCTGCTCCCAAGCACGCGAACAGCAAGGCCTGCCCGGGCAAGCTCGTTATGTACTCGGCTATCAGATCGGTTTGACGGAAATTCACTGCAAAACCGGCAATGAACCCCACAGCTGCGCCGTCTAGCGCAGAAACGATCACGGCATTCCAATCCTCGCGTCTGAATGCCAGCCGCCGCGTGGTCGCCCCGCGCCACAGGCGAGCGCGCCGGACGATGTCCTCCGCGAGACCCGCCAATCCACGCGGGGCGAACAGCACCGCCAGAATCAGCACCAAACCGATTCCGAATTGCCAAAACGTTGGGCTCAATTTCGATAAATGGTCTTCGAGCACCATGTAGACAACGGCACCGATGAACGCGCCGTACAGCCGCCCGGTGCCGCCAAGAATCAGCATCACCATCACTTTTGCGGAATTGTCGAATTCAAAGACCGTCAGCGTGACGTAAGCGTTGGTTTGTGTGAACAGCGCGCCTGCAATCCCTGCGATAGCGGCGGAGATCGTGTAAATCGTAACCAGCCGCCAGTGCACCGGCGAGCCGATCGCATGCATCCGGCGCACGTTTTCGCGGATGCCTGTGAGTGCCTGTCCGAACGGCGAATAGACAATGCGCCGCGCGACATAGAATACGACCGCAAGAACACCCAGGACATAAAGATAGTTGACGTGCCCGTAGAGGTCGTAGTCGAAGACACCGAAAAGAGGCGAGATTACAAGACCGGGCAAACCGTCGTAGCCGCCCGAGATGTCGGAGCGCAGGTTGCCGGCTTCTTGCAACATGATCGCGGTGGCAAGCGTGAGCATGATCACGGTTAGACCGCGATAACGCAGGATGAACCAGCCCGTCACAAATCCGGCCAAGCCCGCGATTGCGGCCGCCGCGACGAGACTGGACAACGGCTCGCTCCAACCGAGTCGAGCGATGAGCAAGCCGACGGTATAGGCGCCGATGCCGAAGAACGCGGCATGTCCAAGCGACACAATGCCGGCATAGCCGAGAATCAAGTCAAGCGAGAGAGCAAACATGACCATAATCAGCGCCTGGTTGCCGAAGGTCATGCGATCCGGAAACAAGAAGTAGGCAGCGATTGCCAGCAGCCACGGCAGGGCTTCCGCGGGCCGAAAGCGGTGGCGTTTAAGCAGGTAATCGGCCGCGCGTGCCCGCGCGTCGGCAGTTCGATGCGCAATGGCTTTCTCACTCACGGCCATAGAACCCCGCCGGTTTAATCAGCAGAACGATTACGGTAACTGCATAGATGAAAAAGCCGCCGGCATCGGCAAGCAGGTACTTGCCCCCGGTGTCGATGATCCCAAGGACCAAGGCTGCAAGCAGCGTCCCTTTCAGACTGCCAAGCCCGCCGACCGCGACCACGATCAGGAAAAGCACGAGGTAGAGTAGCGCAAAGTTCGGGTTCAAGCCGAGCAGCTGGATGGCGAGGCCGCCGCCAAGCGCGGCAAGTCCGGATCCGAGCGCGAATGTAAGTGTGAACAGCCGATCGACATTGATGCCGACCGACTCCGCCATACGGCGGTTGTCGACGGCGGCGCGGATCATTGCACCGATATTGGTGCGCTCTATTGCGTACCAAAGCACCGCTATCAACCCGACGCCGACCGCAATCATGAACACGCGGTATGCAGGAAACGAGCGAAACCCGAAATTGACGGAACCCTGCAGCCAATCCGGCAGCGGAACAGATTTCGGGATCGGCCCGTAAAAATACGTGAAGGTTGCGATCGCCATGAACGCAAGACCGATCGTCAGCAGAACCTGCTCGAGATCGGTCGCGCGGTAGAAACGCCGATACAGACGCCGCTCGAAACGCACGCTGATGAGCGCAACGGTGACGGCGGCAATGATCAGCGAGGGAATAAAGCCCACGCCGTACGAACGGGTGAGCGAGACGACGATGTATCCGCCGATCATGGCGAATGCGCCGTGCGCCAGGTTCACGAAATTCATCAGCCCCATCGTTACTGAAAGTCCGACGGAGGTAATGAAAAGGAACATGGCATAGGCCAAGCCGTCGAACAGAATACTGACGGCAATATTGGCGTATTGCGGCACGAGCCCCACCTCGTATTAAGAAAACGCCGCCGCGTGTTTAATCGCGGCGGCGCCGATTCCTGTCAAATGCAGGCGACGACTACTTGCCGCAGCGGCCGACCTTAAGCACCTTGCACTCGTCCTTGACGTTCTTGACGGTGTCGAGAATACGCTCGCCAAGCTTCCCGTCCGGTTTGCGGTAGACTTCCATGGCATGCTCGTTCTGCACGATGTCGCGAGTCGCCGGGTCAATCGTCACCGGCCCGCGCGGTCCAACTGCGGACCAGCCCTTCAAGGCGTTCACCACCGTCATGCCGTTCGACAGATCGCCTTTCAGTTTGTTGATCGTGTCGAAGATCGCATGCATCGTATCCCAGCCTGCCGCCGACATGAAGTCGGGATAGGAATCGGCGCCATAGGCCTTGTGCCATTCCTCCTTGAACTTCTTGTTGGCAGAGCTGTCGAGATCAACCGCGTAGTGGCCCATCACGATGGTCCCGATAGCGGCATCGCCCATATCCTGAAGCTTGTTGTCCGGAATGAGGTCCATCGGACCGATCAGCTTGATACCGGCTTTGCGCAAACCGAGTTCGCCATACGCCTTCATCAAACCGGTCGCGTGAGCGCCGGAGGGAATGAACGCGTAGAGGCAATCGGGATGAGCGTCTTTGACCCTTTGGAGGAAGGGCGTGAAATCCGGTACCTGCACCGGGCTACCCATCGGAACCGACAGCGTGATCTTGCCGCCTGCTTTTTCAAAACCAGTCTTGAAAGCTTCCGTCGAATCCTTGCCGGGCGGAAAATCGGTGTACGCCATCGCTGCCGTCTTGCAGCCGACCTTGTCATAAGCATAGGCGCCCATCGGATAGGCCGGATGCCACATGCTGAACGACAGGCGCACGATGTATGGCGACAAGTTCGTGATCCACGCGGTTCCAGCATTGGCAATGATCATCGGTATCTTGGCCTGCGTGACGACCGGCGCCAGCGCGATCGCCGAGGGCGAAAACACAAAGCCGGTCACCAGCTGCACTTTGTCATTTGTAATCAGTTCGGTGGTGACGCGTTTGGCGACAGCTCCCGTGGGCGGCCCTTCATCCCGCTTGATGATTTCGATCTTGTGCGGCGCGATATCCTTCGCATGCAACTTGACGTACAGGTCGAAGGCCTTGTCGATCTGGTGTCCGAGGTCTGCATTGGCGCCGCTGAACGGGAGCACGACCCCGACCTTCACCGTCGCAGCCTGGGCGCTTCCGCCCACCGCGACCGCCAGCGCCGCGAGCCCGAGCCATCGCAAAATTCGCATCCTGTCCTCCCTAAGCCGTTGAATTATTTTGAAATCTGACTAATTGACGGCCAGTGTTTCACGGATACCGGCTAAAGTGGACCAAGTTCAAGGTTAAGGTCAATGCGCCGCGGCAATACGCGCGCAATTCCGATCGGCGTCCTACAAGGACTTTAAACGGCTGACTTCGCCTGGGCCGCGCCGGCGACCGCATCCGGCTGAAGAGGCGCGTCGTCGAGCTTGACCCGATTGAGCATCACGTCGGTCGACGCTGCAATCTCGACGCGGTCGCGTCCGTTCTTTTTTGCAAAGTAAAGGGCCTGATCGGCGCGCGCCAAAAGGCCTTGTAGATCGAGCATCGCGCCGTCGCAGTGTGCGATGCCGATGCTGAGCGTCGCTGCGATCGGCTTACCGTCTACATCAATGGCCGACTGCGCGAAGAGCGTCCTGATCCGCTCGGCGACCGCTTCCGCCTTTTCCGGGCTGACATCATAGAGAATAGCCGCGAACTCGTCGCCGCCAAGCCTGCCGATTGGGTCGGAAGAGCGAACAATCTGGCGGGCGGCATCGGCAAAGATCTCCAGAATGCGGTCCCCGGACGCGTGGCCAAACCGATCGTTGATCGATTTGAAATTGTCGAGATCGATTGCAAGCACCGCCGTGGGGCGCGGATGGGAAACGTAGCGTTTTGCGAGCGCCGCTGCGTCCTGAAGGAAAGAGCGCCGGTTTGCCATGCCGGTAAGCGGGTCAACCGTCACAGCGGTTCTATGCAGCAACTCGGTGCGCTCCTTGACCATGGCCAGCAAAATGAAGGCGATTGAAATCGTTAACAGCAGAGCCTCAAAGCTAATAGCCGTAAGCCACACGCTCGCGAACATCCCCTCCTGGGGCCCGGGCAAAATCGCGATCAACGGCGTCCGCAGCAGGAAAAGCGCGCCATGTGCGAACAGCAAGGACACAGCGGGCCAGCGTGACACGAGCCTCTCGCTCCGCTCGCGGCAGAATTCGTAGCATGCAAGCCAGATGTAAGCCGTGATGATCCCGGACGCGACCAGAACACGAACCGAAGGCGCTTCCGCAAGGATTGGCAACCTGCAAACCAGAAGCCACAGCACGGCGCCCGTGACGAGATAAACCGGCTCGACTGGCCGATTCTCGAACACGCGCGCGCCCGTCCATAAAGTCGCGTAGGCAGTAAACAACAGTGCGTTCGCCAGATCGATCGAAATCAGGTCCGGCACCGAGCCATACAATCCGAACAAAGCAATCGATGCAGCACGGAAAAAATGGGCGAAACTCCACCAGGCGACCGCGGTGATCGCGGTGTTTTGAACCCAGACGAAAAGCAGAAGCAGCCCGAGGAGTGCCTCCACGTTGGTCGTCACAATGAATAGCGTATTGACGTCGAGATGCATTGATTGCGGACGCGTTTTTCGCGGCGCCTTCCCACCTGCCCCGCACCACTATTGATCCCTCCGCCGAACAACTGGTGAATGCCGGTACCCGAATGTCCGATATGGTTTCGGATGTCTTTCCGCGCTTTCCGCCATTGGCGGCAGCGCCCTTCCCTGCAAATACGCAAAGCACCTCTGAAAAGGCGCCGAGCGTGCTCTTGTCGATCTTCCGCCCCTCAATTAGGGTCGAAAAGTCATGCAAATCCGCAACGGCATCGTTGAAGCGATCGGCCATACGCCGCTCATCACGCTTAAAGCAGCCTCCGAGGCGACCGGCTGCACCATCCTCGGCAAGGCCGAGTTCATGAACCCCGGCGGCTCGGTCAAGGACCGCGCCGGACGGCAGATGATCCTGGAAGCGGAGAAACGCGGTGAGCTGCGCCCAGGCGGTCTGGTCGTGGAGGCCACCGCCGGCAATACCGGCATTGGCCTGGCGCTGGTTGCGAACGCGCGTGGCTATCGCACGATCATCGTCATTCCCGAGACGCAGAGCCAGGAAAAGAAGGACGTGCTGAGGCTATTCGGCGCCGAGCTCGTGGAAGTGCCGGCGGTACCCTTCAGCAATCCGAACAACTATCAGCACGTCGGGCGCAGACTGGCTGACGAACTGCGCAGGACCGAAAAGAATGGCGTCATTTTCGCCAACCAATGGAATAACCTCGACAACAGCAAAGCGCACTATGTCTCGACAGGCCCTGAAATCTGGGACGATACAAACGGCAAGATCGACGGTTTCATTTGCGCCGTCGGCAGCGGCGGTACGCTTGCCGGTGTTTCGAATTTCCTGAAGGAGAAAAACAAGGGCGTCGTAATCGGCGTTGCCGATCCGCGCGGCGCCGCGATGTACAATTATTTCGATCACGGCGAACCCAAGGCGACCGAGGGCAGCTCGATTACCGAGGGAATCGGCCTTGGCCGTGTGACGCCAATCGTCGAACAGATGAAGGTCGACAAGGCTTACCTCATTCCCGACGAAGAAGCCGTCCCGATCATTTTCGATCTCATGGAGCATGAAGGGCTCTGCGTCGGCGGGTCGTCAGGCATCAACGTCGCGGGTGCGATCCGCCTCGCCAGAGATCTCGGCCCCGGCCACACGATCGTGACGATCCTGGCAGACTTTGGCACGCGCTATCAGTCGAAGCTGTTCAATCCGGAATTCCTTCGCTCGAAAAAGTTGCCCGTTCCGGGATGGCTCGAACGCAAAACCGACATCAAGCCGCCGTTCGAGAAGGTGTGATGTGCAATGGCGACGGACTGCCTGTTCCGCGAGGACTCATACCTGAAAGAATGCGAAGCGCGCGTGCTCGACATCAACGATCGGGGTGGCCTGATTCTTGACCGGACAATCTTCTACGCAATTTCTGGCGGCCAGCCTGGCGACAGCGGAGCGATTATGACCGCCTCCGGCACGCCTATTCCTATCGCCACTGCTGTGTATGCCGATCCAGCCAAAACCGAAATCGCACACGTTCCGGCGGACGGCGCCGTTGTGCCGAGCGTCGGTGAGACTGTTCAGGCGACGATCGACTGGCACAAACGTTATGCGCGCATGCGCATGCACACGGCGCTGCATCTTCTGTCTGCCGTGCTTCCTTACCCGGTAACCGGCGGATCGGTTGGCGAGACCGAGAGCCGGCTCGATTTCGACATTCCGGAGGCGGGCCTCGACAAGGATGAAATCACTGCAAAAATCATGGATATGATCGCGCGCGACGCGCCGGTGACGAGCCGCTGGATAACAGACGAGGAGCTCCAAGCGAACCCGGGGCTCGTCAAGACAATGTCGGTCAAGCCGCCGATGGGAACGGGCCGTGTAAGGCTTATCGACATCGAAGGTCTTGATCTTCAACCCTGCGGTGGGACGCATGTCCGATCGACCGGCGAGATCGGCGCGGTGCGCGTCACGCAAATCGAGAAAAAGGGCAAGCAGAACCGGCGCGTTCGTCTGGCGCTCGTGTGAGCGTCGAGCGCTGGAACGATCGCAAGCACGCAAGCATTAAACCTTTTTCGACGGACGAGACTATGACCGAAAAACTTGCAAGCCGCTGGCTCAAGTCGACCGATTGGCTCGCGGACAATCTCGGCAAAAACAATATCGTCGTGGTGGACGGCTCGTATTATCTGCCGACGCAAGGCCGGGACGCCCATGCCGAATATCGCGCCGCCCACATTCCCGGTGCCGTGTTTTTCGACATCGAGGAAATCGCCGACAAATCCACCGACTTGCCGCACATGCTGCCGGGCCCCGATGAATTCGCCCGAGCCGTGAGCGCACTTGGAATCGCAGAGACGGATACGATCGTAGTTTACGACGGCCTCGGTTTCTTTTCTGCGCCGCGCGTGTGGTGGACCTTCCGCATTTTCGGAGCAAAGAATGTTTTCATTCTCGACGGCGGGTTGCCGAAATGGAAACAGGAGGGTCGGCCGACCGAAGCCGGCGAAACGAAACGTCAGCCGCGCCAATTCAAGGCGGCAATGGATACCGCCGCCGTGGCCATGGTCGCCGATGTGCAGATGGCACTGAATAACGGGGACGTTCAGGTCGTCGATGCGCGTTCACCCGGCCGGTTTAAAGGTACGGAGCCAGAGCCGCGCAAGGGCTTACGTTCGGGCCACATGCCGGGCGCCTTCAATGTCCCTTCCTCCGCGATTGTCGACAACGGAAGGCTGGCTTCGCCGGAGAAGATCGCGGCCGCGTTCAAGAAGGCAGGCGTTGATACGAACAAGCCGATCATCACCAGCTGCGGCTCCGGCGTGAGCGCCGTCGTGCTCGCGATGGGGCTCGATGCCATCGGCAAGAACATGCCGCGCATCTATGACGGTTCGTGGACGGAATGGGGTAGCCGCCCCGATCTGCCGGTCGAGAAAGATTGAACGTGGCCCGTCGCGTGCGCCGAAGCGCGCTGGTTACGGGGGCCGCGCATGGAATCGGCCGCGCCATCGCGCAACACCTGCTGGACGAAGGTTGGGCAGTCTGCGCCGTCGATTTACCGAAGAGCGGACTTTCACAGGCTTTTACCGGGCACAAACGCGACTTGGCCCGCGTTGAAGGCGACGTTGCCGATGAGATGACCGTTGACCGTGCGGTCAAGGTAGCGCTCGATCAATTCGGCCGACTTGATGCAGTTGTGTCGAACGCGGGCATCATGATCCGCAAGCCGATCGGAAAATTGACGCTCACCGAATGGCATCGCGTTATCGACGTCAATCTCACCGCAACCTTCCTACTCGCGCGCGCAGCCGAGAAACCGCTCCGCAAGGCAAAAGGCGCGATCATCACCATCGCTTCGACGCGCGCGCTGATGTCCGAGCCAAATACCGAATCCTATTCGGCATCCAAAGGTGGTGCCGTCGCCCTCACCCATGCACTGGCAATCAGTCTCGGGCCCGATATCCGCGTGAATTGCATCAGCCCCGGATGGATCGCGACCGAGAAGTTCGGTTCTCTGCGCGGTTCCGATCACGCGCAGCATCCGGCCGGCCGCGTCGGCAAACCGCAGGACATCGCCGAAATGGTTGCCTTCTTGCTCGATGGCGAGCGCTCCGGTTTCATCACCGGGGCCAATTTCATCATCGATGGCGGGATGACACGAAAGATGATATATGAAGAATGATATATGTTGCCTGCTCCGCCGTTGCGTGCGCAGCAACAAATGGTCGGTGAACGGAGGCGCCGATGATCTTTCGCCAGCTTTTCGACAGCGTGTCGGGCACCTACTCGTACCTAATCGCTAGCCGCGCCGGCGGCGAGGCGCTTATCATCGATCCCGTGCTGGAAAAGGTTGAGCGTTATTTGCAGCTCGTGCGCGAGCTCGACCTCAAATTGGTCAAAGCCGTCGATACCCACCTGCACGCCGATCACATAACCGGGCTTGGCGCACTGCGCGACCGCACACACTGCATCACTGTGATGGGCGAGAATACCAAGGCCGATGTCGTCTCCATGCGACTCGCGGAGGGCGACAAGCTCACCATCGAGGGTGTGAGCTTAGACGTCCTCTACACGCCTGGGCACACCGACGACTCCTACAGCTTCGTTATGGCCGACCGCGTATTCACCGGCGATACGCTCTTGATCCGCGGCACCGGCCGCACCGATTTCCAGAACGGCGACCCACGCGCACAATATGAGTCGCTGTTCGGCAAACTGCTGCGCTTGCCGGACGAAACGATGGTCTTTCCGGCGCACGACTACAAAGGAGACACGGTTTCCACGATCGGTGAAGAAAAACGGCACAATCCCCGTCTGCAGGTCAAGTCGATGGACGAATACGTCGCCCTGATGAACAACCTGAAACTGCCCAACCCGAAGATGATGGATGTCGCAGTCCCCTCCAACATGAAGATTGGACTGCATCAGCAGGACATCGCGCGACGCGGCTGGGCGCTCACCGCGGTGCAGGCGATGGGTCTCCAGGGCCGGGCGGATGTGGCCTTCATCGACCTGCGGGAAAAAGGCGAACGCGAAAAGCACGGCAGCATTCCCGGCGCGCTGCACGCGCCCTATGGCGACTTGCAGGAAAACATCAGCGCCGGCGGGATACTGCATGCGCTGGCGGCGGGAACCGGCAAGCGCATCGTGTTCTATTGCGCCTTTGGCGAGCGTTCGGCGATGGCCGTGCAGGCGGCGCAGGATGCCGGCCTGCTCTCGGCGGTCCACATCGAGGGTGGCATTGACGCCTGGAAAAAGGCGGGCGGGGAATTGGTGCATTAATATATCCCACCGGTCATCCCGGCGGGCGGACCGAAGGCGAACCCGAAATTCAGTTCAATTACTGTTGTTTATGTTTCTGGATTCTGGATCGCCGCTTCGCGGCATCCGGAATGGCTGTGCAAATGAACCGGTGTCCGCTCAATGCAGGATCTGGCTCAGGAATAACTTGGTCCGCTCGTGCTGTGGATGATTAAAGAATTCCTCAGGCGCGTTCGCTTCGATAATTTGTCCTGCGTCCATGAATACGACGCGGTTCGCGACCTGCCGCGCGAATCCCATCTCATGCGTCACCACCAGCATCGTCATGCCCTCCATGGCGAGCTCAACCATCGTGTCGAGCACTTCCTTGACCATTTCAGGATCAAGCGCTGAGGTCGGTTCGTCGAACAGCATGATCTTGGGCTTCATGCAAAGCGCACGGGCGATAGCAACCCGCTGCTGCTGACCGCCTGACAACTGCCCCGGATATTTGTTTGCCTGCTCGGGGATTTTGACTCGCGCAAGATACTGGAGTGCAATTTCCTCCGCATCCTTCCTGGCCATTTTGCGGACCCAGACCGGCGCCAGCGTGCAATTCTCCAGCACCGTCAGATGCGGAAACAAGTTGAAGTGCTGAAACACCATGCCGACGTCACGGCGTATTTCGTCGATCTTTTTCAGGTCGTTTGTCAGCTCGACGCCATCGACGATAATACGCCCCGTCTGATGCTCCTCCAGCCGGTTGATGCAGCGGATCATGGTCGATTTACCTGAGCCTGATGGGCCGCAAATCACGATACGCTCACCGCCCATCACTTTCAGATTGATATCGCGCAAGACGTGGAATTCGCCAAACCACTTGTTTACACCCAACAGTTCGACCGCAACCGACGTCTTGAGCTTTGTCGGCCTGAGTTTCGCGTCTGCGGCGGCGCCATTCATGAGTTCACCTCTTGTCGCCTCTTGCGAGACGAACTTCCGTCGCGTGAGCGTAGCGCGACATACCGTAACAGAAAATCAGATAGAAAATGGCCGCAACCGCGTACCCCGTCGTGCTGGTCACCGGCGTAGCCCAGTGCGGATCGATGCGAGCGACTTCGATTGTGCGCAGCAGGTCGAAAATGCCAACGATGAAAACAAGCGTCGTGTCCTTGAACAGGCCAATATACGTATTCACGATGTTCGGCACCGTAATCTTTAGCGCTTGCGGCAGGATGATGAGCCGCATCATCTGCGAGTAGCTCAAGCCAACCGCCATCGCACCTTCGAACTGTCCCTTGGGGATTGCCTGCAGACCCGCGCGAACCACTTCCGCCATGTAGGCGGAGGCAAACAGCGCGATGCCGATCAAGGCCCGGATCAGCTTGTCAGGTGAAAACTGCTCTGGCACGAACAGCGGCAGCATCACGCTTGCCATAAACAACACGGTGACCAGCGGCACACCGCGCACGAATTCGATGAAAATGATGGAAGCCGTCCTCACGGCCGGCATGCGCGAACGCCGCCCGAGCGCCAGCAAGATCCCAATTGGCAGCGACACCACGATGCCGACTGACGCGACAACGATCGTCACCAGCACGCCGCCCCATCGCACGGTGTCAACCGAAGGCAACCCGATCGCATCCCAACCGCTCAGCAGGATGAATGAAGAGATCGGCAGCACAACAAAGAAATAGAGCGCACCAAGATCGCGGCGGGGTGCACGCAGCCACAGCAGCCACGTAACGCCGACTGCCAAAAGCAGAAAAAAAACGTCAACGCGCCAGCGCTCAGAAATCGGGTAAGAGCCGTAGATGAAGTAAGGCAGCCGGTCCCATACGAACGGCCAGCAGGCGCCGATCGCGCGGTGCTGCACGATCTCCCGGCACGCGTCGCGATCGGTACCCGACCATACGGCATCGAAGATCAGGAACTTGAATAATTCCGGAATGATCCAAACAAGTAGCAGCACGATGACAATCGTCAGGCCGATGTTAAACGGCGTCGAAAGCAGGTTCGTACGCAGCCAGGCGATCGCACCTTTTGCCGCGACCGGTGGCGGCTTTGGATCGATCATCGCACGGCGGACGAACGCGAGATCGGTGACGGCAAGATCGCCTTCGGCCATCGTCATCGTAGCGCCCTCACCGTTCCACCAGCGCCATGCGGCTGTTGTAGAGGTTCATCAGCAGGGACGTGACAAGGCTGATGGTGAGATAAACCAGCATCGTGATGGCAACGACTTCGACCGCCTGCCCGGTCTGGTTCAGCACCGTCCCGGTAAAGACCTGCACTAGATCCGGGTAGCCGATGGCGACGGCCAGCGATGAGTTTTTGGTGAGATTGAGATATTGGCTGGTGAGAGGCGGGATAATCACGCGCATCGCCTGCGGCACGACGATCAGCCGCAGCGTCTGCCCTGGCTTAAGTCCGAGCGAATAGGCCGCTTCGGTCTGGCCGCGTGAAACGGCCAGAATACCGGCCCGCACGACTTCCGCGATAAAGGCGGCGGTGTAGATCGAGAGCCCGAACAGCAGCGCTGCGAATTCCGGCAATACCTCGATGCCGCCACTGATGTTGAAGCGACCCGGCTGCGGAAAATCAAAGGCAATCGGAAATCCGGCCGCCGCCGCGACGACCAGCGGCAAGCCGATCACCAATGCCAGCGTCGCCCACAACACAGGCGCCCACTGGCCGGTTTGCTCCTGGCGCTTGCGCGCCCAAATATAAAAAATAATTGACGCGAGAATGCCGATAACGATTGCAATTTCAACTGCGCCGAATCCGCTTTTGAAAATCGGCCGTGGCAGAAAGACACCGCGATTATTGACGATCGTCCCGCCCAGTATGTGAATGCTTTCGCGTACAGGCGGTAGCGCCTTGAGGACTGCGTTGTACCAGAAGAGCAGTTGCAGCAGCAGCGGCAGGTTTCGAATGATCTCGACATAACCGGATGCCGCCTTGGCCACCAGCCAGTTACTGGAAAGCCGCGCGATTCCGACGATGAAGCCGATGATCGTCGCGAACACGATGCCGAGACCCGCAACCAGCAACGTGTTGAGCAAGCCGACCCAGAAAGCCCTTCCGTAGGTGGAAGACTGTGATGAATACTGGATCAGCGTCTGACTGATATCAAATCCGGCGTTCTCGTTCCAGAATCCGAACCCTGAGGCGATATGCGCGCGCTCGAGATTGTCGATCGCGTTGGTCGCTGCGCCGTACACCAGCAAAGCGACCGCTGCGCACAGAGCAATCTGATATGCGATGCTCCGGACTCTAGGGTCGTTGTAAAATGCGGCGCGCGGCGGACGCGCTCCGGTCGGAAACTCGATCGCCATCTCCCCCTCGGTCGGGCTTGAGACGCCGCCCGATGATTTTCCGTCGGCGGCCGCCGTCCCACGACCGCCGATCGGATTTTAGCACTCGCTCAGCGGATCGGCGGCGCGTACATGATGCCGCCCTTGTTCCACAATCTATTGAGGCCACGCTCGATTTTGAGTGGCGAGCCAGCGCCGACATTGCGATCGAATATCTCGCCGTAGTTGCCGACGAGCTTGACGATGCGCACGGCCCAATCCTTCGTCAGACCCAGCTGCTCGCCGTAGTTGCCCTCTGTGCCGACAAATCGTTTGATCGCAGGATTAGTCGATTTCACCATCTCGTCGATATTCTTGGAGGTGATGTTCAACTCCTCGGCGTTGACCATCGCGAACAACACCCACTTCACGATATCGAACCATTGATCGTCGCCGTGACGGACAACGGGTCCGAGCGGCTCTTTGGAGATGATTTCGGGCAGCACGATGTGATCGTCCGGATTGGCAAGCCGGAGCCGTTCGGCATAAAGGCCCGAGGCGTCCGTCGTGTAGGCATCGCAGCGGCCGGAGTCGTACGCCTTCACCGCCTCGTTGGCGGTCGCGAAGGTTACCGTCTTGAGTTTCATGTTATGGCCGCGGAAATAGTCGGCAAGGTTGAGTTCGGTCGTTGTCCCCTGCTGAACACAGACGGCTGCATCGCCGAGCTCGAGCGCCGAATTTACCTTCAGTGATTTGCGGACCATGAAGCCCTGCCCGTCGTAATAATCGACGCCGGTGAAGTTCAGTCCGAGCGAACTGTCGCGCGAGGAGGTCCAGGTGGTGTTACGCACCAGCACATCGACTTCACCGGACTGCAACGCGGTAAAGCGATCCTTCGCCGACAGCGGCACAAACTTGACCTTGGTCGCGTCGTTGAAAATAGCGGCGGCAATGGCCCGGCACACGTCGACATCAAGGCCGGTCCATTTGCCCTGAGCATCCGGCAAGCCGAAGCCGGCAAGCGTGCCGTTGGCGCCGCAATTAAGGATACCGCGCGATTTTACGGCATTCAGCGTCTGGGCGGAGGCCGGCGTTGCGGCAATTCCCAGCATTGCCGCGAGGAAAAGGACGGTCAAAGCACGTTTCATGGTACACAACCCTTGCTGACGGTTTGCATTCTTGTTCGACGCATTTCGCCTGTTATCACCGTATATGCCGACCATCCCCTTTGGATCAGCATCAGGAAAGGAAGCGGCTACAGTCAGATTACCTCTCTTTTGACGGCGCAGTCTCGTTGTTTGCAGGCATCTCAAAACGATAGAACTGCAAGGTCAAGGGTTGAGATTGACGCCGATGCCGCGGAATATGCGCCCCGAACGGCGCGGATTTGTCGATTGCGCCTTTGTACGGGGGCCGGCCAGCCGGCAATTAAGCATGAGCAAAAAAATCGGCGGGCGATCACTCAAACCGGCCACCCGGTTGGTTACAGCCGGGCGCGACCCGGGCAGCAATTACGGTTTTGTCAATCCACCCGTCTACCACGCGTCGACCGTGCTCTATCCAACCGCCGCCGATCAGGTCGCACACCGGGCGCGCTATCAATATGGCCGGCGCGGGACGCCGACGTCGGAAGCGCTGGAAAACGCTTTGACCGAGCTCGAAGGTGCCCAATGCGCCGGCACGGTGCTGGTTCCGTCGGGGCTTGCCGCAATTTCAACAGCCCTTCTCTCTGTTCTTCGTGCCGGTGACCATTTGCTTGTCACCGACAGTGCCTATCGGCCGACGCGCACATTTTGCGACGGCGTGCTCAAGCGTATGGGTGTCGAAACAACCTATTATGATCCTCTCATCGGCGCGCAAATCGAATCGCTCTTCAGACCGAACACGCGCGCCGTCTTTACCGAGGCGCCCGGATCGCAGACCTTCGAGATGCAAGACATACCCGCAATTGCGAAGGTCGCACACGACAATGGCGCGCTGGTCCTCATGGATAATACGTGGGCGACGCCGCTTTATTTCCACGCGTTCGAGAAGGGCGTCGATCTGTCGATTCAAGCCGGCACCAAATACATCGGCGGCCATTCCGACATCATGTTCGGCACGGTTTCGGCCAACGCCGCAACGCTTCCGGCTTTGAAAGAAACATTCAACACGATGGGATTGTGCGCGGGACCAGACGACATTTACCTCGCGCTACGGGGCCTTCGCACGATGGGTGTGCGATTGGCCCGCCATTATGAATCGGGCCTGCACATCGCGCGCTGGCTCGCGAAGCGGCCTGAGGTATTGCGGGTGCTGCACCCGGCATTAGAGGACAATCCCGGTCATGCAATTTGGAAACGGGATTTCTCCGGCGCCAGCGGATTGTTCAGTATTGTGCTCAAGCCAGCTCCCGAACGCGCCGTGTATGCATTTATGGACGCGCTTACTTTGTTCGGCATGGGCTTCTCGTGGGGTGGGTTCGAGAGTCTCGTAATCTTGTTCGATTGCGCCGAATACCGAACCGCGACGAAATGGTCGCCGGGCGGCCCGACGTTGCGCTTTCACATCGGTCTTGAGGACGTGGATGACCTGATCGCCGATCTCGAAGCCGGTTTCGCTGCAATGGCGGCCGCGCGCTGAGCTTCAGGCTGCGGCCGCCGCCCCCTTGCCGCGCAAGACGAATTGCAAATTGCGCAGATAGACAAAAACGCCGAACGCCTGTCCGATGATGAAAACGGGATCGCGCCGGTATATGGCATATCCCAACAGCATCAGGCCGCCGCCGATCGAGAATACCCAAAACGCCGTCGGTACCACGCTGCGGCCCGCCCGCTCCGACGCAATCCACTGTACGACGAAACGCATGGCGAACATCGCCTGGGCGACATATCCGACTAAGATCCCCCAATCGGCATGGCCGATGAAAACATCCTGCAAATAGCCGCCCACGGCCCGCGCGAGATCGACAAGCATTTACTCCTCCAAAATTTCCGGAACGCGCTTCTTGCGGCGGATCAGCCACCACACGCCGGCAAGATCCAGAATTCCAACCCATAACCGGTCCCACAGGCCGTAGTTCGAAATTCCATGGCGGCGCTCACGATCGACGACCTCTACATAACCGATCTCGTATCCCTCGCGTCGGACCAATGCCGGCAAAAAACGATGCAATCCGTCGAAGTACGGCAGGCTGAGGAACAGATCGCGATGAAAGGCCTTCAATCCGCAACCGGTATCGCGCGTGCCGTCACGGAGCACGGCGGCTCGCACCGCATTTGCAATCCGAGACTGGAGACGCTTGAAACCCGTTGCCTTGCGGCCCACCCGCTGGCCGGCAATCAATCCGACACGCGGCGCCCCCGCTTCGAGCGCGCGAATGAGCGCCGGAATGAATGACGGATCGTTTTGCCCATCACCGTCAATCGTCACAACCAGGGGCGCCCGCGCGGCTGCAACTCCGCTCCGCACCGCGGCCGATTGACCGCATGACTGCCTGTGACGCACGCGACGAAGCCAAGCATGGCGCGCCATCAACTGTGACAGCTCGGCGGCGGTTGAGTCGGTCGACCCGTCGTCGACATAGACGATCTCAAAGGCCCATTGTCCGGTAAGCGCAGCCGCGATTTCGTCGACCAGCGGTGTAATGTTTCCGGTCTCGTTCCTGACAGGCACAACAACGGATACTGCCGGACCGTTTGCATTCATCATAGGTGTTCCGTCGGCCCGAGCCGGCCCTCAAAGCGCCAGCTTCTTATTAACTGAACAGCGCGCGGGCAACCGCTTTGATCCGCCGCCACGATGGGCCGGGCAGACAGCGCGTTCGGCCATCAGTTGTAAGTGAAAAGCCCAGCCGCCGCTCGGCAAAATAATGCCGAACAATCAGCGCCCCCGCAGCGCCCACGACCGCACCCGCAAACACGTCGCTCGGATGATGAGCAAGCACCATGATCCGGCTGAGTGCAATGAGGAGCGCGTAGATCCACATGACAGGGCGCGCTTGTGGCCAGACCGAGCCGATCGCGACCAGTGCGCTGAACGCCGTCGTTGTGTGACCGGACGGCAAACTTTCGTAAGCGGCGTGAAAGTTGAATGGATGAAACAGAAAAGGATCGGCGACACCGCCAACGAAAGGGCGGGCCCGACCGATCATTCCCTTGAGGATCGCGGCAGCGAGCCCCGGCACCGCAATGGCCGCGAATAAAAATCCGATGCGTACTGCCAGCATCGCGCGTACCAGCCGGAATTGCCGCGGAAGCCGTGACGGAACCGCCGCGAGCAGAAGGAATGCGATCCCGAGTGGCCACAGAAACCAACCCGACTTCCCAAAACGGGTAATCTGAAAGAACGGCCACAACATCGAGGACGGCACTTCCCGCACAGCGCGAATGGTTGGCCCGTCTGCAAGTACAAGAACGAGTGCGAACACAGTCGCGCTTACGGCAACAGCGATGACAACGCCGTTGCGCCGCCACGGCAGTCGCCGAGAGACCGAACCGCGGGGCGTCCGCACCAGCAGTGCAAACGTATCTTCGAGATTGGCCAGCGTCCGCCGTATCAAATTAGGATGATCGGCATCACCCGGTAATGAGGCCAGGCCCGACATAGATCAGGGCCCCGCCGACCGGTAAATCGAGACCGCTACCTTGCGCCCGCTGCTGATGTTGAAGCCCTCGAAACTGCCGGCCCGATCATAGCGCAATGCCGTCGCATCGGCCCGCTGCACAAAGCTGCGTTCGTTACGTGAGTCGATGAGCGCGAAGCGGCACGGACCGTGGCGCAGGAACTCTGCCGCACCCGCGCCATCCGTGAAACGCGTGTTGGTTCCGAGAAGAAAAACGAGGCTCGGCTCTTCATAACCAGCAGAAGCAACCTGCGGCTTTGTGCAACCGGTCGCTGACAGGCGCTCCGCCGCCAAGCGCGCCGGAAACAGACTTGGCAGAGACGGGAAAATCACGCCATAGACGCCGATTGCTACGAGGACCGATGCGGCCAGCCCCCGCAAGAGGGCCTGCTCGGCACCATCGACATCGTAGAGCCGCCACGCGAACAATCCGAAAATCAGCGCGGCGGCCGTAAACGGCCACGCCGGAATGCCGAGACTCCCTTCAAGGGCGACCGAGACAACGGCACCGCCGATTGCAACCGCAACAGGAAAAAGAAACCACCCGACGGTGCCCCGCGTTAGCCATGGATTCTTCGTGAGAGCGCCTCGATCGATAACAGCGGCGATCAGGATGGCGATCGCCGGATAAAGCGGCAGGACGTAATGCGGCAGCTTCGTCATTACGGCTTCGAACACGATCCAGGACGGCACAAGCCACGCAAGAAGAAATCGCGTTGATGCCTCGCGCCGCATCTTCCAAACGGCCGGCGCGGCAAGACCCGCCAGCACCGCACCTGGCCAGAACGTCACCCAGAACAGCAAAAGGTAGTAGCCGGGCGGCGCACCATGCGCCTCCTGCCCGTTCATCACCTTGCCGAACATGTCGTGACCAAGCGACTGCGCGAAAAAGCTGCTCCCGCTGTGAGCGACGATCGCCACAAACCAAGGCAAAACCAAAAGAAGCATCCATGCGACCCCGGGGAGCGGCCGCAAAGCCTTCATCCAATGCGCGCTGCGATCGCAAATTGCGAGTGTGACCGCCGCCAGTCCCGCCACCATGATGACGATGGGGCCCTTGATGAGTATGCCCCCAGCGACGGCAGTCCAGAAAATCGCCGGCAAAATCCACGGCCGCATCGCATGAGACGCGCGCCGTTCGTCCAGATAGACGCGCGCCATCGCACCCATGGCCGCAACAATCATGAGCAGCAGCACCGCGTCGGTTTTAGCAAGTCTTGCCTCGACTCCAAGCAGGATCGAACCCGCCATCATCATCGCCGCGAGCAGCGCGGCGCGACGCGTCACAAATGCGAGCGCGCACCAGTACGTGAGCAGCACCGCACCGGTTGCGCCAAGCAGTGACGGAATACGGTAGAGCCAGATCGTTTTGTGAGCATTGGTAATGCCAAGTGCATCGGCCGTCTTCACTGCTGCAGCCTGCAGCCAGTAAATGCCGACCGGCTTTTTGTATCGAACCAGACCCTGGAAGTGGATGTCGACATAATTTCCGCTCTCGACCATCTGCTTGGTCGCTTGCGCAAAACGCGCTTCGTCGCGGTCGACGGGCGGGATTTGAAAAAATCCGGGCAGGAACGACAGCGCTGCGAGCACGACGAGGAGCAGCGCCGCGCGCCGATGCGACACGCAGGCATGATCGAGCATCGCGGTGAGCCCTTTGGCAGGGCTGATCGCGCGCCGCGCGTGGTCTGTCGTACTGGTCATGCGGCTCGTTCGTTCGATCGGCGCGGACAATAAAGAGAATGGGTCAGCCGCGAAAGAACGCACCTTTGCCGCGCGAGCAATCCGTCCACGTCCCAGCTGCTTGCCTTTTTGCTGTAGCTATAGGCTACTGAGGACCGTTGTTCATAAATCGGATGAACAGTCGTTAAAAATTTCCGTAGCGTATTGTAATTACAACAGATTCAAGGCTGCTGACCGAGGATTGCGGTGGCCATTCGAGCACCGTACGGTCCACAGACTGGTGCAATCGCTCGCGCACGCGACATCATTCGTGCAATGCCGTGGCCAACGACAATATCCATCGTTGTCGCCGCTGGGACATGGAACGCGCGCGGCTTTTTTTCCCGGCGTGTGCTCCGTATTCCAGAGGCCGCATTGGCCTCTGTGCGGACAAAGACGCCGCCGCAGAAGGTCAGCGCTGTCCAATTCGGCGATGATGTTCAACGGCAACCCGGTGCCGGCGAAACCGGCGCGGCATACCTTTCCATAGCGGCAAGCTCCGGGTAAACGGATAGCGACGACCCCGTAGCTCAGCTGGATAGAGCATCAGCCTTCTAAGCTGAGGGTCGCAGGTTCGAATCCTGCCGGGGTCGCCAGGTACAGCCAAATCTGCCGTTTGGGCTGACAGGCTCTTTTGGATAGCCCCCTGTGAGCGATGCCGGCCGCGATAGCCCCCATCCGGCTGCCGGCGATCGCAGCGCTGAAAGGATACGCCTGAAGACACCCTGCTCGACGCTCTTGTGTGCTTGGAAAGGTCGACCACGAGCGCGGGAGTGGCATAGAGCCGGCCCGCGACACGCGCCATCCTGCGCGCGGTTGCCGTCGCGCAGCCCATACAACCCAGCATTAACCGGATCGGAAGGGGTGTCGGGCTAGGTTCTTCCGTGATTGCGTCCGACCGGTGTGCCTCCGGCTGATAACCATCGTCCCGCGCTGCTCAAGGGATGAATGGTTTTCGCGTCATCGGATTGTGCGCTGTGGGAGAACTTGTCGACGTTGATGACTGAAACGCTCGAGGCCTCGCGCCTAAAAGAGACAAGCACATCCGCTGACGAAGAAATCGAATCGCCGCCGCTCGCCCCCGGCGAGGCGCCGCTGTGCTTTGTCGTCGATGAGGAATCGAGCACGCGCCACTTCCTGTCACTCATCCTGCACGGCTCGGGGGTGGACGCGATCGAGTTTGCCGACGGCGTCAGCATGCGAAAGGCGATCGAGCAGCACAATCCGCGGGTGGTCTTTCTCGATGTGCCGTTGCAATCGGCCGACGCGATCGAATCCGTGATCGCGCTCGGTAAGCGCCGCTTCACGGGCAACGTTCAGTTGATGAGCAGCCGTGGCGCGGCAGTGCTCGAGCATGTCAAGGCGATCGGAACGCAGCATAAGCTCAAAATGCTACCGGTTCTCAAAAAACCGTTCGAAACCGATGCGATCCTGAAAATCATTAACGAACTCAAACTCGGTACGCCGCACGCCGCCGCGATGCGCATCGATCTTGATGACGCATTGAGCAAAAAATGGGTTGAGTTCTGGTACCAGCCTAAAATCGACCTGCGCAAAAAGCAGCTCGCCGGTGCTGAAGCTTATGTGCGTGTGCGCCACCCTGAACATGGCATCGTGCTGCCGCCTGCATTCATGCCGGGAGCAAGTGAGACTGTATTGCAAAGGCTCTCCGAGTTGGCGATCGCCGACGCTCTGACGGCGGGCAGCACTTTTGCAAAGCTGGGTGTAAACTTGCGCATCTCGGTGAATATCCCGGTCGAAGTCCTGAACAAATTGCCGGTCGCCGATTTGCTGAAGACGCACCCGCAAGCGCAGAAGTGGCCCGGACTGATCCTCGACGTAAAGGAAGAGCAGATCATCAAAGATCTTTCGCTGGCTGCAGAGGTTGCCAAAAAGCTTGAGCCTCTCAACGTGCGGCTGGCAATCGATCGCGCGGGGCGCAGTTGCTCCTCACTCGCCAAGCTCAAGGAGCTCCCGTTTGCCGAGATCAAGCTCGACCGCCAATTCGTTGCAGAATGTGGCAGCGACAAAATCAACGCGCCGATCTGCAAGGCGGCGATCGACCTCGCGCACAATTTCAGCCGGCTCGCCGTCGCCGTGGGAGTTGAGAAAGCAGCCGACGCGGGCGCCTTGATGAGCATGCGCTGCGACTATGGCCAAGGCTACCTGTTCGGCCAGCCGATGCCGGCCGAGCGTTTTGTTTCGCTGCTGCGCCAGCGGGCGGCGAATCAGGGAGCAATGATCGCTGACCAGTCATAACCAGCATGGAGTAAAGTGGAATGCGGGATGCGGGCTCCGACCTCCTCCCGGATGTCACTTCACTTCATCAGTCCTACGGCTTTCCGACCACGGATGTCCGGATCAATGGGTCCACGCATCGCGTCGCTTGTAGGAAAAGTTATCCGCATAAGCGATGCGCGGACGAATTTGCGGCTCGGGCTCAAAGACCTGGTAAGCAATGCCGTGCCGCTCGCAATAGGCGATCGCCTCTTCCTTGGTATCGAACAGCAACCGCACCTGTTGGCGCGTATCGCCGGACGACGTCCACCCCATAAGCGGCTCCACCGTGCGCGGCTCTTGCGGCTCGAAATCGAGCACCCAATCTTTCGTCTTGGCTTTGCCGGACTGCATCGCAGTCTTGGAGGGTTTGTAGATGCGCGCGGTCATGAGGCTTTGATTCCAACGGCCCGTTTTATTCGCGACCCGTATAGGACCAATGGAGCCCGCTCGCAACGGCGGTCATTCCGGGACGCGGGCTAAGCCCGCAACCCCGGAATCCAAAACTTCTGTCACAAGTTTACCGGCATGCGGGGGTTATGGATTTCGGATCACCGCGCCGCAGCGTCCGGAATGACAACAAGATGCTTGCCACGCCGTCAGGCGTGGGCGCGCTTGCGTGCGGTGACGCCGAGATCGAGGCGGTTGCGCCGGCGCTGGCGCGCTGGAATGGAAACCGGCCGGTCGAGTTGCGCACTGCGCACCGTGACGGTAAAGGCACCGTCCCCGGCATCCTCGAACACGAGACCCTGCGCGCGCCAGACTTCCTCAAGCGCAAGCACCGTCGTGCGGCGTGGCTCGGTTTCGCCCTGCTCGAGCATATGCACCGCGCGTTGAGTCAAGCCCACGGTCGCTGCAAGCTCCGCCTGGCTCCAGCCGAGCACGGCGCGCGCGATGCGCACCTTGGCCGCGAAGGCGCGGCGCTCCATGCGAACGAGTTCGACGAGATCGGGAGAGCGGTGGGATACGAGGTGCATCGACGTTACGCCACGTGAGAACACAGTTGAACGTTAAAAGCGAAAAGGCCTCCGGCGGAAATCCGCCGGAGGCTCGTTGCTGTCAGGTACCGATCACGCGATCAGGGCCAGAAGTTGCGCTGCACGCGGAAGATGCCGGCCCAGACGTTGTTGTCGTCGACGAGAGCACCCGCGGGGCGAGAGCCAGCCCCTGCTGTTGTCACACCACCCGAGAAGGCCGTGCGGACGTGCGAGTACATGACATCGATGCCGACATCGAGGTTCTGCACCGGATTCCAGATGGTGCGCGAGCCGACCTGCCAGAGGCTCCAGTCAGGATCGCAGGCCGCGCCTGCCACTGGGGCTGCCGCGCAGAGCGCTTCGCTTGGCTCAACCTTCAAATAGCCGCCATAGATCGATGTCTGAAGGTTCGGCAGCCAGTGGTGCGTGTAGCCAGCCACAACAGCCCAGCTCTTGGTCAGCTCCAGACTGGTTCCGGTTGCCGCAGTGGCTCCGCTGAATACGGCGTCTGGATGCCAGCCGAGTGCGACGCTGTTGCCGTCGAACACGTTGACGCCACCGCTCGTGGTCACGTTGTAGTTGGTGTACATGCCGGCGCCACGCGCATAGTCGACCTCGAAGCCGATATGGTCACCTTTGCCAAGCATCGGCAGATTGAACTTGGCGCCGCCGCCAATCGCAAAGCCGATCTTGTCGTCTGGATGACCAGTGAGGACCGAGCCGCCGTAATAGCTGGCCGACACGTCGTGGATGGCGCCACTGATGCCGGCCGAGCCCCAAGCCTGATCGACGCGCAGGTTGGCGACGATATCAGGCCACTGCGGCGAGAAGCTGCCACCGTTCTGGCTGTTGCCCGGGGTCGCGCCGATTGCAAGGGCACCATCGCTATTGAAGATCGCTTTGCCACCGCGGTCTTCCGCCGAGATCGTGGCCGAGATCCCGTTGCCGAACTGCGCGGTATAGCCGGCCACCGTGATGCCCGAGCCGCCCGTCGCCGAGCCGATGAAGTTGGTCTGATAGCTTTCCGTCGGCGCCGGGTTGTAGATGTCGAAGAACGACTGCGTACGGCCGAAGGTGAAGCCGGCGAGCTGGATGAAGCCACGGTCGAAGAACGTGTGATCCGGCGTCGCAGTGTATTGGTCGCCCGAGCTCCACTGGGCGCCAAAGCGCAAGTAGGCGCGCAAGGTGCCGTAGGCCGTCTGCGAGCGGATGTCGAACGACATCACCGCGCGGGTGCGTTGGGTCGTGTCACGCGACTCGGCGCGATCAAAGCGGCCACCCCCACCCGTCAGCGGCACCACAAATGAACCGCCTGCGTTGAAGTCCATCTCATACCGCATGAACCCGCCCAGCTTGATGCAGGTATCGGTGCCCGGGATGTACCAGAACCCCGCGCCGTACAGGCTGCAAATCTTCACGTACTGGATGGATTTGAAAAAAAATCGCAGATTTCTAAAGCGCGTTCCGCCGTCTGGTGCGTACTTTCGCTTTTTACGATCTCGGAGGCGCGTGGGTACGGCGCGTCTTCAAGCGTCTGGCCGTAGAGGCCTTTGTGTCTTCAACCGTCGGAATCCGCCTTACCGTTACTCGGTATAGCGTAGGACACACGCCGAGTCGGACATTCTGATTTAGTCCCACATCGAACAGTGCGCCGCGTTCGGTGGATTTTCTGTAAACAAAAAAAAGCGCGAGCCGCTCTCGCAGCCCGCGCCCTCTGCTCGCAACAACGAGCGGCTTTTAATCGTTTATGCTGTGTAATTCAGTTCGAAGTGACAGGCGGGGCGGCGAACTGCGGCCCATGAGAGGAACTGCCGTTCATGCGGCTAACGCCGGGATAGGTCACAACGTCCTGAATAAGATCGGCCGCCCCGATCAGCGTCTCTTGCGTAAGATGCGCGTAGCGCTGCGTGGTGCGCGCATGCAGATGACCGAGCAGCCCCTGAACGACGTAGAGCGATACACCCCGGTTCACCAGAAAGCTCGCGAAGGAGTGGCGCAGGTCGTGCAGGCGCACATCCTCCAGCCCAGCTCGTTTCCGAATGCGGTCCCAAGGGAAAAAGAGCGAAGCGCACGGGCGGCCGTTGACCGGGGACGGAAAGATATACGGGTTTCCCTCCGTCCGCGGAGCCGATCTCAATAGCGCGATCGCGGATTGATTCAAGGCAACCACTCTTGCGCGCCCAGATTTTGATTTTGGCACCAGGAGCGTCTTATTTTTCCAGTCGATGTATTCCCATTTCGCGAACGTGACCTCGTTGCGCCGTGCCCCGGTCAGCAACAGCAGCATGATGGCCCGCGCGGCGTTCTGATTTTCATCCATATGGATCGAGCGGACGAGAGCCTCCGCCTCGTGCTCACTCAGGAATCGATTGCGTTGGACGTCGGGGCCGGCGGTGAGCCCAGCTGCCGGGTTGTCGGTAACACCGGGCACTTTCCATTTGCGCGCAAGGTTGAACATGTAGCGCAGGATGACGATGACCCGGTTCATTGTTCCGGGCGCGTAGCCATCATCGCGCATGCGGTTCACAAGCTGCGTGATCGCGTCAGCGGTAATTTCGTCGAGGGCAAGTGAACCGAGCTTCGGAAGAATGTGAACCCGCAAGACAGTCTCGTCGGTCTGCCAGCTTGTCTTGTAGGTTTGTACGAAGGGAAGATAACGCTCGCGCGCAAAATGCGTGAGTTGCGGCACCTCGCGCGCATCCTGCCGTTTCTTTTGGGGATCGGCGCCGAGCAAAACCTCGGCGAGGATCTGCCGGGCCTTCCGGCGAGCCTGTTCCAACGTCAGGACGTCGGCTGGACCAATCTTGTATTGGCGCTCGCGTGCACGCTCATCGGTGTAGCGCTGATAGTAGGTTTTGCCGCCCGAGCAGCGAACCTCGAGCAGAAATCCGCGCTGGTTCAGGTCGAAAAAATCGACCTTCCTGCGCCCCTCCGGGCAACGGACGCTACGCACGAAATGCGCGGATAACACAACTGCCGGCATGACCCCTGACCGTTTAACGGCCTTATCTTCCCCGGCTTCCCAATCAGAACGTGTAAACAGATTATTTATAGGGAAGCTCTAGATATAACTTTCGCATAAATTTTGATGCAAAAAATATAAACTATGAAGAGAAAATCATAAAATATGATGTTGTGTGTGTAATAGATGTTGTTCCCGGAAAGTCTTTTGAAAGTCCAGGACTTTAGCTCCATTCACCGGGTTCCTCTCTTCCCATCGGACTGTGCATAAAGGGAATCTCCGCGAGGACCGGCCGTAGTCGTTAAGCTGCAGGTTGTAGGGGCACCCGGCGCGGAAAAATAAGCGGTGCGCGCTGACGCGCGGAACCTGGCCGCGCGGGATACTTAAGGTTGTGGTCGGGGCAGCAGGATTCGAACCTGCGACCTTCTGCTCCCAAAGCAGACGCGCTACCAGACTGCGCTATACCCCGAAAAACACCTTGCCGCCCGCTGACGCGGAGCAGCATCATTACACTGCCCGTCGCAGAGGGCCAAGCAACTGTCAGCGGCCGGTGAAAATGCGGTAGGCAACCCGGTCGCCGGGGGCAATGCCAAGTTTGCGCGCGGTCCCACCGATCACTTCTAGAACGGCACGTACCGGCCCGCCCGAGGGGATAATTTCTGTCGAGAGCGGCTTGGTGTTTTCGGCAATACGCAAAATCCGCCCATCCTCCCGGATGAACAGCATGTCAAGAGGGATGTAGGTGTTCTTCATCCAGAAATTCACCGGCTGCTCTGATTTGAAATCGAACAGCATGCCCTTCCCTTCGGGAAGCGACTTGCGGAACATCAGGCCACGTTCGCGTGTCGCATCAGTATCGGCAATCTCGACCGCAAACGTGTGAACGCCGGTTCTGCTCGCGATCTCCAGCGTTTGCATCTCGGCGGCACCGAGCCGCATTCCCGCGATTGTCAACGCCGCAAAGACGCAAGTAATTGAGAGCAAAACGCGCATGATCTCGCCTTTACGCGCGGATAACCCGGGCGGCAACGGAAATTTTTGCGGCATTTTAAGCGAGGAAGCCCAGCGAAGCGTCAAAGCCCGGTATACCACCAATGGATCCGCGCCAAATCAACCTCTACGCCTTCCAGCCACGCACAGGCGGCTAAGCGCGTCACGCGAAATCGCGCTGCCCTCGATACCAGAATCAGAAAAAGCGAAGCCTTCGGAGAGCTCTGCTAATGCGAGATTAGTCCGTGGGGTCCGCCATCCGGCTGGACCTCGGCGGCCATCAAGCCTTTCGGCCCGTTCCCGAACCGCACCAACACCGTCTGGCCCGGGCGCAACTCGGCGATTCCGTAACGGCGAAGAGTCTCCATATGCACGAAGATGTCCGGGGTACCCTCGCCGCGCGTCAGAAAGCCAAACCCTCGCAATCGGTTGAACCACTTCACCTGGGCCCGCTCAAGACCGCTCGTCGGCGTCACTGTGACGTGCGTGCGCGCCGGCGGCAACTGGGCTGGATGAATTGCAGTCGATTCATCCATCGAAAGGATACGGAATGCCTGCAAGCCCTTTGCGCGCTGCAATACTTCGCAAACGACGCGAGCGCCTTCATAAGCGGTCTGGAAGCCGTCGCGGCGCAAGCAGGTGACGTGCAGAAGCACGTCCGGCATGCCGTTGTCAGGAATGATGAAGCCAAAGCCCTTCGAAACGTCGAACCACTTGATGACGCCCGACAACTCGATCAGGTTAGTTGCCGTCTCATCAATCAGTTCTCTGGCCGGCCCCGGCCCGAGATGTGCCCCTGGCATTTTTGACTCGAATCCGTCCGACGCCATGACGCCGTACGCCGCCGCTGTTGTGGCGCCTCTTCAAGGGCGCTTCTACGAATCTGTCAAACGAAGATAACACTGAGGCGAAAAGCGCAAAGCGCAAATTTTGCTTGCACACAGAAGTATGCACAGCAGAAAAGTTCGCGAATCAGTGCCGGATGAACGGCGCGAGCACATCTCCAATGTCTTGCCGGATAACTAGATCGGCAAAATCATCGAACTCAGTCGCTTCGCGGTTGATGATAACAAGATGCGCGCCTTTGCGTTTGGCCGTCAGTGGAAATCCAGCGGCAGGCCACACAACAAGAGATGATCCGATCGCAAGGAAAAGGTCGCAGCGCAATGTCAGGTCTTCAGCGCGACGCATCGCCTCCTCGGGCATGGCCTGCCCAAATGAAATGGTCGCCGTTTTGATGTAACCGCCGCAAGCTCCACAATTCGGCGCACGACCGGTCGTTTCGAATGTCTCACGGACCCAACCCAATTCGTATCGGCGCGCGCACTCGAGACAAACGGCGTAAGTGGTGTTGCCGTGGAGTTCGACCACATCCGCGGGGGGAATGCCGGATTCCTGGTGCAAATTGTCGATATTCTGCGTGATGACGGCACGCACCTTGCGAGTCTTGTAGAGGCTCGCCAGGGCACGATGGCCCCGCCCCGGCTCCGGTTGTCCGATCGCATCCGCCAGAACGAAGCGCCGACGCCAGGTTTCATCACGCATCTCCTGACTCGCCAGGAACGCATCGAACGGAATGGGCTGGATCTTGCTCCACAGCCCACCAGGCGACCGGAAATCGGGAATGCCGCACTCCGTCGATATCCCCGCGCCCGTAAACGGCAGAACGAAATCTGCCTGTTCAATCAATTTCTCCAGCCGGCCAACGGCGGTGTTCAGATCAGGTGCGATCATTCATATAATCCGGCGTGAATAGCCATCTCATCAAGAGGTTTTGTCATGCGATTTCTGCACACGATGCTGCGTGTACGCAATCTCGACGCGGCCCTGAAATTTTACGTAACGTTGCTTGGCCTTGAGGAGATCAGACGGCGCGTGGATGAAAAGAATCGCTACACGCTCGTGTTCCTTGCCGCGCCGGACGATGCGCCGGCGGCAAAGGCGGCACTTGAAAGCGGGCGGCGGGACGCCCCAGTCGTCGAACTCACCTACAATTGGGACACCGAAGATTACGGCGAGGCCCGATTTTTCGGGCACCTTGCCTATGAGGTTGATGATGTCTACGCAACCTGCGAGCGGCTGATGAAGGGGGGCGTGACGATCAATCGGCCGCCACGCGACGGCGTGATGGCCTTCGTGCGATCACCCGACAAGCATTCGATCGAGCTCCTGCAGAAAGGCGAAGCAAAGCCGCCGCAGGAGCCCTGGAAATCCATGCCCAATACCGGGCACTGGTGAGCGCGGCCTTCGACCGCCTCGCTTGCCCGTCCGCCGGAAGCTCTCTATACCTCGCCGCGCCTCGCGCCGGTGGTGCGAGCGCCATGCGCCCTTCGTCTAGCGGTCCAGGACGCCGCCCTTTCACGGCGGAAACAGGGGTTCGATTCCCCTAGGGCGCGCCATCTCCCGCGTTAGACGCTTTCCGAAAGCCCGAATTTCTCGTTTCATCATCTGCCGGAATGCGCCATGCGCTCCAAAAATGACCGCGCCAAAGTGACGCGTGCCAAAGCGTGGTCGACTTCGTAAATTTGCCGGCATTTAACGCAGAAATTACGACCCGATCACGCATGAGCGCGTTATCCTTTCGATGTCTTTTGATCAGCTCCAAGAGGAGCGCCACGCATGGTGAACAGCAAGAATATCGTGGCCGCCCTGCGACGTGATGTTTCGTTCGTTTGGCATGTCGTCGTCGCAATCGTTTTCGTCGGCTTTGCCAGCCTCGCCGTGGCCGCAGCGCTGCTCGACCTGATTTCGATCAGGCACTGAAATTCTTATCGGCTACTCAGACGGGTCCGGCGGATAGCGGTGCCACCGGCCGGTAAAATCTTGCACCGTGTAAAATCCTTCAGCTCTCCGATCGATGTAAGCCGGACCGATCGGAGACTTCCCGTAGCCTCCCGGTATATCGAGCACGTATGTCGGCTGGCACAGTCCGGAAAGGCGGCCGTGCAACGCGCGCACAAGTGACTGCCCGGTTTCGATATCGGTCCGCAGATGCGAGGTGCCAGGCGCAAGATCGCCATGGTGCAGGTAATACGGCTTGATGCGGCACTCTACGCACGCTCGCATCAGCTCGCCGAGTGCTTCGGGCGTATCGTTGACGCCGGAAAGCAGCACGGTCTGGCTCAGCATGGGAATGCCGGCATCAACGATGCGTGCGCAAGCCGCACGCGCCGGAGTACCGAGTTCCCGCACATGATTGACGTGGAGAGCCACATAGACGGTCTTTCCACTGGCTTTGATCGCGCGCACCATCTCGGAAGAAATGCGCGCCGGGTCGGCGACAGGCACGCGGGTGTGGATGCGGACGATTTTCACATGCGCGATTTCCCCGAGCTGCAGCATTATCTTCCGCAAACGCCGAGGAGAGAGTACCAGTGGGTCGCCGCCGGTCAGAATGACTTCCCAGATTTCCTTACGCGATCGAATGTAGTCCAGGGCGGTCCTCAGCGCAGAGCCCGATAGCGCATTCGGCTTTCCCGGCCCGACCATCTCGCGGCGGAAGCAGAACCGACAGTAAACCGCGCAGACGTGTACGAGCTTGAGCAGCACCCGGTCGGGATAGCGATGCACGATCCCCTCGACTGGACTGTGCGCATCGTCTCCGATCGGGTCCGGTATTTCGCTTTCACGTGCGATCAGTTCGGCGGAATCAGGGACGAACTGCCGAGCGATCGGATCACGCGGGTCGGAGGTGTCGATAAGGCCCGCCAGCGTTGGCGATAGCGCCATCGCATAACGCGAAGCGACTTTCTCCAAATCGCCGAGCCGTACAGAGGGCGCGAGACCATGTGCGACAAGATCCGCCGGCTTGCGCAGCGTTGTTGTTTTCATGTGAGTGTCCTCTTTGCTCGCGTCGTCTTCATTCAGCGAGCGGTGTCCATAACACTTGCTCGATGCGTTCCGCCCCTGTCGCCAGCATAACCAGCCGATCAAACCCGAGCGCAACACCGCTCGCTTGCGGCATGCACGAAAGCGCCGCCAGGAAATCCTCGTCAATCGGATAACGCTCGCCGTAAATGCGCTGCTTCTGATCCATCGCAGCCGTGAAACGGCGGCGCTGCTCCGCAACGTCGGTCAACTCACCAAAGGCATTGGCCAGTTCGACACCGCATGCGTACAACTCGAAGCGTTCTGCAACGCGGGGGTCGCCGGATTTGGGACGAGCAAGGGCCGCCTGCGTGATCGGATATTCGTACAGAATTGTAGCACGGCCATTGCCAAGCCGCGCTTCGATCTTCTCGGCGAGAATTCGGCTGAAGATATCGCCCCAATCATCGTCGTCGGCAATTCGCACGCCGGCCGAAATCGCACCCCTTGCCAAACTCTCGCGATTGCCCTCATCGCCCGCGATGGTCGCCAGCAGATCTATACCGGCAAAACGCTCAAATGCCTCTGCAACCGTCATACGTTCCGGAGCCGTGAACGGATTGACCTCCCGCCCCCTGAAACGAAAACATTTGGTGTCGGCCGCACGAGCGGATTCCGCCAACAGCGCCGCGCAGTCCTCCATCAAGGTTTCGTACGGCTCGTCTGCCCGGTACCACTCCAACAACGTAAATTCGGGATGATGCAGCGGCCCACGCTCACGGTTACGGAACACGCGGGCAAGGTCAAAAACCCGCTTTTCACCGGCGCTTAGAAGCTTTTTGCATGCAAATTCCGGGGAGGTCCGCAGATAGAGCGGTCGCCGCTCCCCGCCTGGTGCCACCAGCTCGGTCCGGAAGGCATGCAGGTGCGTTTCGTTTCCCGGCGACACCTGGAGCACGGAGGTTTCGACCTCGACAAAGTCCCGGTCTGCAAACCACGCCCTGAGCGCAGCCATGATCCGTCCCCGCGTGCGGAGAAAGGGCCGACGCTGCGCGAAAATCTCCGGCGACCAGAACGGCGGCGGGCTGTCTGACACGTTTACCTCAAGAGCGGCGGGGATTTAGCAGAGGGCTGGCATCCGGCGCCAGGATCAGTATGGTGCGCCCGAAATTGCATTCAGGCAAAACGATTAAGGAAGAAAGACGTGAAAGTCATCGCCAGCTCGCTTCGCAAGGGCAATATCGTCGATGTTGACGGCAAGCTCTATGTCGTCCTTACGGCGGAAAATTTTCACCCGGGCAAGGGCACCCCGACCACACAGGTCGACATGCGCCGCATTTCAGATGGCGTGAAGACCTCGGTGCGCTACAAAACCACCGATCAGGTCGAACGGGCACACGTCGAAGACCACGACTTCCAATATCTCTATCAGGATGCCGAAGGCTTCCACTTTATGAACTCCGAAACTTACGACCAGGTCACCCTGCCCGGCGACGTGATCGGCGACCAAGCCGTCTACCTGCAAGAGAACATGACGGTGAAACTCAGCATCCACGAGGGTATCCCCGTCGCGATCGAGCTGCCGCAGAAGGCGACGCTCGAAGTCGTCGACACGGAACCGGTCGTAAAGGGGCAAACGGCGGCAGGCTCGTTCAAGCCCGCAAAGCTATCGAACGGCGTACGCACGATGGTGCCCACCCATATTACGATCGGCACCCGCGTCGTCGTGAATACGGCCGACGGCTCTTACGTCGAACGGGCGAAGGATTGACGGGTCGCTCTGCCGGCGTCCTACACGCGCACGCTCGCCCTTACCTCTTGCGGAAACAGATCGTCGGGTGTCATCCGCTTTGCGGTGACGCCCTGATCGTGCGCAAAGCGGCAAAAAGCGTCGAGCGTCTTCCGGTTCGCTTCCACTCCGTATGGAAACGGATCGGCACCAAATTCCTTGCCCCATTCGTCAGCAAGCGCTGCTGACCAGGGTACCGGTATGCGCGAGGCGGTCAGGTCGTGCATGCGTTCGAGGCTTCGCTCTTTCGCCTGCTCGAACGCCTTGAACAAGTTCATCGCTACCCACGGATAACGTTCAAAGACCGCACGGCGCAAAGCGATCACATGCATGATCGGGAAAATTCCGGTTTCGCGGTAATAGCGCGCCTCCTCCGTACGATAATCCGGAAACAGCCGAACGATCTTTCCGCCGCCGTGGTTAAAGGCGTCCGGCACACGGGCGGAGATCGCCGCATCGATCTCTCCCGACAAAAGCAGAGCACTGATGCTGGTGTCTCGCCGCTGCTCGTACTGAATGCCTTTCGGCAGCTTGAATTCAACTTTTTCCTCGCGACCGGCCTGATTCATGCCGGCCTGTACCCAGCGAATCGATCTGAGATCGACCCCGCAATTCTCCGCCAGATAACCTCGCGCATAGATTCCGGCGGTCTGCGCCCATTCCGGAATTCCGACCGTTTTACCGGCGAGGTCCTTCGGCGACACAATTTTCCGATCTGCACGTACATAAAAAGCCGACTGTCGAAAGACCCGCGACGGAAATACGGGAATCCCGACGAACGGCGAATTTCCCTGCGAGGCGAAGCCGATGAATTTGCCGAAGGATAATTCCGAAACGTCCCACTCGCGATTTTTGATGAACCGAAAGAATACTTCCTCAACCGGCAACACAAACGACGTCAGCGTAATGCCGTCGGGCGTCACTACGCCGTTCGTCAGGTCGCGGACATGGTCGTAGTCCGTCGCCGCGAAGGTCAGGTGTAGCCGAGCGGACCCGCCGCTTTCTACAACCTGGGGCGCGCGATCCGCCCCCCCGGCTGCTCCTGGGTTTTGCAGCGTGCCCTGTACGGTCATAGGTGGATCGCCCTTCTTTCCACCGCTGCCGTTTGCCCTCGGCGGCGGCGCGCCCTTGTATGCGGCAGTCCTATGCCCCTACTCTGCCCCGTTGCCAAGCCTAAAGCATAGAATGACGAGAGCCCCGCATTGAGGCGAACAACCTTTGCCAGTTTAACGCTGTTCATTGCCACGGCAGCAGCCGGCACTGAGGTCCAGGCGCCGCGCGTCGCCCTTTCTCACGTCGACTGGAATGCGGCAGCGGCTTCGACATCCGATTACAAGGGTGGCTCTGTTGAGACCATCTTCACCGCACTCAATGTGCTGACCGGACGACGCTTCGCCGGGATCGGCATGAGCACGGTTCCTGTACTTCTGCCGATCGACATCGACAAATTTCGCGACGACGTTTCGGGGTCTCGCGATGCCATCATGCCGGACACCTATTTTGGGAGCTTTTACCCCTCGAAATTCTTCCTCGCAGGTCCGGCCGGGTACACCGCGACGTTTTTCATAAAACCCGCCGATGAGGGATTTGATTTCAAGTACACGAAAAAGCCGATCGAGGTCGAAATAACCGGGGCCGCTTTCACATACGATCTCGATCCTCCAGATCATCAGGAGGTGTTCACGCCGAAGAATCTACAGGAGCAGTATCCCGCTATCCGCCGCATCCTGCGCGATGCGCACGTGCGCTACGCCTTCGAACGGTTTGGCGTTCCGTATGTCGTGTCGATTCAGTGCTACGATCGGCCGCCTTCCAGACGCTATCTCTCTTGCCGTGAAGCCGATCCGATTGCCGAACGATTCTTGCGCCTGCTGCACGTTGCGGGAGGCACGCCCTCCGAAATACAGCAGCCGCGATTCGATCTCAGCCGGCCTGAGGCGATATCGAACTCATTCACTTATTATGAACCTGGCAACCTCATTCCGAACACTGGCTGGAACAAGCTCCCCGGCCGCAACGACCGCCACGTTTACACGCGCATCCGCTTCCCGCTGGCAAATGCCCCCGCATACGTAAAATCCCAATCTTTCATGCCTTGGGGAGATTGCTATCGCGGCGCCCACACCGGGTACATGGGCAAGAAAGGGTCGATCTATCGCTGCAACGTCAACGGCATCCCGCTGGTATTCGACGAATCCGCCGCCGCGAACTTCAGCTATCCATGGCGCGATAACTTCTGCGAAGTGCGTGAGTTCATCGTCGGCCAATGTCCCGCCGGTCATGGCCACCAGGGCGAGGACATTCGACCGTCAAATTGCGTCCTCAGCGAAGAGAACTCCGATCGCTGCCTTCCGTACCAACACCGCGTCGCGGCGGTTCGCGACGGGATGGTTTGGCGTCGCGCCGGTAATCTCGGCCTTTGGATCGTCGTGAACACGCCGAACGATCTCGTGCGCTTCCGCTATCTGCACATGAATCCGAAGATGTTGGATCAGGACGGCATGGTGAGCGGCCGGAAGGTCAGAGAGGGAGAAATTATCGGCGCGGTCGGTACGTGGGGCGACTACCCACGCGGCACCTCGTATCATATTCATTTCAATATTCAGGTGTTCACCAAGTCCGGATGGGCGTGGGTAAGCCCCTATATGACGTTGGTTCTTGCTTATGAGCGGCTGATCGGCGCACGCGGCGTGGAGCTCAAGGCCGGGGATCCTCCGCCTCCCATTCCCGACAAGCCACCGGTTATTCTTCCGTCAGCCGCGGTTACCATGGAATCCAGCGCAAGCGGTAGCAGCAGAGAGAAAGCGGCCCACATGCACAAAACTGCAAAACGAAAACGACACCATCATGTTTCACGGCGCCATCACGTCGACCACCGCCGAAGGCATCACCGCGACTAATTGGCGCTTTTCTGTAGTCATTCCGCTGCCAAACTCAGAAGCCATCTCTTCCGCATGATCTGCGTCACGTCCCCATCTCTTTTAAGCCGCCGCGTCATCCTCGCTGGAGCGGCCGCGAGCCTTCTAGCCCCCCGTACGGCGACCGGGGCCACAAGCTTCGCCAAATGGGTGGCCGAATTCCGACCGCGTGCCGCGCGGCGGGGCATTTCCGAGACCACCTATCGTCGTGTGATGGGGACTCTGAAACCGGACACCAGTGTCTATGCGCTCTATCGCGCGCAACCGGAATTCACAGAGTTGCTGTGGCAGTACATCAATCGACGCTGTTCGGACTGGCGAGTCATCACCGGCAAGCAGCGGGCAAAGGAATACAGCCACCTGCTCGCACGGCTTGAACGCGACTACGGCGTCGATCGTTACACGCTGCTCGCCCTCTGGGGCATGGAGTCATCGTTCGGCGACGTCGTAACGAATCCCAAATACATGCGGCCAGTCATTCCTGCGTTGGCTGCCCTTGCCTGGGGCGAACATAGGCGGCGTGCCTATTGGGAGCAGGAGCTTCTCAACGCGCTCGTGATCGTCGATCGCGGCTGGGCAAAACCCGAAGAGATGATCGGCTCATGGGCGGGCGCCATGGGACATACGCAATGGATGCCGGAAGTCTGGTTGCACATGGGGGTCGACTATGACCGTGACGGCCGCATTTCGCCGTTTGGCCGCCCGGATGATTCACTCGCCGGCACCGCACGTTACTTGCTTGAACGCGGGCATTATCGGCGCGGCGAAAGCTGGGGCTGCGAGGTGCGTCTCGACAATCCGCGGCTCGCCGACACTCATGGCTGGCGCACTTACGCACAATGGCACGAGCGCGGCGTCAAGCGCGCCGACGGAGGTCCGTTTTCGCGGCCGCAAGATCGGGCGCGGCTTTGGCAACCGGTGACAGGTGGTCCGACATTTCTTGTCGGACGAAATTTCTACGCGGTACGCTCATACAACCCTTCATCCAGCTATACGCTCGCGCTCGTTCACCTCGGCGATCTGATTCGCGGGGATGGCCCCTTTCGGCATCAGTTTCCCGGCGGAGAACGCAGGCCAACCCTGGCAGAGGTCAAAGAAATTCAACGACGCTTGAACGAACGCGGATTCAAAACCGATGGCGTTGATGGCCGCACAGGCAGCGATACGATTAAGGCGATTATTGCGTTCCAGAAGCAGGTTGGAATGGAGCCCGCCGATGGTTACGCCGGTCTCAAGGTGCTCGCCCGGTTGCGTCAAGGAGCCTGATCCGATTGGATGCGGCCGACGCCCGCTGGGCCCAAAACGAAAGCCGAACCTTTGGCCAACTCAAAGCGTGACGTGCCGATTGCAAAACTTGACCGCCCGCGACCGGCCGGCGTGAATGCGGCACAGTTCGGGAGCGATGTCGCCGCCGACGCGTTGCGCGCCCTTGACATTCCCTATATCGCGCTCAATCCGGGCGCGAGCTATCGCGGTCTGCACGATAGCCTTGTGAACTATCTCGGCAACGAACGGCCGCAGATGCTGCTCTGCCTGCACGAGGAAACCGCCATCGCGATCGCACACGGCTACGCCAAGGTCACCGGCAAGGCGATGGCAGCGGCTGTGCATTCCAACGTCGGCCTCATGCACGGCACCATGGCGATTTTCAACGCGTGGTGCGACCGCATGCCAATGGTGATCCTCGGCGCTACAGGGCCGGTCGATGCCGTCAAGCGCAGGCCCTGGATCGACTGGATCCATACCGCGCGCGACCAAGGCGCGCTCGTGCGTGGTTACACCAAATGGGACGATCAGCCCGCCTCGCCGGCGGCTGCACGCGAAGCGATCCTACGCGCCGGCTGGATAGCGAATACCGCCCCGCGCGGACCGACCTACGTGAACCTGGATGCCGGAATGCAGGAGTCGCCGTTGGCGGAGCCGATCGCCGAAATCGAGGTCAAACGATTCATACCGACGGTCGAGGATGCTGCGCCTGAGAATGGCATCACTGCCGCAGCGGATCTTCTGCGGCGGGCGAAGCGCCCGGTCATCCTGACGGGACGCGTCTCGCGCAGCCTCGATGCCTGGAACGCGCGTGTCGCGCTCGCCGAACATCTCGGCGCGCAGGTCGTCACTGATCTCAAGGTCGGTGCGGCCTTTCCGACCGATCACCCGTTGCATGCTGGTGCGCCGGGGACGATCGCGCCCGTTTCGGAGGCAGTCGAAGCGATTCGCGCGGCCGACGTGATCCTCAGCCTCGACTGGGTCGACATCAGCGGTACGCTGAGGAGCGCCGGCGGCAGCAGTGCGGCGATCATTCAGGTTTCTCTCGATCACCGCCTGCACAACGGCTGGAGCATGGATTATCAGAGCCTTCCGCCCGTCGATGTGTTTCTTGCCTGCGAGCCGGACACCGCCGTTCCAGCGCTGCTGAAGGCGCTTGGTCCGGCGCGGCCACATGCCGTGCCGCCGCGAAAGCAGGAGCCGGTCAAACTTTTGGAAGGCAAACTCACGGTCGATCATCTCGCCCTCGGGTTACGCCGCGCTGTCGGCAACCGGCCGACGTCCCTCACCCACGTTTCGCTTTCCTGGAACGGTGCGACCTGGCCATTCCGCCATCCGCTTGATTATCTTGGCTCAGACGGCGGCGGGGGCGTCGGCGGCGGCCCCGGTATTTCAGTGGGCGCGGCGCTCGCATTGAAGGGCTCCGGCCGCTTGCCGGTCGCCGTCTGCGGCGATGGCGATTTCCTGATGGCGGTGACCGCGCTGTGGACCGCGGCGCACTACCATATTCCGCTGCTGATGGTCGTCGCCAACAATCGCTCATTCTTCAACGACGAACTGCATCAGGAACGGATCGCCCGCATGCGCAACCGGCCGGTAGAAAACCGCTGGATCGGCCAGCGCATCTCCGAACCCGATATCGATCTTGCCGCAATGGCGCGTGCACAAGGAGCGCAGGGCTTCGGCCCGGTAACCTCCCCCGCCGACCTCGACAAGGTTTTCGCCGAAGCGATAGCGGCGGTCGACGAAGGCCATGTCGCGGTCGTCGACGTGCGCGTGGAGCCCGGCTATGCGCCGACAATGACGGCCTCGATGCTGCGCAAGAGCGACTAACCATGCCGCACGCTCAAAATGTCGACGCTATTCTGGCCGTCGATAACGTGCACGTCCGCTTCGAGACGACCGAAGGTCCTGTAACCGCGGTGGACGACGTATCGTTTACGGTGAAGCCGGGCGAATTTCTTTCGGTGATCGGGCCGTCCGGCTGCGGCAAGTCCACACTGTTCAACGTGATCGGCGGTCTGCTTGGCCACCATAAAGGCGAGGTGCGGGTGGCCGGCGAAACCGTATCGGGCCCGCACAAATCGATCGGCATGGTGTTCCAAGAGGAATCGACGTTTCCCTGGCGCACAGTACGCGACAATGTCGCCTTCCCGCTCGAGCTCATCGGCATGCCGAGGGAAAAGCGCATTGAGCGAGCGCGGCATTTCATTTCCATGGTCGGGCTTGACGGTTTCGAGAACCGCTATCCCGGCGAGCTGTCCGGCGGCATGCGCCAGCGCGTTTCGCTCGCGCGCACGCTCGCCTCCGAACCGAAAATCCTGCTGATGGATGAGCCGTTCGCGGCTCTCGATGAGCAGACGCGGCTTTTGCTCGGTGACAAGGTTCTGCAAATCCAGCAGCAGATCAAACAGACAACTCTGCTCATCACCCATAACATTACCGAAGCGGTGCAAATGTCCGACCGCATCCTGGTGATGACGTACCGGCCCGGCAAGGTGAAGCGTATCGTCGATATCGAACTGCCTCGCCCGCGCAGCTCGGACATTGTCGGCAGCGAAGACTTCGGCCGCTACGTCGCGCAAATCTGGAACGATCTGCGCGAGGAGGCCAGTCGCGGCATGCGCGACGAAGAGCGGCACGCGCTCGGAGGGGACAAAACACAATGACCGACGCGGCCGTATCTACACGCGCACCGGGCTCCTACCTCCCTCGCCTCGTGGGGTTTGCGACGATTGTCGCCGCGCTGCTTTTGGCCGAAGTCATTATTCGCATCGGCTGGATTAGCCGGTTCATTGTGCCGCCGCCGTCCGAGATCGCGGCAAGCTTTGGGCAACTGTTTGCGCATGAACATATCGTCGCCCGTTTCTTCTACACGGCGGGCGAATGCTTGGTCGCCGGCGTGATGATCACGCTATGCGGCATCGGGATCGGCGTTCTTATGCACAGCATCCGCCTGCTTCAGCAGGCATGCGAAACATGGGTCGCCGCGTTGGCGTCGGCGCCGTTCGTACTCGCTTACCCGCTGTTTATGGTGATCTTCGGGCGCAATGCATGGACCATCATCGTCATGGGGTTCGTCGCGGGCCTGCCGCCGGTGATCCTCAAAACCATCGAAGGAATCTCCGGGACGCGGCGCGTGCTGGTCAACGTCGGGCGCAGCTTCAACCTGACTGCGAACCAGCAGTTCTGGAAAATTCTGTTTCCCGCGGCCATGCCGACCATTTTCGTCGGCGTCAGGCTTGGTCTGATCTTCGCGCTCATCAATATCGTCGGCACCGAATTCCTCATTAACTTCGGCGGACTTGGACAACTCATCAACGACCTTGCCGAGCGCTACGATCTTGGCGGCACTTACGCTGCAATTTGCTTTGTAATCCTGGTCAGCGTCTGTTTCTTCATGACGCTGGAGAAAGCGGAGCGATGGCTGAGACCGGTCGATTAACGCACGCCAGCGCCGCCGCGCCATCGGTCAGTCCGGTGACGCTGCTGCGTATCTTGCTGGTGGTGCTGCTGCTGGCGATTTGGGAACTGCTGGCGCGCTCTGGCCTGCTCTATCGTGACGTGGTGCCTTCGCTGATCCTGATTGTCCGCGCACTGGCCAATCTGCTTTCTGACGGAAACTACTATTACAACCTCGGCGTCACCGCAGGCGAAATCGCATTTGCCTTATTGATTGGCGGCGTCAGCGGAATTGCTGTCGGCCTGTTGCTCGGCGGCAGCAGGTTTCTTGCCAGGGCATTCGAGCCTTATCTCTATTATCTGGGTCCGACGCCGAAGATCATTTTCTTTCCGGTGATGATCATGTGGTTCGGCGTGGGGTCCGAATCCAAGGTCGCGCTCGGCACGCTGTCGTGCTTCTTTCCGATCGCACTCAGCGTCGCCGCCGGCATGCGGCAGATCGATAAGGTCCTGATCCGCGTGGGTAAAAGCTTCCGCGCGACGACAGCGCAGATGGTGCTGAAAATCTATCTGCCCGCGATGCGGCATCCCGTCATCAACGGCATCAGGCTCGGGTTCGGATTTGCGCTGATCGGCACTCTGCTGGCGGAGACAAAACTCTCCAACAAAGGTATCGGTTTTCTCATCATCCAGGCTTACAGCACGTTCGATATGCCGCGCATGTACGCGATGCTGATCGTGCTGTTCGTCCTCGCGATCGGCGCCAATGCCGCGATCGGCCGTCTTGGTGGTCTCGACACAATAAGGCGAAGCTAGTCAGCTACAGCTTGAACGATTCATGCGTTCCCGGATGGAATAGTTCTTCCGGCTTCACCAGGCGCAGCGATAAGCCCTGCGCATGGTGATGGCGCAGGAAAGTCTCAAGTGTCTTGCGATTGGATTCGAGCCCATAGGGCCAGAAGTCCTCACCCATCAGCTCACGCGCCTCTTTCAGCCGCTCCTCGACGAACGGTAGCGTCACTTTGGTCGCGGATGTATCCCCGAGAAGATCGAGCGCTGCAGCCTTCGATTGCTCAAACGCCTTGTAGACCGCGCCGGGAAGCCATGGATGCTTCTCCGCCAATTCCCGTCGCACACCGACAATGTGCATAATGGGAAAAATGCCCGTGCGCTTGAAGTAATCCTTCGCGACCGCCGTCGGGTCAGGAAAGAGCCATCCGATATTCGGCGTGCCCTTCGGTAACGCCGGAGGGCGCGGCGCGATAAAGCCATCGATAGTGCCGTCCGCCAACAGCGCGGAAATTGATTTGCCGGGCGGACCGTTCTCGAGCTTTACATCCGGAGGCAGCTTGATCGTAATTTTTTCCGGGCGATCCGCGTCTTCGATACCGCCGCGAATCCAATGGATGTCCGAGGGCTTGACGCCATAATCGTCCTGCAACATCGCGCGCGCCCAGACGAGTGCAGTGAGTTGATATTCCGGGATCCCGACTTTCTTGCCTTTCAAATCCTCAGGCTTCTTGATGCGGTCTGTCCGCACGTAGATCGAGGTGTGGCGAAACATACGCGACACAAAAGCCGGCACGCCGACGTAAGGCGCCCCGCCTTGCGCGGTCTTGACTGTGAAACTCGATAGCGACAGTTCACAGACGTCGAATTCCGCATGGCGGAACGCGCGGAAGAAAATTTCTTCCGGTGACAGAGTCATACAGGTCGCATCGACGCCGTCGATTTGCACGCTACCATCAACAAGCGCCCGAGTTCGATCATAGGCCCCGACGGCGACGGACAAATTCAGCTTGGGCATGATTGCTTCCGGTTCAATTACAATTTCATAGGCGAAAGACCGCGCGCGTGCAAAGCCGGATCAGACGCCGGAAACCTTGACTGCCGCGTTAGGGTTGATCCGCACCGTCTTTTTCGCGGCCACATAGCGCTCGACCAATTCCCATACCGGCGGCCCTTCGGTGCCTTGATTGACGCTGGCCCAGCCGGTGACGACGTAATTCTTACCCCCATCGATCGGCTTACCGGTTTTCAGATGCGTCATCGCCGAAATGCGCTGACCCGCTGGCTTGCTTACGTCAATGGCGTAGCCGAGGCCGCCGCAGCGAACCATGTCGCCTCCTTGTTGGTAGTAGGGATCAGGATTGAACAGGTTATCCGCAACATCCTCCAGAACCTGCTTCAGGCGCGCGCCGGTCATTGTCGTGCGGTACACCTGCGGATAAGTGATGGCCGTGACGTTGTGGATGTCTTCAACCGTGATTGCCTGCCCCGGCAACAGACTCGTGCCCCAGCGGAAGCCGGGTGACAGCGCAATCTCGGCGTCGCGTTCACGCATGATTGCCGCACAAATCAGATCGTCGAATGTCCCGTTGAAATTGCCGCGCCGATAAAGCAGCGACTCAGTATGGCCGATTACCCGCGCAAGCTCGTGTGCATAAGGCGCGCGTGCTTTTGCCACCGCCACGCTCATTTCCTTGTCTGCTGCGATCGCGTCCGCAAAAATCGGAATGAGTTTGTAGCGAAAGTCTTTTACCTCTCCCCGCCGCACATCCAGATCGAGACGCGAAAGAAACTTCCCATCGCACCCTGACGCAACCAGCAGCGTTTTGCCGACTTTTACGACTTCGGGCAGCGCGTCATGGGTGTGGCCGGTGAGGATCACGTCTATGCCGGGAACGCGCGAAGCGAGTTTGCGGTCGACGTCGAAGCCGCTGTGCGAAAGCAACACCACGAGCTGTGCGCCGCCCTTGCGCGCTTTCTCGACCTGCGCGCGCACATCATTTTCGCGAATGCCGAACGACCAATGTGGCATCATCCAGGCCGGGTTTGCGATCGGCGTATATGGAAAAGCCTGCCCGAGCACCGCGATCTTCACGCCTCCCTTCTCGAACAGCTTCATCGACTCGAACACCGGTTCGTTCCACTCCGTGTCGCGCACATTGAGGGCAAGAAACGGAACCGTCCGTGCGATTTCCTGCACGCGCGCTTCCCCGTACGTGAATTCCCAATGTCCGGTCATTGCATCGGGCTTCAAAAGCCGCATGCAATCGAGCACGTCCTGGCCCTTGCTGCGGTTGGCGCCGAGGGAGCCCTGCAAACTGTCGCCGCCGTCAAGGAACAGCACCTTGTCTTCCCCACGCTCGGCGCGCACGTGTTTGATCGCCGTCGCGAGACGGTCAAGGCCGCCCATTCGGCCGTATGCTTTCGCGAGAGCAACAAAATCGGTCGACGTCAGCGCGTAGGCCGCGGCAGATTTTTCCTTTATGCCGAAATGCCTGAGGAAATCACGACCGGCCAGATGCGGGGGGTGGCCTTTGGCGTTACCGGCGCCAATATTGATTGAAGGCTCGCGGAAATAAACCGGACGAAGCTGTGCGTGAAGATCGGCAACATGGAGCAATGTCACGTTGCCGACCGGATCGAATCTAAACAGCTCCGCTTGCGAAAGCCGCTGCCGCGCGAAGGTGCGGGCTAGCGATGCTCCGGGTATCAGCGCGGCTGTTGCGGCGGCAGCCGCGGTAAATTCACGGCGCGTGATCATCGGCGATGCCCTTCCCGCAACCGCGCAGCACGTGCAGCACGCCGCACGTTGTGTCTAATGACGAATGCCCGGCACGTTCTCCTTGAGGCCTTCGTTCTGCGCCGCGAGATAAAGCTCAAGATCGCCGTATTCCTTAGCATCAGGCGGCAGATCGTCGGCGCGGATGTTGACCTGGCACCATTGGAAGCGCTGACGGATATCCCAGATCACGAGTTGGCTCGTGCGCCACGTCGGGAAGTGATCGTACTGACCTTTCAATGTGCCCAGCCACTGGCCGCGAATCCAATGATTGGCTGATTTGCCGTGGCAATCGGTGCAGGCAAAGTTCAGTTGTCCGAGCTTGCGATGGGCAAGAGCCTCGCCGCGCTGGTAAGCAGCTTTGGCGTCCGCGCTGGAAATATCTACCTTGATCGGCTGGCCTAATGCCAGATTGTGCAGGTAGACCGAGAGCACGCGATTGTCGTCGGTCTCCATCAGATAATTCGCGCCGGTCGTCGCACGCGCGTGACGTGTGATGAACTCTTCGACGCCCAGCACTTTGTCGAGGCGCGGCTCCCATTTGGGCATGGAGGATGCCCACGCCTTGAACTGAACGTCGGGATTGCTGTGACAGCTAGCGCAGGACTTGCCGGTAGAGCCTGTTTTTTTCCAAAGCTCTTTCGCCTTGTCGATCGCCCACATGCCCGGATTTTCCATCGGGTCGAGGTTCGCGCGCTTTTCCACGGGCGCAGGCCGCTTCTCTGGGTTATCAAGCTCCGTCTTGAACACAGCCGGCGACTTCAATGTCTTCAGAAACGCGACCATGTCGCTGATTTCCTGGTCATTGAACAGACCGTGGCTTCCCCACGGCGGCATCACCGTCTCAGGATTGTAGACGCGCGCGTCATAGATGTAGTTGAACAGGAATTCGTCGGTGAGGTTTGCGTTGCCGATCTCCGAGAGATCGGGACCGACATTGCCCGGGAGATTGGCGCCACCCGCCGGGCCCATAACGTGACAGGCAAGGCACGAGCCGCCGCGCTTGCGGTTGGCAACAAGTTTCGCGCCGTTGGCCGGATCGCCTTTGATCGGGCCGGAAAGTTTGCGTGGCTCTTTCGGTGCGGCCGGCGATGAAAGTTTCGCGAGCGTATTGAATTTCGACTCATCGCGTTGCGGCCATTTCTCATAGCGCTTCCACGGCCTGACCGAAGCATCCCCTTTCGTGTCGAGCGGCGCCAAGCCCTTCATCTGGGCTTTTACCGGTGTTGCCGCCGCAACCATCAGCACGCCTGCGACAATCAAGGATGCGGCCTTTACAGCCCGTGCGCCCCCGTGCGTCATCGATTCCTCCCAAACTTTTCTTTTTCTTCCAGCGCGTGCGGTCGCTTAGCTAACCGTGATCTTTTGCTCCGCGGTCGTGACCGTGCCGTCGTCGTCCGTCCACGCGAATTTGAATGTGCCGCTTTCCTCAACTTTCGCAAAAAACTCGATGTATGGATTGGCCGCGACGGCCGGCTCCAGATCCGCCGTAAATACCGGCTTGCCGTTGAACGTGCAGACGAACTTGTTGATGATCTTGCGCGGGATCAGCTTGCCGTCCTTGCCTTTGCGCTGCCCGGATTCCATCGGATGCGGCAGCAGCGTCTTGATCTCGATGATGTCGCCTTTCTTCGCTTCGCGCGGAAGCTTCAGGCGCGGAGTCGCAGCCATCGTATTGTTCTCCCGGTTATGATCTCAGCCGCCGCAGCCGCCGATCGTGACCTTGACCAGCTTTTGGCCGGTGAAGAATTGACCGCGGCTCGTTTTGGCGACCGCGATGATGTTTTCGGTCGTGGCGAGGCGGATGCGGGTCGAGGCCACTGCTTTTCCCGACATCGGCGTAAGGCGGAATGTCACAACGCGCGGACGCGGATTGCCGTCGGCGATGACGAGGACATCGCTCACGTAATTGTCCGCCTCCATCGGCGCGTCCACGCTCACTTTGAGCGGCACGGTATTGCCGTTCTCTGCAATCTCGGGAAGCTCGATGCTGATCTTGCCTTTCTCGGCCGCTTTTCCGCCGGTGAATTCGGCAATGGCATCGGCAGCATCCTTCGGCGTTGCGCTCGCCGTGCCACTCCAGGCGATCGCCGCAGCAGCGCCACCGGCACCCAGCGCGAGCGCGCGACGACGGGAAACTAATCGCATCTCTTTTTCCCCCTTACGCTTCGGAATGAGCAAACCACCCCTGTCGGCGGGACCATAGCGGCAGCAGGTGGCCGATTCAAATCTTTCTCGGAAATAGCTTTAAGATCGACCCGCTCAGCTCGGCAACGCCTTGAGAAAATCATGAAAACTTCTGGTCTTGTAGGCGTTTTGCCGGACGTACCGAAACATGGCCAGGAAGTCATCGGGCCGCATGTAACCCGGCGCACGGGCCACCTCGCGCTTTGCAGGCGGCAGGTCTTTGAGACCTTGCGCACGCTCTGGAAAGAACTGGAAGGTCGGCGTAAAGCGAACGTTATACTTCGCCGCCAGCTCCTTTTCGCCGATCTCCGCACCGTCAAAATCGGTCACCTTGCGGGACCCAATGATATTGAGTTGCAGCACCTCGAAGTTGGAACGAATGTAATCGGAGATGCGCTTCTCTGCGAAATTAACAAAGTGCGTCTCTTTGCAGTAAGGGCAGCCTTTCAACTCCCACATGACGACGAAGCGCTTGCCTTCTTTATGCGCGTCCTCCAGATCGTCTGCGAGGTCGAGGAAGCTCTCGAGGAACCACGGCTCCTTGTAGAGCCCGTCGTCGGTAAGGATCGGCTCGGCACGGCTGCGAACCGCCGCCAGCGCACTGACCGAGGCCATGCCGATCAACAAATCTCGCCTGTTCATGGATGACGTTTCCTAACCACCCGGAGGCAAATGGCTCGCCCGCCAGGCGCTCCTTGCCTATAGTTCCAATATATACAATTACCAAAGAGCAGGTGAAGCAGATGGTCGGCAGCCATGCCTTGAGCGCAGTTCAAAGCTGCATCGGCGTCGCTTTCCGGCGCGCATCGGCTCTATTTGTCACTACGATGCTCCTCGGCGCCTCTACACATGCGGGCCAGCTTGAGGATTTTAACGCCGCCGTCGAGCGAGCGTCGGCACACAACCGCGTTGCTCTTGGCTATTTACGTACAGGCAATACCGATCTTGCTTCTCTTGAGATCGACCGTGCCCGCAGGGCCTGGCGTAATTTCGTCGGCAGCTTTGCCGCCAGGCGGCCGCCGATTTTCAAGGATGTCACCCGCTATACGACGGTGCTGACCGACGTCAGCACGCGCCTCGTTACCGCCGATATGATGATGACAATGGGACGTCCTGACGTCGCGGCGCAAGCGCTAAACGCAATTCGGATTGAAATCGCGAACCTTCGCCAATCGGTAGGAGTCGATGTGCTCGCCGACTGTATCTTGCGCGCCAATGCCATCATGGAAGCGCTCACAAAATATGACAGGGATGGCCTTGATCTTTCCGCCGCGACAACGCGCAAGGGGCTCGGCGAGGAAGCCGCACACTATGATGGTCAGCTTCGTCATTGCGATGACATCGCCCCCGACGACGTACGCACGCAATCCACGTTTCGCCGCCTTATCGATGACGCGAAGAAAAGCCTTGCATTAATTCCGGAAGCGATCACCCAAAAAGATTCGGGCCGTATTCATCGAATACTGGACGAGCTGCGTGCGATCGATAATCTGCTTGCTTTCAGATTTGGCTAGTGCAGGATTGCTGACAAGGCGAAAGTGATTGCGAGCACATACAAGCTCAGGTAACTGACCCAGTATAGTTCAACAGCCATGCTTCCCTTTAAGATGGGTCTGCCGTCTCTTATTCGAATCCATTCGTAAACAGCCATTGCCGTCGCTGAAGCGAAAAGGAGCACGGCGAATGCGAGCGCAGCGGCGTTACCCATCGTGATCCCTCGAAAGGAACTGCGATCCTTTGGGTGCCTTCCGCGTACCGGCAAGTAAACTTGCCATAAAAATTTTTTCGTCGTCGATGTAGAATACGGCTCAACATGCCTTGTGCCTATTGAGCCGTGCAATAAGCGAAGCGCGCACGCGGCGTAGCTCTTTTGCAATTTGGGAGCCGGTACTGCGCAAAAAAGCCGGCAATCGACGCGTAACGACCCGCCACCCGAGCAACGGCAGATCCATGAGGCCCGGCAGAGGGTCGTCAGCTGCGAAGGCCGCAAAGGTCATGGGCTGACGGAAGGACTTTAGATAGCCTGCCAGCGAACCGCGGCCGGCCACCATCTCTTGGCACGCCGCAACCATGTCTCTGGAAATGTGCATCCATGCCGCGCCGCGGCGGCCTTGCGCCCGCGCAACCGGCTCCCCCATCGCGAGTTGCCAGAGAGCGTATGGAAAATCCACACCTGCAGCGGCGCCCAATCCAATCCAGGTCCAGGGCCGCGCATTGACGTCGAGAACTTTGTAGCGCCCGTCGGCGGCATCGTATTTGAACTCAACTTCGGCGATACCGTGGTAATCGAGTGACTGCAAGAACCGCCTGCCAGCTTCTTCTACTTCAGGGCAATCGACGGTCTGCACCAGGGTGCTCGTAAAGCCGAAATGAATCGGGTACTGCCGCGTCCGGCGCGCGACCAAAGATACGGCCGGGCGGCCATGCTCCCAGACTGCGGCGTATGAGTACTGCTGCTCGCCACCACCCGCGATCATTTCCTGCAAAACGACTCCATCGGCGCCGACGAGAGCCGACGCTTGATCGTAGCGGCGAACGAGTGTCACAAAGTCGCTCGCTTGCCACGCCTTTTGCTGCGTAAAGGCGTTGGTGCTGTGCCGGGACGCCGGCTTCAAGATGACAGGGAAGCGGCATTCAAGACTGGCAAGTTCGAGCCTGCTGCGTGGGTAAAAGCTGCGCGGATAGCCGATCCCCAGGGACGCGGCACGTTGATAGGTCAGCCGCTTGTCGAGTGCCCACTTCGAGGTTTCCCAATCCGCCGTGATGACGCGGAAGAATTCAGAAAAAATCGCGCGGTTTTTGGCAACCAATTCGACTTCGGGGTCACCGCACGGCAGCAGAATACAGCCTTCAAGGCCGTTGTGGCGGCCGATCGTCAAAAGTTCTTCCGCGGCGTCAGGCTGCTCCGGCCCCGCCCAAACGGCGCTCGCGGTTACATAGCGCGAGAACTTCGCAATCAGATTGTCGTGCGTAAGGAAAAAAACCGGGATGCCGCGTCGGCCCAGGCTACGGGCGACTGCAAGCGCGCCGTGCGCCCCACCGATGATGAGCGCACCAGGAGCCGGATGCCGAAAATCGCTCAAGACACATTTCCAAAAGCAGCAAGCCTGAATTTCATGGTTGCGGCTGCATTGCCGGATGAACGGCTGCCTCGATTGGCATACGTAACGGCTTCCCACGAATGGCGTGCGTTACCCGGCGCGCCGCATAGCCGCAGCCGGCAACGAACCGTGGCAGTGGACCGAAGCTTCCGACCGCCGGCGATCCGACGAAGTGAAGCCCCGGAACGGAGGATTCGAAGCCGCGCGACAGGACGGGAAAGTCACCGCGTCGCGCAATGCGATACAACAGTTCGGGCGCGAGGACGTTGAGCTTTGAAAGATCGGTTTTATAGCCGGTCGCGAGAACAATGTGCTCGAATTCCTCCGAGCCGTTGTCCAGGTGCAATGCTATGCGACTGCCCACCACTCTCGCCTCGCGTATGGTGCGGCCGGCGTTGATGCGTACGCCTTCCCCGCGAGCGCGCAACCATGCGCTTGCTGCGGGTCGCAAGCCGCGCGCGCTGAGCGCGTCGCGCCAACCGGCGGGCAAGAGATACAGCACGCCCGGCATATCAATTGCCCAGTTGATCGGAAATGGCCCAATGGCGGAGGGTGCCGTGATCACTTTGTGCATCCACCACTTGGCGGCTTCACTGCGGCCTTGATGGGAGGCTTCAGCGCCGATCCAGCGTACCGGCCCTCGGCAAATAAGTTCGACCTCGGCACCGGCCTCGCTAAGTAAGACGGCGGACTCGCATGCGCTCTGCCCGCGTCCAATGACGGCAACCTTCTTGCCGCGAAAATCGGCGGGTGCAACAACAGCCGACGAGTGACTCACCAATTGGGAAGGCAGCCCGAGGAATTGTTGTGGGATGAACGCCTGATTGGTAAGTCCCATTGCGACAACAACGCGCCGGACAGTTATTCTGTGCTCATCTTCGAGTGTGAGCTGAAAACCGTTACGATCCGACGCAATCGACTTAACCATCCGAGGATCGACATCCGGGACGGCGCGGCGCTGAAACCATTCCCCGTACCGAACGAAGTCCGTAAGCGGCAAGTTTTCTACAACGCTGATTCCATGCGCCTTCGCAAAGACATCAAGCGAGTGTTCACCTTCGGGATCGATGATGTGGGACGCGCGCCAGGGCGAGCGCAACTTCATGCCGTTCGGCATGTTCTTGCGCCAGAACCCCATGGTGTCGCCAAACACCTTGTTGGATATCCCGGCGGCCTTCAAATGAGCGGAAATTGCAAGGCCGTAAGGACCAGCGCCAACAATGGCGACTTCGAACGCATCATTTAGCATGATACTGGCCAGTACTTTCCTGTTCAGCGTCGGCGCTTTCTTGGCGTCAGGCGGACAATAGACCCAAGCGGCGGCGCGTGAGCAGGGGCAAGCGCCAAATTCAATGACCATGGCTAACGCCATTGGTGACCTGCCAGCCGGTAGCACTGAAAGCGCGGCTTAAAATCAGCTCGGCCAACAGGGTTAACGGCGACCCAAATGCGGGCGCGCACGGCCTGTCCATTACACATCGTACCGGTTTCGATGCTCCCGGCCGACCGGCGACAATGTGGACAGCTTTGGCGATTGGCGGATGGCTGGACCGCGTGACCGTCATTGCAGGAAGCCCTGCCCCAAACGGCCGTCAGTTGCGACTTGCCTCGCTAGCTAAAGCGGACGACATCGCCGCCTGAATGCTCAATGGTATGCGGCTAGAATAAAACAGATGGCTTCGAGACATGCGCGCGACAAGTTTTCTCTTTTCGCGCCGATCAGCGCACTTTCCTTCTCATTTTAACCCCGAGCGTAAACGCGGATTAGACCTCACGAAAAACATTGCGCGAATTTCGCTGATCGTCTCTATTCGTGTGTCAATAGCAGGGCACACACCGCGACTGAGATGAGCTTACAGCAAGTCGAACTTGGCAGCCGCGCGAGCGACTTCGACCACATGGCGGAGAACGCGAAACGTGCGAGCAGTTTCTTAAAGGCGCTTGCGCACGAAAATCGGTTGATGATCTTGTGCATCCTGGCTGACGGCGAGAAATCGGTCGGCGCCCTCGAGCAAATGCTTTCATTGCGGCAACCGACAGTATCGCAACAGCTTGCTCGTCTGCGCGCCGACGGATTGGTTTCGACACGGCGGCACGGCAAAGTCGTCTACTACAGCCTCGCCAGCAGCGACGTCCGCACTGTTATCGGCGCCATGTATCAAATGTTCTGCCGTAAGGCTTTCGCAGGCAAAAAAGTCTAGCGTTGCTGCCTCGCGCGCTTCGCAAGGATTGGCACTAGTCAGCTTTCGCCACGTCGATGAGCCGCATCTGCACGCGCTCGGCCCCTTGCCAGCGATCGATGCTCAAGCATCCGGCTGCGTGCATCGGTCGGCCGCGATTCTCCAGTAGCGCATTGCCGAGCGGTTGATGGGCCGCGCGAAACGCGATTGCGTTCACGAATTTTCCGTCACCGGAGCGGAAGCGGGCCCGAATGTGCCCGTCACCAACCGGATCGGCAAAACTGAGCGTATGCGACGGCAGCGCAAACACCGGCTCGGGATTGCCCGCCCCGAAAGGACCCGCACGCGAGATCGTATTAACGAGTTCGACCGTCGCCCCGCCCGCGCTCACCGCGCCGTCAATTGACAAGGACGTTTCCTGCCGCGCCACCTCGACAGCGGCACCAAGTGCATCGTCAAGAAACGCGCGGAAAGCCTGCAGCGCGTCTTTTCGCAGCGTGACGCCAGCCGCCATCGCATGGCCGCCGCCCTTGAGCAGCAGCCCTTCGGCAACGGCGCGCCGCACCACTTTCCCGAGATCGACACCCGCAATCGAGCGCCCCGATCCGGTGCCCATGCCACCCGGTTCAAGCGCGATGGCAAATGCAGGCCGACCGTACCGCTCCTTGAGGCGCGCCGCGATCAGACCGACCACGCCCGGATGCCAGCCCTCCTGTGCAGTGACGACGACCGCGCCTTTTTCCTCCGAACCAAGCGCAGCGGCCGCCTCCGCGTCTGCCTGCTGCAGCATCGCAGCTTCAAGCGCCTGCCGCTCACGGTTCAATCGCTCGAGTTCGGCGGCGATCCGCGCTGCTTCGCTCGGATCGTCCTCGAGCAGCAGCCGCGCTCCGAGGTCGGCGCGGCCAATCCGCCCGCCCGCATTGATACGCGGTCCGAGCAGAAAACCGAGGTGCCACGGCTCCGGCGGTCCGGACAGGCGAGCGGCATCCATCAGCGCCGTCGCGCCGACGTGCTCCCGCCGCCTCAATGCGATCAGACCTTTGGTCACAAATGCACGATTTAGTCCTGTAAGCGGCACGACATCGGCGATCGTCCCAAGCGCGACCAGGTGCAAGAGCGACAGCAGATCGGGTTCGGGACGCGCCTCGCTCCAAAAATTGCGGCGCCGCAATTCGCGCGCGACCGCGACCAGCGTCACGAACACAAGCCCCACCGCAGCCAGATGGCCGAGGCCTGATAAATCGTCCGCGCGGTTCGGGTTAACGATGGCGACCGCCGGCGGAAGCTGCTCGTCGGCTTGATGATGGTCGATGACGATTGTTTCGAGGCCCAGCCTCTGTGCTTCGGCCAGCGGCTCAATGCTCGTCGTGCCGCAGTCGACTGTTATCAAAAGCTTGACGCCGCGTTCGGCGAATGAACGGATCGCCTCGACATTCGGCCCGTAGCCTTCGAAAATGCGATCGGGAATATGGATGATCGGCCTGAGTCTGCACTGCCGCAAATAATGTGCAAGCAACGCACTCGCCGTCGCGCCATCCACATCGTAGTCGCCGAAGATCGCGATGCTCTCGCCGGCCATGATTGAATCAGCAATGCGCGCAGCGGCAATCGGCATCGCCGTCAACCCGTGCGGATCGGGCAGCAGCCGCTTAATCGTTGGGTCGAGATACGCTTCGACGTTGGCAGGGTCGACGCCGCGCCCTGCCAAGACACGCGCAAGCAATTCTGAAATACCGTACCTCTGCGCAATCGCCAGTGCACGCGCGACGCCGCGTTCGTCGAGGCGGTCACGCCACTTTCGTCCGGTCGCCGATCGCTCGACTCCCAGAAAGGCACCCGTTTGCGACGGGACTATGTAAGCAGGCAACGCCATTGGAAGAACGACCGACTCGCCGGGCAAGAGCATAGCGATCCCTCGGCCTGCGCGCAGAAGGAAAAACCGGCTACCCACACAGAACGAGACAGAAATCGTGCTCTCGCGAATAAAGCCATTGCCGAGCCCCGGTCGGAACGCTCCGCCGGGCAGCATTTTTACAATCGTATGAGCGTCCGCTTGCACACTGCCGAAGCAAAGAATGGCCGGCAGAGTACGTCACAGAGCTGGCTGGTGCGATCGCCACCTACCGTGGCCGGCTGCTGGCGCAACAGGAACATCGCAAGCAGGAAACTCCTGCTCCCGCACCAACCTGGAATCAGGCTGGCATTTCAGCCGAGATGGAATTTATCGAATTGCCGGTGCTCGGCTTGCACGCGCCGCACGGTGCCGGTAACGGAGCGCATTACAACCGTCTCCGTATCGATTACACCCTTTCCGAATTTCACGCCGCTCAGCATCGGGCCGTCGGTCACGCCCGTTGCCGCGAACAAGCAATCGCCGCGCACCATGTCCTCGATCTCGTATTTCTTTTTCGGATCCGTGATGCCCATTTTTTCCGCGCGCTCGCGGCGCTCATCGGTGTCGAGCACCAGGCGACACTGCATCTGCCCTCCGATACAGCGTAATGCCGCCGCCGCCAGAACGCCTTCGGGCGCCCCACCGATGCCGAGATAAATATCGATGCCGGTCTTCGGCTCGGCGCAATGGATGACACCGGCCACATCGCCGTCGGTGATCAATGTTACCGACGCGCCGGTCTTGCGCACAGCCGCAATGATGTCGGCGTGGCGCGGCCGGTCCAGAAGAATCGCCGTGATAGCATCTGGTTTCACACCCTTGGCCTTCGCGAGATTGAGGACGTTTTGCTCCGGCGGCGCATCCAAATCGATAATGCCCTTGGGATAGCCGGGACCGATCGCGATCTTGTCCATGTAGACGTCGGGCGCATGCAGCAAGGTCCCCTCTTCCGCCATTGCAAGAGTCGCGATCGAGCCGGGCATGTTTTTCGCGCAGAGGGTCGTTCCTTCCAGCGGATCGACTGCGATATCAACCTTCGGCCCCGATTTGTTGCCGACCTGCTCGCCGATGAACAGCATCGGTGCCTCGTCGAGCTCCCCTTCGCCGATCACCACCGTGCCGTTGATCGGCAGCTTGTTGAGCTCGCGCCGCATGGCATCGACCGCCGCCTGATCGGCCGCCTTTTCCTGCCCGCGCCCGCGCAAACGTGCAGCCGCCACCGCCGCACGCTCGGTCACACGCACGATCTCGATGGTCAGGATGCGTTCCAGCAACAGATTGGGCTGGACGGTAATCGGCGAACTCATGTGTCGATCTTCCCTTCTGCTCAACTCGCCGCCGGCGGATCAGTTCTTTTCAATCCGGATTACTTGAGGTCGTCCCGAGATCACCTTATCACGCCCCACTGCGGCAAGGGCCTTGCGTACAGCGTCCTCCGTCGTTGCATAGGTAATCAGAATAACGGGAACAGAACCTCTCGGGATTTGGGACGCAACTGCCTCTTTGCCTTGCCGCTGCACAATCGATTCCATTGAAATGTCGTATTGGGCAAGACGCTTGGCGATGCTCGCGGCCGTTCCCGGCTTGTCGCGCGCGAGTAACCTTATGTAATAGCCGCCCTCGTGCCTCTGCATCGGCGCCTTGCGCACCGCAGCAAGCTCCCGCGTCGGGCGACCGAACGGCGGGGTTGCCGCACCGCCACGCCGGGCGATGTCACCGATATCCGCAAGCACCGCCGACGCGGTGGCCATGCCCCCCGCACCGGGACCGACCAGCGTCAGCGGATTAATGCCGGCGACATCCAGCGTAACCGCGTTTGTAACGCCCATCACCTGTGCGATGGCCGCATCCTTGCGTACCATCGTCGGATGCACCCGCTGCTCGATGCCTTTTTGTGTGCGCACCGCCACGCCAAGCAACTTCACGCGGTAGCCGAGTTCGTCTGCGGCGGAAAGATCAGCCGGCGTGATCGATGAAATACCTTCGACGTAAACCGCGCTCTGGTCGACTCGCGTGCCGAACGCAAGGCTTGCCAGAATGGCAAGCTTCTGTGCCGTGTCATGCCCTTCGACGTCGAAAGTCGGATCAGCTTCAGCATAACCAAGCCGCTGCGCCTCTTTCAGGCTCTCTGCAAAGCTAAGCTTTTCCTGCTCCATCCGGGTCAAGATGTAATTGCAGGTGCCGTTCAGAATCCCGTACACGCGCTCGATCGCGTTTCCTGCAAGCCCTTCGCGCAGCGTCCTCACAATTGGAATAGCACCGCCGACAGCCGCCTCGAAGTTCAGCGCAACCTTGTTCTTCTCCGCGAGCGCTGCAAGCGCCAAGCCGTGCTTTGCCAGCATGGCCTTGTTGGCGGTAACAACCGATTTACCCGATGCGAGCGCGGCTTCGACGGCAGACTTCGCCGGATTTCCCGCGCCGCCAATCAGTTCCACAAAGACGTCGACGTCCGCATCACGGGCAAGTACCACCGGATCGGAAAACCACTTGATCTTCTTCAGATCGATGCCGCGATCCTTTCCGCGCGCCCTTGCACAAACCGCGACGACTTCAATCGTACGTCCACACCGCGCGGCGAGTGTCGCGCGTTGATCGGCGATCTGCGAAACCAGCGCGGCGCCAACCGTACCCAACCCGGCGACACCAATTTTCAACGGCTGAGACATGAGCGAGAAATCGGTCCGTCATTAAAACGAGGCACCGGAAAAACGGGCCGGCGAATTCAACGCGGACTTAGCGCCGCGTGGCCAGAGCAACGACGTTGTGCAACTTTTCGACCCCGGTTTCAAGAAAACGGCGAACATTGCGCGCAGCCTGCCGGATACGCTGTTCGTTTTCGACCAATGCGATCCTTACATAGCCCTCGCCGTATTCGCCGAATCCGATGCCGGGCGAAACGGCAAGCTCCGCCTTCTCGACAAGCAAGGTCGCAAACTCGATGCTGCCGAGGCTTTTGAAAACGTCCGGAATCGGTGCCCAAGCAAACATTGAGGCACGCGGGCTCGGGATGTGCCAGCCGGCGCGCCCGAAACTCTCGACCAGCACGTCGCGGCGCCGTTTGTACGTTTCGCGCATCTCCTTGATGCAATCGTCCGGCCCGTTCAGGGCCGCCGTCGCCGCAACCTGCACCGGCGTGAAGGCGCCATAATCCAGGTAGGATTTCACCCGCGCGAGCGCCGCGATGATGCGTTCATTGCCGACCGCAAACCCCATGCGCCAACCCGGCATGGAAAACGTCTTGGACATCGACGTGAACTCAACCGCGATATCCATCGCGCCCGGCACCTGCAACACGGAGGGCGGCGGATTGCCGTCGAAATAAACCTCTGCATATGCAAGATCCGAAAGAATGAAGATGCCGTGTTTCTTCGCGAAGGCTACGAGATCTTTATAGAAATCCAATGTCGCCACATAAGCCGTGGGGTTGGCGGGATAGCAGACCACGATTGCAATCGGCTTCGGGATCGAATGGATGATCGCCCGTTCGAGCGTGTGGAAAAAATTCGGTGTAGGCTCCGACGGCACCGATCGGATCGTGCCCCCGGCCATTAGAAATCCAAATGCATGTATCGGATAGCTCGGATTGGGCACGAGCACCACGTCGCCGGGCGCGGTGATTGCCTGCGCGACGTTTGCAAAACCCTCCTTCGAGCCAAGGGTCGCGACGACCTCTGTATCGGGATTGAGCTTCACGCCGAAGCGGCGCGCGTAATAGGCCGCCTGCGCGCGGCGCAGGCCCGGGATTCCACGCGACGCCGAATAACGATCCGTGCGGGGCTTTCCCAAGGTCTCTTTCATTTTGTCGATGACATGGGCAGGCGCCGGAAGGTCGGGATTTCCCATGCCAAGATCGATAATGTCCGCGCCGGCATTACGCGCGCGGGCCTTGGCCCGGTTTACCTCTTCAAAGACGTATGGCGGCAAGCGGCGGATGCGGTGAAAATCTTCCATCGGCTCAATCCTGGTCAGTCGTCACGGGCTGCCCTTCCAGCCAGCGGGACGTTACCCCTTCCGGCTTTTATCACGGGTTACTTTTTGCGCCATCCGTCGGCTTCAGGCTTAGAGGTGCCGACGCAGGTTTCTTTTTCGGTTTGGCTGCCGGGGCGCGTTTTTTCGCTTGCGCGTTAAGCCCCTCCTGCCGATCGCGGACCTGTGAGAGCTCCTTCTCGAGCTTGACCTGTTCCTCTTCACTTAGCGGCTTATCGGCGCGTGGCGGCGGCATGTCGTGTACTGCGGGGTAATCGTAGGCGGCCGCGGGGCGCACCGGGGTATCGGCAGGAAGCCCCACCGAAGGCGGCAGAACGTTTTCGATGGCGGCGGCCGTGCAGCCGGCGAGCAGGCACGCGCCAACGAGCACCAGAAGCCGTGCAGCCGAATAACCCCCTGAAGGCATTCAAAGTCCTTGGTCGCGGAGAAACCGCTGTAGACTCAATGCATTATATCAGAGACGAATAATAGCCTAATATGTCGGGAACAAGGTCGCCGAACCGCGGCGTTTCCGCAGGCGAAACCATGCGAGCGGACGTGACTTGCGGGCGGCCATCGCCCGGGCCATCTGTTCCGAAGGGGACCCTTCCAGATGGACAAGCGGGCGAGCGAACCGGCGAAAATCGGCGACGTCGAGATCGAGGCGTTTGCGCGCAATCTCGCGCGCCTGGTTGAAGAAGCGGGCAAGGCCCTTGCCGCCTATTTGAAGCCTCGCGAACAGGGTCAGATCAAAGGCAATTCGGGCGAAGACTTGGCCGATGTGGTCAAGACCATCGGCCAGGTCACCCAATACTGGCTTTCAGATCCGCAGCGCGCTGTCGAATTGCAAACGAGCCTGGGCCGGGCCTATCTGGAGCTGTGGGCGGGCGCCGTCAAACGTATGGCCGGCGAGCCTGCCGAACCGGCCGCCGTCCCCGACCCCAAGGACAAGCGATTTTCCGATCCTGAGTGGTCGTCGAACCAGTTCTTCGATTTCGTCAAACAATTCTATTTACTTACGACCGATTGGGCCGGCCGGCTCGTGCGCGATGCCGAGGGCATCGATCCGCATGTGCGTCAGAAGGCGGAGTTCTACGTGAAGCAAATCGCCAACGCGCTCGCGCCATCCAATTTCGTGTTGACCAATCCGGAATTGCTGCGCGAGACGTTTGCCTCGAAAGCCGACAATCTGGTGCGCGGCATGACTATGCTGGCGCAGGATATCAAAGCCGGGCGTGGCACCCTGAAAATCAGCCAGTCCGATCCGGCCGTGTTCGAAGTTGGCCGCAATCTTGCGCTGACGCCTGGCAAGGTCATTTTCCAAAATGAATTGATGCAGCTCATCCAATACGCGCCGACGACTAAAAAAGTTTTCAAACACCCGCTACTGATCGTGCCGCCGTGGATCAATAAGTTTTACATCCTCGATCTGACCCCCGAAAAATCGTTCATAAAATGGTGCGTCGACAACGGCCTCACGGTGTTCGTCATCTCGTGGGTCAATCCCGACGCGCGGCTCGCGGAAAAAAGTTTTGAAGAATACATGCGGCAGGGAATTCTGACGGCGCTCGATGTTATCGAAAAGGCGACCGGCGAACGCAAGGTGCACGCCGTCGGCTATTGCGTCGGCGGCACGCTGCTGGCGATTGCGCTTGCGTATCTTGCCGCGAAAAAGCAGAGCCGCGCGGTTTCGGCGACTTTGTTCACAGCGCAAGTCGATTTCACCGATGCCGGCGACCTCAAGATCTTTGTGGACGAGGAGCGGATAAAATCGCTTGAAGCGCACATGAAGCGGCAAGGTTATCTTGAGTCCTCGCGGATGGCGACTACGTTTAATCTGTTGCGCTCGAACGATCTGGTCTGGCCCTACGTCATCAACAATTACATGCGCGGCAAGAAACCGATGCCGTTCGATATTCTTTATTGGAATTCTGATGCAACGCGCATGCCGGCGGCTAATCACTCCTTTTATTTGCGCAATTGCTACCTCGACAACAATCTTACAAAAGGAAAAATAAAGATCGGCGGCGTCAAGCTCGATCTGCGCAAAATCAAAGTGCCGGTCTATAATCTCGCAACGCGCGAAGACCACATCGCACCGGCGAAATCGGTCCTGAAAGGATCGCAGTATTTCGGCGGCCGGGTAAAATTCGTGCTCGCGGCATCCGGCCACATCGCCGGCGTGGTCAATCCACCCGACAAGAAGAAATACCAATACTGGACCGGCCCTGCCGGATCCGAAGACCTCGATGCATGGCTTAAAAAGGCCAAGGCGCATCCCGGCTCATGGTGGCCCGATTGGCTCGATTGGCTCAAATCGCACGGCCGCAGCATGGTACCAGCGCGGAAAATCGGCGGCGGAAAATTTAAACCAATCGAGGATGCCCCCGGTTCTTATGTTAAAGTTCGCGATTAGCGTGCACCTGCACAGTTTGGGGGAAAGGCATGTCCAGAGAACTCTTGTGGCTGACGCTGACGGTCATTCTGACCGGTCTGATGTGGGTGCCTTACATTCTCGATCGCATCATGGTGCGGGGCCTGATGGGAGCGATGGCAAATCCGTCACGGAGTGACAAGCCACAATCGGCTTGGGCGCAACGGCTCTACTTCGCTCATACGAACGCCGTCGAGAACCTGGTGATCTTTGCAAGTCTGGTGTTGATCCTCGACTCGATGGGGTATTCGACCAGAGGCACCGTGACCGCCTGTGCCGTTTACTTTTGGGCGCGCCTCGCGCACGTCATCATATACACGGCCGGCATTCCGGTCCTGCGCACGCTTGCCTTCGCGGTTGGTTTTGCGGCGCAGGTTTGGCTCGCCGTTTCGATTTTCAGCGCACTTTAGCCTTGCGGCGCCGCGCGGGCGACGATCGCCTGCGCGTCCACGCCGTGCGGCAGCATCCCGAATACTCCGGTTCCACCGCCGTCCAAACGTGAGGCGCAGAATGCGTCGGCCACAGCCGGCGGCGCATACTCAATCAGCAGCGCGGCTTGCAACGCCAAGACCAGATCGCGCGAAAGGGCGCGCGCCTGCGATTCATCGGCGCGTTTGCTCCCCGATAGGCGTTGTCGCAAGCGGCCAACAAAGGCATTCAGCGCGGAATTTTCGGCGGCCGCCGGCTCGATTTCCGACAGCAAGACATCGGCCGCACCGGATGTGCGGTCGAGCGCGCGCAGCACATCGAGGCACATGATATTGCCTGAGCCTTCCCAAATCGAATTAACCGGTGCCTCGCGATAGATACGCGGCAGCACGCATTCCTCGATGTACCCCGAACCGCCCAGCACCTCCATTGCTTCCTGTGAGACCACGGCAGCGCGCTTGCAGATCCAGAATTTCGCGGCGGGAGTCGCGACGCGGCGGAAGACCATGGCTGCCTCATCGATATCGTCGTAGGCGCGCGCAAGCCGCATTGCCAGCGCCAGCGCCGCTTCCGATTCGAGCGCCAGATCGGCCAGCACGTTTGTCATCTGAGGTTGATCGACCAGATGCTTTTGAAAAGCGGTCCGATATTTCGCGTGATGGATCGCCTGTGCCACGGCGGCGCGCATCAGGCTCGATGAGCCGATGACGCAATCGAGCCTCGTGTAGTTGCCCATCTCGATAATGGTTGGGATACCGCGCCCCTCCTCGCCGACCAGCTGGGCGTACGCGCCGAAAAACTCCACTTCACTTGACGCGTTGGATTTGTTGCCAAGCTTGTCCTTGAGCCGGATGATTTGCATCGCATTGCGCTCGCCGTCCGGTGTCCAGCGCGGCAGCAGGAAGCAACTCAGGCCTTTGGGCGCCTGCGCGAGGACAAGGAACGCGTCGCACATCGGAGCCGACATGAACCACTTGTGTCCGGTTAGACGGAAGCTGCCGTCGGACGTCGGCTCGGCGCGCGTCGTATTGGTGCGCAGGTCGGAGCCGCCCTGGTTTTCGGTCATGCCCATGCCGAAAAGCGCCGACTTCTTCTCCGTCGCCGGACGGAAGCGGGGATCGTAGTGGCGCGAAAAGATGCGCGGCAGCCACTCGGCGGCAATTGCGGGTGCGTGCCGCAGCGTCGGCACTGAACCGTAGGTCATGGCGAGCGGGCAGTAGACGCCGCTTTCGACCTGATTGAGCAGATAGGTGCCAGCCGCGCGCGCAACATGAGCACCGGGTTTCGGCTCCGCCCACGGACTCGAATGCAAGCCCGCGTCGAGTGCGATCGTCATCAGTTGATGCCAGGCCGGATGAAATTCGACTTCATCCAAGCGATGGCCGTAACGGTCGAGCGTCTTCAAAACCGGCGGATATTTGTTGGCGTCGAAACCGGCCTTGACCGTCTCCGGCTTGCCGAGCGTTGCGCCCAATGTACTGAGGCCCGTGTTGGCCCAGGCGGCACCCTCACGCGTGACGGCTTCGCGCAAGGCCACGTCGCTGTCGAATACATTATAAGGTTCAAGGGGCGGCGGCTGATTGCTGACGTCGAACATGGGCTTCCTCGTCATTCCGAGTCGGCAAGCGGGCCGGGGCAGCAGAAGCGGCTCCTGCAATGTACGCGAATTTTAAGCCTGCCGCTAAAGCACAGCTTTAAGAACGGTCAACGCTCAAGGAAACAGGGCAACCTGCTCCAATCCCATCGTCTCCGGAAAGCCGAGCATGAGATTCATGTTCTGAATGGCCTGGCCCGACGCTCCCTTGACCAGATTGTCGAGCGCCGAAACCACGACAGCGCGGCCCTCGATCCGGTCGCTGGCAACACCGATAAAGGTCATATTTGAGCCGCGTACATGCCGCGTTTGGGGTGTTTCACCGAACGGCAGAACATGAACGAACGGCTCCTTCGTGTAAGACTTTAAAAGTATTGCATGAAGATCTTCGGCGGTGCGGCCGCGCTTTCCGCGAACGTAGATGGTCGCGAGAATTCCGCGATTCATCGGCACGAGATGCGGAGTGAACGTCACCACCACGTCGCGTCCAGCCGCACGCGAAAACTCTTGGTCGAGCTCCGCCATATGCCGGTGATGCCCCACGCCGTAAGCATGAAAGCCTTCCGACACCTCGGAGAAGATCATCGACTCCTTTACCGCGCGCCCTGCCCCCGTCATGCCGGATTTGGCGTCGATGACGATTTCATCAAGGTCGATCGCTTTCGCCTTGATGAGCGGAATGAGCGGCAACTGCGCTGTCGTGGTGTAGCAGCCGGGATTGGCGACGAGATGCGCATTTCTGATTTCGCGCCGATGCACTTCGACAAGGCCGTAAACGGCCTGCTTCTGGAGGTCGGGCGCATGATGCTCGTGCCCGTACCATTTTGCGTAAGCGGCCGTGTCGGCGAGCCGAAAGTCGGCTGATAAATCGACCACCTTCGCAGCCGGCGTTGCCGCGAAGATTGCCGAAACGACTTTCTGTGTTGTCGCATGCGGAAGTGCGCAGAAGATCAGGTCGAGGTTGGCACCGGTCCAGTCGACGCCATCGATTGAGACGAGCTTCGGCAAGTCATAGGGGAAGAACTGCGGGAACACTTCTCGCATTTGCATGCCTGCACGGCGCTCCGCCGTGAGCATCGCAATCTCCGCGCGCGGATGCCGAAGCAGCAAACGCACCAATTCGCCTCCGGTGTACCCGGATGCGCCCAATATGCCGACTCTCGCTTTGGTGGCCATGGCAGCCTCTTCTTGTCACACCGGCTCAAACGCCGGAAATCGTCGGCTTCCGTCAGCACGGAAGCGGGTCATCGATATCGGACTGGGGAAGCGGCGAGGAATTGGGACGCGCCGCGGAAGCCAAGTCCAGCGGCACAGGGGACGTTTCACGCGCGCGAACGCTCCCGTGCCGTGACGGTACGGCGGCGCGAGCGGCGAGTGAAAATCGTTTCCATGGTGCCGGGAGATAGGCCGGCAGCGCCTTTACGTCAAGCGAGGTGGCCGACCCAGGGGGACCGGCTGATCAACCAGCATCGCCTTGACCACCATCTCGCGTGCCAAGGCCGGATCGACGCCATTGGCGGCGATCAAGTCCTTGCAATCGGCGACGATGGCATCGGCATCCTGCATGATCTTGAGCCGCTTGAAATGGTCCGCGTGGCTCAATCCCATGCTCTCGCCGACAATATCGAGGACGTTAACGATCCTGAATGGCCAGTCGCGCTCGTGCGCGCACAGGTCGCGGTGATCCGCATGATAAACGGCGGCGAGTGCATCGACGCCGGCCTTTTCGGCTGCTTCCAATTCAGCAAGGTATAGGTTGCGCTTGTACTCCGGCAGAGCGTTAAGGAAATTGCTCATCAAGCCGATCGCAGGCTGCTTCAAATCAACCAATTCAACTCCAGGTACCATCTGCAAGAGCTCGGTCGCGGCCTCGACCACCCCTTTGATCCCCGAGTGCTTGTGCAACGCGATTTTCAGCGGCACCGGCTTGCGCAACAGCGGTCGAAGGTCGTCAAACCGCGTCTGCAGGAACAGCATGAACGGGGTCATTTCGAAGGGCCGCGAGCCGCGCACTTTTTCGATGGTCGGCAGGGTGTTCTCGGTAAACTGCACGTGGCAGCTTGCACACCATGAGATCACCCCGGTTTTTCCTTCCGCGAGTTTGTCGAGCGAATTCGTCGCAACGCGACCGGAAACTTCGGTGTCTCCCGTACGCAACTGAACAACCCCGCAGCAATGACTTGGGCCGCCCATGACTTTGTAGGTGACGTTCAGTGCATCCATGATGTCGAGCGCAGTGAGTGCGATGTGCGGTGTCTTCAGCACATTGCACCCCGTGTAGAAGACGAAGTCCGGGCGTTCGCCAGGCTTGACGGTCGAACCGGCTTCAAGCCGCTGGCTGACTTTTTGTCCAAGCCGCGTCAGTTCGTCGGCGCTCAATTGCATGCGCGCGAGTACATTGGTTCCATCAGCAACGAGGCGGAAGTTGGCCACGCCCTTCTTGCGGCGCTCGCGCGGTTCGTTGGTGTGCTGTGCCATTTTCATGCGCGCCATCGCAAGCAGGAAACGCGGATTGACGCCATAATCGCACGCCGCAATGCAATCGCCGCTCAATGCACAGCCTTTCGCCCAGGCGCGTGAGGCATCTGGCCCCTCCCCCGTGCGCACGATGTCGAGCACGCCGGCGATGACGTCTTGCGGCGCAGCATTGACACCCGCGGGGCCGGTAACCGGGCAGACTTCGACGCACTTGCCGCATTTTGTGCAGGCGTCGAGCATTTCATCGGTGCGAGATGTCAGGGCGGATTCAAAGGCTGTCATAGTCATTGCAATATCCGATCGAGCTGGCGCGCTTAATGTAGCGGCTTCACCGCTGCGCCGCCACCACTCCATCGAAAAAAGAGGGCCGCCCGGGACTGGGCAGCCTTTTGAATTTCACAGAGGTTTGTATGTCGGGCCTCGTCAGACTGACGTCCAAAGGACCGGCACCAACCGGAAGCTTTTGCGCTTTTTCTCAACGTGCGCGAGTGCCGGGGACGGCAGTATAGCGGGCAACACGGACCAGCTCCGGCATCGCCCTGTCGTAGAATTTGCGGCGCGTTACGCAATTGCAGCGGCCAGCCCCCGCAACGGCCGCATGCGCCTGACGGCGCGCCAATTCGGTCAATGCGATTCCCTCCGCGTACAAATTTGAGAGTAACCCCATCGGCAACAAAATATTCCGAAAACTTCCCGACCCGCTTTCAGTCGATCCGTGTAGGCGAGCGCTCGCGACTTGGCTAAGCTATTCACGTCGACAATCCTGCTTCGCAATGGCAGGTGAAGCAATGCCGGGTCGACCCGGCATCATATCCCGTGGGAGGAATATATGCGTCTATTGTTTCTAATGGCTGGCGCGGCCGTCGCTGCGACCGTGATGACCGGCAGCGCTTTTGCGCAGTCCGTGCCTGAAAAGATGCCGTTTGACATTCCTTATGGAACGCCGGTGACGTACGAAGAAGCAATCAAGCTTATCAATACGGCTGCGGCCGAGGCCAAAAAACATAATTGGAAAATGAACATCGCCGTCGTCGACAACAACGGCGATCTGATTGCGTTCCAGCGGATGGACGGTGCGCAGATTGCATCCGTCAATATCTCGCAAGGTAAAGCCCGCACGGCCGCGCGCTATCGCCGACCAACCGAAGCTTTCTTTAAAGCCTACGAGAGCGGGCATACGTATGTCTCGACGCTTGATCCGACGCTCGTCGCCTCTACCGGCGGCTTTCCGTTGATCAAGGACGGCAAGGTGGTCGGGGCGATCGGCTGCAGTGGCGGCACCGGTGCGCAGGACGGCGTGACCTGCAAGGCCGCAGCAGACACCGTCCACTAACGTCCCACGTTTCCTTTCGAGCGGGCTCCGCCGGCAACAGCGGAGCCCGCAGCTTTTCCATCGCCCATCGGCAGGCTTCGCTCTATGCTGCGGCGGGCGGTGACAAACATGAAATAATTCGAGGGCCGAGTTTGGGAGGAAACGACCATGAGCTATTTCCAAACTTGTGGAATTTTGTTTGCCGGTGCGCTTGGTCTTGCTCTGACCGCGGCGCCATTCGCGTCGGCGAAAGAATTGAAAGTCATTTCACAAAAGACAGTGACGGGATTTGGCCACATCGAGTCCGTCGCCTACGACAAAAAGGAAAAGGCATTCTACACAGGCGACTTTGGACCGGCGCTCAAGCCTGGCGACAAGGACGGCCAAGGATTCATCACCAAAGTGTCGGCTGATGGAAAAATTCTCGAAAAAAGATTCTTTCCAGCCGAAGGCAAGACGCTGAACAAGCCAAAAGGCATCTGGATTCGCGGCAACCGCATGTGGTTCACCGACATCGACGCGGTCTGGGTTGTCGATCTCAAAACCAAGCAAGGGCGGAAGGTCGATTTGCCCAACGCCTACGCAAATGATCCTGCCGTCGTCAAAAATGTCTTGTATGTCAGCGACAATCGAAACGACGTGCTTTACAGAATCGAACCCGCAGATTTCCTGAAATCCGGGAAAAAGCCGAAAGTCACGAAGGTCCTTTCAGGTAAGGGAATCTATCCGAACGGTATTTGGCCGGCCAAGGACGGATCGCTGCTGATGGTCGGCTTCCAGGCAAAGGACAAGCCGCAGGCGATCTACAAATTGGCGCTCGGGCAAGGTCCCGAAGCGATTTCGAAGCCGATCGGCATGCTCGACGGGCTCTACGAGATGAACAACGGCGATCTTCTTGTCACCGACTGGATCACTACGTCCCTCTTTCAGTGGAATCCGAAAATGGGCATCCACAAGCTCGCGGATGGCATTAAAGGCCCGGCGGATTTTTGCGTGGTGCGTAACGAAAAGGGTTTACTGGTGGTGCAGCCCGATTTGGTAAAGGGCGAGATGCGCTTCATCCAGCTTGGCAAGTAAACGCCGCTGTCGACAATTGCCGCCGGCGGGCTCCGGCGGCATTCAGGCAAGATGCAGATATTTGAGGCCAAACGATCCCGGCGCCAACAGAACTGCAGCCCACAAGAACGCCGACGAAAAATTTGCGAGCTGGAACTTCAATGACGGCATGACAAGAATGCCGGCGACGAGAGGAACAACGGCTCGTAGAGGCCCGAGGAAGCGGCCGAGAAACACCGCGTAGAGGCCGTACCGCTCGACGAACCGGTGCCCGCGTGCGAGCAAATCGGGGCGGCGCGACAGCGGCCAAATGTGCGCGACCGCACCCTTAAAGGTCACGCCGAACCAGTACGAGACCCAGTCGCCGACGGCCGCACCAAGCGCAGCGGAAATCCAGATCGGGATGAACTCGATCCCGCTCGCCCCGATCAACGCGCCAATTCCGACCAGTGCGACGGTTGCGGGCACCAGCAACGATACAAAAGCGAGCGACTCGCCGAAGGCAAGCGCGAAAACGATCGGTAGGGTCCAGGCTTCGTGGTCGCGGACAAAAGCGAGGATCGACTGGACGTAATGTTCAATATCCATTTCCGGACTAACGCTTTCGTCTGCGAAAATGACGTCTCTTCGACGGCCAAGTTAGCACGCCTTTAACGCACCGAGCGCAGGCTTGTCGCGGCGAAAACCTCGAAAATCCGCATCCGACGGTCACTTTTACAGCATGTTCGTGGCATAGTCGGTGGCAACCGATTCGGCTAACCCCTATCTACCAAGCACATGGCCAAAACCGCGATCAAACGAAGCTCCTCGAAACAGCAAGACCTCTTCGAACTACCGCGCGGCCGCGCCGGTGCGCGCAAGGCGGCGGTGAAGTCGTCGGCGCGCGGCGCTCCCGACAGCGGCTACACCGCCAAACACATCGAGGTGCTCGAAGGCCTGGAGCCGGTGCGGCGCCGGCCGGGCATGTATATCGGCGGCACGGACGAAAAGGCACTACATCACCTGTTTGCCGAAGTCATCGACAACGCTATGGACGAGGCGCTGGCCGGTCATGCAGATTGGATCGAGGTCGAGATGGATGCCGATGGTTTCGTGTCCGTCACGGATAACGGCCGCGGCATTCCGGTCGATCCGCATCCGAAGTTCAAGAGCAAGTCGGCGCTCGAAGTCATCATGTGCACGCTGCACGCCGGCGGCAAATTCGATTCCAAGGTCTACGAGACCTCAGGTGGCTTGCACGGCGTCGGTGTCTCGGTCGCCAACGCCTTGTCCGAACGCATGGAGGTCGAAGTCGCGCGCGAGCAGACGCTTTATACGATGGCGTTCGAGCGCGGAAAGCCGAAAACCAAATTGATCAAGGCCGGCCGCGCGCCGAACCGCCGCGGCACGAAGGTGCGCTTCAAACCCGATCCGCAAATCTTCGGACCGAAAGCAGCGTTCAAGCCCGAACGTGTGTTCAAGATGGCGCGCTCGAAGGCTTATCTCTTCGGCGGTGTGGAAATCCGATGGCGTTGCGACAAGGCCCTCATACGAGACACCGCGGACGTACCTGAAAAGGCGACGTTCCATTTTGCCGAGGGCCTGAAGGATTACCTCGCGGCCAACCTTAACGGTGCAACGCTAGTGCACCCGGACATTTTTACCGGCTCGTCGGGCAAGACCGGCCGGCATGGCGCTGCCGAATGGGCGATCGCGTGGACCGCAGATGCCGATGGATCACTGCTGTCTTACTGCAACACGATCCCCACGCCGGATGGCGGCACGCATGAATCGGGTCTGCGCAGCGCGCTGCTTCGCGGGCTGAAGGATCATGCCGAACGCATTGGCCAGGGCAAACGCGCGGCACCTGTGACCAGCGACGACATAATGACTGGCGCGGCGTGCCTACTCTCCGTCTTCATCCGCGAACCGGAATTTCAGGGGCAGACCAAAGATCGCCTCGCCACCGCCGAGGCGCAGCGAATTGTCGAGAACGCGATCAAGGATCCCTTTGATCACTGGCTTGCCGGCAATCCGCTGCAGGCCAACAAGTTGCTCGATTTCGTGATAGAGCGCGCCGAGGAACGCATCCGCCGGCGCCAGGAGAAGGAAATCTCGCGCAAGACTGCGGTGCGCAAGTTACGCCTACCAGGCAAGCTCGCCGACTGCACCAATTCTGCGGCGGAGAACTCGGAGATTTTTATCGTCGAAGGCGACAGCGCTGGGGGCTCCGCCAAACAGGCACGCGATCGGCGAACGCAGGCGGTGCTGCCGCTACGCGGAAAAATTCTCAACGTCGCTTCCGCCGGCAAGGACAAGTTTGCGCAGAATGCCCAGCTCGCCGACCTCATTCAAGCGCTCGGCTGCGGGACAGGCGTTCACTTCAACGAAAAGGACCTGCGATACGAGAAAGTAATCATTATGACGGACGCCGATGTCGACGGCGCCCACATCGCATCCTTGTTGATCACTTTCTTTTACCGGCAGATGCGCCCGCTGATCGAGAAGGGCCGACTTTATCTCGCGGTGCCTCCGCTCTATCGGCTATCGCATGGCGGGAAGATTCTTTATGCACGCGACGACAAGCATAAGGACGAGCTGCTGAAACGCGAATTCCACGCCAACGCCAAAGTCGAAATCAGCCGTTTCAAAGGCTTGGGCGAGATGATGGCGTCGCAATTGAAAGAAACGACTATGGACCCGAGTAAACGTTCATTACTGCGTGTCGTTTTGGTCGAGAACGAACGCAAGCCGACGGATAGGACCGTCGAACGGCTAATGGGAACAAAAGCTGAAGCGCGGTTTGCGTTTATCCAGGAAAACGCCGAGTTTGCGAAGGAGGAATTGCTGGACGTTTAAGGGATGCGCCATCGCACCGATGCAGAATCGGCGTTTTGATTCCCGAACCGACGACGTTGCCGTCTTTCACAAGAGCAGCCGCCCCCTTCGGTTGATTGAACAACGTTCGCCACCTGTCGTCGCGCACGAACCAAATCTGGTCCTGGATTTGCTTCTCCTGACTGCCGACACGGTAGACCGTTCTGACCGACAGCGTGTCGTCGCTCAGTCGCTTGGCGGAAACGATCGTGTATCGATTGACGTAAGCAGCCGGCCCGGCATCGTCCTTTTCGATCACGGGTCCTGAACCGGCTGGTCGGATAACCGTCGCGTATGCATTGTCGACAGCAGGCGCGCGCGTGCAATCGGCCGCCCATGTTCCAAACAGGCCGAACTCCTCGAACACCTTCGTTACCGGTGACTTTTGCGCTGCTCCCGCCGGAACGCTCAGCGCCAACACCAACACACCCGCGGCGTACACCCGCATGGCCCACGACTCCGTCACTCATCCCGCGTAGCGAAGATTACCAACGAGCCGGCCGACGGCAATCGCCGTTGGCAGTTATCACCATCGGATTGCGAGCGACTTATTCGGGGAAGCTCAACTTCGCTGCCTTCACAATATCGGCATAGCTCGTGATTTCGCCGTCGATCAATTTCGTGAAGGCATCGCCGGTCGGCCCACCCGGACTCACAGCCATGGCAGAAAGCCGCTGTTTGACCACACCGTCGGCGAGCGCCCTCGACAAAGCCGCCTCCAGTTTCTTTACGATCGGCGCGGGCGTGCCTGCCGGTGCGAAAAATCCGCTCCACAATTTAACATTCACGCTCGGAAATCCGGCTTCGGCCATGCTCGGCACGTTCGGCAATTCGGGAGAGCGCTCGGCGCCGGTTACGGCCAGCGCACGTGTCTTGCCGCCCTTTACAAGAGGCATCGCAGGGGGGCCATCCGAAATCGTAAGCAGACTTTGGCCGGCAACGACACTTAGGTTCGATTCATTGCTGCTTTTGTACGGGATCATGGTCCCCGGCATGCCGGTCTTGAGCTTCAGAAGTTCGGTCGTAATGGTGAACGCTGGCGAGGAGCTCGCGTAGTTCGCTTTATCGGGATGCGCCTTGGCATAAGCCACAAGTTCGGCAACCGATTTCACCGGCACATTCGCGGGCACCACGAGGATCAACGGAAACGACGCGATCATCGCCAGCGGCACGAAGCTTTTGGTCGGATGATATTTGAGCTTGTGGTAGATAGCAGCAGCGACTGACATCTGGCCGCTGGCGCCGACCATGAGCGTATAGCCGTCGGCCGGCTGATGCGCGACATAATCGGCCGCGATGCGTCCGCCTGCGCCCGGCTTGTTCTCCACGATGATGGTCGCTCCGCCAAGCGCCTCTTGCAGTTTCGGGACGACAAGGCGCGCGAAAATGTCATTTCCGCCGCCGGCGGCAAACCCCACAATGACACGGATAACACGGTTCGGATAGTTCGCAGTATCGCCTTGCGCGGTCGCAGCGTGCGCGCACGTCACTACGGCCAGCGCAGCAAATGCCCAGACCAAAGCACCCCGGGTCGCCTTCATGCGGTCACTCCTCTCATAAGTGCCGATCTTGGATACGACGAATGGCCGAGAGCCTACACCGGACGGCAGTGCGCGCAAAGGCTGCTGCAAAAGACCGGGCTAGTCGATGGGCAGTCCGGCGTAGTTTTCCGCCAGCGTTGTCATCGCCGCGCGCGAGCCGACGAGATAATCAAGTTCGGCAAGCTGCCGGCGCCGGTCGAACGCATTCTCATGCGGAAAATGGTGCAACATCTGCGTCATCCACCAGGAGAAGCGTTGGGCCTTCCACACCCGCGGCAAGACCTTCTTCGAATAGCCGTCGAGCTGCTCGGTGTTACCCGAATGATAGAATTCCGCGATGGCACGCGCGAGCATGCGCACGTCGGCCAACGCAAGGTTCATTCCTTTAGCGCCAGTCGGCGGGACGATATGCGCGCTGTCACCGGCAAGGAACAGCCGGCCGAATTGCATCGGCTCGACGACAAAGCTGCGCATGGCAGTGACGCCCTTCTGTACAATTTTTCCTTCCTGCAGTTTGCGCACGCCACCAAGCCGCGCGTGCAACTCTTCCCAGATTTTGTCGTCCGGCCATCTGTCGATGTCTTCGTCCGGCGCGCATTGAAAATAAAGGCGCGCCAGCGTCGGCGACCGCATCGTGAAGAGTGCAAATCCGCGATCGTGGTAGGAATAAATCAGTTCATGATCCGGCGGCGGCGACTCTGAAAGGATGCCAAGCCAGCCAAACGGATATTCTCGATCATAAGTCGTGAGCACGCCATCCGGAATGCTTGGCCGACAGATTCCATGAAAACCATCGCAGCCGCCTATGAAATCGCAGTCGATCTCCTGATCCTTGCCCTCGTGACGAAAACGAATCTTCGGTCGCTTGGTATCGATGTCGTGCACGCTGACGTCACCGACCTCGAACAGGATTGGCTGCCCGGTCCCAAGCCGATGCCCGATCATATCCTTGACGATCTCCTGCTGGCCGTAGATCACTACGCCCTTGCCGACAAGATCGACGAAATCGATCGGATGCAGCGTGCCGGCAAAATTCCATTTGATGCCGCGGTGAAACAGCCCCTCTCGCTGCATGCGCTCACCGACGCCGACTTCCACCAGCATGTCGTGCGCCCATTGCTCGATCAGGCCGGCGCGAATGCGGCTTTCACAGTAGTCGCGGTCGCGACTCTCGATGACGATCGATTCGATGCCGGCAAGCTGAAGCAGCCGTGCGAGCATAAGCCCGGCTGGTCCCGCCCCAATAATGCCGACCTGTGTGCGCATCGAAAGTTTCCGAAATCTTTGTCGCTATAGTTCGTAGGATAGACAGCGCAAAGGAACAAATACTGGAAACACTGGCCCAACTCAGTCGCCAAGCCAATCGCAGAGCGCCGCATTGACCAATTCAGGCCGCTCGAGCGTGGACAAATGGCCGCAATCGGGGATAACGCGAAGCCTTGCGCCACTGATGCCGGCAGCGAGCTCGCGCGCAAGCTCCGGCGGCGTAGCAACGTCCCCATCGCCGACCAGCACCAGCGTCGGACATTTGATTGACCCCAGCAATGGCCGTGAATCCGGCCGCCTCATAATCGCTGTCATCTGGCGCACGAACGCCTCTGCGCCGGTCTCCTGCGCCATCTGGCGCACGATCGTTGTGAGCGCTTCGTCGTTCTGGCGGCTGGCATGTAAATAGCGCGGCATCGACAGGTCCGGGATTTCCGCGTAACGCCCCTCCTTCGCCATCGCGATCTGAACCTTGCGCAAGGCGGTTTGCTCCGCCGTGTCGGCGCGCGCAGACGTGTCGAGAAGCGCGAGCCTTGTAATGCGCTCGGGCGCAAGGCGCAGCATGGCGAACGCGATGTAGCCTCCCATCGATAGCCCCGCGAGCGAAAAGCGCGGCGGCGCATCAGCCAGAATGCCGGCAGCGATCTTTTCCATGCTGTCATGCCGCCTGTGGTCGGCAATGGTCACAGGTCCAAACGGCCACAATGCCGGAAGCTGCGGCGCATAGAGCCGCACCGTACAGGTCAAACCCGGAACGAGAACGATCGGAATAGTGTGTCCCACAACCCCTCACATCCAAAAACATTAAGAATTAATGCGTTTTATTGCACTGCGGGTGCATTGACTTTCAACCTTGCGTCCCTATGTTGCGCGTGAACGGTACGAGTACAGATTCGGCCGTCCCTCCGCGCATCGCAACCCGTTTTTCATCCGGTGCGGGCTCCGGACGGCCCCGACTCGAGGATTTATGTCTTTCTCTCATCTCGGCTTGTCCGACAAGGTTCTGGCCGCCATTGAAACGGCCGGCTACAAGGCTCCCACTCCCATTCAAGACCAGGCCATTCCCCACGTTCTGCAGCGCAGGGACGTACTCGGGATTGCGCAGACCGGTACCGGCAAAACCGCCGCTTTCGTCCTTCCGATGCTCACGATGCTCGAACAGGGGCGCGCCCGTGCACGCATGCCCCGTACGCTCATTCTCGAGCCGACGCGTGAACTTGCAGCCCAAGTTGCCGATCATTTCGAGAAATACGGCAAGAACCACAAGCTCAACGTCGCGCTCATCATCGGCGGCGTTTCGTTCGACGATCAGGACGCCAAGCTGCTGCGTGGCGTCGACGTGCTGATTGCAACCCCGGGCCGCCTGCTCGACCATTTCGAGCGCGGGCGGTTGCTGCTCTCCGGCGTCGAGCTGCTGATTATCGACGAAGCCGACCGTATGCTCGACATGGGCTTCATTCCCGATATCGAACGCATCGGCAAGCTGGTGCCGTTCACGCGCCAAACGTTGTTCTTCACCGCGACGATGCCGCCGGAAATCCAGCACATCGCCGACACCTTTCTGCACAATCCGGTTCGCGTGGAAGTCTCGAGGCCCGCGACCGCGGCCGCCACGATCACCCAGCAGCTTGTCGCCGCCGGCCGCGAGCCGCATGAAAAGCGCGAAACGCTGCGCAATCTGATCCGCTCAGCCGACAATTTCAAAAACGCCATCGTCTTCTGCAACCGCAAGCGCGAAGTAGCGCAACTGCATCGCTCACTCCTGCGGCACAAGTTCAATGCCGTCGCCCTGCATGGCGATATGGATCAACCGGCACGCATGGCGGCTCTCGAAGCGTTTCGCAAAGGCGAAGCCAAACTTCTGGTTGCCTCGGATGTTGCTGCGCGCGGGCTGGATATTCCGGACGTCAGTCATGTCTTCAATTTCGATGTCCCTCATCATCCGGACGATTACGTCCACCGCATCGGCCGCACCGGCCGCGCCGGAAAAAGCGGCACCGCTGTCACCATCGTTGCGCCTATCGACCGTCGCGCGATGGACTCCATTGAGCGGCTCATTGGACAGAGCATCCCGTGGATGAACGGCGAGCCTCAGAAGGAGAGCGCGGAAGAGAAGCCGCATCACCCCCAGCGTGCGGATCACAGTCAGCAGCGCAATCGGCGCGCGCGCACACGCAACGGCGGACAACAGCAGCGCGGGAATAAACAGGCTCCCGCGAAACAGCGCCCGCAGCCGCCGCAGCAACGCGACGCCGAAGCTGACAATACTCATTTACCAGCATTCTTGCTGCGACCGGTTCCGGCTCGAGCCTGATGCTCGCAGACGCGAGCGCAGCTGCGCTCGGTACGTAAATTTACGTACCGTTCACGAACGCCTATTAACATATTTCACCATGTGATTTGGGCGACCAGAACGTTTATTCCTTGCAGAGAATTTTTGGGGACGTCGGCCCGCGGGCGGGGATTGCCATGTCGGCGAGAAACGTGGAGGACCACGAACGCACAATGGCGTTCGCGGAAATTGCGCTGGAGCAGATGAAGGCGCTCGCGCAGCCGGCGGTCCCGCGCAATTACGAAATCTGGTACACCTACGCGACCGGCTATAATCTCGCTCTCAATCACCGCATCAACGAAATCATCAAACAGAAAGCTGCGCTTACCCAAGACGAGCTCGACCAACTTTTCGAGAGCTATCTGTCTCCGTCTCGTGTCACCGAACGGATTGATAAGGTCGGTACCCAGGTTATGGGCGAGATCGAACAGGTCATGGCCATGATCGATGCCGCCGCCGGTGACGCCAACAGCTATACCGAAAGCCTCGCCGACATGGGCGAGAAGATCGTTCAGTCGCAGGACCGCGAGGGACTGCGCGCCATCGTCGAGAGCCTGGTGCAGGCGACAAAAGAGATGGAGACATCGAACCAGAGGCTGGAAGCCCGGCTCAATGCATCGAAGCGGGAAATTCGAGAGTTGCAGCAGAATCTCGAAGTTGTGCGCACGGAGAGCTTAACTGATCCTCTCACTCAGCTTTCAAATCGCAAATTTTTCGATACTGCTATTGCCCAAGCCATCGCGGAAGCCGAAGGGCGCGCTGAACCGCTGTCGCTTCTGATGGCGGACATCGACCACTTCAAAACATTCAATGACACTTACGGCCATCCGACCGGCGATCAAGTGTTGCGGCTTGTGGCCATGAGCCTGAGACAGAATGTGAAGAGTAGTGATACGGCTGCCCGTTACGGCGGTGAAGAGTTCAGTGTTGTCCTGCCTAACGCAACGCTGCGTGCGGCAATTACAGTTGCCGATCAAATCCGGCGTGCCGTTATGACAAAGGACCTAATGAAGCGTTCGACGGGTGAACGCCTCGGCCGCATTACCATCTCTGTAGGCGTCGCTACGCTCAGAAAAAACGACACCACGCAATCACTGATCGAGCGCGCAGACGCATGTCTGTACGCGGCCAAGCGGCAAGGCCGCAATCGCGTGGTGAATGAGATGGAGCCGGAGGCCGCCGGCCTGGCGATCGCGAACGTCGCGTAGGATTTACTCCGCGGCGTCTTTCGCCGGCGTCAACTGGACGGACTCACCGCAGCCGCAAGCCGACGTCTGGTTGGGATTATTGAAGACGAACTGCGCCGACAGCTTCTCGGTCTTGAAATCCATTTCGGTGCCAAGAAGGAAGAGCACGGCCTTCGGATCGATCAAAATCTTGACGCCCTTATCCTCGACGACCTCATCGTGCGGATTCGCGGCTTCGGCATATTCCATCATGTATTCCATGCCGGCACAGCCGCCGTTCTTCACACCGACGCGCACACCCAAGACAGGCCGCTCGGCGCGCGCCATTACCTCCTTGATACGCGCGGCGGCAGCATCCGTAAGCCGCATTATCTGGGGTCGGGGTCGTGCTGTGGCCATCTCGTTAACTCCAGGCCGTCTCGAATCGTAACAAGCTGAAATTACCAGGTTCTTTCGACTCGTAATCTGGTGCCATACGCGTTGGAACGCAACTCACCACATATTGAGCACCAGCCGGGCCTCGTCCGACATCCGGCTCGGATCCCACGGCGGATCCCAAACCACCGAGACCCTGGTCTCTTTCACACCCGGTACGCTGGAGACCGCATTCTCAACCATGATCGGCAGTTCCTGCGCCGACGGGCAATTCGGCGTCGTCAGTGACATCTCGATCTTCACCGTCCGGTCGTCCTCGACCTCGATCTTGTAGATGAGGCCCAATTCGTAGATGTCGGCCGGGATCTCCGGATCGTAGACGGTCTTGAGCGCGGACACGATCTCGTCTGTCAGCTTCTCAAGCTCATGCTGCGGCAGTGCCGATCCCGACGGCGCCTCCGCGACCGCAGCCGCCTGTGTCTCGACCGTTGGCGTTTCGTCACTCATGCGAAGAATTCCTGTGCCTTGGCGAGGGAGGCCGCAAGCGTCTCGACCTCCTCTTTCGTGTTGTAAAGACCGAACGATGCGCGGCACGTCGCAGTTAGGCCGAAACGCGCCAGAAGTGGCATCACGCAGTGCGTTCCGGCACGGACGGCGACGCCGGACCTGTCGATAATAGTCGCAACATCGTGCGGATGCGCGCCTTTCATTTCGAATGAAACGATGGGTCCCTTGTCCTTCGCGTTGCCGACAATGCGCAGCGAATTGATTTGTCCGAGACGTTCGTGCGCATACTTCGCAAGCTCGCGCTCGTGTGCACGGATCCGCTCCTTTCCGATCGAATTCATGTAATCGATGGCGGTACCAAGTCCGATTGCCTGAACAATCGACGGCGTGCCCGCCTCGAACTTGTGCGGCGGATCGCCATAGGTAATGCGATCCTCGAACACTTCACGGATCATTTCGCCGCCGCCGTTGAATGGCGGCATGGAGGCAAGATGTTTGTACTTGCCGTAGAGTACGCCGATGCCTGTCGGGCCGTACACTTTGTGACCTGTGAAGGCGTAAAAATCGCAATCGATATCGCGGACGTCGACGTCGAGATGCACCGCTCCCTGAGCGCCGTCGACCAGGACGGGGATGCCGCGCGCATGCGCTAGCTGCACAACCTCTTTGACCGGTACCGCTGTGCCCAGCACGTTGGACATCTGCGTAATCGCGACCATCTTGGTGCGCGATGTCAGCAGCTTTTCGAATTCATCGATCAGGAAATTGCCGTCGTCATCAACGGGGGCCCATTTGATGACCGCCCCCTGGCGTTCGCGCAGGAAATGCCACGGCACGATATTGGAATGATGCTCCATGATCGAGAGGACGATCTCGTCGCCTTCGCGGATGCGCTCGCGGCCAAACGTATAGGCGACAAGATTGATGGCCTCAGTCGCATTGCGCGTGAAAACGATTTCTTCCGCGCGCTCAGCGTTGATGAAGGCTCGTACCTTTTCGCGAGCGCCTTCGTAAGCCTCGGTCGCCGCATTGGCGAGAAAATGCAATCCGCGGTGGACATTGGCGTATTCCGTCTTGTACGCCTGATCAAGACGCTCGAGCACCGCTTGCGGCTTTTGCGCCGAAGCCGCGTTGTCGAGATAGACGAGCGGCTTGCCGTAAACCTGCATCGCCAGAGCCGGGAAATCCTCGCGGATGCGGGCCACGTCATAGCTGCCGTTTTTCACTGCGGGATGCATACAGGTGTTACCCACAAGTCCGCTGAACAAGTTGCCGCACGACCATGATCACGTTCGCTCCCTGAGCCATTCGGCCGCCGTGCTCAATAACGCGTCGCGTAGGCCATCGAGCGATATTTCATCGATTGCCTCACCGACAAATGCCTGGATAAGAAGAGCTTCTGCCTCTTTCTCCGGAATGCCGCGCGCCATCAGATAAAATTTGAGACTTTCATCGATTGCTCCGGCGGTCGCGCCGTGACCGCACTGCACGTCATCGGCGAAAATTTCGAGCTCCGGCTTGTTGTCGGCTTCTGCTTCATCAGAAACAAGCAGCGCGTTGCTTGCCATTTTCGCATCGGTTTTCTGTGCGTGCGGCCGTACAATGATCTTGCCTTGGAAGATGCCGCGGCTCTCGCCGTCGAGCACAGACCGGAACTGCTCACGGCTTTGGCAGGCACCGGCGGCGTGGTCGATGAGGAGAGTATTGTCGACATGCTCCTTGCCTCGAAGCAGAGTGGCGCCGCGGATGCCGGCAATTGTGCCCTCGCCGTCAAAGCGAACGAAGTTCTGGTTGCGGACGGCAAGACCGCCGAGCGTGAAGTTGAAGGTGTTGAACCTTGCCTGCGCTCCGACCGAAGACATCAGAGTGCCGATGTGAATAGCTTGTGCGCGCACGATTTTTAGATAATCGACTTCGGCCCCATCGCCGACGACAAGCTCCAGCGCCGTATTGATCTGCGATTCGCTCGTACGATGGTTTTCGACAATGGAGGCCCGCGCACCCGCCTCGACCACAATCAAGGAGCGCAGAAACACGGAGCTTGGCTGAGATGAGTAAATAAAATCGAGCAGGATCGGCTGCTTGATATGTGTGCCGCCAGCGATGCGGATGATCGCTCCATCCCCCATCAGGGCGGTGTTGAGCGCGACTGCAACGTCGTCGGTTTCAATGACTTTGCCGACATGAGCTGCGACCAGCGGATCCTCGTTCGAAAGCGCTCCCGACATCGATCCAATGGTAAGCCCCGGCACCGGCGACATGTCTGACAGTTCGGCTGCAAAAGTTCCATCGACGAAGACAAGCCGCTGGAAATCAATACCGGCAAGCGCCCGATCCGGTTCTCTTGCAAGCTCTTTCGTTGCCGCATCCGGCATGCCAGCCAGCGGCTTTGCGTCACGCATCAGCGTGCGCAGGTCGGTGTATTTCCACTCTTCAATCCGGCGATGAGGCAAGCCGATTGCGCTGAAGCGCCGGAACGCATCCTCACGTAGTTTCGCCAGCGCACCCTTACCCGGCAACTGGCTGCGCGCCGCCGTATAGGTGTCGCTAAGCGCCTGCTCGGCGGGGGTCCTGATCGTGCGCAGTTCCACGGTCATTACGCTGCGACCTCATCCTGGAACTGCGCATAGCCCTTGGCTTCAAGCTCAAGCGCCAGGCTCTTGCCGCCTGTTTTGACGACGCGCCCCCTGGACATCACGTGCACGACATCCGGTACGATATAGTTCAGGAGCCGCTGGTAGTGCGTGATGACGATCATTGAACGCTGCGGCGACCGCAACCGGTTGACGCCGTCGGCGACGATTTTGAGCGCGTCGATATCGAGGCCGGAATCGGTCTCATCGAGCACGGCCAGCCGCGGCTCCAGCATCGCCATCTGCATGATTTCGTTGCGCTTCTTCTCACCCCCGGAGAATCCGACGTTGACCGCCCGCCGCAGCATCTCCTGATTGATGCCGAGGTGCGCGGAGGTCTCTCGCACGCGCTTCATAAATTCCGGCGTCGACAACTCGGCTTCACCGCGCGCCTTGCGCTGCGCGTTGAGCGCCGTGCGCAGGAACGTCATCGTGGCGACGCCCGGAATCTCCATCGGATACTGGAATGCGAGGAAAAGGCCTTTAGCGGCGCGTTCGTCGGGCTGCATATCAAGGATGTTCTCGCCATTGAACAGCACCTCGCCTTCGGTCACCTCGTAATCGGACTTGCCGGCGAGCACATAAGCGAGCGTCGACTTTCCGGAGCCGTTCGGGCCCATGATCGCGGCGACCTGTCCCTGCTCGACAGTCAAATCAAGACCGTTGAGAATTTTCTTGCCGTCGATCTCGACGTGCAGGTTTTTCACTTCAAGCAATGACATTCCGTTCAACCTTTTCTCTCTCAGGCGCCTTACAGACGAACCCGCCCGTCATCGAAATCGCATCTGACCCGAAGAAGCGGGCGCCTTAACCGACGCTCCCCTCGAGACTGATCGAAATCAGCTTCTGCGCCTCGACGGCGAATTCCATCGGGAGCTGTTGCAGTACATCCCGGACAAATCCGTTGACAACGAGCGCGGTCGCCTCTTCCGCCGACATGCCACGCTGCCGGCAGTAGAACAGCATGTCCTCCGAAATCTTCGAGGTCGTTGCCTCGTGCTCGAAGATCGTGGAGGAATTCTTCGCCTCGATATACGGTACGGTATGCGCGCCGCACTGGTCGCCAATCAGAAGCGAATCGCAGTTGGTGAAATTGCGCGCGCCCTTCGCCTTCTGGTGTGCGAACACGCGCCCGCGATATGTGTTGTTCGACTTACCAGCGGCGATGCCTTTTGAGATGATGCGGCTCGTCGTGTTCTTGCCGAGATGCAGCATCTTGGTGCCGCTGTCGACCTGCTGATAACCGTTCGAGATCGCGATCGAGTAGAACTCACCGCGTGAATTGTCGCCGCGCAGGATGCAACTCGGGTACTTCCACGTGATGGCCGAGCCTGTCTCAACCTGGGTCCAGGAAATCTTCGAATTTTTTCCGCGGCAATCGCCGCGCTTGGTAACGAAATTGAAGATACCGCCCCGACCCTCCGAGTCACCCGGGTACCAGTTCTGCACCGTCGAATACTTGATTTCGGCATCGTCGAGCGCCACGAGCTCGACGACGGCCGCGTGCAACTGATTTTCATCGCGCATGGGTGCAGTGCAGCCCTCGAGGTAGCTGACGTAGGCACCCTTGTCGGCGATGATCAGTGTGCGCTCGAACTGGCCCGTGTTTTTCTCGTTGATACGGAAATAAGTCGACAGCTCCATCGGGCAGCGCACGCCTTCGGGCACGTAGACAAACGAGCCATCTGAAAACACCGCCGAATTGAGCGTCGCGAAGAAATTGTCGGAGGTCGGCACAACCGAGCCGAGATATTTCTTCACCAGGTCGGGATGCTCACGGATCGCCTCCGAAATCGGCATGAAGATAACGCCGGCTTTCTTCAGTTCCGTTTTGAATGTGGTCGCGACCGAAACCGAATCGAACACTGCGTCGACCGCCACACGCGAGCGCGTCCCGTCGCCCTTCTCGACGCCTGCGAGAATTTCCTGCTCGCGCAGCGGGATGCCGAGCTTCTCGTAGGTCTTGAGGATTTCCGGATCGACGTCAGCAAGCGACTTCGGCGCGGTGAACTTCTTGGGCGCCGCGTAATAGTGGATGTCCTGGTAGTCGATCTTCGGGTAGCTCACGCGCGCCCAGGTCGGCTCACGCATTGTCAGCCACCGGCGATAGGCCTCAAGCCGCCATGCGAGCATCCACTCGGGCTCGCTCTTCCTCGCCGAGATAAACCGAATCGTATCTTCCGACAGGCCCTTGGGGGCTTTGTCGGATTCGATCAACGTCTCGAACCCGAATTTGTATTGATCAACGTCGATACGGCGGACCTGATCGACGGTCTCTTGTACAGCCGGCATTCTTCCCTCCGCTCACGGTTTCAAGGACCGCGGGTTGGATTTGTCGGTTATGGTCGTTCGCTTACCGCGCCGATCACCCTTCCTTGCACTGCCGCCTCATGCGGCAATCCCTTGTTTGGCTCGATTCCTAAGTAATGACGATGCAACCTTATTCCAAGCGAATAGCAGCCTTTCGATGTCGTGTTCAGTCGTTTCCCAGCCAAGGCTGATGCGTATCGCGCCGCGCGCAAGGGCCGGTTCCACCCCCATGGCCGCGAGCACATGGGAGGGCTGTACTTTCCCGGATGAGCATGCGGCGCCCGAGGATACGGCTATCCCATTGAGATCGAATGAAATTATTGCTGTTTCGGCCTTCAGACCGGGAACCGTGAAAAGGATCGTATTCGGCAACCGCGGTGCATCTGCGCCAAAGACGACCAAATCCGGCCTCGTAGCCTTGAGACTTGCTTCGAGCGTGTCACGCAGGCTCAGCATATGCTCGGCTTCTGCCTGGCGGTTCGAGCAGACGATCTCGGCGGCCGCGCCGAAGCCCGCGATCGCTGCCACGTTCTCCGTGCCGGCACGCTGGCTGCGCTCCTGCCCGCCGCCCTTGATGAGCGGTTCGCGGATGTGAACGTTTTCGCGGAGTGCAAGCGCGCCAACGCCCTGGGGCCCGCCAATCTTGTGCGCCGACACCGTGAGAAGATCGGCGCCCAACTTTTCGATATCGCAGTCGATTCGACCTGCGGCCTGTACCGCATCGACGTGCAGTACGCCGTTCGCGCGATGCACGATCTCGGCAATCCGCGGGATCGGCTGAATGACCCCCGTCTCGTTGTTCGCGAGCATCACCGAAACGAGCGGGCGGTCACTGCGCGCCAGGCACCTCGTCAGCGCATCAAGGTCGAGAACCCCGTCGCGCGTAACCGGAACAATCTCGACGTCTCCGGCTGCAAATCGTCCGCCAGCCAGGACAGAGGGATGCTCGATGGCGGAGACAAACAAGCGATCGCGCGGCAGCCGCTCGGCGCCCACGTCCATCGCCGGCGTCAGCGCCAGCATATTGGCTTCCGTTCCGCCTGAGGTGAAAACGACGTTCTTAGGTTCCGCACCGACCAGTGCAGCGACCTTTCTCCGCGCCTCCTCTACAACCGAACGTGCCGCCCGCCCCTCCGCATGAACGGACGATGCGTTACCTGTGGAGGCAAGCGCGGCAACCATCGTCCGGCGAGCCTCTGGCCGCAGCGGGGCCGTCGCATTCCAATCGAAATATCCGCGCTCGGGTGTCACTTCAGCACTGTCAATCACATCAGCCGGCTAGACCCACGAAAATCCTTGCGTTTTGATGGGGCGATCGTGGTAGAAGCCGCGGTCTTGGCCAGCTTATAGCCTGTGCCGAACCAAAGCGCAGCGGAATTCTCTATATTTAGAATAATTCCAAAATAGAGCCGATTCCGCCTCGGGCGCGAGACGCCCTATATGTCTGGCGCGGCGGAAGGCCGCGAAACTGGTTAAGGTCGAGAGCAATGCCTGAAGTCATCTTTACGGGTCCGGCTGGACGTATCGAGGGCCGCTATCATCCGGCGCGGCAGAAGAACGCGCCGATCGCCATCATTCTGCACCCGCACCCGCAGTTCGGCGGGACGATGAATCACCAGATCATCTACCAGCTTTATTATGCGTTCGTGCATCGCGGGTTCTCCGCCCTGCGCTTCAACTTCCGCGGCGTTGGCCGTAGCCAGGGCTCGTTCGATCACGGAACCGGCGAGCTCTCGGACGCCGCTGCCGCGCTCGACTGGGCACAAACCATCAGCCCCGAAGCCAAGAGTTGCTGGATTGCGGGCTTTTCGTTCGGCGCCTGGATCGGCATGCAATTGCTGATGCGGCGCCCGGAGATCGAAGGATTCATTTCGATCTGCCCGCCGGCAAACCTTTACGACTTCTCGTTTCTGGCGCCCTGCCCGTCCTCGGGACTCATTATTCACGGCGATAAAGACGCCGTCGTCCCGTATAAGGATGTCACAATGCTGGTGGAAAAGCTGAAGACTCAAAAAGGCATCGTGATCGAGCAGAAGGTGGTTCAAGGAGCCAACCACTTCTTTGACGCTAAGATCGAGCCGCTGATGACCGCGATCGGCGCTTACCTCGACAAACGCCTGAAGACAGAACGCAAGCCGAGCGCAGCATAATCACGGCTTCGCTATCACGCCGCCGCACATCGGACACGACACGCCGGTCGTTTTGGGAAACGTGATCGGCATTCCTCTGAGCGTGCGCACAGCGAGATAGGCAAAAGCCTGCGCCTCGATCGCCTGCGACGACCAGCCGACGGCATCGGCCGTTTCCACGCTTGCGGGCGCGAGGCAACTTGCCAGCATTCGCATCAGCGTGGGATTGCGAGCGCCGCCGCCCGCGACGATCCATGCCTTCGGCACCGTCGGCAGATGCGGCACCACGCGCGCGACCGCTGCGGCGGTCAGGCCGGAGAGCGTGGCCGCTCCGTCGGCGACAGAAAAAGCTGGCAGCCCGATATTGGCGAAGGCAAAAGCGTTGCGGTCGAGTGATTTGGGGCACGATTCTGAAAAAAAAGGATGCTCCAGCACGCGCGCAACAAAGGCATGGTCGACACGCCCTCTTGCAGCTTGGTCGCCGTCGCGATCGAGTGGAGCGCCGGTTCGCGCGCGCATGAAGTCATCGATCAGCGCATTGCCCGGACCCGTGTCGCACGCGATGGGGTCGCCGCCGTCCACGAACGTAACGTTCGCAACACCGCCGACGTTAAGCACAGCGATCGGATGCGGACGGTCGAGATTGCGCGCCAGCGCCTGATGAAAAACGGGTACAAGCGGCGCACCTTGCCCACCACTCGCGACATCGGCGGCGCGAAAATCGTAGGCCACCGGAAGGCGCAAGCGCTGCGCCAACGCCTCACCATCACCGATTTGCACCGTCAGCCGCGCCGCCGGTTTGTGCAGCACGGTTTGACCGTGGAATCCAACAATGGCGATTCCGCTTTTGTCGAGTTGCTCGTTTTTGATGAAGGCTTCGACCGTTTCCGCGTGAACGTTCGTCACGAACCGTTCGGCCTCCGTCAGAATTCCAGGCCGGGAAAGTCGATCCTTCAACGACGCTCCCTCGTCCAGGGCGCGGCGTAACAAGTCTTGCTCACGGTCGGAATAGGGGCGATACCCGGTGGGGCCGAACGCCAAAATGCGCTCACCGTCGGTTTCGATCAGCGCCACATCGACGCCGTCGAGCGACGTACCGCTCATCAGGCCGATGGCACGAACCGCGGACACCCCTGCCCCTCGTTTCCTGACGCAATGTACCGGAGGCACGCGGTGCCGTTCGGCGGATGCGCTGGTTGAATCCGACGCGAGACCTGTTACACCACCCGCCTTACCGAGACGATAAGGCCGCAGCATGGGCGCCTACAAATCCGATTTTCTCCACATCCTTTCCGAGCGCGGCTTCATCCACCAGATCTCGGAGCCGGAGGCGCTCGATGCGGCTGCAAAAGCCGGCCAGATAACCGGCTATATCGGTTTTGACTGCACCGCCGCTTCGTTGCACGTCGGCTCGCTGCTGCCCATCATGATGCTTTACTGGATGCAGCAAACCGGCCATCGCCCCATCGCCTTGATGGGCGGGGGTACAACGCGGGTGGGCGATCCTTCCGGCAAGGACGAGAGCCGCCGAATCCTGACCGATGAAGCAATTGCCCAGAATCTTGCCGGCATCCGCGCGATCTTTTCAAAGTTTCTGAAGTTCGAAAGTGCAGGCGGCAACGCAATCATGGCGAACAACGCCGACTGGTTGAATTCCCTCAACTACATCGATTTCTTGCGCGACGTCGGCCGGCACTTCTCCGTCAACCGCATGCTTTCATTTGATTCCGTGAAGCTGCGGCTCGAACGCCAGCAGGAGCTTTCGTTTCTCGAATTCAATTACATGGTCCTGCAAGCGTACGATTTCGTCGAACTGCACAAGCGGTACAATTGCATCGTTCAGATGGGCGGCTCCGATCAATGGGGCAACATCGTCAACGGCATTGATTTGGGCCGGCGTATGCTGAATGCGCGGCTGTTCGCACTTACATCCCCGCTCATCACGACCTCGTCCGGCGCAAAAATGGGCAAAACCGCCGCCGGCGCGGTGTGGCTGAACGCAGACATGGTCAGCCCCTATGACTACTGGCAGTACTGGCGCAATACCGAAGACGGCGACGTCGTTCGGTTTCTAAGACTTTTCACCGTGTTGCCGCTTGCTGAAATTGATCGTCTCGCCGGACTTAAGGGCGAAGAAATCAACGACGCGAAAAAAATCCTTGCGACCGAAGCGACCGCCCTGGTTCACGGACGCGCCGCCGCAGAACAGGCTGCCGAAACAGCGCGTCGCACCTTCGAGGAAGGCACGATTGCGGAGACGTTACCGACCGTTGAAATTCCGCGATCCGACCTTGATAAAGGATTGGGCGTGCTTACTGCATTTGCCGACAGAGCGCGTCTCGTGAGCTCTAACGGCGAGGCAAGGCGCCAGATAAAGGCCGGCGGTCTAAAAATCAACGATGTCACCGTCGACGACGAAAAGATGCTTTTGACGCATCGCGAACTCACGCCGGCAGGCGTTATCAAACTTTCACTTGGACGCAAACGGCACGTCCTGCTCAAGCCGGTCTGAATCGTTCAACGAGTCGGTTGAGTGTAACTGCTTTCGCCCCCGTTTCCCGGAACAGGAAAGAATTTCCGCAACAGGCCGGGCGCGACCGCCGAAATCGGATTAACCACCACATGCGGCGAACTCGGCGGCCCCGAGGCTTCATACGTGATTCCGAACAATCCTTCGTTGCTGCCGCCGCCGAGAAAGATTCCAACAATCGGAATTTGCCCGAACATATTGTTGATCCCGTACAGCGGCACAAACGTCCCGTGCATCCGCACGTTATCGTGGGCATAGTCGATCTGCCCATCGATTGTTGCGCCGGCAAGTGGCCCACGTAGCAGGCCATTGCGAACGATCATGCGCCCGGGATACTTGGTGAAGTCGGCACGCAATTCGCTAAACTCCACCCGCCCCCGCGTGTCGCTCGCCTTTCCCGACACTGCCCGCTCTAGTGCCGCCTCGCCTTGTACGGCAAAGTTACGAACGCTCAGAATACCGACCTGAGGGGCGTCACTGCTGCCCGGCGGGTCGATTGCCAGCCACATCTGTCCGCCCACCATACGAGGATACATGTCCGTGAGCCGGAACAATGCACCGGCATCATCAGTTTCAATATAGAGAACCTGATGATTGTCGCGTGTGCGCAAACGCAGATCGCCGCTGAGCGGTGCGTCCCGACCGATCTTTGCGCTCAGCGCAAACGTGCGGATTCGACCGGAGCGGCGCGATAGTTTGAAATTGAGGCCGCGTAGGGTCTCGCCATTGTAGCCGACGACCGCGCCGATTTTGATATCGAGGTCGAGATCGAACGACTTCTTTTTCGTATCGCCAGGCGTGTTCGCAAGCGCAGACTTTACGAAATCGCGTCCGTCATAAACGTCGCCCCGGATGACGACACGCAAGACCTTATCGGAGCCGCGGTCGGCTTTCAGCGAAACCTTGTCACCGCTCGACATGCTGTATGTCGGAAAATTTGCCGAAACCACATCGCCGTCTGAATCCAGCTCCACGGATCCTTTGGCGAGTGCACCCGATCCTTCAACAACGATGTTATCGAGGTTCGTGGATTGATCGGTTTTGACAAGTGTGAAGGTCATGCGCGCGCGCTTGCCTGCTGCCTTCACCCAGCCAGGCAGAAGGTTGTCGATTTTCACTGGCGTGAGGTCGGCGCTGACGTCGAAACGGTCGGCCTTATCGTCGTTGCCGATGCGTCCCGTCAGGACGACTGGCATCGTACCGGTCACAGCACCGCCAAAATCGATGTGCAGCCTGTTACGGGCCGCCTCATCGAGCGAGGCCTGCAGTCGAAGGTCGGCAAAAGCACCGCCCTTCAGGCGGTGGAAGTCCAGCGTTGCGGGCGTGCCGTTGACCTTGACATTGCCTTTCACCTCGTAGCCTTCGCTGCTCGCCGCTACATGCAAGCTCGGGGACTCGATCTTCTGTCCCATCAGCATCTTGTCGGCTGCAAAATTGGTGAGATCGGCATTGACCGCGTAAGTAATCGGACCGAACGTATCGCGCCCGAGTGTCAGGTTCAGTTTGACTTGCGCGGAAACCGTTCCGTGGCTGTTTGACGGATCAACCGGCAGTTCGACTGCATCTCGCAGCGCGTCGCTCGCAAGCAACTCAGCGGCCGCCGGCACCGACCCATCAATCCGGAAGCTCACATGCGCCGGTGCGCCTTTTGGATGCGTATTCGGTACCTCAAAAAGACCGTTAGCGATGTTGAGCTTGTGTTTTGACGAGACCTCGACCGTGCCCCGCCCGAGGCTCACGCTGGCGCTGCCCCCGGTGACCCGCACTGTGAGGTCAGCGTCGTGAATGGCCGGAAGATCCCGGACCGGCTGCAATGTGGTTCCGCTGGTTTCGACCTCGATCGACAGTCCTTCGTTCGGCAACGGGGGCCCACTCTTCTGGAAAGCGGGAAGCGGTGCATTGCCGGCGATGAGTACGCGCTCGACAGTACCGTCGAAGACATGGTCCTTGACCCACGAGCGCACGTTCGTGGCCGTGAATATAGGCCACAGGCGTTCGAGCAGCGAAACCGGCATACGGTTTCCAGCAACGCCGAATGCCAAGTGCGAAACGGGACCGGAATAATCGTAACTGCCAGAGAGCGCCACTCCAATGTTATGGCTGGGCCGTACGTCGACGCGGTTGAAATCTGCGTTCTCGACAACGATGCGGCGTTGCATGGTATCAATCCGCACGTGCCCCGACACGCGGTTGAATGCGAAGCTTGCATCGTCGCCCTGTCCTGCGCCTCCGATGATGACCGGGTCAATCACCGGATCGCCACGACCGACATCCAGAGACCAGGTGCCGCTTTGATCTGTTGGGGCCTTGAGCGTGGCGAGCAACGTGAACTGGTTTCCATCTGCTTGAATTTGAAACGGAACGATCAACGCATGATGCAGCCGGTCCCAATTGAAGCGTATGTCCGCATGGTTGACGTTGATCCGCACGGCCGCCGTTTTAGGGTCGGCGATATACCCGGCGTCCGATGCGATTTCTCCTTCCGCTGCCTGCGGCATACCATCGGCCCCGATCTCTGCCCGCAAGCTCGCTGAGACCGCCAAATCAGTATCGATACCGCCGGCATCCAGACGCAGAGCCAGCAACAGATCACGGATCGACACCTTGCGCGCTTCGATGCCGATCGCGCGAATGCCGCCGCTCAACGGCCTCATCGCAGCCGTTATCACCCAGGGATGACCGACATTATCCGACGCCACACGAAACAGAATTCCACCCTGCTGCGGACGTGTCAGGCTCAGATTGATGTTGCTGAACCTCCAGCGTTTACCGTTACGCTCATCGTCAACGATAAGGCCTCCGTTCTTGAGCCCGAGTTCACGCAAGTCGTGGCCGTCCAGGCCAGTCGCGGCAAGGCTATCGATCCACGCCATCGCGCCGGCAAAGCCCTCAAGACCCTTACTCATGGCGTTGTCGGCTGCCGGTGCCTCCGCTTGCCGCGGCCGCGCGAATTGCGCGCTGGGTTCGGCGGTCGCGATCGGGCGTTTGTCACTGCCTGTGAAGACGGTGATCTTTCCATCCTTCTCGATGCGCACCGCGAGCTCAGCGCCGACCAGATTGAGGCTCTCGGCGCGAATATGGCCGGTCAGTAAACTTGATCCCGAAATTCCGACTTCGGCTTTCGGTGCGCTCGCGACAACCGCGCCATCCGCATCGCGCACCACGATGTCGCGAATACGAATGGACGTACGGCCTTTCTCATCGCGCTCGATTTGCGTGCCGCCGATCGTCACGCTGTGCTGCTTGCCGAAGTTTTCTTGAATCGCGGCGGTTAACCACGGCGTCGCGAGGTCCACCTCGATTGGTCCATTATTCAGACGCCACCAGAGACCAAGCACCGCAATCGCGATAACGCCGGCGATACCGCCCAGAAAATAGCTGGTGTGCCGGATGGAATTGCTGCGCCAGAACCGAACAAGACCGCGCCGGAAGCGGACACGGGAGGTAACGTGCAGGATTCGATCAATCAGCGGTCCGAACGTGCCGAGCTTGCGGCTTGCCACGTGCCTGTGATGTTTCTGCTTACCGGTCATGCGCTATGGCGCGCTCTCGTCTGCCGCCTTACGGGACTACGCCAAGACGGCCCCACCGGCCGAACACAAACGGCAACCTTCCTGCGCCGACCCGAACGTGCCCACTCAACGTCACATGGCAATTCCGATATTGTCGGAGGGAAAGCGACGAAAGGAAGGCATATGGCCATTGAACTCGATGCGGGTGCCAGAGCCCCGGCCTTTTCACTGCCGGCGGACGATGGATCCACGGTGACGCTCAAGGGCTTCAAGGGTCGTAACCTCGTCCTTTATTTTTATCCACGCGCCGATACGCCGGGGTGCACCCGCGAAGCCATCGACTTCAACCGCTTGCGATCCGCCTTCGCCAAGGCGAACACAGCGATCCTCGGCGTTTCGGCCGACGCTATCGAGGCACAGAATCGCTTCAAGTCCAAACACAACCTGAAAATTGACCTCGCATCGGACGAAACCCATGCCGTTTTGCGTGCCTATGGGGCCTGGGGCGAAAAATCGATGTACGGCCGCAAGTTCATGGGGGTCCTCCGCAAGACCTTCCTGATCGATGAGAAGGGCCGCATCGCCCGGGTATGGCCGAAGGTGTCCGTTCCCGGTCACGCCGAAGAAGTCCTCGCTGCCGCCAAGGCACTTTGACGCGGCAGCCGCAGATTACCGGTTTTTTAACCATAAGCGGCTGAAATCTGGCGGCTGGTCCGCGGGCTCCCGCGTGCGGAACCTGCGGGAGCGTCGATGTTGTACCCAGCCTCTTCCCAGCACCTTGCTTCAGGACATGTGCGCCGCCCCCGGCCACAGTCTGCCAAGGTTCCGCGCCAGAATCAGCACGCCTATGCCGGCTACACGCTCGCGCATGCGGGACGGCAGGTGCGGATCGGGCCCGTTGCATTCTGGATCGTGGTCGGCACGCTCGTCATCATGGGCATTTGGTCGATCGCAACCGGCACCTTCTTTGCCTTTCGCGAAAACGTGCTGACGCGGCTCATCGGCCGTCAGACCCAGATGCAATTCGCTTACGAGGACCGCATCGCGGAGCTGCGCGCGACCATCGATCGGATTACGAGCCGCCAATTGCTCAATCAGGAGCAATTCGAGCGAAAGCTGGATTCGCTGCTACGCCGCCAGCGTCTGCTTGAATCCCGCACCACCGCGATCGCCACCGATCTGATGTCGACCAGTGCGGCGCGTAGCCCGCAGGACAGAGCCTCGGATGACGCGCCTAAACTGGCGCCGATCAGCGATACGGTCATTCTGAAAGCACCGCACGATCGCGATGCGCGTCTTCAATCGCGCGAGCAACAAAAGCCGCCCACTCGCATTGCTGATGCGAGGAATGCCGGCAGCGTAGACGGCATCCTGTCACGCATTTCAGACTCGCTCGACAAGGTCGAGCGAGAGCAAACGCTGGTGCTTGGCAATCTTGAAGAACGCTATACGAGCAGAGCCCACCGTATTCGGGACGTGCTGAGCGACCTCGGCGTGAACGTGAATAAAATGCCGATCCATCGAGGAACCGGCGGGCCGTTCATTCCGGTCAGGCCGCCAGGCAAAGACGCCACCCCCTTCGACCATGCACTCTATCGTGTCACTCTGGCGCGTGCGCAGTCGGACCGGCTTTCGTCGGCTCTCACTCACATACCGGTCGCAAGACCCATCCACGGCGAACTCGATATGACGTCGCCTTTCGGAACCCGGGCGGATCCCTTTGTACATCAGCTTGCGATGCACACGGGCGTCGATTTCCGCGGCTCGATCGGCGAAGCCGCCCATGCAACGGCGGCCGGCATTGTCACGATCGCCGGATGGCAAGGCGGCTACGGCAACATGGTCGAAATCGATCACGGAAACGGACTGTCGACGCGTTACGGACATTTGTCGGAGATCGACGTCAAAGTCGGCCAGAAGATCCACGTCGGACAAATCGTCGGCAAGATTGGCTCGACCGGCCGCTCAACCGGCCCCCATCTTCACTATGAAACGCGCGTCAATGACAGCGCGGTCGATCCGCAGAAATTCTTGCGAGCCGGTGTCCGCCTCGGAGGCATCTGAGCGCTTTTCCGTCGATCACTTCCGCAATGAAGGAAGAAGTACACCGATCACATCGCTTGCCCCGTCCATAACGGCATGAGCCAAGGCGAACGGCCGCAGCCTGCGGATGCGCAGATACAGTAAATACATAAGCCGCCGCGGCGATCAGGATATCGCGCGAGAGCCGCGCGCGTACGAACCCAAGGAGCACAGCAGGCTGATGCCTTCGCGGTGTGTCAATCGCCACAACAGCGCCAGACAGCCGACATCGATCAAGGTTCCGTAGACCGGCAGCCAAGGCGCCGCGTCGAGCCAGGACGTCGGCGAGCCGCGCAGCGCAAAGACGGCGGCGACGAAGCCTTGCACCGCTACCGCGCACGCCGCGCGCGCAAATAACATCAGCGCCGGTCCGCCCCACGTCAGAACGCCGGCCTCCCGTCGTCGAATGAGAGCGTCACACGCGTTCGCGTCCATGTCCTTCTGCATACAGGTGCGCGCGCAGTGTTATTCCACGTCTTCGACCGCTTCCGGCCCACCGCCGAACGCCTTCTGCGCCAGCGCTGCCTGCATGAACTCGTCGAGATCGCCGTCGAGCACCGCGCCCGTATTGGAGGTGGAAACACCGGTGCGGAGATCCTTGACCATTTGATAGGGCTGCAAGACGTATGAACGGATCTGATGTCCCCAGCCGATATCGGTCTTGGCTGCCTGATCGGCGGCTGCCTTTTCCTCCCGCTTCTTGAGTTCGAGTTCATAAAGGCGCGCCCGCAGCATATCCCACGCCTGCGCGCGGTTACGATGCTGCGAGCGGTCGTTCTGGCACTTCACCACAATATTGGTTGGAATGTGCGTGAGGCGAATGGCCGACTCGGTGCGATTGACGTGCTGACCGCCCGCGCCGCCCGCGCGCATCGTGTCAACACGCACATCGCTTTCCTTGATGTCGACCTTGATACTGTCGTCCAGCACGGGAAAGACATTCACGCTCGCAAATGATGTGTGACGTCGCGCGTTGGCATCGAACGGCGAGATGCGCACCAGCCGATGCACGCCATTTTCGCTCTTGAGCCAGCCGTAAGCATTGGTGCCCTTGACCATCACCGTCGCCGATTTGATGCCGGCACCATCCCCTTCCGTCTCTTCGAGCCATTCGACCTTGTAGCCGTGTTGCTCGGCCCAGCGGATATACATGCGCATGAGCATCCCGGCCCAATCCTGGCTTTCGGTCCCGCCAGCCCCAGCGTGCACCTCGAGATAGCAGTCGTTGCGATCGGCCTCGCCGGAAAGCAGTGCCTCGAGCTCACGCCGCGACACTTCCGTTCTTAATTTTTTTAGAGCGGCTTCGGCCTCTGAGACAGTCTTTTCATCGTTTTCCGCCTCGCCCAGCTCCAGCAATGTGAGCTGGTCGTCGAGGTCCTGTTCGATCCGGACGAGCGCACTGAGCTGGGCGTCGAGTGCGTCGCGTTCGCGCATGACGCGCTGGGCGCGGCCTTGATCGCTCCACAGATCAGGATCCTCCGCTTCCTTGTTCAGCTCGGCAAGGCGCCGTTGCGCGTTGTCGACGTCAAAGATGCCTCCTCAGCAGCCCGACCGACCGCTTGATATCCTCAATAAGATTTTGTGTTTCAGCGCGCATACAGCCTCGTGTGCGGGGTGAATTCCGCAATTCTATTGCGAAAGGCGATGTAACGGCGCAGCGCCCCCGACGCAACTGCCTGCTTACGGTGAAACCACGTTAATACAAGCCGCCAGTTCCCGACCGCACCGCACGATCGGCATCCGGCGAAACGGCAGCGCCCCAAAATCCGTTCCGGTTATCGCTGTTGCCGATCACCGAGTACGTGTCCGGCGGTGCCGTGCCGGGTTTGAACGCTTCCAGAATGATCTTCTGGCTGTCAGGTCCGGCGCGCTGGCCAGTTTTCAAATCGACGCGCACCAATTTAATGCCGGGCGGCACCCTAAACGGCACGGCCGGCTTGTCGGCCAGCGCGACCTTCATGAAATCCTTCACGATCGGCGCCGCCAGACGGCCGCCAGTCTCGCCCCGCCCGAGTGAGCGTGGCTTGTCGTAGCCCATGTAGACGCCAACGACGATATCCGGCGTGAACCCGATGAACCAGGCGTCCTTGTAGTCGCTCGTGGTGCCGGTTTTCCCCGCTATCGGCTTGCCGATTTCCTTTTGAAATCCCACGCCTGCGGCTGTGCCGCGAAGCACAACACCTTCCATCATCGATGTGATTTGGTAGGCGGTCATGGGATCGAGAACCTGCTGACGGTGATCAATCAACGTTGGTTCCGGCTGGTTTTCCCATTTCTTGGCGTCGCAGCCGCGGCATTCGCGGTTATCATGCCTGTAGATCGTGTGGCCATAGCGATCCTGGATACGATCGATCAAGGTCGGCTTAACGCGCCTGCCGCCATCATCGATCATCGCATATGCAGTTACCATGCGCATGAGCGTGGTTTCGCCGGCGCCCAGAGCAAACGAAAGATACGGCGGCAAATTATCGTAGATGCCGAAGCGCTTGGCGTATTCGGCAATGAGCGGCATCCCGATATCCTGAGCAAGCCGCACGGTCATCACATTGCGCGAGTGCTCAATCCCGAAGCGCAGCGTCGAAGGACCGAAAAAATCATGCTCGTAGTTTTCGGGTTTCCACACGCCAAGACCTGGGCCTTGGTCGATTTCGATCGGTGCATCGAGTACGAGCGACGACGGCGTGTAGCCGTTGTCAAGCGCTGCTGCATACACAAACGGCTTAAACGATGAGCCAGGCTGACGGAGTGCTTGCGTCGCTCGATTGAACTGACTTTGGTCAAAAGAGAAACCACCCACCATGGCGAGTACGCGCCCGGTGGTTGGATCCATGGCCATGATCGCACCGGAAATTTCGGGCACCTGTTGCAGCCGATACTGTCCATCGGCTTTTTCCGGGGAAACGTAGATGACATCGCCGACTTGGAGGACCTGGTTGACCTTGGTCACCGCCTTGCCGCGGGACGGGCCTTCGGCCGCCTTGGCCCATTTGACGCCGTTTAACTGAATAATGCCGATATCACGTGCTTTGCCGACCGAACCACTCGGTTCACGCGGCGGCTGCAGACCGATACGGGCCGATTGAGCATTGACCTCGAGCACGACCGCGAGTCGCCACGGCCGGACGTCGGTGAGAGATTTGACCTCTGCGAGTTTGACGCCCCAGTCACCCCCGGCGATATCAATGTGGCTCACCGGGCCGCGCCAGCCGTGGGCTTCGTCGTAGCGGATAAAACCGTCGACAAGCACCTTGCGCGCCACAGCCTGCAGTTTTGGGTCCAAAGTGGTGCGAACGGACAGGCCGCCCTCGTAAAGCTTTTTCTCGCCATAGCGATCGAGGATTTCGCGGCGTACCTCTTCCGCAAAATATTCGGCAGCAAAGACATGCGCGCTGGTCGACTTGCGCGTCACGCCCAGCGGCTGCTGTTTTGCCTTCTCGCCATCAGCCGGCTTGATGAAGCCGGCCTCGACCATGCGGTCGATCACCCAATTGCGCCGTTCGAGTGCGCGGTCGTGCTGTCGGAAAGGATTGTAGTTGTTTGGGGCTTTCGGCAATGCCGCAAGGTAAGCGGCATCGGCGATCGTGAGCTCGTTGACCGACTTGTCAAAGTAAGTCAGGGACGCCGATGCAATGCCATACGCCCCAAGGCCAAGATAGATTTCGTTGAGATATAGCTCGAGAATCTTGTCCTTGCTGTAGGTGCGCTCGATTTTCAGGGCTAGCAACGCCTCCTTGATCTTGCGCTTGAAGGAAACCTCATTCGATAGCAGGAAGTTTTTCGCGACTTGTTGCGTAATGGTTGAAGCGCCCTGCGGATGCCGTCCCGAGCCGAAGTTCTCCACGTAGGAGATCGCGGCCCGCGCGATGCCGACAAAATCGAGTCCCCCGTGCTCGTAGAAATTCTTGTCCTCGGCGGCAAGGAAGGCATCGATGACAAGCTTTGGCACCGCCTGAATTGGAATGTATAGCCGCCGTTCACGGGCGTATTCGGCGATAAGCGAGCCATCCGAGGCGTGCACCCGTGTAATCACCGGGGGCTCGTAATCTTTTAACTGAGAATAATCCGGCAAATCCTTGGAGAAATGCCACAAAATCCCCGCTGCGGCAGCCACCCCCGCAACGAATAAAATCGTGCCGGCCGCAAACAAAAACCCGAAAAAGCGCAAGATAAGCTTCATAGACACGGCCTCACCGGAACGGCACCAGGAACTTGTAAGGGAATCGGGCGATAACTGGCACCTTTCTCACTTTGGACCAGCCTTCCACTTACGCCAGCGGCCGCCTGCCGTGTTTCATGGGATCGTCCCGTTTTATGTTGAAACTGAGGCTGGCGGTACACGGTCAATTCGGCCCCCGCAACACGGCCCGGCCCGCCAGCCGGGGTGCGAAGAAGGCATCGATCGCATTGACCGCTGACTCTGCTGTGTGCGCACGCCAAGCAGGTGACATCAGATTGTGCATATCGTCTTTGGTCGACATGTAGCCTAGTTCGATCAGCACCGAGGGCACGTCGGGCGCTTTAAGGACGATGAAACCGGCGGACTTGAGAGGGTGCTGGTGCAGCCGAGTCGTATTCTTGAACTCGTCCACGAGTAGATGGGCGAACTGCATTGAAAATGTTTTTGTTTCGCGTTGGGCGAGGTCAATAAGGATACTGGCCACGTCGTCCGGCTGCGCAGTCAGATCGACGCCGGCGATTGCATCCGACTTGTTTTCAGAATCCGCCAGTCGTGCGGCTTCCGCGTCAGATGCATGCTCCGAAAGCGTGTAGACGGTCGCCCCTTCCGCCTGCCCCTCGCTGCGCGGTAGAGAATCCGCGTGAATCGAGATGAAAAGGGATGCCTTTCGTGACCGCGCAAATTGTACGCGGTCGTTCAATGGAATGAATGTGTCATCGCTGCGCGTCATGATCACGCGGTACTTTCCGGTCTTCAGCAGTTTGTCCCGCAGCAGCAGACTGAAGCCAAGCACGACATCCTTCTCGTTCTTGCCGCTGGCTGACTTGGCACCGGAATCGATGCCGCCATGGCCCGGGTCAATGACGATCAAAGGACGCGGATCCGTGGATGCTTCATGCGCGGGGCTCGGGTTTTCCCTTGCAGAAATCCGGGGCGGCCGCGCAGCCAAGGACATCTCGTGCAGGAAACTCTGGCGGTCGGTTGGAACAAGCTCGATGACCAGCCGCGCGGGTTGCCCTTCTTTGGCCGCAAGCGTGAACGCCTTGCCGATGCGCACAGGGCCAGTTGTATCGAGCACAATCCGCGAGCCGCCGCGCATGATCAGTCCGTAACGAAAGGCCTTGATCAGCCCGCGCCCTTGTTCACCAGCCCTCGCCGGCAGTCTGAAGGTGACCTGCGGTAAGTCCACGACGACGCGGTACGGGTCAGCAAGCGTAAACGTTGCAAGTTCCACCTTCGAGGTGAAGTCCATCACAAAGCGTGTCTGCTTGACGTCGCCACCGACACGCACATCAGTTGCAGTCGGAAATTGCTCGCCGTTCGTTGCCCCCGAATCGGCAGCCCCGGCAGCCGACGCAACTCCACCGCCAGTAGCAGCGAGCAGGCCGACGACCAACGCCACCGCAATGCGATTTCTGCGGACAGTCACGAATCCGGACCTTTTCCGGTTTTTTACTCCATTAACAGCCGCGCCGGTTAACGGAACTTGAGAACTTCACCGCGGTAAGTGCATCTGTGTGGCCGTGTTGCACCGGCTCACTTGCCAGTTAGCAGGCGGGGCCGTATGTAAGTGTTCGCAGACGGTTATTTGTTCCGGTTGTACCGCGTTCGGGCTTCCGGCGCGCCGTTCCAGGGTCGCCCCCTCGAGGAGGTGGGCGGACGGACGGCAGCCAAGCCGAAGCCCTTTTGAAGGACAGCCGGATGGTGTGCGGCTTGGTGCCGTTCGCTTGTGAGCCGTTCGCGACGAAGAAACCGCGGCCGCTTCGTGCAAGGCCGCAGAAATGGGTCGCAGTCGATGCTGCAAATCGCCCAGCAAAATTTACTCGCGCTTCACTCGCACCGCCAACGTATTGCGGCAGCGGATCGGGGCGCGGTACCCGCTGGGATTTCGCGCAAGCATACGGCGGACTTTTCCATCAACCGCAATCATGCACAGCCTCCTTTGTCTCGCCCAGCGCTCGATCTAGCGCGGCGGGACAGACGCGGCTTTACCCCAGTGAGATTTAATAATGGCGAACAAAATGTTGATCGACGCCGGCCACCCGGAGGAAACCCGAGTTGTGGTCCTGCGCGGCAATCGCGTCGAGGAATTCGACTTCGAATCTGCGAACCGGAAGCAGCTTCGCGGTAATATCTATCTCGCCAAAGTCACGCGCGTCGAACCGTCCTTGCAGGCGGCCTTTGTCGATTATGGCGGTAATCGGCACGGCTTTCTGGCATTTTCGGAAATCCATCCCGACTACTATCAAATTCCGATCGCCGACCGGCAGGCTCTGCTGGAGGATGAAGCGCGTCAGCAAAGCGACGCCGACGCGGAGGCGGAAGGTCGCTCCAGCCGCCGGCGTCACCGGCATCGAAGTCGCAATTCGGATCGACACCGCGACCACGATGTCATGCGCAGCGAGCCGATCGAGACCGACGGTGAGCCATCACCTGAAAGCACGCAAGCTCCTGTCGAAGATCAGGCTGCCGGCGAGCCCACTGCCAATCAGACAGCCGCCGGACAGCCGGATACTTTGGAAACTGCAAAGTCATCGCAAACGGCGGAATATGAGACGGCGACCGCACCTGAGAGCGAGGCGCGCTCAACAACTGAAGAGCAATCGAGCGAGGCGCCGGCCGCCGATGCCGAACCTGCAGCAAGCGTCGAGATAACAGGCGCCGAGACGATTGCGGGACTGGAAGCCGAGACGATTGCGACCCCGGACCATCAAGGCGACACGGAACTCCCACGCGAGGTCACGCTCGCGACTGATGGCGTCAGCACCGACGGCTCCGAACTTGAATCGGGGCAGCAATTTGAATCGGAGACGGCCGAGACCACCTCGTCCGAAGGGCAAAACGGCGGCAACGGCCAGGATCAGGCGGACGAGGAAGCTGTCGAGTCGGTGGGCGGCGCTGATGCCCTGGAGGAAGTGCAGGAGCGCCTCCCCCGCTTCCGACGGCAATACAAAATCCAGGAAGTGATCAAGCGCCGGCAGGTCATGCTGGTGCAGGTGGTAAAGGAAGAGCGCGGCACAAAAGGCGCGGCGCTCACGACCTACCTCTCGCTTGCCGGCCGCTATTCCGTGCTGATGCCGAACACCGCACGCGGCGGTGGCATTTCACGCAAGATTACGTCGGCGGAGGATCGCAATCGCCTGAAGGAAATCGCGCAGGAGCTGGATGTACCGGAGGGCATGGGCGTGATCCTGCGCACCGCCGGCGCAAACCGCACCAAAATCGAGGTGAAGCGCGATTTCGAATACTTGCTGCGCCTTTGGGAGCAGGTGCGCGACCTGACGCTGAAATCCACCGCGCCGAAGCTGGTCTACGAAGAAGGCTCTCTGACCAAACGATCGATCCGCGATCTTTACAACAAGGATATCGACGAGATCATCGTCTCCGGTGAGCAAGGCTATCGGGACGCCAAGGAATTCATGCGCATGCTCATGCCGAGCCATGCGAAATACGTGAAGCTTTATAAAGATACGCAGCCAATCTTCACCCGCTACGGCATCGAAAGCCAGCTCGATGCGATGTTCACCCCGGTCGTGCAACTGCGTTCCGGCGGCTACATCGTCATCAATCAAGCGGAGGCCTTGGTCGCCATCGACGTGAACTCCGGCCGGGCCACTCGCGAGCACCACATCGAGGACACCGCTCTCAAAACCAATCTTGAAGCGGCGGAAGAAATTGCGCGGCAATTAAGACTACGCGACCTGGCCGGCCTTATCGTCATCGACTTCATCGACATGGATGAACCTCGCAACAACCGAACCGTGGAGCGTCGGTTGAAAGAGGCCTTGCGGCACGATCGCGCTCGCATCCAGGTCGGACGCATTTCGCATTTCGGCCTGCTCGAGATGTCCCGTCAGCGCATTCGGACCTCCGTGCTGGAAAGTTCGACCGAGAAGTGCCCGGTTTGTGGCGGCAGCGGCCACGTGCGCTCGGTCTCTTCGGTCGCGCTGCAGCTCTTGCGCGGTATTGAGGAAATGCTGATCAAAGGTGCGACGCATAATCTAATCGTGCGCACCCGCTCCGAAGTCGCGCTCTATGTCCTCAATCACAAGCGTGCGCATCTGCGGGCGCTCGAGGAGCGATTCCGGATCGTCATAACCGTTTCAGCCGATGCAAGCATACCGGCACAGCAGTCGTTCATTATCGATCGTGGCGAGCAGGTGCATACGCCGGAAACCGCGCGCGCACTTGCGGCCTCTGCCGACCCCGTCATCGTTACCGAAGACGAAGACGACAGCGAGATGCCCTTCGACGATGAAATCGCGCACGAGGAAGCCGCAAGCAGGCCGGAGCACATTGCATCGCATGATCTCGGAGCGGATGAGCGGATAGAAGCCGTAGAGGCGCAGCACCGCCATGAAGGTGAGAACGGCGAGGGTCGGCGGCGGCGCAGACGCCGTCGCGGCCGTGGCCGCGGCGGTGACGCGCGCGAAAGTGACGCCAATCAATTCTCTCCAGATCAAGCCTCCTATCGGCAGGCATCCGAATACGCAGGCCTGCCGGATGAGCACAATGAAGGTTCAGCGGGCGACAACGCGTTCTTGCCGCCTGAACATGAGCAGCAAAACTCGCAACCTCAATTCTATGCGAACAGCCAGGAGAACGGCGAAGGCGGCGAGCACCGCGAAGGCCGGCGGCGCAGACGGCGTGGACGCCGCGGCGGACGTCGCAATCGGCACGGCCGCAATGGCGAAGGTCACTTTCAATCCGACAGCGCTGCAAGCACCGCACAGGACGAGCGGGCCTTCGGGGTGGAGGTCCTTCAGCCCTCTCCATTGGATCACCGCGAATTGCCCGCGGCAGAATACGAGGACGACCCGTCTTATCCGGCGCCGCGGCACGAAGATGAGCACGAGGAAGTGCCGCCACCCGCTCCGACACCGGCAACCGCAATGGAAAGCGAAAACAATCCGCCTCGCCGGCGATCCACCGTGCGGGAGCCCGCTCCTTTTGTGAACAGCGCCGAACCAAGTGCGCCGTCACCATCCCCGACGCTGCCGCCTCCGCCGACGCCAGTCGTGACAAGCAGCGAATCCGTCGAGCCGGCACAGCCGAAGCGCGGCTGGTGGGCTCGGCGCCTGCTCGGCGGTGACAAGAATTAGCGCGGCAATGAGGCAGCCTTAACAATGAAATCCGCCTGGGTCGAGCGCGACGCGCAGGCAGCGATCGATCATTACGGAAAAGCCGGCATTGCGCGCGATCTCGCTTTGCGGGTTTACAGCACGCGTCTGCTCGGCCGCGACCCCAAGCTTGTTCTGCACGGCGGCGGCAACACGTCGCTGAAGACGCGCATGAATGACCTTTCCGGCGACGAAGTGGACGTACTCTGCGTCAAGGCCACCGGATCGGACATGGCTGCAATCGAGCCCGCCGGAATGCCGGCCGTGCGGCTAACCCCATTGCGGAAGCTGCGTGCGCTCGATGCGCTTTCAGATGTCGAGATGGCACGCGCGCAGCGCGCTCACCTGATCGACCCCATGTCACCGCCCCCTTCGGTCGAGATGTTGCTGCACGCCTTCATGCCTGCAAAATTCATCGACCATACGCATGCGACGGCGGTGCTTAGCATCATCGATCAACCCAACAGCGCCGAATTGTGCTCGGAGGTTTACGGCAACCGAATGGGTTTCGTGCCCTACCGAATGCCGGGCTTCGGCCTCGCCAAGCTCGCGGCTGACGTGTTCGAAAAGAATCCCGACGTCGAGGGTCTCATCCTCGACAAGCACGGCATTTTTACATTCGGCGCGGAAGCACGCGAGGCCTACGAGCGCATGATCGAAATGGTCACGCTCGCCGAGGAACGGCTGCGGAAGAAGCGCAAGTCGATATTCATCTCAGCCGAGTTTTTTCAGCGCATCGCGCCCGTCTCGCAGGTCGCTCCGATTTTGCGCGGTGCTTGCAGCCTGCCGGACGAAAAAAATGAAGGCGCGTGGCTGCGCCAAATTGCTGACTTCCGCACGAACGACGCGATCATGGCGTTCGTCAACGGCAAGGACATCACACGCTACGCACGACAAGGAGTCATTACGCCCGATCACACGATCCGCACCAAGAATTGGCCGTTAATCGTGCCACCGCCGGAGGTCGGCAAGCTTGACGAGTTCAGGAAAGCGGCGCGTAAGCTGGCGGACAGTTTCGTCGATCATTACCGCGCTTATTTCACGTACAATAACATACGGGCCGGCAACACGAAGAAGATGATCGATCCCCTGCCCCGCGTCGTGCTGGTGCCGGGACTGGGACTCTTCGGGCTAGGCCCGACCGCAAAGGACGCAAGGATCGCAGCGGATATCGCCGAAGCAACGGTCGAATGCATCACCGGGGCTGAGGCGATCGGCACCTTCAAATCGATCTCCGATGCCGACATGTTCGACTGCGAATACTGGCCGCTGGAATTGTTCAAGCTCGGCGCGCCGAAAAATCTTCCCCTTGCCGGACAGGTCGCGGTGATTACGGGAGCCGGCGGCGCTATCGGCGCAGCGACCGCACGAACGTTCGCAGCGGCCGGCGCCGAAGTCGCCCTGCTCGACGTCGATGCCGGTGCGGCGGTGGAGAAGGCAAAGGAAGCCGGCGGCTCCGCGATCGCTGTGCGTTGCGACGTTACGGACACCGCTTCCGTCCAGGCGGCGATCGATCAAGTCACCGCCACGTTCGGCGGCATTGATATCGCCGTGTCAAATGCCGGCGCGGCCTGGCAAGGCAGGATCGGCGAAGTGGATGAAGCCATCCTTCGCAAGAGTTTCGAGCTCAATTTCTTCGCGCATCAGAAGGTCGCGCAAGCTGCCGTTAAAATCATGCTCGCGCAGGGCACTGGCGGATGTCTGCTGTTTAACGTGTCGAAGCAGGCGGTAAATCCTGGTGCAAATTTCGGCCCTTATGGCCTTCCGAAAGCGGCGACGTTGTTCCTCGTGCGGCAATACGCGCTCGATTACGGCGCGGACGGCATTCGCGCCAACGCTGTCAACGCCGATCGCATCCGCTCGGGGCTCCTCACCGATGACTTCATCAAGGAGAGATCAAAGGCACGCGGCGTCAGTGAGAAGGACTACATGAGTGGCAATCTGCTCGGACGCGAGGTTACCGCCGATGATGTCGCGCAGGCCTTCCTCGCCCAAGCCTTGGCGCTCAAGACCACTGCCAACGTGACCACGGTCGACGGCGGAAACATCGCGGCGGCATTGCGCTGACGCCACGAATTGCGCACAAGAATGCACTAACCTGATTCTACCTTCCAATAATCAAGGAGCGTCACGATGCTGCGAACCATGGCTCTCGTCGGTGCATCCATTATTCTGTTGAGCACCACGCCGCTCTCCGCTGCGCCCAAGAAAAATCCGAAACTGGCCACTTGCCAATTCGGCGCCAAGGAGCAGAAGCTCACCGGCGCCAAACGCACGGCTTATATGAAGCGGTGCATGGCGAATGAAGATTCGCCGCGCGGACCAACGCCCAAGCCTGCGGCGAAATAGTTCTTTCGATAGTAATGAATTAGCGGGGTTTTCAATGCCGGAGGCCGATAAGGAAGGGCAGCGCTATCAAGCCGATACGCCGCAGGCGACGCCCGGATTCTTTCTCAAGGGTTCACATCAACTCGACTGGGGCATGAAGAACCGGCTGGCACGCACATTCAATCCTGCAAGCGGGCGAACGGTGATGCTTGCGATCGATCACGGCTACATCCAGGGACCGACCACTGGACTCGAGCGCGTCGACCTGTCGATCGTACCGCTCTTGCCGCAATGCGACGCGCTGTTCTGCACCCGCGGCATCTTGCGCAGCGTCATCCCGGCAGAATGCGACAAGCCGATGGTGCTGCGGGCCTCGGGCGGCGCCAGCATCTTGCGCGAGTTGTCGAAAGAAGAGATCGCACTGGATATGGACGATGCGGCGCGACTCAACGCCGCCGGTGTCGGCGTGCAGGTCTACATCGGCAGCGAGTACGAGACGCAGACCGTCCACAACATGACGAGGCTTGTCGATGCGGGCTTACGCTACGGCATTCCGGTGATGGGAATCACCGCCGTCGGCAAGGACATGAAGCGCGACGCGCAGTATTTCCGACTCGCGTGCCGCATCATCGCCGAGCTCGGCGCACAATATGTAAAGACATATTACGTCGAGGATGGCTTCGAAACCGTTACCGCGTCATGCCCCGTGCCGATCGTGATGGCGGGCGGCAAGAAACTGCCTGAACTTGACGCGCTCACGATGGCCTACAACGCCGTCCAACAGGGTGCGGCCGGCGTTGATATGGGACGCAATATCTTCCAGTCGGATGCGCCGAAAGCGATGATGGCCGCCGTCAACGCAGTCGTGCACAAGAACACCAAACCGGCAGAGGCGTTTGAAATCTACAAGTCGCTCAAGGCGAAGGGATAAACCTTTCTGCCGGCGCGACCGCGGGCTTATGCCTGATCGTGTTTTCCGTCGCGCCGCACCAGGCGCGCAATAAAACGGGCCAAAGTCGGACCGCTCAACAGAACGATGACCATACGAGCCGCTTGCATCGCCATGACAAACGGCAAATCCACCTTGGTCGAGGATGCGATGATGGCGATGGAATCCGCACCGCCCGGACTCATCGCCAAATAAGCGGTTAGCGGATCGACACCCGCGATCACAACGAGGATTGCCGCGAGGCCGGCGCAGGCCGCGATCAACGTCACGGTCGATGCTGCAAGGCTCGGCAGCGCATGCGCCGCATAGAGCAGAATGGGACGATTGAAGCGCGCCCCGATGCTCCACCCGACCAGCGCGTAGCTCGCGGCCAGCAGTAACGGCGGCAACTCGATTGTGATCAGGCCGGTATCCTGGAGAATAGCGCCCCCGAAGAGCGGAACCAGCAGCGGTCCTGCGGGTATGCGCAGCAGCCGTCCAAGAACGACGCCGCCGGCAGCAAGCGCCACGGTCTCAGCAAACGGAAGCCATGCGATGGAACGAAACCAGCCAGACGGCGCATGGGTCCCGCCTGTGTTGCCGACCCAGATCGCGGCCACGACGGAAGCGGCGACCGCCACCAGGACGACTCGCAGGTACTGCATGAACGCGACGAGACGGATGTCGGCGCCGTAAGTATCCGCGATGAGCGTCATGACGGTGGCGGCACCCGGCGAGGACCCCCACACGGCGGTCGTACCGGGCAAAACGCGCCATCGTGTGAGCAGCCACCCGAGCGCCATACTGACGACCACCACGGAAACAACCGCCGAAATGAACAGCGGCCACTCGTGCCGTACTTCGCCAAGAACGGAGGCAGGGAGGCTATGCGCAATCAGAGAGCCGACCACACCTTGCGCGGCGTAGAATAGCCTCCGCGGCACATGGATCGTGCCCTTGCACGCTGCCATTGCAATCGCCGCCGCCATCGGCCCGAGCAGAAGCGCTGCGGGCAAATGTGCGAATTCCAGGCACACAGCAAAGGCAGCGGACAGCGGCAGAAGAACCGCCCATCGTCCTGCCGCGCTGAAGGAGTTCAGCCGCTCGGAAAGTCCGTCAAATCCGCCACGCAATCCCACCATTTCAGCGTGCCAAGAAAGCCAGCGCTATGAACGACAGACAACTGCGCCGCGTAAGATAGGCAGGCGTTGCGTGGTTCTTGCAGCAGGCGGCATAAGCCGTTGATGCCATTTGAAGCGCCGCCCGTCTGCCCCCTTGCCAAACATAGCCGTCATGCGGCTTTGAGGTTTCGCCGCTCCAGCGGAATCACGTTGAAGGTCCTCAGCAGCCCGCGGCGCAACACATCCATGGAAACGGACTTGCCGATTCGCTCAGCGTTGAGCATCCGGATCAGGTCATCGACGCCCGTAATCAGCTCGCCATCCGCTCGCACGATGATATCGAAAGACATCAGCCCGGCATTGTCAGCGGGTCCATTCGGCTCAATGCCGGTAATCATCGCCCCGGTCGAATTCTCGATATCGGCATGGCGCGCATGATGCCGCGGCACGGGAACGGTCTGGCCCGAGACGCCAATGAATCCGCGCCGCACGCGCCCGTGCGCAATCAATTCGCTCAGCACGAATTGCGCCGTGTTGCTCGCAACCGCAAAGCAGATGCCCTGGGCGCCCAGGATCACAGCCGTATTGATGCCGATGACTTCGCCGCGCGATGAGACGAGCGGGCCGCCCGAGTTGCCGGGATTGAGCGCCGCGTCCGTTTGGATGACGTCTTCGATCAGGCGGCCGTTACGAGCTCGGAGCGATCGGCCGAGCGCCGACACGACACCGGCGGTCACCGTCGACTCGAACCCGAGCGGATTGCCGATGGCGACCACGAGTTGTCCCCGGCGCAGCTTTTTGGAATCGCCCAGGCGTGCGCTCGGCAAATCGCGGACCGCGCCTGCGCGCACCAGAGCAAGGTCAGTATCAGGGTCTTCACCGAGCGAGCGCGCTTCCATGACGCGCCCCTCGGCATCCATCAGGCGCAATTCGCGCGCGCCTTCGACCACGTGGCTGTTGGTGAGCACGAGCCCGTCCGGCGCAATCACCACGCCGGAGCCGACGCCACCCGGTCTTCCATTGCCTCCGCGCGTCTCGACGCGTACGACAGCGGGCCCGACCTGGTCGGCCACGGTCATCACCACATTTGAATAGGCGTCGAAGATTTCCGGCTCGGATACCGATTGCAGCACGTGCCGTTCGTCTCCGCCGCTCGTGGAGGATGTAAAATCAAGCATGGGCGTTGTGGGGTTTTGTAAACGTCTTTCACCATGTAGGAACGCCGGCATCGGAATGGAAGAGATGACGCGGCCGATCTACAAAGGCTATGGTCCGGACCCGAATCCGATCCCGCTCAGCGCGGCGCAATAGGAAATTCCGATGGTCTTCCTAACCACGATCGTAACGCTGTTCGCGCTGCTGATCCTCGGAATTCCGATCGCGGTAACGCTGCTCATCAGCGGCATGGTTGGCTACATGCTGACCATTGGCTTCGAGCCGGGCTTGACGGCGCTGGCACAGACCGCATTTAGCGACGTCAATTCATTCGTGATCGCGGCCATCCCGCTCTACATCCTCATGGGACAGATCATGCTGAAGGGCCAGGCTGGCCGCGATCTGTTCGATTTCGCGCAACGCGGGGTCGGCCGGCTGCCGGGGGGGCTTGCCGTCGCAGCCATCGCAGCCTGCGCCGTGTTTGCAGCGATTTCAGGATCGTCCACGGCGACCGCCGCAACCATCGGCTCGATCAGCATTCCGGAAATGCTGCGGCGCGGCTACACGCGCAAGATGACGGCCGGCTCTGTCGCGGTCGCCGGCACGCTCGGTATTCTCATTCCGCCGAGTATCTCTTTCATTCTCTATTCGCTCGTCACCAACGCTTCGATCGGCCAGCTGTTCATGGCGGGCATCCTGCCCGGCATCATGCTGGCGGTGCTTTTCTCTGTTTACACGGTCGTCGCCGCAATGCGGCAGACGCGCCTCGGCATCGCCAAACCCGTCAGCACGGAAGGCAAGATTCCGCTCACCCTTTCGATGTTCGGCAGCCTCGCGATGATCGTTATCGTGCTCGGCGGAATCTATCTCGGCTTTTTCACGCCGACGGAGGCAGCTGCGGTCGGTGTCGTCTACGCTCTCGTTTTCACTGCCGCCTTCAAGCGCACTCTTACCTTGTCGCTGTTTTGGCGTGCGGTGCGCGACAGTCTGGTGACGAGCGCCATGATTTTGATGCTGATCGCCGGCGCGGGCGTCTTCGGCAACACGCTATCGCTTTTGCGTGTGCCGCAGGATCTCGCGAATTGGCTCGAAGGACTGAACCTGGCTCCTTGGCAGTTCCTGATTGCCGTCAACGGGCTTTATTTGATCCTCGGCATGTTCATGGATGCAGCGGCCGCCATATTGGTCACGGTGCCGATCCTACTACCAGGCCTTGAATCCATGCATATCGACCTCGTGTGGTTCGGCGTGATTCTGGTCATCAACATGGAAATCGGCGCGGTGACGCCACCCGTCGGCATGAACCTATTTGTCGTACAATCGCTGCGGCCGGATTACACGATCCGCGAGGTCCTTGAAGGCGCGCTGCCCTATGCCGGTATGGGGCTACTCGGCCTCGCGCTGGTCATCATCTTTCCGAAAATTGCGTTGTGGCTCCCCGGCCTGATGGCGGGCTAAGCGGCCATCGCTTCGCGCGCGCCCGCTACTCGTCAAGCAGGACTTCGTTCTCTGGCGTCGAGATGCCGCCGAGCTGCCGAAGAAATTTCGCGAACTCGGCCACTGCCCAGAAGCCTGCGCCGACCGGTAGCGACGCCTTTGCTATCCACATAGGCCACTGCTCGACATCAAAGGTCGTTTCGTGCGTTTGCCAGCTCGAGAACGTGTGCCAGATGCCTGAAATCGTCAGCAAAACGAGAAAACCAACGACGATAAGAAACCGCAGCACGGCGAGCAGTGTGCCGCGGCCGATGATGTTTTCGATTGCGATGCCGGCGGTGACATGCCGGCCTCGTAGGGAGGTATAGGCGGCCCCCGCAAAGGCCGCCCACACCAACGTAAAGAGATCGAAGTCGTA
>DASTSG010000045.1:0-10258 GCA_035760805.1 Pseudolabrys sp.
CCGAACGGGTCCGTTCCGGGTTGGAGTTTTGCGCCAGTCAGACCGAGGAGACCTATCTCGCCCTCGACGCCGAAAACCGTGTTGCCGCGTTGCCAGTTATATCCTGCCTGGATTCCAGCGATCACCCCGTCTGAGGCAGCCTTCCAGCTGACCGGTGGGAAAAAAGGTGGACGGCCGTTGTACTGGTCGTCGAAGAAATTCGAGTGACCCCAGCCATATCCGATGTGAGCGCCGATATACGTGCCCGACCAGTCAAAGGTCGGCGAAGCGTCATATGCCCGTTTTGCCAAATCTGTCGCCGCATTGGCAAAGGCAATACCAACAAGCCAAAACGCTGCAGCGAGAATCTGTTTCCTCATAATCGCCCCCTTCGATCGGGAAGCAGCAGCCCAGCTTTAAAGTTCCATGCATCGCCTAACGAATGGTTATTTACGCGTTAGCCCTTATCGACTGGAGGGGCCGATGCGCTCACCGATGAGATCGGCTGGAAGGTCGGATATGAAGATGCCGCCTTCTTCCGCCGGCTGTTCAAGCGGGTGACGGGATGACCACCGGCGCTTATCGCCGCCGCTTTCAGGTCCCCGATTTCGCTCAAGTTACAAAAAGATTTTGTTCAAGTTACAAAAAAGGTGAAACGCCGACTTTGGCTCAACGGCAACCTTCGGTGCCCAGTTCTATTCCGGAATGGTAGGTTTAAATGGCGCGCCCGAAGAGATTCGAACTCCTGACCCCCAGATTCGTAGTCTGGTGCTCTATCCAGCTGAGCTACGGGCGCTTAAGCCGCCTCCAAGACAAGGACGCGGCGCGCGCATAGCTATCGCCTCGACTGCGCGATGGCAAGGCGGGCGGCTGAACCTGTGCCGGGCGGCGGGCTTGCAGGAAGGACCGGCAGTCTCGTTCGACGCGCCATCGCGCCGATCAGCCGCGGCGCAAAGCCGGCTGCACAAATCAGTGCGGCCCGCCCGGCGCGACTTGCGGCAACACTCAAAAGGGCGCCGGCGTTGCGGATCGGCCGCGCGATCAGCTTTTGGGCCGCCGCCAAATAGACGTCCGGCGCATGGCCCTGAGCGATGTGCTCGACGGCAAGTGCTGCCGAAGCAAGCGCGATAGCAAGTCCGTCGCCCGTGAATGGGGGAATATGCGCGAGCCGGTCGCCGATGCGAAACGCCGTTGCCCCGCCCCTCGCATGGAGATGACCGCCGGATGGACAGACGACCGCGAGCGGCTTTTCCCAGAGCGGCTCCGAGCCGTCCAGCCGCTCGGCGAGCGCGGGCATTGCGCCGGCGATGTAATCGCGTAAAGGCCGCCAGCCCAAGGCAAGCTCTGCGACGGCCGCGCGCGGCAACAGCAACGCCAGATTGGCGATGCCGTCTTCCACCAGCTCGAGACCAGCATAACCCGACTCAAGCAGCGACAACTCGACTCGCCCGCGCAGCGCGGCGTGCAGTCGAGGCTTGGGCCTGAAATGCATTTTCAAACCGACCTGCGACCTGTCGCGCTCATCCTCAACGCCGCGCACGCCCCATTTGCCGGTGGCGAGCACCAGGTTGCGGCAATAAAACGGCGTGCCGCTATCGCACCGCACGATCCATCTATCGCGGTCGCGGACCACAGCGCGCACCGCGAAGCCGCGCCGCACGTCCGCGCCGGATTCCGCGGCCCGCTGCAGCAGCGCCTCATCGAGCCGATACCGCGACAAGGACAAAGCGCGAAACGGCAAGGGGCCGGTGACGCTGCAATGTTGCGTGCTGAGGGTAACGCTCTCGATCGCGGTGGCGCCAAGAGCGGCGGCATCGATGCCCAGCCGGGCCAGATAGGCTTGCGTTTCCACGCTGATGAATTCGCCGCAAACCTTGTGATGCGGTGCTTTGCTGCGTTCGATCAGCACCACGTCGCGCCCTTCTCCTGCCAGCCCGTACGCCGCCGCAGCGCCCGCAGGTCCGCCGCCGACGATGACGGTGTCGACGCGCTTCATCGCACGCGTCCGATGGCAAAGCGGAACATGAACCAGCGAATCTTTACCGCCTCACGCGGAATGCCGGCCTTGGCAATCATGGCCTCCCACTCCGCGCGCGTGAGCGAGCGGGCAACCGAGACACGGCCGTCGTATACGACGACCGGATGCAGCCGCATCAAAAATCCGGCAAGCGCGATGAAATAGAACGGCACGACGCTGCGCTGGAGATCGTAAATCACCCAGCCGCGGCGCGCGTACGTCTCCATCCAGCGCAGAAACCGGACAATCATCTCGTCGGAAAGATGGTGAGTGACGAGGCTGCTGGTGACGATGTCGATTGGAAAAGCAGGACTGAAATCGAGAACGTTTGCTACGTGATACTCGATCTCATCCGAGGCATCGGTCGCCGCACGCGCGACCTGGACGACCTGAGTGCTGAGGTCAAGGCCGATGAGCCGGACCGGCCGTCCCTGCCGCCGCGCCCAGCGGCGCATCGTACGCAGAAGATCGCCGTAGCCGCAACCGACGTCGAGAAACGTGAGCGGCCGCGCCGGCGGTACGGTCGCCGTCACGCGTTTAAGCCATCGCATGACCGGCCAATGGCCCAGCATGGCGCCGTTGAAGCGAGCGAGGTCGCGCAACACCTTCGCGAGTTCTGATGTCGCAACCGGCGCGTCGAGGATTTCAGGCTGCTCGCTGCGCCTTGAGACGTCCAGCTTCGGCGGCATCCGATCGGCGCCCGAATTCATGCACTGTCTCGCACGAGACGTATCCGGCACGGCTAAGCCGCGGTCCGAAACAGCATCGTTTCGGCAACAAGTCCCGGGCCGAATGACACTGCGCAGCCCCTCGACCCGCGCGTGTTTGTCCGCAGCAATCGCTCGATCACGAACATGACGGTCGCCGACGACATGTTGCCGTAACGCCGCAGCACATCCCGAGATGCCGCGAGCGCCTGCGGCGCAAGATCGAACGCACGCTCGACCGCATCCAGTATCGTCCGTCCGCCGGGATGCACGGCCCATAAATCGATTGCGTCAACCGTCCTGCCCTCGAGTATTTCATCGCTGCGCTGATGCAGAGCATCGAAAATTGCGCCCGGCACCCGGCCCGACAGCACCATGTCGAAGCCGAAATCGCGGATGTTCCAGGTGATCAGTTCACGCGTGCCGGGCACCAGCACGGCATGGAAACTGTCGAGCGCAGTGCCGACGGGATCGGCGGTCACAAGACACGCCGCGCAACCGTCACCGAAGAGAAGGAACGAGAGAATCTGCTCGAGATCGGTCGTCTCTTTGAGATGCAAAGTGCAGAGCTCGAGATTGAGGATCAAAACACGCGCTGCCGAATCCGAACGAACGATGTGGCGCGCCAGCTTCAGCGCATTGATAGCCGCGTAGCAGCCCATGAACCCGATCATCGTCCGCTCAACGCTCGTCGGCAGCTTGCACCGCTCAACCACTTCCAGGTCGAGCCCGGGCGCCGAAAAGCCGGTGCAGCAAGTAATCAGCAGATGCGTGATGCGGGAACGATCCTGGTCGGAGAGCAGCTTGTTGACGGCGACTTCTGCCAGGGCGGGCGCGTGTCGCTCAAAGCAGCGCATCCGCTCGGCGGTGTCGGGAAACTCACCGCGTGTATAAAACTTGCCCGCCGCCTTATCATCGGAGAGCTCGGTCGGTGACAGGCACGAATAGCGATGCTCAATGCCGGATTTGGCGGCCATCCGCTGGAACAGCCGCGACTGCCGGCGATCCTTGAACAACGATTGGGCAAAATCGCGGAACACCGCATGCACGTCATACGGCGGCACGGCCGTGGCGATGCGGTTGATATAGGCGGTGGTCAAGGCTGCTCGCTCGGGAACATCGCCGCCCGATTCTGAATGATGCGTCGTCCCCCTGACGTGAACCCCGCCCTCGCGCGTTTATGGATGGCATACTTACCGCGGGGCTTCACATTGGCGTGACCGCGGGGCCGCGCTACCGTAAAGACAAAAAGCTCCTACGATCGATTTGCGGCGCGGAATAATTCAGGCGCTTGCGCGCTCGCCGCGGCGGGCGCTCAACTCGACCGCCCGATCCGGGATGGAAATCCGAAAGGTTGCACCGATGGTGCCCGGAACGAGGCTGATCTCGCCGCCATGAGCGCGCACCAGTTCGGCTGCGATCGCGAGCCCAAGCCCGGATCCTCCTGAGCGCGTCGATCCCTGGAAAGCCTCAAACAAATGCGCACGCGCCTTTTCGGAAACGCCGGGCCCGGTATCGGATACCTCAATGACAGCGACAGCGCCTTCGCGCCGCCCGGTAATGCGTATTTGATCGCGGGCCGGATCGTTGGCACCGCGTGACGCCAACGCCTGCATCGCGTTGCGGGCGACATTGACGAGGATGCGGAACAGCTGGTCGTGATCGGCCTCGACCATGAGGCCGCGCTCGACGGCGACGATCCAGCGGATCGGCACATCGAGTCCGAGCCCGAGGGCCTCGTGCACCTCCTCCAGCAGCGGTTCGAGCGGGATCGGCTTGCGATCCGGCGCCGGCTCTTTGGCGGCCCCATAGGACAGCGTGGATTGACAGAATGCAATCGCGCGCTCGAGCGTGCGCATGAGCTTGGGCGCGAAGCGCTGAACCTTCGGATCCGGCAGACTGGAGAGCTGATCCGAGAACAGCTGCGCCGAAGCAAGCAGATTGCGCAGATCGTGATTGATCTTTGATACGGCCAGGCCGAGCGCAGCCAGGCGGCTCTTTTGACTCAACATCGTAGCGAGATCGCGCTGCATGGCCGCAAGCTCGCGCTCGGCAGTACCGATCTCGTCTTGCCGGCCGGAGACTTCGATGATGCGCGAAGGATTTTCCGGATCGGCCCGAAACTCCGTCATGTTTGCGGTAATGCGCCGCATGGGTTTGACCAGCAGATAGGTAAGCGCAACGAATACAAGGGCGGCCGTTATTCCCGAAATCACCAGCGACAACAGCAAAATGTTGATTGAAAATTTCAGCATCGCTTTGCGCAGCGGCGCCTCGTTGAGAATAATTTCAAGAAAGTCGCCGCCCATCGGCGCCGGGCCAACCACACGCATCACGGATTTTGGCGTTCCGATGAACAGCGTGTTGAACGCGTCGATGATCGCCCGGTACCACGTCACCGACCGCATATCGATGCTTTCGTCGACCGCGTCGGGCAAATTGGAAGCGGCGAGCAGGCGCCGCTGTTTGCCCATTTTCATCGCCACGGCGCGCGCGCCGATGCTGTTGAGAATCTGGCGAGCGAGGCTTTCGGGAACCATGCCGCTCGGCGCCGCATCGAGCACCAGCGCGGCGGTATGCGCCGCAGCCAGCCGGTCGTTGAGCCAGTTGAGGCGGAAGTTCGCAATCGACGGAACATAAATCAGGACTTCCGCCATCATCACGAAGGCGATGGTAAGAAACAAAAGCTTTGCGGAAAGCCCAAAGCGCAGACCGCGCCCCGAATCGGGCGGGACTCCTGCATCCTTGCTTGTCGTCAATTCGGCCTCACGATTCACTGTCAGCCCAGAAGCCGCAACCACGCTATGATGCGCCGTGCCCAGGAACTCGTCAAACTTGGCGTAAAGAAGTCTATTGCCGCCCGCTTACTGATCTCGGACAACGTCGGATAGGGAATAACGATCCCGGCAAAAGCGCGAATGTTCAATTTTTGACTTATCGCAAGTGTCCATGCCGTGATGAGCTCGCCGGCTTGCGCGCCGACGATTGTCGCACCCAGGATCGTACCCCTCCTGTCGGTGACAACCTTGATATGGCCAAGCGTCGCGCGCTCGGCTTGCGCGCGGTCGTTATCATGGTAGGGCCAGCGCAGCACACGAATTTTGATGCCGCGTTGGCAGGCCTGCGCTTCGGTCAGGCCGGTCTGCGCCAGTTCAGGGTCGGTGTAGGTCACCCACGGGATGGCGTCGTTATCGAGGTGCACCCGCTGGCGGAACACCGCACTGCGTATGACCAGCCCGGCCTGGTAATTGGCGGCGTGTGTGAATTGTAGCTGACCGATGACATCGCCGATTGCAAAAACACGCCGATTGCTCGTCTTCAGCCTTTTGTTGACCCGAATGCCTGAAGGTCCGTGCTTGACCCGGCCCGCATCAAGCGCGAGGCCGTCAAGTCGCGGTGCTCGCCCGGCGGCAACAAGAAGGTGGGTGCCACGCAACACCTCCGCCTGGCCGGCATCCGAGACGGTCAGCTCGACATTTCCAACAGCGCCGCTCGCCTTCACTACCGTGACCCCCGAGCGGATCGTCACCCCTTCTCGCGCGAGATTCTCGACGACCACCGCCGCACATTCGGGATCGTCGTTTGCAAGCGGCAGTGCCGCATCCACGACGGTGACGGCGCTGCCGAGGCGGCGGAATGCTTGTGCCAGTTCGAGGCCAACCGGCCCGGCGCCGATGACGAGGAGGTGTTCCGGAGGCGTCGCCAGATCGAAAATCGTCTCGTTGGTGAAATAGCCGGTTTGGTCGAGTCCGGGAATGGGCGGAACGGCCGGTGACGATCCCGTCGCAATTACGAAGCGGCGCGCACGGATTTCAAACTCGTCATCGACAATGACGGTCCTGCGATCGGCAAACCGCGCAGACCCTTTGATCACCCGCACGCCGAGCGCGGTGAAGCGCTCGGCTGAATCGTTTGGCGCAATGTTTGCGATGACACAGCGGACATGATCGCGTACGCGCGCAAAGTCGACGTTGATCGATGACGGGCCTATCCCGAACTGCACGCTGCTTCGGGCGTAAACGGCGCGCTTGGCGGCCGCGAGCAGCGCCTTCGAAGGTACACAGCCGGTGTTGAGGCATTCGCCACCCATTTTTCCTTTTTCGACAAGCACGACAGACACGCCGAACGCCGCTGCGGCTGCCGCGACCGACAGGCCGGCAGCGCCGGCGCCGATGACGCAAAGATCGGGTCTCAGCTTTTCCACCATGCCCCCCGCCCCAACGGCTATTTTGCCGTTTTGCGTCGGTCGGAAATCCGATGCACCACGACCGGCACAAGCGCCAGTACGGCTAGCCCCACCAGTGCGCAAAGCAGGTGCGGTGTCAGCACATCCTGCGGACTGAAGTTCATGCGGCAATCAACACCCCCGCCGTCTACGCAGATCCTGTAGGTCGCCTGCTGTGCCGCAATGATCGCGTCGAGACCCGTGCCGGCGAACGTATAGACGATCGCCGCCGGAACAATTCCCAGAGCCGTCGCGCCAACGAAGGGGGAAAGGCGGACGCCTGCCACCGCTGAGACCAGATTGACCAAAAAGAATGGAAATGCCGGCACAAGCCGCAAGAACAGAAGGTAACTGAAGGCATCGTCCCGAAAGCCTTTCGCAATCAACGTGATCCGCGAACCTGCCCGCCGCAGCAGCGGCTCGGCAAGCGCTGTACGCGCAATCAGGAAAACGAACGTCGCGCCGATCGTCGCTCCGACGACGGCGGCCGCCGCACCGAGTGGAACCCCGAACAGGAAGCCGCCTGTGACGGTCAGAAACCACGACCCGGGAACGGAAAGCGTCACCGCGAGAATGTAAATCGCGATAAAGACGACGACCGCGACCGTCCGATGCGCCGCGACGAATGCGTCAATCGTCATGCGATGCCGGACCAAGGCCTCCAAAGACAAGGCACGGTCGCCGACAGCGACGTACATCAGACCGGCGGCAACGAGGATTACAACGAGCGGAATGAACCGGCATGCGAGCGTGCCTGCGCGCTCGATCTGCGGGGTCGGGTCGGACATTCAGGCTATATACACGAGCGTCGCGGCGAGTGGGCCGGTGTCACCCGCTTTTGACGTATTTGTAACGGTTTAGCGCAGCTTTGTGATGGGCACGCAGTCGCATTGACGGGCAATGCCCCCTCCCTTATAAGCCGCGCAAATCACGGGCCGATCCACATTTTTCCGGCGGTTTGGGAGCCCTGAGCCCAATCCGCCACGGCGCCGCCAGCGGAGAAGAGGAAAGTGAAGCGGACCTATCAACCGAGCAAGCTGGTGCGCAAGCGCCGTCACGGATTCCGCGCGCGCATGGCCACAAAGGGCGGGCGCAAGGTGGTTGCGGCGCGGCGCGCGCGGGGACGAAAGCGGCTGAGTGCCTGACGGACGGAGGCGGCGCAAAAGCCTGCATGGAGCGTTTGCGGCAACGGGGGGATTTTCTGGCCGCCGCATCCGGGACCAAGGTTCATGCTCCGGCGTTTGTCTTGCAGTCGCGCCAGCGAAACGATAACGGCCCGGTGCGCATCGGCTTCACGGTTTCGAAGAAAGTCGGCAATGCCGTTGAACGAAACAGGGTCCGCCGCCGCTTGCGTGAGATTGTGCGTCTATCAAACGCAGCACTGATGCGAGCAGGGTACGATTATGTACTGATCGGCCGGCGGGCGGCATTGAAGAAGCCGTTCGCCGATTTGGTGAAGGAATTCGACAGCGCTTTGCGGCGCATGCATGCGGGGCGCAGCGGCAGTACAGGCTCTCGATGAACGACCAGAAGAATACGATCCTTGCCATTGTGCTCTCAGCAATCGTGTTGCTGGGGTGGCAGTACTTCTTCGCCAAGCCGCAACTGGAAAGGCAACAGCAAACCACCCAGAGCGAGCAGCACCGGCCGGCGACGCAGCAGAGCCCGGCGCCTGGACACAGCGCGCAACCCGCTCCCTCCGCGCAGGCACCCGCGCCGGCAGCAGCGCCGCCGGCCGGGCAGCAGACGGCCGCCAACGCCCAAACGCGCGAGCAGGCGCTGAAAGCCTCCGCGCGTGTTCCGATCAGCACGCCCAGCATCCGGGGCTCGATCGCACTTAAGGGCGGGCGCATCGACGACGTCGCGCTGGTGAAATTCCGCGAAACCGTCGATCCGAAGTCGCCGCCGATCGTGCTGCTCTCGCCCTCCGGCAGCCCCGTGCCGTTCTACGCCGAATTTGGCTGGACCGGTGCCGCCGGCGCCAACGTCAAGCTACCCAATTCCGACACCGTCTGGACGCAGGACGGTTCCGGCGCGCTCGGCGTCGGGCATCCGGTAACGCTCAGATGGGACAACGGACAAGGGCTCTCCTTCCGCCGCACCATCTCGGTCGACGACAAGTACCTGTTCACCATCAAGGACGCGGTGACGAACAACACTTCCGCGCCCGTCACGCTTTATCCTTATGCGCTGGTCTCCCGGCACGGGACGCCGCCGTCGCAGGGCACGTACATCCTGCACGAAGGGCTGATCGGCGTGATGGGCGACAAGGGCCTGCAGGAAATCACCTACAGCAAGATGGAGGACAAGAAGTCCGAGACGTTCAGCGTCACCAACGCCTGGCTCGGCATCACTGACAAATACTGGGCGGCCGTTTTGCTACCTGACACCAGCGCGCACGTGCAGGCGCGCTTCTCCGCGGGCAAGATCGGCGACACGCCGACGTTCCAGACCGACTACCTGCTCGACGCGCGCACGATTGCGCCCGGCTCGACCGGCAGCGCCGACGCGCGGCTGTTTGCCGGCGCCAAGGAAGTCGACACCGTCGGCATCAATTTTCCGCTCTCCGAAATCGGCGGCTACAACAAGCAGCTCAGCCTCAACCACTTCGACCTGCTGATCGACTGGGGCTGGTTCTACTTCATCACCAAGCCGATGTTCCTGGCGATCGACTATTTCTATCGTCTCGTCGGCAACTTCGGCATCGCGATCCTGATCATCACCGTGCTGGTGAAAGCCGCCTTCTTCCCGCTCGCCAACAAATCGTACGCCTCGATGGCCAAGATGAAGGCCGTGCAGCCGCAGATGACGGCGCTGCGCGAGCGCTTCGCCAACGACAAGATCAAGCAGCAGCAGGAATTGATGGAGCTCTACAAGCGCGAGAAGATCAACCCGCTCGCCGGCTGCCTGCCCGTCGTTATCCAGATCCCGGTGTTCTTCTCGCTTTACAAGGTGCTCTACGTCACCATCGAGATGCGGCACGCGCCGTTCTTCGGCTGGATTCAGGATCTTTCGGCGCCCGACCCGACCAACATCTTCACGCTGTTCGGGCTCCTCCATTACGACCCGACCATCCTTCCGGTTTTCGGCCACTTCCTGCATCTCGGCGCCTGGCCGCTCATCATGGGCGTGACGATGTGGGCGCAGATGAAGCTCAACCCGACGCCGCCCGACCCGACGCAGGCGATGATCTTCAACTGGATGCCGGTGATCTTCACCTTCATGCTGGCGAGCTTCCCGGCGGGGCTCGTCATCTACTGGGCCTGGAACAACTCGCTCTCGGTGCTGCAGCAGAGCGTCATCATGCGCAAGCACGGGGCGAAGATTGAG
>DASTSG010000046.1:0-48514 GCA_035760805.1 Pseudolabrys sp.
GGAAGGGTGGCCGAGCGGTTTAAGGCACCGGTCTTGAAAACCGGCAGGGGGCGCGAGCTCCCTCGTGAGTTCGAATCTCACCCCTTCCGCCAGCCCCCGGCGTGCGTGATCCAAACCGACGCGAACCCGGTTCGTTACTGCGCGGCCCTTGCTGTGTTTGATTTCGTGTGCTGCGGCCGCTGCCGATCCACCGAATGCTGAGGCGCTACGAATGTAACTTGTGTCTTCATATCTCGCCCTTCGCGCCAAATCGAAAGCTTGACGGTTGTTCCCGCTTTCACTTTTGATTCAGCAGCAACCATTTCCCGCAGCGTGTTGACCGGCTCATCGTTAAACGTCTGGATCACGTCGCCTCTGGAGATCCCTGCACGATCCGCAACGCTTCCAGGGTCGACGCTGACGACGTAAAGGCCCTTTTCCGGCCCATGCATTCCCGCGATGCGGGCCCGCGCTGCATCCATGAGACCGATACCGAGCACAATGTTGTTTCTCCGCGCAACGGCCCCGGCCGAAGTTGGATCCAGCTGGGATTTGATTTTGTCGAGCAATACCTGAATGTCGGCGCTATCGACGCCAGAATTCATTTCTGTCCGGCGCTCGAACGCAGAGGCCGGATTCGTGATGACAGCAATATCGGCAATAACTCTCGTAGACGATTGAAATTGCGCGAATGAGTATGACACGCGCACGTTCGGTTGGGCGTCGTACCGGCTGCCAAACAGCACAGCAGCGGCGATGTTTTGTACCGGCTTGTCGAATGCGAGTTCGTACGGGGTATCTTTCGTGATCCTGAAGCCGGCATCCAACATGTAACTGACCAGGGCCGGCTTGATTGCTTCTGGCGAAGCATTCGCGATGGTCACTTCAGGCCGCCCGCTTGCCGTCTCAGGCCGTTCGATGGTTACACAACCCACGCACAGCAAAGCCAGCAACAAGCCTGATACGGCACGCAACAATGTTCGTCCCCCCTTTGCGCGAGTACATTGTAATGCAAAGTGCTTTGTCTGCAACCTTTGGCTGTGCCCTCCGGCGCGACGAAGGCGCCGCCCGTGCGACTCAGCGCAGAACGAACGGCTTATTCTGAAAGTCGAATAGATCCGGCACCAGCGGGCCGCCGTAGGTGCGGCACATGCGCTGGCAATAGCGGTCGCAGCTGTTGGTGGCCGCGAGGCAGCGGCCCTGGTCATCGTTCTTGATGCAGCTTGTAAGGCCCCGCGTGCAATGCGCGCCGCAGTCGGTCCAGCAGGCATCCGACGCCCATACCGATTCCGCTCGTTCGCTGCGAGGAAACCGCAGGCTGGAATGGCTGGCCGCGGCTGGCGAACGATCGAGCGAATAATCGGCAGCATCTGCGCACACGATGCCCGGCATCAGCCAGAGCATCGCAACGAGCAAAGCCGGAAAGATTTTCATGGCCATCACGACAGCGCCCGAAGCGCGAATCTGCCCCAAAGTTTAGCACAAGGCAGCCATTGTGCCTGAACATCACGTCCTGGAACTTCCGTTTGCACACCGGCCTTTGGTATTCTGCGCCCAAGCCGCGGGGGCGCTTTGAACCTATCAGGCGCAAGGAGCAATCCATTGACTATCGCCGCCGATCCGCAGTCCGGTCCCGACCCAAATCTCAAGCAGAATTTCGGCACTGAAGGCATCAAACCGATGGGCGCAAGCGCGGTTACGCGTTTTTTCATGCGCATCGTCGGCTGGGCCGAGCGGCTGAACCTGAAGTGCAGCACCGTCGGTAATCCCGCGATCTATGACAACGCGGTCTTTCCCTGGGCGAAGGAAATCGAGCGCGAATGGCGCGCAATCCGCCGCGAACTTGAACACGTGCTCACTCGCAAGGAAGATCTACCCGGCTTTCACGAGATCGCGTCCGACGTGGAGACGATCAGCAAGGATCGTGGCTGGAAGACGTTTCTGCTCTCCGGTTACGGCTTCAAGTCGGATGCAAATATCGCGCTGTGTCCGGAGACCTGGCGTATCTGCCAGAAGATTCCGGGGCTTATCACGGTGATGTTTTCAATCCTCGAGCCGGGCAAACATCTGCCGCCTCACCGCGGGCCTTACAATGGAGTCCTACGGCTGCATCTTGGATTGATCGTGCCGGAGCCACGTGAGCAACTCGGCATTCGCGTCGGCACGCAGCTTTATCGCTGGCGCGAGGGCGAAGTTGTCATTTTCGACGATGCCTATGAGCATGAAGCGTGGAACAAGACCCCGCACACGCGCGTGGTGCTGTTCGTCGATTTTGTCAAGCCGATGCGATTTCCAGGCAATTTGGTCAACTGGCTGCTTCTGCATCTCGCGATGTTCACGCCTTTCATCCGCGAAGGGACCGAAAAACATAAGGCGTGGGAGAAGAGGTTTTACGCGGAAGCAGAAGCGTACCGGAACCGGTAGGAAGCCCAATACGCGTCCGAATGACCGGGCTATTCCGGTCATCCGGTAAGGGCGCGTGGCATCCCCTAAAGGGACCACTGGGTCAAGCCCGATGATCGCGCTCCTCACTTGATCTTGCCGGCAATCGCGGCTAGCCCCTCGCCGACATGCCAACAGAAGACACGACGATCGATACCGCCGCCCCCAAGGTGAGCTTCGTCTCCCTTGGTTGCCCCAAAGCGCTGGTTGACAGCGAGCGCATTATTACGCGGCTGCGGGCGGAAGGTTACGAGCTTTCGCGCGAGCACGAAGGCGCGGATCTCGCCATCGTCAACACCTGTGGCTTTCTTGACAGCGCAAAGGCGGAATCGCTTTCGGCGATCGGCAAGGCGCTTAAGGAGAACGGCAAGGTCATCGTCACGGGCTGCATGGGTGCCGAGCCGGAAAGTATTTCATCCACCTATCCAGACGTGCTCGCTATCACCGGTCCGCAGCAATACGAATCCGTGCTCGATGCGGTGCATCGCGCGCTACCGCCCAGGCACAATCCCTTTCTCGACCTTGTGCCGCCGGAGGGCATCAAGCTCACGCCCCGCCATTACGCTTATTTGAAAATCTCCGAAGGGTGTAACAACCAGTGCACCTTTTGCATCATTCCGAAGCTGCGCGGCGATCTGGCTTCGCGGCCTGCGGCCGATGTTCTACGCGAAGCGGAGAGACTGGTTGCGGCCGGTGTCAAAGAGTTGTTGGTGATTTCGCAGGATACGTCGGCTTACGGCCTCGATATCAAATATGCAGCCAGCAAATGGCGCGACCGGGAGGTGCGCGCGAAGTTCATCGACCTGGCCAGCGCGCTCGGCGAGTTCGGAATCTGGATCCGGCTGCACTATGTCTACCCCTACCCACACGTTGACGACGTCATTCCGCTGATGGCGGAACGAAAAGTGCTGCCGTACCTCGATATCCCATTTCAACACGCGGCTCCCGATGTGCTCAGACGCATGAAGCGGCCGGCAGCGCAGGAGAAGACGCTCGCGCGCATTGCCAAATGGCGTGAAATTTGCCCCGACATCACGCTTCGCTCGACGTTCATCGTGGGCTTTCCGGGTGAGACCGACCGTGACTTTGAGATGCTGCTGGAGTGGCTCGAACAAGCCTCTCTCGATCGCGTCGGCTGCTTCCGTTACGAGCCGGTGCGCGGCGCGACGGCCAACACGCTTGCGGCAGCCGTGCCTGACGAGGTGAAGGAAGAGCGCTGGCACCGGTTCATGCAGACGCAGCAGAAGATTTCGGCGCAACGCCTCAAGCGCAAGGTCGGCACGCGTCAACAGGTCATCATTGACGAGGTCGGGCCGACGGTCGCCAAGGGGCGTTCGTCGGCGGACGCGCCGGAGATCGATGGCGCCGTCTATGTCGCGAGTCGCCGTCCCCTGCGCGTCGGCGAAATCGCCACGGTGAGGATTGAGCGAGCCGACGAATACGACCTGCATGGCACCGCGGTCGGATTTTAGAGCCCGTCCATGACGCCGGTGAACAGGCAACACGCAGGGCTACCTGTTCATTGATGAAAATCGCTGAGTGTCAGGCCCTGTGACGATAATTACCAAGTCGCGTTAAGTCGTGTTTTTCGCAACGCGTCAGCACAACGAGTATGCCGAAATCATAGAGAACAGCCTTGTTGGGCGTGACTGATCACGTGTCGACGCCCGCCCTGACGACCTTCACGATCGCCCTTGTCAATGTCGCCAACTCATCCCGTCCGATGGTGAATGCCGGCGTGAGATAGATGACATTGCCGAAGGGCCGAACGAATACGCCTTCGTCCACAAAGCGGCCTCGCAATCGCTCGATGTCGGCGATTCTCGTCATCTCGACGACGCCAATTGCGCCTTTGACACGCACGTTCTTGACCCCGGGCAATGTTTGACAGACCGCGAGACCTTCCGCTAACGCGGCCGAGAGGTCCTGCACTTGCCGCAAGCGCGGCTCGCGTTCGAACAAGTCAAGCGATGCATTGGCGGCAGCGCAGGCAAGCGCATTCGCCATGTAGGTCGGCCCATGCATCAACGCTTTTCGCGGGTCGTCCGACCAAAACGCATCGAACACCCTTCCTGTTGCAACTGTGGCGGCGAGCGGCAGAGAACCGCCGGTGAGCGCCTTCGATAGCGTGATGATGTCCGGCGTCACGCCGGCGGCCTCGCAGGCGAACATCGTGCCGGTGCGGCCGAATCCCGTGAATATCTCATCGAAGATCAGCAACAGGTCATACTTGTCCGCCAGCGCGCGCAGGCGGCGGAGGACATCTGCTTCGTGAAATTTCATGCCGCCCGCACCCTGCACTAGCGGCTCGACAATGATCGCTGCGATCCGATCCGCATGACGTTCGACAAGTGCCTCAAGGCTTGCCGCGCGCTCGTCGTCTTCCGGAAGATCGACTACAAAATGTTGCGGCAACAGTCCGGCGAACAGCGCGTGCATACCGTCGTCGGGATCGCATACGGCCATCGCCCCGCTGGTGTCGCCGTGATACGCCCCCTTGAACGCGATGAACTTTGTTCGGCCGCGGAGGCCGCGGTTGATCCAGTATTGCGCCGCCATTTTCATGGCGATCTCGACGGCAACCGATCCGGAATCGGAAAAGAAGACGCGGCTGAGCTCGCCGGGGAGTAGTGCCGTCAGCCGTTTCGCCAACGTAAGTGCCTGCTCGTGCACAAGGCCGCCGAACATCACGTGCGGCAAATGCGCGAGCTGCCGCTCCACGGCTTCTCGAATGTGTGGATGGTTGTATCCATGACAGGCGGTCCACCAACTCGCGATGCCGTCGATCAAGATACGGCCATCGGTTAGCACGATGCGGGAACCATCCGTTCGCGCAACCGGAAGCGGCTGTTGCGCAATCTTCATCTGCGTATAGGGCCGCCAAATGTGCGGCAGCCCGGCGGCCAGCCACGACGGCTGGTCAGTCCTTTTGCTAATTTCACACGGCATTTTCGGCTTCCCTGCCCCTCGCCCCGCGAGGCATTTTGGTTTACCGCAACTTTGAACGTCGCGGTACAAAGGCCCCTATGCAATCGCTCGACGACTTCGCAACGAAAAAACTTGAAGAACTCACAGATCGGCACCTACGCCGGTCTGTTCTCGCGACCCGCCGCGAGGACGGCATCTGGGTCGAGCGCGAAGGGCGCAGGCTTTTGTCGTTTTCTTGCAACGATTACCTCAATTTGACTCATCATCCGAAGGTGAAAGCGGCCGCAGCGGCGGCCATAGAACTTTACGGTGCCGGCTCGGGTGCCTCGCGTCTCGTCACCGGCAATCATCCGCTTTACGCCCAACTCGAGGCCAGCCTCGCCCGCATCAAGCAAACCGAGGCCGCAATCGCGTTCGGCTCCGGCTATCTCGCAAACGCCGGAATTATCCCGGTATTGGTCGGACGCGAAAGCCTCATTCTGCTCGACGAACTGTCACACGCTTGCATCTTCGCGGGGGCGCAATTGTCGCGCGGCAAGGTTCTCACATTTCGTCACAACGATGTGGCGCATGCCGAAGAACTACTCATCGCGCACCGTCGGAAGCACGATCGCGGGCTCATCGTAACTGAGGGTGTGTTCTCGATGGACGGCGATCTCGCGCCATTGCCTCGATTGTATGAACTGGCCCAAAAACATGACGCTTGGCTGATGTCAGATGACGCGCATGGGCTTGGTGTAATCGGGGGCGGCCGCGGGTCGGCCTTTGCTCACGGACAGCACGTCCCCCTGCCGTTACAGATGGGAACATTGTCGAAGGCAGTCGGCGCTTATGGAGGATACCTGTGTGCGTCGGCGAACGTCGTTGAACTGATGCGCAACCGCGCGCGCACACTGATTTACTCCACGGGACTGCCGCCGGCGATCGTCGCCGCCGCCATTGCAGCACTTGACATCATTGAACGCGATCCGGACTACGCGGCGCTTCCGGTCAAGAAAGCCAGGCAATTTACCCGGCTGACAAATCTTCCGGATGCGCAAAGTCCGATCGTCCCGATCATCATCGGCGACGAAGAGGCAGCAATGAACGCAGCCCGCATTCTGGCCGACGAAGATTTCCTCGCCGTGGCGATCCGGCCTCCCACCGTGCCTCAAGGCACCGCCCGCCTGCGCCTGACGTTCACGGCGCAACATCCGGATGCCGAAATCGAGCGGCTTGCCCAAGTCGTCCGCGAACGTGTGCTGGCGCATTGAACGATGCCCGCGATCTTCGTCACCTCAACCGGCACGGATATCGGCAAGACGTTTGTTACCTCCGGATTGATCCGGCATCTCCGCCACAACGGTCAAAGCGTCGATGCGCTGAAACCTGTCGTGAGCGGTTACGATTCGTCTGTCGTTGAAACAAGCGATCCCGCCGTCCTGCTCGAAGCGCTTGGGCGGCCGGTGGAAGCGAATGAAATCGCCCGCATATCGCCGTGGCGTTTCCGCGCACCGATTTCGCCCGACCAGGCGGCCGCGCGGGAGGGCCGCACCATCGAATTTCAGGAATTGGTGGAATTCAGCCGCCGGGCCATCGAGACCGCGACCGGCACGCTGTTCATTGAAGGCGTGGGCGGCATCATGGTCCCGCTCGACGATCGGCACACGGTTCTCGACTGGATGACGATCCTGCGCATTCCGCTCCTTCTCGTCGTCGGCGGGTATCTGGGAACGATCAGCCACACGCTCACCGCCCTGCACGTGCTCGCGCAGCGCAAGCTCGATGTCGCTGCGGTCGTGGTCAGCGAAAGCGAGCGCAATCCAGTCGCGCTCGACGAAACGGTTGCGAGTATCGCGCGATTTGCCGACGGCATCGCGGTCGTCGGCCTGCCGCGCCTGCCGGGCGTGACCGATCATCCGGCGTTTGAGCAAATAGCCGCACGACTATCTAGGCCTTGAATCGCTCGATAAAGCGAATGAGCGCGGCGATCGCCGTGCCCATGTCCTCAGGGCTCGTATACTCCGCCGGATTGTGACTGACGCCGCCACGGCAGCGGACAAACATCATCGCGGCCGGGCAAAGCTTTGCCATCATCTGCGCGTCGTGGCCGGCGCCGGATGGCATCCGAATAGGCTCGTGGCCGAGGTCGGCGATGGCGGCGGCAAGCGTGTCTTGCAAGCCCGGATCGCATGGTGTCGCCGCCACGTCGTGGAAATGCTCAAACGCCACATCGAGCCCGCGTGCGTCCGCAATCTTGTGCGCCTCCGCCTCAAACGCCGCAACGGCCGCCTTGCGCGTCGCATCGTCCATGCAGCGCAAATCGACGGTGAACATAACGCGGCCTGGAATGATATTTCCGGCGCCCGGCTTGGCGTCGACGATGCCGACGGTTGCGACCATGCCCTCGTGCGCGCGACCAATCCGCTCGGCGGCAAGCATCATTTCGGCACTGCCGGCGAGCGCATCGCGCCGCAGACTCATCGGCACGGTGCCGGCATGCCCTGCCATGCCTGTGACCGTCACCCGCCAGCGGCTTTGGCCGACAATGCCGGTGACCACGCCGAGCGGCTCGTTGGCCGCTTCGAGGCGCGGTCCCTGCTCGATGTGCAGCTCCACGTAGGCCGCTGCCTCGCCACGCTGATAGGCAGCATTCGCAATTTGTCTGGGGTCTTTACCGTATTTGCGCAGAGCATCCGCGTAGCTGATGCCTGCGCGATCCACCAGCCTGAGAGTCGCTTCTTCGAAGACGCCGGCAACAGCGGCCGAGGTCGATAATGTCGACGGAAAGCGCGAGCCCTCCTCGTCGCCAAACGCGAGCACGTCGATCGGTACCGGTGGCTTACCTCTGAAGTGTTCGACCGCCAGAATTCCGGCAATCACGCCAAGTGGCCCATCGTAATTGCCGGCATCGATCACACTGTCGAGATGAGAGCCGATCAGCAATCTCCTGCCCTCGGCTATCCGGCCGCGCAGCGTGCCAAGCGCGTCTTCGCTCACATGCAGGCCCGCTTCGCGCATCCATTGCGCCGTCATGTCGGCAGCGCGGCGATGCTCGGGCGAGAGAAAAAGCCGGACCAACCGGTCCGGCTCGGATGAAATCGGCGCGAGCGCCGAGATCATGGTCTCGGCGCGCGCACCCAATGCTTTGGTATCGATTGCGGTCACGTTGACCGCCATTTCCGCTTACGGGACCAGGATCGATGTACCGGTCGTGCCGCGACTTTCGAGGTCGCGATGCGCCTTGGCTGCTTCCTTGAGCGGATATTTCTGATTGATCGGAATTTTCACCGCGCCAGAGCCGACGACCTTGAACAGATCATTCGCTGTCATGACCAGATCCTCGCGCGAGGCCGTGTAGTTATTGAGCGTCGGTCGCGTTGCGAAGAGCGAGCCCTTTTGCTGCAGGATGTTGATATTGAAGGCGTCGATCTGGCCGGACGCGCTGCCGAAGCTAACGAAGTAACCGAGGGGGCGCAGGCAGTCGAGTGAGGCGGGGAACGTCGCTTTACCGACGCCGTCATAAACAACATGGCAAAGCTTGCCGCTGGTGATGTCTTTCACCCTCGCGACGAAATCCTCTTTGCGATAGTTGATGACATGATGCGCCCCGTTCTTCTTCGCGAGCTCAACCTTTTCGTCCGAGCCCGCGGTGCCGATGACGGTTGCGCCAAGATGGTTCGCCCATTGGCATGCGATCAGGCCGACACCGCCCGCCGCGGCGTGGATAAGGCAAATCGTCCCCTTTTCGACCTTGAACGTGCGGTTCAGGAGGTATTGCACGGTCATGCCTTTCAGCATCATGCCGGCCGCTTGTTCGTACGAAATATTGTCCGGCAGCTTCACCGCGCGGTTAGCGGGCAGGAGGCGTTCCGCGGCATAGCCGCCGAGAGCGACGACATAAGCGACACGGTCGCCGACCTTGATGTCGGTGACGTCAGGACCAACCGCCGTGACCTCGCCTGCGCCCTCATTTCCCGCCACGAACGGCAGCCCGACGGGGGACGGATACATTCCCATGCGGAAATAGCAGTCGATGAAATTTACGCCGCACGCGAATTGCTTGATCTTGATCTGACCCTGACCCGGCGCGGGCACCTCGACATCGTCGAGCTGGAGCACCTCGGGACCGCCGTGCTTATGAACGCGTACTGCCGCAACCATGATCTAACCCCTTTAACGAGCTTGAAGCGAGCGTGTTGAATGGATGGGCCGCGATCATAGGCAGCCGGGGCGCGAACACAAGGCTAACGCGCGCCGGACACCTTGAGAACGGCGCCCGAGATGTATGATGCGGCATCAGATAGCAAAAACAGAATAGCTTCCGCGACCTCCTCCGCGGTGCCGACACGGCCCATAGGAAGGTTGGGCAGGATGCGCGCAAGGCGGCCCGGCTCGTGAATTTCGGTGTCGATCGCACCGGGCGAGACCGCATTGATGCGGATGCCTTCCCTGGCAACCTCGCGCGCAACGCCGAGGGTCATCGTATTCACCGCGCCCTTCGCAGCCGCGTACCAGGTGTATTCCGTTGCGGCGCCGATGTCCGCGGCCATGGACGAAATCATCACGATCGATCCGCCGTTACCTCCGTTCCTGGTCGACATCCGGCGCACGGCCGCGCGCAGAAACAACAGCGCGCCATACGTATTCACGTCCAGCACATCGCGCACGGTCGCTGCCTCGACAGCATCAAGCCGCGAATTCTTGCCGGTGATCCCTGAACTGTGCACCAGATGCGTCAACGGCCCGAGCTTCCCGGCCTCCGTAAACACGCGCTCGATCTCGTCCTCCCGACCCATATCGCCCTGAATGGCGATCGCGTTTCCGCCGGCCGCCTTTACCGCCGCGACAACCTTTGCCGCGGCCTCATGATTGCTTCTGTAGTTCACGGCAACGTCATAGCCCCGTTCGCCTGCAAGCCGCGCGGTTGCTGCGCCGATACCCCGGCTGCCGCCGGCAATGAGAAGAACAGGACGAGTCATTCTTAAATCTCCCAACGATACGAACTAGCGCCGGCCGGCGCTCTTCCGCCGGTTTCGACGCGCCAACACATTAAAGACTTCGACGGTCGCCGAAAAAGCCATTGCAGAATAGATGTAGCCGCGCGGAATGTGAAAATGGAAGCCGTCCGCCAGCAGCGCCGCGCCGATCAACACCAGGAACGAAAGCGCCAGCATTTTGGTCGTCGGGTGCGCCTTGATGAAATTGCCGACAGGCCCCGCCGCAAAATACATCACGATCATGGCGATTGAGACCGCAGCTACCATGATCTCAAGTTGATCGACCAACCCGATGGCCGTGATGATCGAGTCGATGGAAAAGACGAGATCGATCAGCGCCAGTTGAACGATAACGGCCGTGAGCGCCCTGCCCTGCGCAATCAATCGCGGGTCCTCTTCCTCAGCCTCGACCTCGTCGTGAATCTCGCGCGTCGCTTTGGCGATCAGGAAAAAGCCCCCTGCAATCAGGATGACGTCTCGCCATGAGAATGCGAGACCACGCACCTCGAAGATCGGTTGAGTGAGTCCGATGAGCCAACTCAGCGACGCAAGCAGTAGAATACGGAAGACGAATGCCAGCGACAGCCCGATCGCCCGCGCCAATTTTGAACGATGCTCATCGAGGCTTGACGTCAGGATCGAAATGAAAACGAGGTTATCGATGCCGAGCACAACCTCGAGCGCAGATAACGTCACCAGCGCGGCCCATGCATTCGGATCGATGAGAAGATCGAACATTATTTTTCACGCACCGGCAGAAGGCCGAACCCGCAGAAATAAACCGCAAGCGCGCCGAGCGCGACCTTGACCCAGAAGGCCGGCTCCAGATTCGCAATCACGGCAATGAGCGCCAGCACTCCCCAAAGGATCAGCAGTGCAACGTTGAGCGCGCGCAGACGTGCGACCCGCAGCGGATGCACGAAACGGATCGGCACGAATGTCAGAATCGCAAGCATCACGATACCCGCCGCAGACAGCCAGCCGGGCGGCTCCATAACGTAAAGATAAAAAGCCGCGATATTCCACAAAGCCGGGAATCCGCGAAAGTAATGATCCTCCGACTTCATGTCGCGGTCGGCAAAATAAAGAGCGCCGACAATGGCAATCAGCACGCCGCTTGCAACCGCCAGCTCCTGCGGCAAAAGCCCGCTCGCCGCAATCGCATAAGCCGGCACGAACACGTAAGTCGTGAAGTCGACGACGTAATCCAGCGTTTCGCCGGACCAGCGCGGCAGCACATCGCCGACGGCGAACTCGCGAGCCAGCGATCCGTCTACTCCGTCAATAATGAGAGCCGCGCCGAGACACAGAAACATCGCAGACCAGTGCCCGCCGGTTGCCAGGATGAGCGCCAGCAACGCCAAGGCCGCACCGCAGGCGGTGAAGATGTGGACAGCGAAGGCACGGATGCGCGTAATCGGCAGCCTCCCCTACCGATTGCCCCAGTCGAGCTTCACGATCTCAGCCGATCTGCCGGCCAGGTTCCAATTACGGCCGAACCCACGGAAGCGCGATTTGTCGGCGCGGGACACGATCACGTCCGGTCCGATCCAGTATTCGCTGTTACGAATCACGACGTTCTCTCCCGCTTCTTTGCCGCGGACCGGCGAAATCGCGCCGTCGACATAGTTCTCGATACGAACGACACGGGTCTCGCCTTGCGTTTCGTAGGTGATCGGCACCTGGCGAACACCAAGGAATTGCCCTACCAGGATCGAAAGCAGATGCGTGGTGCCGCCGACTCGGCCGGTGAAAATACGCGTAAGCCCTTTTACGGCCTGCGCCGAGGCTGCGTCATCGACAAACAGCGCGGCAGTCCAGTTGCCGCGCGCCATGATGCCCGGAAGGTCCATCATCAGGCCGACTTTGATGCCGGTCAGATCGATGGCGTCAAAGTGACCCTCGTCAATTCGGATACCGGCCCAGGTCTGACAACGATCTTCCGTTGGCGGATGATTACCGAGCGACAGTACGCACGGGCAAAACACCGTGCAACTGCATGACAGCGCCATTTCGCCTTTCAGACTCCACGTTTCGCGCAATGCTTCGCTCCCACGTTTCAGATTCATCCCTGCTGCAACGCCAATACGACGACAATCGCGCCCGCTCCCAGCAGCGAAAGACCCAGCGCATGGCTGAAGCGCCGGCCTGTCAACATCTTTTCAACGGTCATGGCGGTCCCGAGCGCGGCCATCCAGATCAGGTTCATTGCGCCGACGGCAAACATCACCGACATCATCGCCCAGCAACAGCCAAGGCAATACAGCCCTTGCACGACCCCGAGGCGAAACACTCCAGCGGGCGTCGTCTGCCAGTTCGCGAAAAAGAAGGGAAACGGATGCCGGCACTTGTGCAGGCATGCGTGCTTGAACGCGGAAAACTGGTAGAAGCCTGCGGCCACAAGGACAGCGCCCGACAAAACGGTGCTTGTCATCGCCGTGTTGTCGTTCAGCGCCCCCACTTGTGTGAGTCCGGTCTGCAAGATCGTCGCGACAAGGGAAAAAACGATCCAAACCAGCGCGTAGCCTGCGGCAAGCACGAATGGCGAGACAATTGCCTCGCCTTTGCACGCCGCAGTGTCGGCGATTTCCGCGTACGTGAAAATCATTGGTCCCGCACTCGGCAACATCATCGCGAACGCCATCGCAATCCACATGCACAGCGCAAACGCAAGACCGCTTATACCGATGGCGGCACGGGGCAACGGACCGCACAGGACACCGATGCCGTGCGGCGCCCCTTCGCCCGTAGCAGCCAGTCCGAGATAAAGCCAGCCGAGCGTCGTCAGTGCGACAACACAGGCGGCCGCCAATACCTTTGGCCGACCCAGAACGTGGCCAAGCCTCCCCGCGGCGGGTGGAAGGTGAACAAGACGCCGGTCTGTTATATCTGTCATGATCGGCCAGTGGAGTTTTGGCCCCCAGTACATAACCCATAAGCTACGGCGGCGGTATCGAAAGTGGAACTGACGGTTCCAGCCTTGCTTAAGCCGTGCTACCGGGTCCCGGCATGACCGATGCAAAGCAGATCAGCGCAAAGGAGATCAGTGTCATCGTGGTCGGCGGCGGTCCGGCCGGACTGACCGCGGCGGTGGCGCTTGCCGAGGCGGGCGTGCCCACTGCGCTGATCGGACGACGGCTCGCCGCACCCGACAACCGCACAACCGCTCTCCTCGACGGTTCAGTGAATGCTCTCAAAGCGCTCGGCGTATGGGAGGCGTGCGCCGACCATGCGGCACCGCTTCGCGTCATGCGCATCGTGGACGACACCGCACGGCTATGGCGCGCGCCGGAAGTGAAGTTTGACGCCGACGAAATCGGTCTTGAAGCCTTCGGCTACAATATCGAGAACCGCCATCTCGTGACAGCCCTCGAACAAAAGACGCGCGACCTTTCGACATTACGTGTAATCGACGGCGAAGCGGCTGCACTCGACGTCGGCGCGCGGGAAATAACGATTCATCTGAAGGACGGCACCTCACTGAGCGCGCCGCTCATCATCGGTGCTGACGGCCGCAAGTCGCTGGTGCGCGATGCAGCTGGCATCACAATGAAAGAACGACACCATCCGCAGAGTGCCCTCACGGTGTGCTTTACGCATTCCCGGCCGCATCGGGACACCTCGACCGAATTTCATTCGTCCTCGGGCCCTTTCACTTTGGTGCCGTTACCGGGCTTGCGTTCGAGTCTCGTTTTCGTGCTCGACCGGGCAGATGTAACGCGAATAGCTGAACTCGACGATGCGGCCTTGTCGAGCGAAATCGAGCGGCGGTCACATTCGATACTCGGTAAGATCACCGTCGAAAAAGGCCGTGGTCTGTTTCCACTGGCAAGTGGAACGGCAAGTGCCCTTGCTGCCAACCGGATTGCGCTCGTTGGCGAGGCCGCCCATGTCATACCGCCGATTGGCGCGCAGGGACTTAATCTCGGCCTGCGCGACGCGGCTGCGATCGGCGAGATGGTGGCCTCCGCTTACCGCCAAGGCGCCGACGTTGGCGCGCCGCAACTGCTCGCCCGCTACTGCGATGAGCGCCGTGCCGACATCACAACCCGCTCGGCGGCTGTCGATCTGCTCAACCGCAGTCTGTTGTCCGATTTTCTGCCTGTGCAGGGCGCGCGTGGGCTCGGTCTCTATCTGATCGATCGCATTGGGCCGCTGCGGCGTGCGCTTATGCGCGAAGGGGTGGCGCCGTCATCAAAGCAACCACGCTTGATGCGCGGAGAAGCACTCTAGTCAGCAAGCCGAGGCGCCGTTTTTGCACCGGGGCGCCCCCGAAATCGTGAGGCGATCGGCACCGGCAGCGCGGGCATTTTGCTGCCCGATTGACCCTCAAGTTCATGCGTAAACAGTCCCCGCGCGACGAAGTGCGGGTCGCGCATCGCCTCCTCGAGCGACACGACAATCGTCGCGCAGCAATCCGCTTTTGCAAAAACCGGTTTCCATTCAGCCGCAGTGCGGGCGGCAATCAGCCTTGCAACTGCATCCCGCGTCGCATTGCTGTCGCGCTTGTCATCCACCAAATCCGGTGCGAGCTCGATTGCTTTGGTGAAAGCTTCCCAGAATTTTTGCTCGATGGCACCGCAGGCAACCAGCTTTGCGTCTTTGGTCGGATAAAGCTGGTATCGCGGCGAGCTACCGACCAGGCTCATCTCGCCGGGCCGCGGAAACTTTTTCGATGCCATTCCTAACGCCAAAGCGTACCAGCCGAAGGTGAACATCGCGTCGCTCATGGCAATGTCGATGTGACACCCCTCACTGCTTTGGTCACGGGCACGAAGTGCCAGAAGGATATTGATCACCGCCGGGAAGCTGCCGCCGGCGATATCGGCGGCAAGCATCGGCGGAACGACAGGACGGTCGGCTGGGCCAGGCTGTAAGTGAAGCAGGCCGGTATTACCGATGTAATTGAGATCGTGTCCAGCTTCCTGCGCGCGTGGTCCCTCTTGGCCGTATCCGGAGATCGAGCAATAGACGATCCGGGGATTGATCTTGCGAACGCTGGCATAGTCGAGCCCGAGCCGCGCCATCACGCCTGGCCGGAATTGTTCGATAAGAATATCGGCGCGCTGCAATAGCGGCAGCAGCTCGGCATGGCTCTCCGGCGCCTTGAGGTCGAGCACCAGGATTTTCTTGCCACGATTGAGCATCTGATAGGCCGCGCTATCGCCGTCGAACATCGGTTCGAAACGGCGCATTTCCTCGCCCCCCGGCCGTTCGATCTTGATGACCTCTGCGCCCGCTTCCGCAAGCATTAACCCCGCGAGCGGTCCCGGCAGAAGGGTCGAAAAGTCAAGGACGAGAAGTCCGGAAAGCGGCTGCATGTCGATGACCGATCGTCGCAATTGGCCACTTGGCGCGGCGCCTTCATTCCTCTAAAGGGCAATCCGATCGAAGGGAAGCACTGCGATGAAACCGCCGCGCCAGTTCTATCGGCCGCTCGCAATCGGCGCTCCCGAGCCGCTGCGAAGCCTGCCGCTGCGCCTCGAGCGAATGATTCATTTTGTGCCCCCGCACATCGAGAAAGTGCGCGCAAAAGTGCCGGATCTCGTGCACCAGGTTGATGTCATTCTCGGCAACCTCGAAGACGCCATCCCGATCGACGCGAAGGAGGCGGCGCGTCGAGGATTCATCGAGATGGCTTCGGCGACGGACTTCGGTTCGACCGGCCTATGGACGCGCATCAATGCGCTCGACTCGCCATGGGTACTCGACGACATCTCCGAAATCGTTGCTGCGGTCGGCAACAAGCTTGATGTCATCATGCTGCCGAAGGTGGATGGCCCGTGGGACATCCACTATCTCGATCAACTGCTCGCCCAACTTGAGGCGCGCCACAAGATCACGAAACCGATTCTGATCCACGCGATCCTCGAAACGGCGCAAGGCGTGAACAACGTCGAAGCGATTGCCACGGCTTCGCCGAGGATGCACGGCATGAGTCTGGGTCCGGCCGATCTCGCGGCCTCGCGTGCAATGAAGACGACGCGCGTCGGCGGCGGGCATCCGGAGTACAAGGTCATCGCCGATGGAGCGGCGGGCAGCGCACGCGCATCGTTTCAACAGGACCTCTGGCATTATACGATCGCAAAAATGGTCGACGCCTGCGCCGCGGCCGGAATCAAACCCTTTTACGGGCCCTTCGGCGATTTCAGCGATCCCGTCGCTTGCGAAGTACAATTCCGCAACGCGTTTCTGATGGGGTGCGTAGGCGGATGGTCGCTGCATCCCTCTCAGGTCGATATCGCAAAGAAGGTGTTTTCGCCCGATCCGGCTGAAGTGGCGTTCGCGAAAAAGATCGTGGCCGCCATGCCGGATGGTGCAGGCGCCGTAATGGTGGACGGCAAGATGCAGGATGACGCGACCTGGAAGCAGGCCAAAGTGCTGCTCGATCTCGCCCGTCTTGTGGCCGCCAAAGACCCGGCCTTGGCAGCCCGTTACGGTCTGTGATGCCGTTCTGGCGAATGCCCCGGCAATGCACTATGTGACTGGTCCCATGAACAACGCGCGTATTGCCAAATTCAAGATCGGCCAGGTGGTCAAGCACCGGCTCTATTCCTTTCGAGGTGTCGTCTTCGACATCGACCCCGTGTTTGCCAACACCGAAGAGTGGTGGCTGGCGATCCCGGCCGAGGTACGACCCCACAAGGATCAGCCGTTTTATCACCTGTTTGCGGAAAACGACGAAACCGAATACGTGGCGTACGTCTCGGAGCAAAACCTGCTACCGGATACCTCCGGTATCCCGATCCGCCATCCGCAGGTCGCCGAAATGTTCGAGCGCGATGACAGCGGATCGTATCGTCCGCGCAACTCTGTGATGAACTGAAGAACCTGGTCGCGAATGAAAAGGCGCGGCTTTTCGGGCCGCGCCTTTGCCGCTGATCGCGGTCTATTGCTTCGCTGGCGGTGTCGCAGCCGGATGCTGGTTTTCGAGCTTCTTCTGCGCCTCGGCCGCCTTCTTCTGCAGGGCTTCCTGCAGCTTGCGCTGTTGTTCCTCGAACGCCTTCGGATCCGTCGGCGGACCGTCGTAAGCCTTGGCAAAATCCTTGAGCGGCAACGGCAAGCTGATCGCAGCACCGCGCATGTTGATGGCTTGCACGGTCAGCGTATGCCCCTTCTTCATCTTGCTCACGAAATCGGCGTCGGCCTTGTAATCCGACAAGCAGCCCGCGGGAAAGCAAATCGAATAGGGCGCATTCATCGGTTGTCCCTGGTCGATGATGACCCGGGTTCCGTGCTGCAGTTGCATGCCGAGCGGAACCGTTACGCGAAGCAATTTTTCGTCGCTTCCCTCAGGCTCGAACAGTTGCACGACGGCGACCGGCATCCCGTTTTCGAGCCGGCCGTCCTTGGTAATGACGCAAACGTTCTTTGAATTGGGATCGCTCGCGTTGGCTTTGCCGCAGACTTTCATCCACGGCGAGTACATTAACTGCGGCTCTTCGGCTCCGCCGTTGGCCTGTTGTTGCTGCTGTTGTTGTTGCGGTTGTTGCGCAGGAGCCTTGGGGGCTGCCTTCTGCGCTGCGGGCTTCGCTTTCGGTTTCGGCGTCTGCGCATAAGCAGCCGGAGCGGCCACGAGCGCCACGCCGGCGACGAATGCAAACATAACCGCCAGCGTCCGGCCGCGTCGCCGGGCCGATGCCATCCCATCATCCATAGAATTATCCCTTTTCCGCTTTGGCCCCGCGGCCGCCGGAAGACTTACCGGAGTGGCCGCTCTCTCCGCGTCAAATACGGCGACAGCGTGACACCGGTACCATGCGTGATAGCCGATCCTTGCGCGGCAATAAAGATACGACTGCGCAAAAATGGCCGAAGATCGGCGACTTTTCCCATGACCAGCCGGACGGGCAAATCCGGCCGCATATGATACATTGCAGGCCGTCCACCCGAATCGGCCCGATCACGCCCAGTGTCTGCGCCCCACGCTCTTGACTGCGCTCTGCCATCGCGCCGCACGTTCATGGCCGGCGTCCTCGCAGCGGCCAGCGGCATCCGGAGCATTGCGCCGGCGCACACCTCTCCGTTGCGTCATGCTATTGCCATGCATGGCGATCCGGCGTGGCCGGACGACTTCCGGTATCCCGCTTATGCAAATCCATTGGCCCCAAAGGGCGGCCGCCTTGTGCAAGGCGTTTTGGGCACGTTCGACAGTCTGAATCCATTCATCGTGAATGGCGTGCCGGCAGTGAACATACGGGGGTATATCACGGAAAGCCTGCTCGCCCGCGGCTACGATGAGCCTTTCACATTGTATGCATTACTTGCGCGGTCGATCGAAACGGATGATGCGCGGAACGTCGTTACGTTTTCCATTGACCCCGCCGCCCGTTTTTCCGATGGCAACCCGGTTACGCCTGACGACGTAATCTTTTCCTGGCAGTTGCTACGCGACAAAGGCCGGCCGAATTACCGCATCTACTACAAAAAAGTTGCCAAGGCGGAACGCGTGGGCGAGTACGGCGTACGTTTCGATCTTTCAGGAGCCAACGATCGCGAATTGCCGTTGATCCTCGGCCTCATGCCAGTTTTGGCAAAGCATGCAACCGATGCAGCCACCTTTGAGGAGACCAGTTTTGCACCGCTCGTCGGCAGCGGACCCTATACGGTCGATGCCGTGAAGGCCGGCGTCAGCGTCACATTCAAGCGCAATCCGAATTACTGGGGGCGTGACCTTCCGATCAACCGCGGCTTGTGGAATTTCGATGAAATTCGCTTCGATTACTATCGTGACGGCAATACTCATTTCGAGGCGTTCAAGCGCGGGCTTTACGACGTTCGCATGGAACTCGATCCGAGCCGGTGGCAGACAGCTTATAACTTTCCGGCAGTGCGCGAGCGCAAGGTGTTGAAGGAGTCGCTGCCATACGGCTTGCCCAAAGGAATGTCCGGTCTCGTGTTCAACACGCGCAGGTCGATCTTTTCCGATGTGCGGGTTCGCGAGGCACTGCTGTTGCTGTTCGATTTCGAATGGCTCAATCACAATTACTTCTTCGATCTCTACCGCCGCACCGCCAGCTATTTTGACGATTGCGAGCTCTCGTCGCACGGCGTTCCCGCAAGTGACGATGAGCGAACGCTGCTCGCGCGCTTTCCCGGCGCCGTACGCCCAGACATCATGGACGGCACATGGTCGCCGCCTGTGACCGATGGCTCCGGGAGGGACCGAAAGATCTTGCGCCGGGCGCTCGCGCTGCTCGAAGCTGCCGGTTATGTTCTCAAGGGCACACGGCTCGTCAGCCGCAGCACGCATCAACCCTTCAATTTCGAAATTCTCGCCAGTACGCGCGAGCAAGAGCGTCTCGCGCTCGCCTACAGCAGAAATGTGCGGCGTGCCGGCATCGACGCACAGGTCCGCCTCGTAGACGCAACTCAATTCGAGCGCCGCAAGATCACGTTCGACTTCGATATGCTGGAATATCGCTGGGAGCAGTCTCTCTCACCCGGAAACGAACAAAGCTTTTATTGGGGCAGCGCCGCCGCAACGCAGGAAGGCAGCCGCAACTACATGGGCGTGAAGTCACGTGCAGTGGACGCTATGATCGCCGCCCTTCTTGCCGCACGCGGGCGCTCCGCATTTGTAACCGCCGTTCGTGCGCTCGATCGCGTGCTGCTGTCCGGTTTTTACGTCATTCCGCTTTATCATCTTCCGGTGCAGTGGGTCGCGCGCTGGAAACGGGTCAATCATCCACAAAAGACTTCGTTGTTCGGTTATCTGCCGGAAACCTGGTGGCAGGAAAAGACGCCATGAGGCCAGAATGATCCTTGGCGGCGAGAGACCGGAATTGGAAGATGCTTGCTCACGCACGACGCTTGACGATCTGTTCCGCCAGGCGGTCGCCCGACATTCGCGGGCGATTGCGCTGGCCGACCCTCCCGACCGATCCCGTGTAACCGAGGGCTCCCCTCGCCGGCTGACCTTTGCCGAAACCAACCGAGCGATTTCGGCCATTGCAGCGCGCTTGCGTCAACTCGGGCTCCCCACTGATGCGGTCATTGCGATACAGCTGCCCAACACGGTCGAGAGCGTGATTACCCTGCTTGGGATCATCCGCGCCGGAATGATCGCGGCACTTCTCCCGCTGCTCTGGCGCAAGGCCGATATTGTCAGAGCACTGCGGCGCATCAACGCGAGAGCGTTCATTACATCGTCCCGTATCGGCACGACGTCGCACGGTGAGCTCGCAGCGCAAACGGCCGCCGAACTGTTTTCGATCCGGCATGTCGGCGTGTTCGGTGATGCACCGGACGGGAGTGTTCCGTTTGATGACCTGCTACACGCCGAGAAAGAAGAGGGTGTGCCACCGGTCAACCGCTCGAACCCGGCCAGCCACATCGCCGTCATCACCTTTGACGTAACCGGCGACGGCATCGTTCCGGTCGCGCGCAACCACGCGCAGTTAATCGCCGGCGGGTTAGGCCCGACTTTCGAGGGCCGTATTGGCCGTGACGCCACGATTCTGAGCACCATCCCGATCGGTTCGTTCGCGGGGCTCAGCTTGGGCCTCATGCCCTGGCTGTTGTCCGGCGGGACGCTGGTTCTGCATCACCCGTTTGATTTTCATTCGTACGCGGCGCAGCTGCGCGCTTTTCATTGCGACGCAACCGTGCTCCCAGGTCCCCTGCTGTACTCCCTTGCCGACACCGGTCATCTTGCGGGCGCCGACGTAAAGACCATTCTTGCGCTGTGGCGTGGCCCCGAGCGCCTCGCCAGCGCGCCACCATGGCGCGAGGCCGCGACACTGGTCGATGTCGCCGCGTTCGGGGAAATCGGCCTGATCGCAGCCCTTCGTCCGGCCGACCAGGCGCCGATGCATTTTCCGCTCGGAAAAATCTCTGTTCCGAGCGAGGGCAGCAACGCATTGCCGATCATGGAACTCTCGCGCAGCAAGACGGGGACGTTGCTCCTGCGCGGGCCGATGACGCCGCAGCACGCTTTTCCGGCCGACGCCGAGCAACGGCATGAGCCTCACTTCGACACGCGTGCGGACGGTTTCATTGACACAGGGTATGGCTGCACCCTTGTCGATCTCAACGCACTCGCCGTAACAAGCCCGCCTTGCGGAATCACGTCAGTCGGCGGCTACCGTTTGGCAACCCGCAATCTGGATGCAACGATTGCCAAATGTGCTCCGGACGCAACGGTATTCGCAGTTCCACACGCCCTCATGGGCCAGAGGCTTGCGGGCGGCGCTCCCGATCGCGTTAAAGCCACTGCGGCGCTGCAAGCGCATGGCGAGAATCCGCTCGTTCTTGCGGCTTTCCGGCCGAGCCGGACATCCGCGTCCGCGTGACTCTGCGGTTGCATTGACCTTGCGTTAAGAGCGCCACGGCTAGGCTGCTGCCGTCTTAAATCGGCACGCCGTTCACATGTCCCTGCAAGGTCCGATGATCGTGGTGGCCGAAAAACCCGCGACCGAGATCGTGAACGCGTTACGGTCGGCGGGTGCGTTTCCCATCATTGAGGCGACCTGGGTCGATGCACCAACCGCCTTCATTGCGGTCAAACCAGCAGCGGTTGTCATTGCCGAGCCGGGACCACCCGCGGATGAAAGCAGCGCGCAGATGCTTTGCCGTCAGATCGCCACGAGCGCGGGGCCGGTCGTGCCTGCCATTGCACGCATCGCCGGCGACCGGGAAATCGCAATTCCCATTGCGCTGCCGAACGATGCCGCGCTTCCGATCGATCATCTGATCATTCGTCTCCGCTCGGCGCTGCGTGTCCGCGCGCTGCATGAGACGGTTTTGCGCCGAATCGAGATGTTTTCGAGAGGCAGCGGGATTATGCCCGAATTGCCGGTTGGCGATGCGCTCGACGATGCAACCGTGATGATTGCCGGTCGCGGCCCGCTTTACCCGGGGCTCAGCGTGGCGATCGGCGAACGCTTCGGCATGGTCGGCGCACTCAGCGTCGAAAGCGCCGCGCGGCAACTTGGCATGCGCGATATCGACGGTATCGTCATCGGTGACGGATTTAGCCAACGCATGGTTGAGGCCTTCCTCACCGTGCTGGCACATGAGCCGAAGTATCGCGATATACCCGTCGCCGTTGTCGGCGAGGTGCCGCCGGATTTCACGCATTGGCTGCCGAATGTCGACCATGTGGAGCGCGACCCGGCGCGGGTCGTGGCACGCATGGTGCCGTTGGTGCGGTTGCATGCCTTCGAGGCACGCCTCAAACGTATGCTCAAAACTCTGGATGCCGACGGCATGTTCGATCCGGAAACCGGCCTGCTGACGCGTGAAAGCTTCTTGCGGGACCTCGCTCAAGCCGTTTCGGATGCTTTGAAACGGGGCAGCGCATTGTCGGCCGCACGCTTCTGTTTTGAGTCTGTCACGCACCGACGCTATCGGATTGCCGGCGCGCGCCTGCTGGCGCGACTGATCCGTGATATCGATTTTGCCTGCTGTGACAATGACGGCTCGTTTCTCGTCGTTTTCACCCAGGCCAAGTTGAACGACGCTCACGCCGTCGCGCGCCGCATTGCCGGCGCGATCAGGAACGCGATCACCGAGGCGAGCGGTGCCCCCGCCGCGCCTGCGAATGTAACCCTTGCCACGTTGAAATCCTCCGATTCCGTCGAAAGCCTGATGGCGCGCGTGAGGGGTAACCGGACGGTTGCGGCGGAGTGCTCGGAGGCATAGGTTCACATCCAAACGGGAGTGAGCCATGGCACAAAAGCGCGCTGTTCGCGTCGATGTCGTTTCCGATATTGTTTGTCCGTGGTGCTTCATTGGCAAACGACGACTCGAGAAAGCGCTGGCGCTCGTGCCGGACACGCCGGTCGAGTTGCACTGGCGACCATATTTCCTCAATGACTGGATTCCGCGCGAAGGAATTTCGCGCGAGGAATACCTTACAACCAAGTTCGGCTCGCCCGAGCGATACAAGGGCATCGCGCAGCGTGTGCGAGCGGCCGCGGCGAGCGAAGGGTTGGTCTATGCATCCGACAAGCTCAATCGGCAGCCGAACACGCTCGATGCGCACAGGTTGATCCGCTGGGCAGCCGCCCAGGGTCTCGCCGCGCAGATGAAGCAAAAATTGATGGATCTCTACTTTACCGCCGGCGCCGACCTGACGGACCGCAACGTTCTGACGCAAGCCGCCGCCGATGTCGGGCTTGATGCCGACGAGATACGCGGATGGCTCGCGAGCGACAAGGACGCCGCTGAAGTCGAGCGCGAAGCACAGTTCGCCAAGCAAGCCGGAATAGACGGGGTCCCGTTCTATATTCTCGATGGAAAATTCGCGATCGCCGGCGCTCAGGCCCCGGAATATCTCGCTCAGGCGATCACCCGCGCAGCGCAGGAAGCGGCGGCACCGGGCTCGGACGCGGCGGAGTAGAAGCGATCGGCAAGGCGAAACCCCTGGTTCCTCTCCCGCACGCGGCAGAGCGATGGAGCAATGCGGTCACGCCGCCTTGCTCGCTTGGCCGGCAAGCGCCGCCAGCCGGCGCAAAATCGCTGTCGTGCCCTTGAGCCGCTCGGCTGGCGTATCCCACTCTTCAAAGAAGACGATCTTCTGATCCGGCCGCACGCGCGCTTCGCTGCCGCGCTCGCGAATAAAGCCGATGAGCGCCTCCGGATTGGCGAAACTGTTATCGCGCAGCGCCAGCACGACGCCCTTCGGCCCGGCATCGACCTTCTCCACATTCGCGCGCCGGCATAGCGCCTTGATGGCGACAACCTGTAACAGGTGCTCGACTTCAGGCGGGAGCGGCCCGAAGCGGTCCACGAGTTCGGCGGCGAAGGAATCGATCTCGTTTTCATCCTCGACTTCCGCGAGCCGCCGATAGAGCGCGAGCCGCACCGAAAGGTCCGCAACGTAATCGTCTGGAATGAGCACCGGCGTGCCGACCGTGATCTGCGGAGACCAGCGATCTGCAACCGGCGCGCTGATGCCGGCCTTGAGGCTCATCACCGCCTCCTCCAGCATTTGCTGGTAGAGCTCGAAACCGACTTCCTTGATGTGGCCCGATTGCTCCTCGCCCAACAGATTGCCAGCGCCGCGAATATCGAGATCGTGCGATGCGAGCTGGAAGCCGGCGCCGAGCGTGTCGAGCGACTGAAGCACTTTGAGCCGCCGCTCGGCTTGAGGCGTGATCGGTTTCTGCGCGGGCAGCGTAAACAACGCAAACGCGCGCAGCTTCGAGCGCCCGACGCGCCCGCGCAATTGGTAAAGCTGCGCCAGCCCGAAGCGGTCGGCGCGATGCACGATCAGCGTATTGGCAGTCGGAATGTCGAGGCCGGACTCGATGATCGCCGTGGACAACAGCACATCGTATTTGCCGTCGTAAAAGGCCGACATGATGTCATCGAGCACCCCGGGCGGCATCTGGCCATGCGCGACCGCGACCCGCACCTCCGGTACGTTCTTGTCGAGGAAGTCCTTGGCGCCGGACAAGTCCTCAATGCGCGGGCAAACGTAGAACGATTGCCCGCCGCGATAGCGCTCGCGCAGCAGCGCCTCGCGCACGACCAGCGGGTCGAACGGCGAAACGAACGTGCGCACCGCCAGCCGGTCCACCGGCGGCGACGCGATGATAGACAGGTCGCGCACGCCGGTCAGCGCCAATTGTAGCGTCCGCGGGATCGGCGTTGCGGTTAGCGTGAGAACGTGCACCTCCGCCCGAAGCTGCTTGAGCTTCTCCTTGTGCGCGACACCGAAGTGTTGCTCCTCGTCGACGATGAGTAGCGCGAGGTCCTTGAATTTGATTCCGCGCCCAAGCAGCGCGTGCGTGCCGATGACAATATCGATACTGCCGTCGGCCAATCCTTGCTTCACTTTTGCAAGCTGTGCCGGCGCCACGAGCCTTGAAGCCTGCGCTATCTTGACAGGAAAGCCACGGAAACGTTCGGAAAACGTCTTGAAGTGCTGGCGTGCAAGCAGTGTCGTCGGCACCACCACCGCTACCTGCCTGCCGTTGATCGCGGCAACGAATGCTGCGCGCAGCGCGACTTCGGTCTTGCCGAACCCGACGTCGCCACAGACGAGGCGGTCCATCGGCCGCCCGGAGGAAAGATCGTCGAGCGTGGCTGCAATAGCCGCCTGCTGGTCTTCCGTTTCTTCGTACGGAAAGCCAGCGCAGAATTCATCGTAGGCACCCGGGGCGACCGTCAACTTCGCGGCCTCGTGCAGCTGGCGCTCGGCAGCAACCTTGATGAGCTCCGCCGCAATCTCGCGAATGCGGCTCTTCATCCGCGCCTTGCGCGCCTGCCAATTGCTGCCGCCGAGGCGGTCGAGCTCCACGTTCGTCTGCTCGGAACCGTAGCGGGAAAGCAGGTCGATGTTCTCGACCGGCAGGAACAGCTTGTCACCGCCCGCATAATGGATTTCCAGGCAGTCGTGCGGCGCACCGGCTGCCTCGATCGCCTTGAGGCCGGTAAAGCGGCCAATGCCGTGGTCTACATGGACGACGAGGTCGCCGGGCGCGAGCGACGTGACCTCGGCAATGAAGTTCTCTGCGCTCCGTGACGCGCGCCGCGGGCGTACCAGGCGATCGCCGAGAATGTCCTGCTCGCTGATGATCGCGAATTCTTGTGTTTCAAACCCGCTTTCGATGCCGAGGACGGCGAGTGCAATTGCTGACTTGGGCAGTCTGAGTGCGTCGGGCCAGGACGCGACGTTTGTGAGGTTGAGCAACTTGTGTTCCGCGAGAACGTGGCTCATGCGCTCGCGCGCGCCTTCACTCCACATCGCAAGCGCTACTCGTTTGCCAGACGTCTGCAAGCCGGCAACGTGTTTGCTCACGGCTTCGAATACATTCGCGTTCGGCTCGGCACGCTCCGCGGCGAAATTGCGGCCTGCGCGCGCGGCCACATCGATGACACCGGCCTTTCCCGGCTCGGCAAATGGAGTCAGCCGCGCGAGTGCCGCCTTTTCGAGCCGTCCCCGCCATTCCTCTTCCGCAAGATAAAGCCTGTCCGGCGGCAGCGGCTTGTAGGGCGCCGTCACGCCCTCGCCCAAGGCCGTGCGGCGCGCTTCGTAATAGTCGGCGATTTGCGCCAGGCGTTCCTTGGCGGCGTCATCCGCCTGATGCTCGAGCACAAGAGGCGTATCCGCCACGTAATCGAACAGCGTATCCAGGCTGGTATGAAACAGCGGCAGCCAATGCTCCATGCCGGGATAGCGACGGCCTTCACTGACTGCTTCATACAAGAGATCGTCGGGCGTGGCCGCGCCGAACTGCGCGACGTAACCAGTGCGGAAACGCCGGATCGTCTCCGTGATCAGCTGGAATTCCGCAACCGGCACCAGATCGAGGGACGGGAGCGAGCCTTCGCTGATCTGCGTCTGCGGATCGAACAGACGGATCGTCTCGAGCGCATCTCCAAAGAAATCGAGCCGCACGGGCATGTCCGTGCCCGGCGGAAAGAGATCGAGAATGCCGCCGCGCACGGCGTACTCGCCCGGCTCGCGGACGGTCGAGGCGCGGCTGTATCCGTTCAACTCGAGCCATTCGACGATGCCGCCCATGCCGAGCACATTGCCCGGAGCCGCCGAGAGCGCTTGCGTCGCGACAAATGTGTTGGATGGCACGCGCTGCAGGATGGCGTTGACGGTCGTGAGCAGCACGGATGGTCGGTCGCGTCCCCTTACACGCGCAAGGCGCGACAACGTGATCATGCGTTGCGCAACAATGGCGCCGTTGGGCGACACGCGGTCGTACGGCAAGCAGTCCCACGCGGGGAATTCGAAGGTCACGATATCGGGCGCGAAGAACGAGATCGCACGCGACAGCGTGGCCATGCGCTGCCCGTCCCGGCAGATAACCGCCAACGAGATCGCGGGCGCATTGGCGCGCGCAGCCACAGACCGTGCAAGATCGGCAAGGACAAAGCCTTCCGCACCATCCGCTACTTGCGCCAACGTCAGCGCCGCGCCGGGCCGAAGCAGTTGAGCTGGAGTTGGTACGTTCGCCTTCACGTGCGCCTGCCAAGGGTGAAATGAAAATCGCGCAGGCGGCGGAACAGCGCGGTATTGTATTCAGGTGGAACGGGGAACTCGCCGGTTACCCAGCCGAGTAACTCCTGATCGCGGACATCGAGCAGGCGCTCATAATCGGTCAACTCGTCGTCGCTCAAGGTGGCGAGATGCGCGTCCGCAAAACGCCCCATGATAAGATCCGTTTCACGCATGCCGCGACGCCAAGCTCGTAGCAACGCCTTGCGCCGGCGCGTATCCAGCCCGTCGCTCGAACGGCTCATTCCGCTCAATCTCGTTTCCCAACACAAAAAGCCCGGACGCGGCCGGGTGAGGATTTATATAGAGGGATCGCGGCCGATTGTCAGGCGCAGCTTTGCACAGCCCTGCATTGCGTCGAATTGACCGCCAAGCCAGCATGATCGCGATGCGCCCACCCCTGCTCAACCCGCTGTTCGCAGCGCTCACCAGCCTTCCCGGCGTGGGCTCAAAGCTCGAAAAACTTTATGGACGCTTGCTCGGTCGCGACGGGCCGCGCGTCATCGATCTGCTGTTTCATCTGCCGTCCGGGACCGTTGATCGCCGCGCGCGGCCGAAGCTGCAGGACGTGCAGCCGGGACAGGTCGTCACCGTCAAGGTCACGATCGACCAGCATCGGCCCTCGCCGCCACATCGATCGCGCGCGCCCTATCGCATCTACGCGAGTGACGAAACCGGCACGTTGACACTCACGTATTTCAATGCCCGGCGCGATTACCTGCAGAAGCTTATGCCCGAAGGATCGACTCGTTACGTTTCCGGCACCGCCGAATTCTACGACGGCATGCTGCAGATGGTGCATCCCGATCGCGTCGTCGACGAGCAGGGCTTCGCCACTCTGCCGCTGGTTGAGGCGATCTATCCGCTCACGGAGGGCTTGGCACTCGGCAATATCCGGCGCGCGATGGACGGCGCTTTGGCGCGTCTGCCCGATTTGCCGGAGTGGCAGGACGAAGCCTGGCTCTCGCGCGAAGGATTTCCTGCTTTTGGCGTGGCGCTGCGTAGCCTTCATCGGCCCGCTCAGCCGGCCGATGTCCTTCCCTCCAGTCCCGCCTGGAATCGGCTGGCCTTCGACGAACTGCTCGCCGGCCAATTGGCGCTCGCGCTGGTTCGCGCTCACATGCGGCGTAAGCCGGGCCGCGGCAGTGCGGGCGAAGGCTTGTTACGCGCGCGCGTTTTGCAGGCACTGCCCTATTCGTTGACACCGTCGCAGCAGCGCGCCGTGGACGATATCGTCACCGATCTCGCCAAGCCGCAGCGTATGCTACGGCTGCTGCAAGGCGATGTCGGATCTGGCAAGACCGTCGTCGCACTGCTGGCGGCGGCGAGCGTGATCGAAGCCGGACGGCAAGCCGCGCTGATGGCGCCAACGGAAATTCTTGCACGCCAGCATTTCAACACGATTGCACCGCTCGCTGAAGCCGCCGGGCTTCGTGCCGCAATCCTGACCGGCCGCGAACGCGGGCGCGACCGTGGAGATATCCTCGAAAAACTCGCGCTCGGTGACATCGATCTGCTGGTCGGCACCCACGCCTTGTTCCAGGAAAGCGTTGCGTTCCGTGATCTCGCACTTGCCATCGTTGATGAGCAGCACCGCTTCGGCGTTCACCAGCGGCTTGCGCTGACGCAGAAGGGGGAAGCGGTCGATGTCCTGGTGCTGACCGCAACGCCCATCCCGCGCACGCTGGTGCTCACGTATTTCGGCGATATGGATATTTCAGAACTGCGCGAGAAACCGGCCGGACGGCTGCCAATCGATACCCGTACTATTCCGCTCACGCGCATCGGAGACGTCGAGGACGCCGTCGGTCGCGCCATCGATCAGGGGCAACGTGTCTATTGGGTCTGTCCGCTGGTAGAGAACTCCGAAAAGGTTGATCTGGCTGCCGCAGAAGCGCGCTTTGAAGAACTCAAGGCGCGCTTCGGCAATGTCGCCGATCTCGTGCACGGGCGCATGAAAGGCACAGACAAAGATGCCGCTATGGCCCGCTTCGCCTCAGGAGAAACGCGCCTGCTGGTTGCGACGACGGTGATCGAGGTCGGTGTCGACGTGCCTGAGGCGACCGTCATGGTGATCGAGCACGCGGAGCGTTTCGGGCTTGCGCAACTTCATCAGTTGCGCGGGCGCATCGGCCGAGGCCCCTGCCGTTCAACATGCCTGTTGCTCTACAAGGCGCCGCTCGGAGAAACGGCCAAGGCACGGCTTGAAATCTTGCGCGAAACCGAAGACGGCTTCCGCATTGCTGAGGAGGACTTGCGGCTACGCGGCGAAGGCGACGTGCTCGGCACGCGGCAAAGCGGCCTGCCCGGATACCGCCTTGCGCTTCCCGACGTGCACGGCAAATATCTCACCGCCGCGCGCGACGATGCGGCATTGATCCTCTCGCGCGATCCCTCATTGCGCTCAGACCGGGGACAGGCGCTACGCCACCTGCTTTATCTGTTCGAGAAGGACGAAGCGATCCGGCTGATACAGGCTGGGTAGCAAATGTCCTGTTACGGGGCGCGAGCGAGTGGACGAATCATTGTTCCCTCGCCTGCGGGAAGTATTGAAGGTCACTCCACCTTTTCCGGCTTCCGCGCGGCCCGCGCTGCCTGTGCTGTCGCTGCCAGACTCGACAGTTTTTTCTGCGCATCGGAATCGGGTTGAACCATGCCGGCTGAAATCAGCAGCGCCATCGCGTTCTCAACCGAGATATCGATCTCGATCAGGTCCTTGCGCGGCACGTAAAAGAAAAAGCCGGTGGTCGGGTTGGGCGTGCATGGCAAGAATGCTGAAACGTACTCGGATTCCGGCAGGCGCTCGGCGATAGCGCCGGTCGGCGGCTGCGAGAGAAACACGAGCGACCACAGCCCGGGTGCAGGAAACTCCACGAGCGCGACCTTGCGGAAACTTGATCCGGACTTCGAGAACAGCGTCTCGAAAATCTGCTTCATGGTCCGATAGATTGGCCGCACGATCGGCATGTAACTGAGCAAGCTTTCGCCCCAGCCGACGAGAGTGCGTCCGACGAGATTGGCGGTGAGAAAACCGAGTGTCGTCAGGACCAGGAATGCGATGATGAGGCCGGTCCCGGGAATCGGCCACGGCAAATAGGTTTCCGGCCGATAGACCGGCGGGATTAACGGCCGCATCACGTCATCGGCCCAGGTGATGATCGACCAGATAAGCCAGATGGTGATGGCGAGCGGACCGGCGACCACCAGCCCGGTCAGGAAGTAGTTACGAATGCGCGCCGCCACCCCGCCTTTTTGCGGGCCGGCCTCGGGAATATCGGTCGGATCGGTCATCGGCCGAATTTATTCCACCGTGACCGATTTCGCGAGATTGCGCGGCTGGTCCACATCGGTGCCGATCGCGAGCGCGGTATGGTAAGCCATCAGTTGTACCGGAACCGCATAAACAAGCGGCGTCACCGTCGAGGCCATTTCAGGCAGGGTCAGCGTGACGGTTGAACTGACGGTCGCTTCTTCGGCCCCCTTAGGGTCGGTTACCAGGATGATCCGGCCACCCCGCGCCGCCACCTCCTGCATGTTGGAAACGGTCTTCTCGAAGACCCGGTCATGAGGAGCAATCACAATCACCGGCATGGTCTTGTCGATCAGCGCGATCGGCCCGTGTTTCAGCTCGCCGGCGGCATAGCCTTCCGCGTGGATGTATGAGATTTCCTTCAGCTTCAACGCGCCTTCGAGCGCGATCGGGAAGCTCGTGCCGCGGCCAAGATAGAGAACGTCTTTGACCTTGGCGAGCTCGCACGAAAGCTGTTCGATCTCCGGCTCAAGCGCCAGCGCCTCGGCCATAAGGCGCGGCACTTCGATGAGGGCCCGCACGAGATTCTGTTCGTCCATTTCGGACAGCTCGCCGCGCGCGCGGCCGGCGGCAATCGCAAGGCAGCACAGCACCGCGAGCTGACAGGTAAAAGCCTTCGTCGATGCAACGCCGATCTCCGGTCCGGCCAGGGTCGGCATCACCGCTTCGCTTTCACGTGCAATCGTCGACGTCGGCACGTTCACGACCGACAGCACGTGCTGCCTGTTTTCGCGCGCATAACGCAGCGACGCGAGCGTGTCGGCGGTCTCGCCGGATTGCGAAACGAAGATCGCAAGATTGCCGGGGTCGAGCGGCGTGCCGCGATAGCGGAATTCCGAGGCGATATCGATTTCGACCGGGATCTTCGCGAAGCGCTCAAACCAGTATTTGGCAACGAGCCCAGAATAGAAGGCGGTGCCGCAAGCTGAAATCGACAGGCGCTTAAGAGACCTCCAGTCGAACGGCATTTCGCCAGGCAAAACAACACGCTCGCTTGTCATATCGATATAATGCGCGAGCGTATGACCGACCACCTCAGGCTGTTCGTGAATCTCCTTGGCCATGAAGTGCTTGTGGTTGCCTTTATCGACCAGCTGCGCTGAGGCGGTTGATTTCACGATGTCGCGTTCGATGAGTCTGTCCGTGTGGTCGTGAATTTCCACGCCCTTTCGCGTGAGCACGGCCCAGTCACCGTCTTCCAGATAGCTGATCGTGTCTGTGAACGGCGCAAGCGCTATGGCGTCGGAACCGAGATACATCTCGCCGTCACCATAACCGATGGCAAGCGGCGAGCCTCTCCGTGCGCCGATAATCAGGTCCTCTTCGCCTGCAAAAAGAAAAGCGAGCGCAAATGCGCCGCGCAGTTGTTTGAGCGCGACCGCAACGGCTTCTGCCGGCTTCTTGCCCTTCTTCATTTCCTCGGTGACAAGATGCGCAACGACTTCCGTGTCCGTGTCGCTGCCGAACTTCGAGCCATTCTTGCCGAGCCGTTCGCGCAACTCGCGAAAGTTCTCGATGATGCCGTTGTGGACGACCGCGACGCTCTCGGTCGCATGCGGGTGTGCATTGTCTTCGCTCGGCCGGCCATGCGTCGCCCAGCGCGTGTGCCCGATGCCGATGGTCCCGTGCAACGGCTCCCGGCCGAGCCGCATTTCCAGCGCCTTCAGTTTGCCTTCGGCACGGCGGCGGGTCAGCGCGCCGTTTTCGAGAGTAGCCACCCCGGCCGAGTCATAGCCGCGGTATTCGAGGCGTTTGAGCGCATCGACCAAATGGCCGGCCACCGGTTCACGGCCAATAATTCCGACGATTCCGCACATGTCCTGGCGAGTGGCCTCTTGTTTTATGCGCCTGTTTAACCGTTTCCGCTAAATAGCTGGAAATCAAAACGTATTGCGCTATGTGACAGACCCGCCGCGATTTCCAGGCCTGTTTTCAAGCCTTCGGCTTCTTCCGGGCTTTGCTGTTCTTGCCGAGAGATTTGACGTCGCGCAAGCGCTTCGCCCAACCCTCCTTAATTGTCTGCGGCGCGCGGGCAATGGCGAGGGCTCCACCGGGCACGTCTTTGGTAACGACCGTCCCGGTCCCGACGTAGGCGCCGTCGCCGACTTTGACCGGCGCCACCAACGCCGAGTTTGAGCCAATAAAGGCTCCCTTACCAATGTCAGTCCTATGCTTGGCAACGCCGTCGTAATTGCAGGTGATCGTGCCGGCACCGACATTGGCGCCGGCCCCGACGCGTGCGTCGCCGATATAGGTCAGATGGTTCGCTTTCGCTCCGTCCTCGACTGTTGCCGCTTTGACCTCGACGAAGTTGCCGATGTGAACGTCTTGGCCCAAATCCGCGCCCGGACGCAGCCGCGCGTAAGGTCCGACACGCGCGCCTTTGCCAACGTGGGCACCCTCGAGATGCGAGAACGAGCGGATAACCGCGCCGTCCTCTACGACAACACCGGGTCCGAAAACGACGTACGGCTCGACCACGACGTCACTGCCGAATTTCGTATCGCTGGACAGAAATACGGTTTCGGGCGCGATCAACGTAACGCCGGCCTCCATAGCGGCTGATCGAAGCCGCTGCTGCAAAACGGCTTCTGCTTCGGCAAGCTGTGCTTTGGTGTTGATGCCACGCACATCGTCCTCCTCAACCTCGACTGCGACCGCCTTCATGCCCATATCGCGAGCAATAGCAACCGCATCGGTCAGATAGAATTCCCGCTTCGCATTGCCATCACCAATGCGATCGAGCAGTTCGAGCGCCCGATCGCCTGCGAGCGCCATCAGCCCGCCATTGCACAAACGAATGCGGCGTTCCTCGGGCGTTGCGTCGTTTTCCTCGCGAATTGCTGCAAGTTCACCATTTGCGACCACGAGACGCCCGTAGCCCTTCGGATCGGCGGGCCTGAAGCCCAGCACGGCGACCGCCGCGCCATCCGCCAGAGCTGTACGCAAGCTCGCAAGCGTGCCCGGCCGGATCAGGGGCGTATCGCCGAAAACCACCAGAATGTCGTCCGCACCGCGCTCGATCGCCTCTCTGGCGGCCAGGACGGCATGGGCCGTTCCGCGACGTTCGCGTTGCTCGCAGATGATGGCATTCGGGATGATGCGCCTTGCCTCTTCCGTTACCGGCCCATTTCGCGCGGCGGTCACGACGGCAATCTCGCGCGCACCTGCGCGCGACACAGCATCAAGCACATGGGCGATCAGCGAGCGTCCTGCGATGGCATGCATCACTTTCGGCAAGCGCGACTTCATGCGTGTGCCCTCGCCGGCGGCGAGCACGATTGCAAGGCACGTGCGCTGGTTGTTGGCTTTCTGCATTCGATCGAAGCGAGAATGCCTAGATTCTGCTAGTGTTTTCAATGATCTGATTCGCCGTTGGAACGAGCATGGCCGACCGCAAATTGGCACCCGCAACCGGTTCTCAATCCCGCCCGAGCGGCCGCGCCGTGCCGGCGGCGGTTCGTTGGGGCGTGGCCGCACTGATCGCCCTTTCTGCGGCCGCGATCACAGCCGAAACCAGGAATGGTGGGCAACGGCTTGAGATCGCACTTGAGCGTGCTCACGATCCCACCCGTTTTCTAATGCCGGTCGCGCAACCCGTACCGGCAAATGCAGTCGAGATGGCGCGGCTCTCGACCATCGTGCGGGAGTTGTCCGCTGACCGCGATCGTCTGAAGGACCGTATTGCCAGCCTGCAGCAGAGACTCGACGAAACCACGGGATCGATAACACGACAAGTCCAGGAAGTCGCGGCCGCAGCGAAAAGCGCCGCCAAACATCGGCCTCCGATTTCGACGAATTCGGCGGAGTCAATCCGCGCTGAAGCCCCGCCAGCATCTAACGCAGGCACTTCCATAGCGGTCCCGCTCATTTCGGTGCCAAAATTCACCCTTGCGCCGGCTCCGCCATACGGGTCGGCGTCGACACAGTGGTCGAGCGATTTCGTGGTGCCGACCGAGCGAGCCGTCCCCGCCCAGCGTGTCGCCAGCACGCACACACAGGCTGCGCGAGTAGACGCGCCCGCGGTGACGAAGGACTTCGCCATAGAGCTTGGCACCGGCATTAGCCCCGCGGCGCTATGGGACCATTGGGTTAATGTGAAGGCGAGTTTTGGACCGTTGTTGACAGGCCTCGAGCCGCATTACCGCCGATACCGGCATGAAGCCGGGGCGGCAAAGTACCAACTGATTGCTGGTCCCCTCGCCGATGCCGCGGCGGCCAACCGGCTCTGCAGCATTCTTGCGACAGTCCATGTCGACTGTCAGACAACGACTTTTGACGGCAGCCGGCTGACGATACAATAAGGACGGCATGGCCAGTCGATCCAATCGGCCGCATTATCGGCATCTCGCTCCATGACGCTTTTCCTGCCAAGCGCGCGCGCAACGAATTGGCTGCTGGCCATCGGTTTTACGTCGCTCGGTTATGCGCTCTACCTGCGCTACATGGGCATCGAGCAATCTGGCGTCGGCCTCGCGTGCGCGGCTGGACTTGACACGTGGTTGTGCCTTTCACGACGCGTAGTGATTGCGCTTTACATGCATTCGGTATTCGGCGGCACCGCGCTGGCAGTGGCGGTGCTAAACCTGCTGCGCCCTTCGCTCATCCTGTTCGCAGTGGGCTTGGCCGTGAGCGCGCTTGGCGTCGTCCTCTACAACGCCGGCCTTTCAGGCCTTGCCGTTGGCGTGCTGATCCTCAGTCTTGCGCGCCCCGCACCCGAACCAGAGTGAACGCGAGTATCGCCAGCGTGGCGCAGAACCACAACGATTGCCAGTTGGCGAAGCCCTCATTCGGCACGATGTAAGCGACTGACAACGCCATTACGCCAGCAGCGGTAACTTCGGCCTTGCCACGGCTGCCCTTACGGCCCGGCGCCAGCAGGCCAAGCAAGCCAAAAGGCAAAATCGCCGCGGTGAGCGGCGCAAAAGGAAAGTCCTTGTAGCGCGGATCGAACACGAGCCCGAGTGCGGCATCGATCGTCAAGACCGTGACAGCCATCAGCAGGCTGCCGGCCAGCCAACCAAGTGAATCGCGGATCCGCGCCGCCGGCAGACCGATGATCTCTGAAAAGCGCGGAATGGAAATGCGCGCCGTCAAAGCCGCAGCCATCGCCGGCGGCGCCGCACATGCGACGATTGCAAAGGCGAGCGACCGGACCCAGCCACCGATCCCGTAACTTTCAAGCGGCACGTTTGCGATCGTCCAGCCGATCATAATCCCGCCCGCAATCGCCATTGCGGTTACGCCCAACCAGATTCCGGTTGAGGGCTCGCGGCCGCGCCGCGCGGCCAGAGCACAGAGGAAGATTACGAGCGCAAATGCGCAACCGCCTGCCGCCTGCCATCGCCACAGCGGATGATTCGACACCGCCTCGCCCCATTCAAATTTTCGCTGACGGGCATATGCATCGAACAGGCCCCAATGACCGCCGACCGTGCCCTCGAGCGCGCGCTTCCATGGCTGGTCGAAGGCCTCGATAACGTTGACACGAAAGCCGTCGCGCTTAGCGAGCGCCAGCACGTCTTGAATCACGCGCGCCTGATTGGCCGGAGACGGAAGAGCGCCCTCGCGCATGCGGCCGGCACTCGGCCAGCCGACCTCGCCAATGAGGATGTCTTTACCGGGAAAGGCTTCCGCCACCTTCCGCCTGATCGATTGAACATGCGCACCCGCCTTGTCCGCCGAAATCGGAAAATCCTCCCAATAAGGCAAGATGTGGATCGTGATGAAATCGACCGCCGCCGCGAGCGGGGCGTTGCGTAACCAGAATTCCCAGACGTCGGCATAGGTCACCGGCACGTGCACCCGCGACTTGACGCGGCGGATCGTCTCCGCAAGGTCGGCCGCCGACATCTCACCACGCAACAGGACCTCGTTGCCGACGACGACTGCGCTCACGACCCCGGGATAACGGTTGGCAAGTTCGACGCCGGTCTCGATCTCCAGCCGGTTTTTCTCGGGCGTACCGGATATCCAGATGCCGAGGATCACCTTCAGCCCGTGTCTCTTTGCGATTGCGGGTACCTGATCGAGGCCCAATTCGACCGAGTACGTGCGGACGCAATCGGTAAGTTTTGAAAGCTGCGCAAAATCCTCCTCGATTTGGCGAGCCGAAATACGCGTCGCGGGATCGAACGGCGTCTGGTTTGGCCTGAAAGGCGCGTACGACACGCAATAAAGTTTGTCACTGACAGCCAGTGGCGACTGCGGCAACCTTAATGGCGCACCGAGCCAAGCCCAGCTCGCGACGATGACGGCAACCGATATCAGGAAAAAGGAAAGCGCCCTGCCCATCGCAGCCTGCAAATCCGACTAACGGACCGGTCACGGCTTATCGCAGGCTCGATCCCACTGCCAGGGGCACGTTTTAAGCAATCGCGACGGTCTTGCTGGACAAGCTCCGGCAATTGGAGCGAAAGTCGCCGATGTACGCACTCGCATGACGCCGCAAAACAGACCCATTCCGACGGCAGACGGGTGCTGGCAACGCTGGGATTGCAAGCAAAGACAAAAAGGCAATGCCACTATTCTTCTCGCGCCGGATCGCCGCCACGCTCGGTGTGGCACTTCTCATCTTCGCTCAGACGCCTCTGGCCATTGCCCAAAGCGGGAACGGCGGAAAGCCGCAAGACCAGAAAAAAGCGGCGGATGCCGCGGCAGCCAAGGAGCGGGAGAAGCGCGCCGCGGAAATTACCGAGGCGAGGCGGTTAATTAATGGGCCGGCCGGCAACCCGGAATGCGTCTGGCTGGGCCGGCGGGTGGTTGGGCTACTCTGGCGCGACGATCTGGATACGGCATTCCGCCACCTCGATCTTTACGACCGGTTCGGCTGCCCCGCTAACCACATCCAGGCCACCTTCCGCTGCGTTATTTTGCAGGGGGATATCGACCCCAAGGTGCCGGAGAGCCTGAACAGTCGTGTCCATGCCTGCTGGTTAAATCCCAGCCTTGCCCCCACCCAGCCGGCAGCCGCCGCCCCGGCCCAGGGAACCGACGCGCACTGAACGTCGTTTAATCATCTCCTGCTGGTTAAGTAATTTTTTTAAGCCGGGGCGCTGGGTTGCCTAGGATTTGCCATGTCCTCTTCCTACTTCATTGCGCACCTAAAACCGTCATTCGCCGTTCTGTCACAAACCCGGAACAGGATGCGGTCGAGTCCAGGGGACGGGCTCAAGGCTCACCACATCTGCCCCATTAGGTATTGAGCGAATGCGCTCCGTCGCGGCCGTGATCGCCCTCGTGGCGTGCGTGCATGCCGGGCTGTGGGCCCTCTTGCGTGATGAGGCCCAGGCTCCTGATGTCGGCCATCAATTGGCAAGCGTCTCCTATGCGCCGTTTGCAAACATTTCCGATCCCGAAACGCAGAAGGCACAAGCTGCGCAGATACGCGCCGACCTGAAGGCAATCGCGCCCGTGACGCACGCGATCCGCACCTACTCGGCCACCGGTGGCGCCGAACTCGTCCCCGGGATTGCAGCCGATTACGGTTTGAAAGTCAGCGTCGGCGCCTGGCTCGACAAAAACAAAGATCGCAATGCGCGTGAAATTCGCTCTGCGCTCGAGCTCGCTCACAAGCACCACAACGTCAATGCCATCTACGTCGGCAACGAGACGATTTTCCGTGACGAACTTGACCCGAAGCAGCTTGTCGAAATCATTCAGCGCGTGAAGCGATCGAGTCCGGTGCCGGTAACGACGGGCGAAATCTGGCACGTGTGGATCGATCATCCCGAGCTCGTTTCAGCCGTCGACTTCATCGCTGCGCACATCCTTCCCTATTGGGAAGGATTGAGCGCCGAGCAGACCGTTGACCAGGCAATCATGATTTACGACAAGCTACGCCAAGCCTATCCCGGCAAACGCGTGGTGATCGCCGAGTTCGGATGGCCGAGCGCCGGCTACAATTACAAGAACGCCGATCCGGGGCGTATCGCGCAGGCGGAAGTGTTGCGTGACTTCGTGGCGCGGGCGGACTTTTACGGCATCGATTACAATATTATTGAAGCCATCGATCAGCCTTGGAAAACATTTGAGGGTGGCGTCGGACCCTATTGGGGCCTTCTTGATGCTTCACGCCATCCGAAATTCAGTTGGACCGGCCCGATTTACAGTGCCGATCACTGGAAGCTTGCGGGTATTGCGCTTCTGATCGGCATCCTGCTTTCGTTGCCGGTGCTCGCCATAAACGGCGTGAGCGTTGTGCAAGCCATGCTGCTTGTCGGCGCCGCCAACGTCGTCGGCGCGTGGTTTTCCGGATTGTTTGCGTACTGGAACGGCCACTACTTTGTGCCCGGAGCCGCCTTTGCCCTTGGATTGGGCACGGCATTGCTGATTCCGCTCATCATCATTGCCCTGGCGCGCATCGAGGAGATCGCCGCCATTGTGTTTGGCCGCAAGCCGCGACGTCTCATCAGCTCGCCACCACTCGCACCGGGATCCTTTGCGCCGAAGGTGTCGATTCACGTTCCGGCCTACCGTGAGCCGCCGGAGATGCTCAAGCAGACACTCGATGCGGTGGCCAATCTGAATTATCCGAATTTCGAGTGTATCGTCGTCATCAACAACACGCCCGATCCGGCATTGTGGCGCCCCATTGAGGAGCACTGCCGTACGCTCGGCGAGCGATTCAAGTTTATCAACGTGGAGAATCTCGCCGGATACAAGGCGGGCGCATTGCGGCTCGCGCTTACGCATACCGCGACTGATGCCGACATCATCGGCGTGATCGACGCCGACTACGCGGTGCACCCGGACTGGCTCAAGGATCTCACGCCCCTGTTTGCCGACCCGGCCGTCGGCCTCGTGCAGGCGCCGCAGGATCACCGCGACGGCACGCGCAGCGTGATGCACTACGCGATGAACGGCGAATATGCCGGCTTCTTCGATATCGGCATGGTCCAGCGCAACGAACACAACGCGATTATCGTGCACGGGACGATGTGCCTCATTCGCCGTGCGGCGCTGGAAGCAGCGGGCGGCTGGTCGAGCGATACGATCTGCGAGGACACCGATCTCGGGCTCTCAATCCTCGAGCTCGGATGGCAGGCCCATTACACCAACAAACGTTACGGCTACGGCCTGTTGCCGGACAGTTTTGACGCCTACAAAAAGCAGCGTCACCGCTGGGCGTATGGCGGCTTTCAGATCGTCAAGAAGCACTGGCGCAGGTTCTTGCCGGGTGCAAGCCGCCTAACCGGCGATCAGAAGCGCGAATTCGCACTGGGTTGGCTGAATTGGCTCGGCGCGGAGAGCATCGGCGTTCTGGTTGCGATCCTCAACATCATCTGGGTGCCGGTCATCGCATTCGTCGGCATCGCCGTGCCGGACAAGGTTTTGACCATTCCGATCCTCGCCAGCTTCCTGGTTTCGGTGATCCACTTCGTAATGCTTTATCGGGTCCGCGTGGCGCCGCCCCCGAGTCAGTTGCTCGGCTCGGTGTTCGCGGCGATGTCCGTCCAGTGGACGGTTGCGCGCGCCGTGAGCTTCGGCGTGATCAAGGATCATCTGCCGTTCGTGCGCACGGCCAAAGGCGGCACAAAGGCGCCGTCCGATTTCCATGCGTTCTGGGAAGCCGTGCTTGCCGGTCTCCTGCTCACCGGCGCCGCGGTGACGTACGCGACGAACTACAAAGAGGTGCGTGAGATTTACATCTTCGCCGTCGTGCTCGTGGTTCAAAGCATTCCTTTCCTGGCAGCCGTTGGCCTCGCCGTGATGGAGCGCACGCGCTTGAACGATTTTGCTACATGGTCCGCGCTCGAAGCAAAGCTCCTGGAGCTCTTGCCGCGCCGGCCGGCGGTGTTCAGACACGCAACGACTGCATACACTTCAAAGCGCCGCGAACTGAGGCAATAGCAGCCGCGATCCGCGCGAGACTTGCGGTCGATCAGATAAAGATCGCGCTCTTACGCTGACAGCGCGGTTTCGACCAGCTTCACCCAGTACGACGTGCCATACGGAATCACATCGTCGTTGAAGTTATAAGCCGGGTGGTGCAGCCCCGCGCTGTCGCCGTTGCCGATGAAGATGAAGGCGCCAGGACGCGCATTGAGCATGAACGAGAAATCCTCGGCTCCCATCACAGGCGCAAGCGAAGTGTTCACCTTGTCCGCGCCGGCAATTTCCGCGGCGATCGAGGCGGCAAAGTCCGTCTGATCCGGGTGGTTTTTCAAGACCGGATAGCCGCGCCGGTAGTTGAGCGTCGCCTTCGCGCCGAGTGTTTTCGCCGTTCCCTCGACCACTTCGTGCATGCGCTTTTCCACGAGGTCCTGCACCTGCGGCACGAGGCTTCGCGCGGTCCCGCGAAGCTGGGCCGTTTGCGGAATGACATTGTCGGTGGAGCCCGCGTGAAACATGCAAACCGAGATGACCGCCGACTCCAGCGGGTCGACGTTGCGCGACACGATCGATTGCAGTTGGCTGACGATCTCTGCACCGACCAGGACGCTGTCCGTTGAAATATGCGGGCGCGCGGCATGGCCGCCGCGACCCTCGATCTCGATGGTGAAATGATCGGCCGCCGCCATGATCGCGCCGGGCCGCAGGCCGAAGGTGCCGAGCGCCATGCCGGGATAATTGTGCATGCCGTAGACCTCCTGGATTCCGAAACGGTCCATCATGCCATCGTCAACCATCGCCTTGCCGCCGGCACCGCCCTCCTCGGCGGGCTGAAAGATAACCACCGCCGTGCCGGCGAAATTGCGGGTCTCGGCAAGGTAGCGCGCAGCGCCGAGCAGCATCGCCGTGTGACCATCGTGGCCGCAGGCGTGCATCTTGCCGGGATTGGTCGATTTGTAAGGAAGGTTCGTCTCTTCCTCGATCGGCAGCGCGTCCATGTCGGCGCGCAATCCGATCACCTTCCCGGAGCCGCCCTTTCGGCCTTTGATCACCCCGACCACGCCCGTGCGGCCTATTCCGGACACCACTTCGTCGCAGCCGAAGGCCTTCAGCTTTTCGGCAACGCTCGCGGCCGTCCGGTGCACGTCGTAGAGAATTTCCGGATGGGCGTGCAGATCGTGCCGCCATTCCGTGATTTCCTTATGCAGGTCGGCGATGCGATTGATGATCGGCATATTGGCTCCTGAGGGCAGGCAAGCGAGGAAAAGCGGCACTCTAGCAAATCTCGGCCGTTCTCGTTCAAGCGGGCCATGCGGCTATTGACCCGGCCGGGTCGCCCCCCTACACAGCGGCCCAAGCGCACGGTCCGAATGCTGGTCCGCCACCCCATGAGGTTTTCGGATAACCTGCGCCGGGTGACGAGCGCGTAGCTCAGGCGGTAGAGCAACTGACTTTTAATCAGTAGGTCCTGGGTTCGAGTCCCAGCGCGCTCACCATCCAAATTCGAAGGGCCTGTGCCGCCTCGTAGGCGGTCATAAATTCGGGCGACCACGGTAAGCCGAGGAGCGCAATCCTGTTGAAGCCGGGGCGACGAAAGTAGAAGCGCGCCCTGCCCTGCCGATCAATGAAGCTTTGGACGTATTTGGGTAGACGCCTCGTTCACTTTTTTCCGGATTGGATCGCGCGCTCAATAAGCTTCCGCGCCCTACGCGAGTACGTACCTTTTTCTACTTTGTTAAAAACTTCATTTTCCTCAAAATAAGCACGATGCTTGTCGGCTTGCATTTGCAGGTTTTTTCTCCACTGGCGATTTCGCCGCGCGTATTCAGAATTTCCTCCGCAGCCCACAAAAAATAGCCGACAAACCACGAGTGCTTGTCGGCTTTCCCCGCTTGAACGAGCCTTTGGTAATCACCCTCGGCAAGGTCAGGGTGCTCAAACGCAAGCTTCAAATATTCTCGAAACGTTGCCTTCGCCGTTGTCTCACGCTGACTACGCCGATTTAGCTTAAGCTGCCTGTACGCAACCCACACCGCAATAAGCGCCACTAACGGCGTGAGGCCCGGTGCCAATCGACCTCTGAATGTACCATTAGTCGTATCGAAAGTGAGATTCCCACTTGATGTTCGACGTGAGGCGGTAGAGCTTCGTCATCACCTCAGACAGGTGTACATGCGCGTAAAGCGCCCACACATCGAACCAGAGTTCGCCCTTTGCGTTGTTTTCGGTACCAGATGGAGGCGGCTCATGCCAGACGACAGAAGGAAACGAGGCAAGCGCGATCGGTCCCGCGTATCGAATAGCGAAGGCTATGAGGTGAACTACTTTGCTCGCAAGCACGGCATCACGGCCGAGCAGGCGCGCGCCCTCATCAAGAAAGTAGGCAACAACCGCGACAAGCTGAACAAGGCGGCTGCGCGGCTCTAAATGTCCGAAACATAAGCCAGACCAACTTCGGCGGACTCTTTAGTTTCGGCCTGGAAGTTTCAGCGTATCAACCTCGGCGTCCCTCGACGTAAGGCGCAAGGACGTCGGCGATGAACGCATTAGCCGGGACAGGAAAGCCAACCTTTTTTGCGAGCGACACGATGCCGCCGCTCAGCCATGGAAGCTCCAGCCGATTTCCTTTGCTGAGGTCGTGGTACATCGACGACGACATCGTGAACGGCAACTGATCGATGAGAGCCATGCATTGGTCTGCATAATCCTCGGGCAATCGCACGCCGAGCAAGCGCCCAACCGCAACCGCCTCCGCGATCACGCTCTGAAGGACACCTCGCGATCGCGGATTTTCCCGGATTGGCCCAATGTCCAGACGCGTAACGCTGGTCAGCGCCGACAACCCGACGAGGAAAACGTACTTTTCCCAAAGGACGCGCTGAATATCGTCACTACTCGAGGCTTCAATGCCGGTCGAAGCGAAAGCGTTGACAAGCGTCTCCACGCGCGCGGACTTGCTGCCATCGTATTCGCCTAACTTGATTTTTTGCAGGGCGCCGACCTGGTGGATGACACCGGGCCTACCGATATGGGTGGCGACATAGCCGACGCCCCCAATGACAGATTTGTCGCCAAACACGGCTTTAAGAATGTCGTCTTTTATGACGCCGTTTTGCAGCGACAGGACGCCGGTATCAGGCCGCGCAATTTGCTTAAGCGTCTTAGCGATAGCCTCGAGATCCCACAGCTTCACCGCGATGATGATCAAATCGGGCGATTTAATCGTGAGCGGATCGTTCGTAACGTTCACCTTGGGGAGCGCGAGATTGATCCCGCCTTTTTCATTCTCAATCGCGAGCCCGTGCTGACGCATCGCCTCAAAATGAGCGCCGCGGGCGACGAACGTAACGTCAAGCCCGGCCTGCACCAACTTGGCGCCGTAGAAGCCACCAACTCCACCTGATCCGACAATCGCGATTTTCATTGGAACCCTGCATTACCAATCAACCTCACGCAATTGGCAGAATTGGTAGACCAATGTCAAGGAGCTTTAGACCAATACGACCGTTTATTACCGCAGCAGCGCGGCCGCGATTTCATGCAAATGGAAGCGCACAGCCTCGATCGCCTTTGCGCTATCACGCATCCGCAGTGCCTCAAGAATTTTGTCATGCTCGACGCGGGAAGCGATGCGACGGCTGGACGTCAGAAAGCGATGGCGCAGCCCGCCCCAATCTGCAGCCGTTTGGGCGATCGTGATTTCCTGATAGATGCGAATGATGAGAGGATTATTCGTGGCACGGGCGATCGTCGCGTGGAAAGTGGCGTCGGCAATGTCGAAATCGATGACCGTGTCCGCACGATGATATGCGCGCGCGCACTCCTCCAGTCGTTCAAAGTCCACCTTGGTGGCATTGATCGCGGCTAGGCTCGCTATCTGCGGCTCGACCGCAATTCGAGCCTCAATAAGCTGGCGCGGGCTGAATTCCGGTACATTCTGGCTATTGTTCGCGTGGCCATTCTGAAGCGCAACGAAAGTGCCGCTGCCGACTCTGCGGCGGATGCGGCCCTCGGTCTCGAGCGCAGCGAGGGCATTGCGGACGGCACTACGCGACACATTCAGGCGCTCGACCAAACTACGCTCGGTCGGAAGCTTCGCCCCTTCGGGGAGTTGCTCCTCCTCAATTGCGTTCAATACGAAACGCCGGACCTGAGCGGCGTCTACATCTTTGATCATTTGTTTCAACCTGCCTCTGTCAATTGCGCGCGAGCAGGCGCCGATTTTTGACATAGAGACCTGGCGATCCGATCAGGCCCCGGACTCCCGGCTCCAATGTAGCAGCTATGGTTTGACCAACCTTTTCAAAACCACTATACAAAAAATGATCACATTGGTCTACCATTCTCAAGAGGCTCGTCTTGGCGGCCGCCGCTCCCACAAATATCCCGATTCTTCATTTCCGTAGCGTTCGCTCCCGATACGTTGAGGTGCCGATGCGGTATCCGCTCGGGACCAGCGCTGCGACCGTGACCTCGGCTCCCCTGTTGCTGGTCGACGTCGAGATGCAGGAAGGCGTAATCGGCCGGAGCTACCTCTTCTGCTACCGCAAGAGCGGCGCCAAGGCGATCGCCGCCATTCTCGACGAAGCAGTGGAATTAGTCGCGGGACGTGCGGCCTCGCCTGTCGATATTTCCGCATATCTTGCCCGCCGCTATGCATTACTGGGTGTGACCGGCACCGTCCGGATGGCCCTTGCCGCACTCGATATCGCGACCTGGGACGCCATCGCCGTTGCGGCTAATGTGCCGCTGGCAACCTTACTCGGCAGCGACCTCAATCCAGTGCGGGCTTACAATAGCGACGGCCTTGGACTGATGCCGGCGGCCGATGCCGCAAACGAAGCCAAGCTGTTGCTGGAGGCCGGGTTCGACGCTGTCAAATTGCGACTTGGTCATCAAGATTCCGCAAAAGATCTAGAGGTGGCGCGCGCGGTTCGACGCGCGGTGCCCGAGTCGACAGCCGTAATGGTCGACTACAATCAATGCCTTACCGTCCCCGAAACGATCCGGCGCGCGGACCAATTGTCGGATCTCGATATCTATTGGATCGAGGAACCGATCCGGCACAGTGATTTGCGCGGATGCGCCTCGATCGCGCGAGAACTCAGGGTGCCGGTGCAGCTCGGTGAAAATCTCGATGGACCAGAAGCTGTCTCTGACGCCGTCGCCGTCGAAGCCTCGGATTACCTGATGCTTGATGTCGCCCGCATCGGCGGAGTCACGGGCTGGCTTCGGGCGGCCGGAATCGCGTCCGCTCGCGGAATTCCAGTTTCGTCGCATTTGATGCCGGAAATTAGCGTCCATCTGCTCGCTGCAACAGCGAACCGCCATTGGCTCGAATATGTCAGCTGGGCAGACAGCATTCTTGAAGAACCAATGATTGTTTCAAACGGCTTTGCAACGCCACCGAATCGGCCCGGTCTCGGCCTGAACTGGCGAAAAGACGTCGGCCGCTTCGAAGTAGTCTGACCAACTCTCCGTTTCGATAGGAACGCTTAGACGAGCGAGGCAGGGCATGGACTCTTCCGCGACTGAAAGCACCCGTCCGTCGATAACTGTCATTGCGGTCGGCGCGGTCAAGCATACACTGCCCGAGATCGCACGCGCCTTTTCCGAGCAATTCGATTGCAACGTCGAACTTTCGTTCAACACGGCCGGAGTCACACGCTCAAAGGTCGAAGCCGGTTGCGGAGCCGATATTGTTGTTACCGTCGCCAGAGATCTGCCGGCGATGCGCCAGAAGGCCTTAATCGAAGCCGTCCCCTCCGTTGAACTAGGAGTTATGCGGATGGGCATGGCAATTCGGACCGACGATGAGGCGCCCGATATCTCCACCCCCGCCGCATTCAAGCAGGCGCTGGAGCAGGCTCGTTCCATCTCCTACGCAAATCCCGCAAGCGGAGCTTCTGCCGGCGTGCATTTTGATGCCTTACTGCGCCGGTTGAGCGTCGATCACAGCGTGCGCAAGAAGAGTATTCTGACGCAGGGTGGATTGGCCGCCATCCAGGCCGTCGCCGATCGAAAATCCGATCTTGGCTTCGCCCTTGTTAGCGAAATCCGCGGCACCAAGGGCGTCATTCTCGCCTCCCTATTACCGGAAGAATTGCAATTGGTATCGATCTACAGCGGCGCGATTCTGGCAGGTAAGAACAGTGGGAAGGTGGCAGAGTTCATGACGTTCCTCACCGGCGAGTTTGCCAAGTCGCGCTTGGCAGCTTCCGGCTTCCAGCCAAGCTAAGCGAGCAAAAATTCGTACCGACTGGAAATCAAAGTGAGGCGATCAGATTTGCTATGTTTCCGCCCGCGCCGTCTCCCGCAGGGGCGGCAAAGTGACAAGGTGACGGTCGATTCCCAATTCCTCCGGAGTCATTCCAAGCGCCAGACCTACAAGCTGCGGCAAATGTAGAACCGGCATGTCAAGCTCGGTATCCAAATCGCTCTCGATCTCGTGCTGAAATCCGTCCAGGACGGTATGGCAAAGCGGACAAGGCGTGACCATGGCCTGAGCGCCGTTTTCTTTCGCAGATCGGATATGATTCCCGCTTAGCTTGATCGAAATTCGCTCATCATGTGCTGCGGTGTGGAAACCGCAACACTCGGTGCGCCCGCTGTAATCGATTGGCTTGCAACCCAGGATGACTGCGAGCCGCTCCAGTGCGACATTATTACGGGAATCAACAAAGCCATATCGATTCGGCGGCCGCGTGATATGGCAGCCATAAAACGCCGCAACGCTCAGGTTCGTGAGCGGACGGACGACACGCGCCTGAAGCTCCTCCTCGCCAATATTCTCGAATAGCATCCACAGGAAATGGCTGATGCGCGTACGCCCGCTATAATGCAGTCCCTCCTGCGCCAGCTGCGCGTTAATCTTATCCGCCAGCTTCCGATCCTCAACGAAGGCCGCATGTGCATCCAATGCATTAAGCGTACATGTATTGCAAATGGTCAGTAGCGGCAGGCCGTGTTTTTCCGCCAGCGCGAGAATGCGAACATTCAGCGTGTAGAAGCCAACGGGATCGATCGCCCTCAGCTCTCGGGCACCCGTGCAGGTCGCCGATTCGAGCTCGACCAGCTCGACGCCAAGTTTGCCAGCGACGCGATGTGTTGCCTCGTTCAGCTCCGCGCATGTGCTTCGCGCGGAGCATCCGGGATAATAGGCCCATTTCATTTTATTTGCTTTTCCGATCGAGGATACGTTTCGCGGGCGCAGCCGCAGCGGTTTTAAAACCCAATAATGTTCTTACTGGCTTGATCTTTCCGCGCACGAGCATCCTGAGCATGCGCGGAATCCGCGTCAGAACCCGCCAACCCTGGACCCGAAGAATCAGTTCGCCCGGGTCGATCCGTCCGCGCGACTTTACGATGTTCCGAAAGACACGTGGGTGCCGCGCCATCGCCGGCGAAAGCTCGGCAGCCTTCGCCTTCAGCGGCTCAATGACACGTGAAACGATCGGAATCCCGGCTGGGCACACTTCCTCGCATTTGTAGCATGAGATGCAGTTGAAAATTCCCGATCGCTCCAGCGAGCGCCGCACCTTGTCGGGGTCATTGCGCGGATCAAGGGCCGTCTGCCCAAGCTGGACCAACGGAGCCGGTCCGGCAAAATCGGTAAGGTCGCCGAGTCCTATCACCGGGCAGGCGGAAAAGCATGCCATGCAAGAGATGCAGTCGAGCGCCTTTGACGCATTTTTCATCTCCAGATGAGAAAGCGTCTCCGGAAATCCCTCGTACGGCGAATGGCGCTCCAGCCACGGCTCAAATTTTGCCACGCGCTTTTCATAAGGTGCCCGATCGACAACCAGATCACGGATCACGGGAAGGTTTCGCAACGGCTCTAGAACCATTTCGGGCAGCGCGGCTTCCCAGCAGGCCAGAACCTCGCGGCCATTCATCCTGACAGCACAACCACCGCACATCTTCGAACCGCAGAACCAACGATAAGCAAGGTCGGGTGCACTGTGCTCGGCTATATGGTTCAGCGCATCCAGCACGCGCATGCGCTTCACGTAGGGGACCGTGTACTGCTCCGCGCGCGCGCTCCCGCCTTCGGCGCCCGGAAAACGTTTTATCGTTACC
>DASTSG010000047.1:0-76081 GCA_035760805.1 Pseudolabrys sp.
GCGGCCGAAAAGGCGCGCGGGTCCGTCCGCAAATCGATCCGCAAAACTACCCGCAAATCTATCGGAGAGCCCGCGCGCACGGCGGCGGCCGGCGACGAGCCGGCGAAGCCGCTCCCGGCGGAAGACTCGCCCGCGCCGAAGGTGAGAACCGCGCGCGCGACAGCGGCGCACCGCCACACCTATACGCCGGAGCTGCTCGAGGAAATGCGCCGCCGCTATGAGGAAACGCCGGAGTCGCTCGCCTCGATCGGCGCCGAGGGCAGGATCGACCCAACCACAGTGAGCCGGATCGCGCGCAGGAAAAAATGGGTGCGCTACGTCGCGCCGCCGCGCGATCTGTCGCCGGCTGCGAAGCTCGCCGCCAAGGCGCGTGCGCTTGCTTCCGGCAGCGGCGGCGAAGCGGCTGCGCAGCAGGAAAGCGGAGAAAGCGCTGCGACGTCCGCGGCAAATCTGCCGCCGCCCGCCGAAACGGTCGCGCAGCTGCACGCCGACGTCCTGAAGGAGATTGCCGCCGTCGAAGCAATGCGCAGGCGGCTCGATGCCACGCCGCAAAGGCCGATCGACGCCGAGCGCACCGCGCGCACGCTCGCAAGCCTCTTCGCGACGTTGCGCCAGATCGTGCCGCTCAGCCCCGTTCCCGCACAAGTCAACGAGCATGACAACAACGACGACTTCCCCACCGATATCGACGAACTCCGTAACGAACTTGCGCGACGCATTACGGCTTTTGTCGAGAGCGGGCCGAGTGACGGACCTGCTCCGGAGTCTGCCGGAAACGGTGCTGCGGAGACTTGAGTACGATTTCATCGTCTTCGCCCATCCGCATCAGATGCCGCCGCTGCGCGCCAACAACCGCCGCAGCTGGACGACGTGGCTGATGCTCGGCGGTCGCGGCGCCGGCAAGACGCGCGCCGGTGCCGAGTTCGTGCGTGCGCTCGTCGCCGGCACGCCGCCCTATGCGCGTGTGCCGCATCACTCGATCGCGCTCGTCGGAGAGACCGAGCACGATGTGCGCGAGGTGATGATCGAAGGTCCGTCCGGCATTTTGCGCTGCTCGCCGCAGGCCGAGCGACCGCAATGGACCGCGACGCGCCGCCGCCTCGAATGGCCGAACGGCGCGGTCGCCTACGCCTTCTCGGCGGAAGACCCCGAGCAGTTGCGCGGGCCCCAGTTCGACGCCGCATGGTGCGACGAACTCGCCAAATGGCACCACGCCGACGCGACCTTCGACATGCTGCAGTTCGGCCTGCGCCTCGGCAAACGCCCGCGCCAGCTCATCACCACCACGCCGCGGCCGATCCCGCTCATCAAGCGCCTCGTTGCCGATCCGCGCACGGCGGTCACGCGCGCCGGCACGCAGGCGAATGCCGCGCATCTCTCGCCCGCCTTCATCGACGAAATTCTCGCGCGCTACGCGGGCACCAGGCTCGGCCGGCAGGAGATCGACGGCGAGATCATCGAGGATCGCGCCGACGCGCTGTGGTCGCGCGCGATGATCGAGGAGGCGCGCGTCGACAGCGCGCCGCCTTTGCAGCGCATCGTCGTCGGCATCGATCCGCCGGCGACCTCACGTACGAATTCCGATGCCTGCGGCATCGTCGCCGCGGGTCTTGCCGAAAGCGGCGTCGTCTATGTGCTGGAGGACGCGAGCGTGCAGGGGCTCGCGCCCGCCGGTTGGGCGGCGAGGGCGGTAGCGCTCTATCGGCGGCGCGAGGCGGATGCGATCGTCGCCGAGGTCAACCAGGGCGGCGACATGGTCGCGGCGGTGATCCGTCAGATCGACGCGCAGGTCGCCGTCAAATGCGTGCATGCGACGCGCGGCAAGTGGCTGCGCGCCGAGCCGGTCGCCGCGATGTACGCGCAAGGCAAGGTCAAGCACGTCGGCGCTGCGTTCGCCGCGCTTGAAGACGAGATGTGCGATTTCGGTCTTGGCGGCCTGTCGTCCGGCGCTTCGCCCGACCGGCTCGACGCGCTGGTGTGGGCGGTCACGGAATTGATGGCGCGCGGCAAGCGCCCCGGTCCGCGGATCAGGGGCCTGTGGGACGCCCCGCTGGTGCCCAAGCTGTGGCGGTAGCCCTCTATCGGGCGCATCGACTTGCGCTCGTGCCGATAAGCGTACGCCCGGCGCTGGGCCGGGCGTAAGCCGATGCATCCGCTTCGGCGGAAAGAACGCTATCAGTACTTCACTTGGCCGCCGCGATCTTCTGCCGCTGTTCGCCGAGGCCGTCGATACCGAGAGTCACGACGTCGCCGACTTTCAGGAATTTCGGCTCCGGCTTCATGCCGAGCGCGACGCCCGGCGGCGTGCCGGTGATGATGACGTCGCCCGGCTCCATCACGAAGAACTGCGAGCAATACCAGACGAGATATTCGCAGCCGAAGATCATCGTGCGCGTGTTGCCGTGCTGGCGCTGCTCGCCGTTCACCTTCAGCCACATGTTGAGGTTCTGCGGGTCCTTGATCTCGTCCCTGGTGACGAGCCACGGCCCGAGGGGGCCGAAGGTCTCGGAGCTCTTGCCCTTGAACCACTGGCCGCCGGAACGCTCGATCTGGAAGGAGCGCTCGGACACGTCGTTGGCGATGCAATAGCCGGCGATCGCCTGCTTGGCGTTTTCCTTGGTGAGATAGCGCGCACGCTTGCCGATGACGATGCCGAGCTCGCACTCGTAGTCGAGTTTGGCGCCACCCTTCGGCATCAGCGTGTTGTCGTTCGGGCCGCAGATCGAGGTGGTCATCTTGCTGAAGATCACCGGCTCCTTCGGGATCGGCATGCCTGCTTCTTCCGCGTGGTCGCGGTAGTTCAGGCCGATGGCGATGAAGTGGCGCACGTTGCCGACGCAAGCGCCAATCCGCGGCTTGCCGGGAACGGGCTTGAGCCGCTTGATGTTCGCTTTCTTGATCTTGGCGAGGCCGCCTGAGGCAAACATTTCGCCGTCGATGTCTTTCACCACGCGCGAGAGATCGCGGATCTTTCCATCAGCGTCGATGATGCCGGGCTTCTCGCGGCCGGGCGCGCCATAACGAACAAGCTTCATATCCTTATTCCTCCCCAAGGGCAGTCGTTTGATGGCTCGGCCCGAGCGACTTGGCCAATTCAGCCATTCCGGGACGCTCGCGTTCGCGAGCGCGGGTCCGGAATCCATCCCTCCGTAGCGCCGGGATTATGGATTCAGGGTTTGCGGCCTAGCGACCGCGCCCCGGAATGACGAACCAGCAAGTTGTTCACGCCAAGCAGGTCGGCGCGGACTATGCGATGCCAAAGGGTCTGCGGGCAACCCTTCTTCTTTCATCGCTTCTCTTCTTGTTCGGGGTGAGTGTCCCCGGCGTGACATCCGTCCGGCGTCTTCACCAGAGGGATCCGGTGTGCCCGTTCTTGCTCCGCATGAAAACCGCCAGCACCAGGAAAATTGCGGTGACGCCGCCGGAGAACGCCAGCATCCAGTTCTGGCCGCTAAGGCCAAAAATCTCGAAATCGGCGGTGAGCCACGCGAAGAGTGAGCTTCCGATATGTAGCATGCGCATAACCTGACGTATTGCTCCCCAAGTGTAATGCGACCAACGCGGTACAATCAGTAAATTGCAAATAAATTCCGTGGCTTAGAGCCTAACGAATTGCGCATCTTTGTATTGCAGGGGCGATGGCTGGCGGATGGTTAGCCATCTGTAACCGGATCGGCTTTGTTTCGACGATCAATTTCATCGATCGATAAACCCAGGGGCATAGCGTTTTCGTACCGGTCAGCCGTCTGACCTTCGCGCGGCGTTGGCGGGCCAAGGGGCCGAACGCCGGCAATGACGGAGGAAGCCATGAAAGAGAGACGCAGAGTTCAGCGCCACCGCGTGCTCAAGCGGGGCAGCATCGCGTTCAATCGTGCCGGCGGCATCGATTGCCAAATCCGAAACGTATCGCCCATCGGCGCTTGCCTCGAAGTGGCGAGCCAGGTCGGTATTCCGGACGAATTTGTGCTGGTGATCGAATACGATCACTTCCGCCGCCCGTGCCACGTCATCTGGCGCAAGCCGACGCGCATGGGAGTCGAATTCGACCCGGAAAAGCAGGCGGCGTAACGGAGCAGCAGCGAGTAGCTAGAACGCCGCCGGGAATGTGCCGCCGTCGATGAGCAGGTTCTGGCCGGTAATGTAGCCGGCGTGCGCCGAACAAAGAAACGCGCAAGCCGCACCGAATTCCGCCGGATCGCCGAAGCGGCGTGCAGGGATGCCGGCCTTGCGCTCGGCTGCGACCTCCTCGATGCTCTTTTTCTTCTGCTCCGCCGCCTTGCTGAGCGTCCCGCGCAGACGGTCGGTGTCGAAGGCACCGGGCAGAATGTGATTGATGGTGACGTTTCTGTCCGCAACCGTCCGCGCGACGCCGGCAAGAAATGCGGTCAGCCCTGCGCGCGCCCCGGATGATAGGTCGAGGCCGGGCAAAGGCGCTTTTACCGAGCCGGATGTGATGTTGACGATCCGGCCGAAGCGGCGCTCGGCCATCGAATCGATCACCTTCTGAGTAAGTTCGATCGCGGTGATCATGTTGGCGATGACGCCGTCAATCAGCTGCTGACGCGACAGCTCGCGGAAATCGCGCAGGGGCGGACCCGCGTTGTTGTTGACGAGGATATCGGGAGCAGGGCAGGCCGCCAGCAATGCCTTTTGGCCTTCCGCCGAAGCGACATCGGCGGCGACCGGAATGATTTTTGCGCCGGTTGCGGCCTTCAATTCGGCTGCGGTCGCTTCGAGCTGTTTGGCGTCGCGGCCGTTGATGACGACCTCGCATCCGGCTTCGGCCAGCGCCTTTGCGCAAGCCTTGCCGAGCCCGCGGCTCGACGCGCAGACAATGGCCTTGCGGCCCGAAATTCCGAGATCCATGGGAGTCCTTTCTTGAACGGCCGTAACAATTCCTGTGGAGTCAGTTTCTCGCATCCGGCCAAATGCGGCAACCCGCGGCCGTCATTCCCGCGAAAGCGGTGAATCCAGTATTCTTGAAGGACGCAGTGATTACTGGATGCCCCGCTTTCGCGGGGCATGACAGCGGAATTGATCGGCGCTAGCCTCGCGCGCGATGGGTCTGATCGAAAACCTCAAGGCACCGAGCGCCGCCGACATCGAAGCGGCGGCCAAACGCCTCGCCGGTGTCGCGGTGCGTACGCCGCTTCTCAACGCGCCGGTGCTCGACGCTGCACTGGACGCGCGCGTCTTCCTGAAATTGGAGACGCTGCAGCGTACCGGCTCATTCAAATTTCGCGGCGCCTATAACAAAATCTCAGTCATCCCCGCCGAGCGCCGCGCCGCCGGCGTGGTGGCGTATTCCAGCGGAAATCATGCGCAGGGCGTTGCCGCTGCCGCACAGCTTTGTGGCCTGCGCGCGACCATCGTTATGCCGAGCGACGCGCCGAGGGCAAAACGCGAGCGTACCGCCGCGCTCGGCGCCGAGATCGTGCCTTACGATCGGGACACGGAAGACCGTGCGGCGATCGCACACAAGATCGCGGGCGAGCGCGGTGCAACAATTGTGCCGCCGTTTGACGATCCGATGATCATTGCGGGGCAGGGCACGATCGGGACGGAGATCGTCGAAGATCTGGCGCGTTTGAATTTGAAGCCGGAAATCGTGGTGGTCGGCGCCTCCGGCGGCGGGCTTGCGGCAGGCATCGCGCTCGGTGTGAAGTCGCGCGTCCCTGATGCAAGGTTCTACACCGCGGAACCGGAAGGCTTTGATGACACTTTGCGGTCGTTCAAGAGCGGCAAGCGCGAACGCAACCCGCGTATGAGCGGCACGATCTGCGACGCGCTGATGACGATGACGCCCGGAGAACTGACGTTCCCGATCAACCGTGAGCTCATCGGCAAGGGCGTGGTTGCAAGCGACGACGACGTTGCGCGTGCGGTGGCCTATGCGTTCCGCGAGCTGAAGCTCGTTGTCGAGCCAGGCGGTGCGATCGGCTTGGCAGCGCTGCTTGCCGGAAAGATCGACATCAAGGGAAAGGTTGTCGTCGGCGTCTTGTCGGGCGGAAACGTCGATGCGGAGACGTTCGCAAAGTTGATTTCCGGCTGAAGCGCAACGGCGGATCGCCTTATGTAAAGAGCGCGAGACGCTCTTCTTCCGTTAATTCCGCAAGGACGGGCAGGATATCGCTCGCCGCCATTCTCTCTGTCACGGAATGCGATGTCTTCGGCATGACTTTCGTCGGTGCATCAATGCGCTCGTGCGCGGCCTCGCGCGGCGCGCAGAGCGGATCACGGTCCGCCTCCATCGCAGACGGCACAGAAGCATCATGATCCGTCAGCCGTGAGGTGACTTCGATTTTCGTGGGGCGGTCTTCAACGGCAAACGCGCCCTTATGCTGCTCTGCGTGTACACGCGTTGCTGACGGCCCAGCGAACCCTTCCCCGCTGCTCGCATTTCTCCGCATCGCTGCTGCCTTGAATGGGGAGAATCCTGCAGCCGCGTTCGCGTGCTTGGCGGCCATGCCGTCTACGCGGCGCTCGATCAGATCGAGCAATTCCAGAAGCTTTTCCCGGCGCGCCGCTTCGCGTTCCGTCCGCGCGCCGCCCTCCCGCATGAGCTTGGCCATGGCGCGCAACTCCTGTTGCGCGTTTTGAAAAGCATCCGCCGTGCCGGCCCGCATCAAGGCTTCGATGCGGTCGAGCGATCTCATCAGCAGCAGCGGTGTTACCGTCGTGCGGCTGCGCAAATCGTATTCGCCGAGGTGCCGGCGGCCACGCCTGTCGTCGCGTGGCCCGGTGGGCGACTGATGAGCGGCCACCGCCGGCCCGCTCTGTGCCGAACGATATGGATCAGCCACGGTCAGTTGCCATATGCAATCCGTACCGGCTCAGTCTATCAATCACGCCGTCCGATTCGTCCAGCAATGCCGGCATGACCCTTCAATCCTCCATCCCGGCCGGCTTCACGGCGCGCCTTGCGGCGCTCTATGTGGCCACTTTTACAGTGGCCGGCATCCAGATGCCGTTCTTCCCCCTCTGGCTCGAGGCCAGAGGGCTCGACGCTCGAACGATCGGGCTCTTGCTATCGGTGCCAATGATCGCGCGCGTTTTGGCCGTTCCGCTGATCACGCGAGAGGCGGATCGCCGGGAATGGCTGCATCCGCTGCTGGCCGCCTGCGCCTGCGCCTCGCTTGTCGGCTATGTGCTGCTCGGACTGGCAAAAACGCCCGCGCTGATTTTTGCACTCTTTATCGTTGCGTCGGCGTCCTACGCGTCGGTCATGCCGATGACCGATGCCTATGCGTTGCGTGGTCTTGCCGCGCTCCGGCGTGCCTATGGCCCGGTGCGGCTTTGGGGGTCGGCGGCATTTATCGCCGGCAATTTCCTTGCGGGATACGCGGCCGACCTCTTGCCCGCGGGCGATCTGATCTGGCTGATCGCGGCGTCTTATGCAGGGGTCGCCGCCGCGGCGCTTTTGCTGGCGCCGCTCTCTCCCCTTACCGGGGCGGCCGGCGAAGGTAATCGGCCCAAGGGATTGCTGCGAAATTCCGCCTATCTCGCTGCATTGGCGGCGGCGAGCTTCATCCAGGCAAGCCACGCTGTATTCTACACTTTTTCGGTTGTTGCCTGGAGCGGAATGGGGCTCAACGGCATCACGATCGCCGCGTTGTGGGCGCTTGGTGTCGTTGCGGAAATCGCCTTGTTCGCGGTGTCCGGGCGGCTGCCGGCCTCGATTACGCCAATAAATCTGCTGCTCATAGGCGCGGCCGGCGCCGTGCTGCGATGGGGCGCGATGGCGCTCGATCCGCCTGCTGCGGCCTTGCCTTGGTTACAGCTTCTGCACGCCTTGAGCTTTGGCGCCACTCATCTTGGCACGCTTGGATTCATCGCCCGCCATACGTCGGCAAACCAGGGGGCAAGCGCGCAAGGCTATCTTGCGATTGCAATCGGCGTTGCGATGGCGGCCGCAACGGGCATTTCGGGGCTGCTATTTGCAGCGTTCGGCAGCGTCGCCTATGCGGCGATGGCACTAATGGCTGTCGCGGGCGGCGCTTGCGCGCTGATAGCGAAGCGCCTGAGCCGTCGAGAGGTGATGGCGGCGTGAGTTTGCGCGCGCGTGCACGGTCCGCGGCGCATTGCACGAAGGCAAAATGGCTGCCAGATCACGTCCCTGCAAAAAGATCATGTGACGCGACAGCCCGCCATGCTGATTGATCCAGCGGCGCACCGAGTTGGGATAGAACTTCCACAGCGCTTGCGTTCCCATCGGACTGGTTACCGGACGTCCGTCGTGATCCGGCATCCACGCAGCGTGGAAGCCGAGACGCGCGCGCGGCGTGACACAGATGCGATCGCGCGGAATAACGCCGAGCACGAGCGTGCACGCGGAGAGGCAATTGCCATCGATGACAACGCGTTCGCCGCTTGAGCGCACGGCGGCGAACGTTTCCAGATAGTGGCCGATCTGTCCGCCGCGATCTTCTGAAATCAGCACGGTTGCTGAAGAGGGCGCAGCGGTCGCAATCAGCAACGCCGCGCTCAAAGCGAACTCGCGATAGCGCATCAAAATGTCCCCGAACTTGATGTTTCCCCCTGACGGTTTTTCGCACCGTCATTTCACCGAAGTCTAAGGCAATGCGTGGGCAGCGCAAGCGCGACCGAAAGAAATGTTTTGTCGATACGCGAACGAAATCAGCGAGTTCCACTATCCCCAGAGTTCCATCTCGGGAGGAAATACACAGCTTTCGTCATAACGCAGGCCGTGTGGGCGGTCGGCCTCGAGCAGCAATGGGCCGTCAAGATCGACGTAGCGCGCCTTTTGCGCAAGCAATACGGCGGGAGCCATCGCAAGTGATGTTGCGACCATGCATCCGGCCATTATCGAAAATCCGAGCCGCTCGGCTTCGGCCGTCATCGCCAAAGCTTCGGTGAGTCCGCCGGTTTTATCCAACTTGATGTTTACCGCGTCGTATTTGCCAACCAGTTTTGCGAGCGACGCGCGATCGTGCGCGCTTTCATCGGCGCAAATGGCGACGCTGCGCGTCAATCGTGCCAAGACGTGATCGTCTCCCGCGGGCAATGGCTGTTCGATCAGTTTGACGCCGGCGTCCGCGCAAGCCGCAATGTTTTCGGCCAAATTATCTTCGGTCCAGCCTTCGTTGGCGTCGACGATGAGAACCGCGTGCGGCGCTGCCGCGCGCACAGCTGCGATGCGCGCAGGGTCGCCGGTAGTGCCGAGCTTGACTTTGAGCAGGGGGCGGCTGGCAACTTTCCTTGCTGCACGCGCCATGGCCGGCGCATCGTCCAGCGAAATCGTGTAGGCTGTGGGCAATGGCCTGGGTGCGGGTAGGCCCGCGAGCTCAAAGGCGCGCTTGCCGGCGCGTTTTGCTTCGAGGTCCCAGAATGCGCAATCGATCGCGTTGCGCGCTGCGCCGGGTGGCATGGTGGTCTGCAAGGCCTGCCGATCGAGACCGCGTGCGATCAACGGCCGCATGCCTTCGATGGCGCCGATAACGCCGTCGACGGTTTCGCCGTAGCGCGCATAGGGCACACATTCGCCACGTCCGCGGTGGATACCGTCCGATAGTGTGGCGACGACGACGGCGGCTTCGGTTTTAGCGCCGCGGCTGATATTGAAGCGGCCCGCGATGGGCCATCGTTCGGCCGCGACGGACAGCGAAAGGGGCTTGGGGATATCCATGTTTCAGCAGGTCAGGGCGGCTCTCGACAGGTTCCAGCGCGTGGTCAAGTATGGCCCGGATTCGCATGTTGCCGCCACGGCGGAGCGCGGACCACGCTGAATGACTGCTACACTGCTTGAAAGCACGACCGAGGGCGAGCGCCTGAGGCTGGCGGCGGCCGGCGCCTGGACGGCGCAGCACGCGCGCGTCATCGAGAAGCTCATCGACACGCAGACCGGCAAGCGCGAGGCGATCCGCAGCGTGGTTGTTGACGCAGGCGGCATCGAAAAACTCGACACGTTCGGCGCCTGGCTTCTGGAGCGGCTGGTGCGGGCGTGGAAGGCGCACGGGTGCGAGACCGCCATCGTCGGCCTTGCCGAGACCTACCGCGGCTTGATGGATGAAGTCCGCACGGTTCCGGAAAACGCGCCGGACCAACGCCGCCACCGAGGCGAAATCGTTCACACGGTAATCGCCGTGGGCCGCACGATGGTCAAGGCACTCGATTCGCTCGTGTCGAGCGCCAACATGATCGGCGCCGTCTCCATTGCGCTCTTGCGTGTGCTGGTGCGTCCGCGCCGTTTTCGTTTGACCGCCATGGTCCATCATCTGGAGAACGTGGGCTGGCGCGCGGTGCCGATCATCCTGCTGATCACGTTCCTGATCGGTTGCATCATCGCGCAGCAGGGCATCTTCCATTTCCGCAAATTCGGCGCCGACGTTTACGTCGTCGACATGGTCGGCATTCTGGTGCTGCGGGAGATCGGCGTGCTGATCGTGTCCATCATGGTCGCCGGTCGCTCCGGCAGCGCCTACACGGCCGAACTTGGCTCGATGAAAATGCGCGAAGAAATCGATGCCCTGCGCACGATGGGCTTCGATCCGGTCGAGGTGCTCATTCTTCCGCGCATTCTGGCGCTGATCATCGGCGTGCCAATTCTGACGTTTCTCGGCTCGATAGCGGCGCTTTACGGCGGTGGGCTTGTCGCCTGGTTCTACGGCGGGATCGATCCGGAAATTTTCCTCGGGAGGCTGAAGGAAGCAATCTCGCTGCAGACCTTCGAGGTCGGCATGATCAAGGCGCCGTTCATGGCGCTGGTGATCGGCATTGTCGCCTGCGTGCAGGGCCTGAAGGTGAAAGGCAGCGCGGAATCGCTTGGCCTGCAAACCACCGCATCCGTCGTCGAGTCGATATTTCTGGTCATCGTGCTTGACGGCTTGTTCGCGATCTTTTTCGCCTCCATCGGGATGTGAACGATGGTTACGAACGGCAGGAGCGGAAAGGAGGTCGTGATCGCCGTGCGCGACGTCGTCGTCGGCTTCGGCGAAGCGAATGTGCTCAATCATCTCGACCTCGATGTCTACCGCGGCGAAGTGCTCGGCTTTGTCGGCGGCTCCGGCGCAGGCAAATCGGTGCTGATGCGCACCATCATCGGCCTGTTGCCGAAGCGGCACGGCAAGATCGAGGTGTTCGGGGTCGACATGGACGCGGCGAGCGACAAGGAGCGGCAGGCCGTCGAGCGGCGTTGGGGCGTGCTGTTCCAGCAGGGCGCGCTGTTCTCGTCATTGACGGTCAAGGAGAACGTGCAATTCCCCGTGCGCGAGTACCTTAAATTGTCGCAGCGGCTGCTCGATGAGCTGGCAGTGGCGAAGCTTGAAATGGTGGGCCTGAGCGCTGACGTCCAGGACAAGTTTCCTTCCGAGTTGTCGGGCGGCATGACCAAGCGTGTGGCGCTTGCGCGCGCGCTGGCGCTCGATCCGGAAATCGTCTTTCTCGACGAGCCGACATCGGGGCTCGACCCGATCGGCGCCGGCGATTTCGATAGCCTGATCGCCACCCTTCAGCGCACTTTGGGACTGACCGTTTTCATGGTAACGCACGACCTCGACAGTCTTTACACAGTGTGCGACCGCATTGCGGTGCTGGCGGACGGCAAGGTCATCGCGCAAGGCACGATGGAGACAATGCTCGCATCCGAGCATCCCTGGCTCAGAGCCTATTTCCACGGAAAGCGCGCCCGTTCGCTCGACCGGAACGCGGCGGCGGCCCACGCCTGAGCGGAGAACCGCCTGATGGAAACCAAAGCCAACTACGTCGTCATCGGTACGTTCACGCTGGCTGTCATCGCCGCCGTGTTCGGCTTTATCTATTGGTTCCAGAACACCGGCGGCTCGAGCGAACGCGCCTATTACCGTGTGACATTCGACGGGCCGGTTTCGGGTTTGCGCACGGGCGCGTCGGTTTTGTTCAACGGCATCAGGGTCGGGGAGGTCACCTCATTGGCCCTTGATCCGTCGCAGCCGAAACGCGTGCTGGCAAACATTTCGGTCGACAAGGCCGTCGCCATCCGGCCGGACACGGAAGTCGGGCTCGAATTCCAAGGGCTGACCGGCATTGCATCGCTGTCACTGCACGGCGGGTCACCGAACCTGGCGCCGCTTGCCGGCACAAAGGACAATCCACCGGTGCTCACGGCGCCGGCGGCGGCGACCCTCGACGCGACGCAGGCTGCGCGCGACGTGCTGCGCCGGCTGGATGACCTGATCGTTGAAAATCAGAAGGCGCTGCACGCAACGCTGCAAAACCTTGATGCGTTTACCGAGACGCTCGCGCACAATACGGAACACATCAACAACACACTGGCGCAGATCGACACGTTCTCGGCCGCGCTCGCGCGAAATTCCGCCCGCATCGATAAAATTGCCGAGGGCCTGCAAAGCCTCGCCGGCGGCGAGGACGGGAAAGGCGGCGACATCGGCGAGATGGTGCGCTCGATCAAGCAGCTTTCGGATAATCTCGACAAGCGCACCGCCGAGATCACCGACGATGTCAACAAGCTGACGGCGAAAGGCTCGCGCCAGATCGATTCGCTTTCAGCCGAGGCGCACCGCACACTCAACAACATCGACCGTATGGTGAAGAATATCGATGCCAACCCGAGCCGCCTCATCTTCGGCGGCGGCGGCAGCAGCGGCAGCAAGCGATAGCACAACGCCAGGACTACGACCGGCGGTTTCAGCCGGTAAGGGGGCGCCGGAAATTAACCCCGGTGTTGGTTGCAGCGAAAGCACCGGCCCCAAAATCGGCTGATGCGCAGGCTTTGACGACTCGAGGCCGTGTTACTGGTTCGGAGACATTCCGATGGGGCTCTTGCGTCCAATTGAAGTCGGCGTCAAACGGGCGTGGATCGACACATGCTGGACCGCGAGCCAGTACGCAGCATCCTGGCTCGATCCACCCGCGGCGGCTTTTTACGGCCGTCTGCTCGATGAGGCGTATCTTCCAGACTACCTGATCAATGTCATTCCCACGCACGATTTGATTTATATCAGCGTGCCGAAGGCGGCGTCCACGCGGATCCGAATGACGTTGGCGGCTGTCACCGGGCGGTTTTCACTGACGCTGAAATTCAGCCAATGGCCGAAGCCTCGCGGACCGCAGGGCCCGCGCAGCATGACCGTGAGGTCATTTTATCGTCTGGCAATGAATCCCGCGACATTGCGTTTCGCTTTTGTGCGCAATCCCTATGCTCGCATGGTCTCGTGCTGGGCCGACAAATACAAAGATAAACCGCTCGTTCCAGGCGATCCTTACGTCCAACTGTATTTGGCGAAAAGGAAGGAAATCGATTCCAGCTTGCCGGCGGGGGGCGATCGTACGCTTTCGTTCGGTGATTTTGTCACCTTTGCCGCGGCAGTCGCTTGCCTGCGGTACGATATCCACTTGCAGGTGCAGGACGATCTTCTTTCGATTCCGGGTTTGACGCTCGATTTCGTCGGCAAAGTTGAGAATTTTTCGGAAGATTTCGTGCGCGTTCTCGATCACGTCAAAGCACGCGACCGCATCCGCCGTGAGGCGCTTGCTCCGCTGAACAAATCCAGCCACGAGCATTGGTCGAAGTATTATACGCCGGACCTCGCGGATCGAATCTACCGTGCTCACGAATGCGATTTCGACCGTTTTGCTTATGCGCGGAAGTGGAGCGCGTAGTCTCGTTCCCGTACCCCGTGGGAAATCGTGATCCAGGTCAAACCGGTTAACGTCAGCGGGATTTTCGCCGATCGAAGCGGTGCCAATTTAGTTTAAAATTGAAACTTGGCGTCGCTTTCACCGGCACCGGTTCTGATCCTGCGGGGCGCAGCGTCCGCAACCCAATTGAATTTGCGCGAGCGAAGCTGCAACCTATCGTCAGGCCCGCGAGCGGGCGGAGAAGAGGAGGCGACCATGACCACCCGAGCGACGATCCATCGTTTCACTTCCCGGATGCTGACTGCGATTGCCGTTGTGTCGGCCGCGGGCATTCTTCTCGTTGCTGCGGCCGCCCCAAGCCAGGCCGGCGGGGTCCGCGACCATCGCGGTTCGAAGAGCAACGGATCGGCAACGGTGCGCGATCACCGCAGCGGTTGGGGCCAAGGCGAGGTGCGCGATCACCGCAATGGCAAAAACAAGGGCTGGGGCCAAGGCAAGGTGCGTGACCATCGCAAGCCCATCGTCACGTTCCACGGACTGTTCTGATCCGTGTGCAAAAAACCCCGGATTGCGCCGGGGTCTTTTGCATCAGCATGACGCCCGGTCAATCGAGCCGGCCAGCGGCGTGCGCCAGCATGGTGTACACCTTGCCGGTTTCGGACGTGAGATAGGTCCGCGCCACCAATTGGCCGCGGTCGTCGCGAGACACTTCGTCAAGCAGCCGCTCGAATTCGGCGATGTAGCGGTCGACTGTCTGCTTGAACTCGCGGTCGGCACGGTATTTGCGGCGAATCTCGTCAAACGCGGTCTGGCCTTGCAAGGTATAGAGCCGGCGCGTGAAGACGTTGCGCTCGCCGCGTTTGTAGCGGTCCCACAGATCGGCGGCAGCCTCGTGGTCGATCATGCGCGCGATGTCGACCGACAGCGAATCGAGGGATTCGATCGAGTGACGCGGTGTGCGTTCCTCGTTCGGCCGGTTTGGTTCGCGCACAGGCTCTGGGCCGCCTTCACCCTCTTCGCGCGACGCGCGATTGAGCAAATCGGTCAACCAGCCGCGATTATTGTTGCCCTGCGCCGGATTGGTGGGAGCTGGCTCCGTCCGGCGCGTCGAAGGAGGGGCAAAGCTGCCGACGTCGCGCGGTGCGACGCGGCTGGCATTGTAATCTGAGCGGCTACTACCGACGGCGAACGGTGGTTCTTCGCGGTGGATCCGTCGTGACGGCTCTACCGTATCGAGATTGCGGCCGTGGCGCGCAACGATGCGGTTGAGCTGCGCGAGCGCTTCGATCTGGTCGACGATCACCCGACGCATCTGAGCCGCGCTTTCGGCGGTTTCCTGCGGCAATTCGAGGATGCCCCGGCGCAGCTCCGCGCGTGTGGTTTCGAGTTCGCGCTGCATCTCGGCCGTCATCTGCTTCATGGTTTGCACAGCCTCCGCGAAGCGCTCGTTCGCCTCGCGGAAGACTTCGTGCGTATCGCCGGCCGATTGCTCGAAAACAGCGCGCATGGATTCGGTGGTACGCCGGCGCTCTTCCTCGCTTGCCTGGCGCACCCGCTCGAACTGCTCGCCGATGATGCGCGTGCCCTCGCTGCTGCTTTCGGAAACGACACGCGCAATCTCGCGCGCGCGCGCCGAGGCGGATTCAAGCGATTCATCCAGCAGACTCGAAAACCGCTTGAGCCGCTCGTCGATATCTTCGGTGCGGATATCGAGCGCCGCGATCAGCGAGTCGAGTGTCACGCGCCGTTCGTTGACCGCTTCCTCGGTGCGCTGATTGCTGCGCTCGACCTGCTCGGCGGCGTTCCCGAGTTCGCGTCCTTGCGACTCGAACTGGGCGGCCAACTGGCCGAGGTCGGTGACAACGCGCTCGGTCACCTCCCGGAAGCCGTTGATGCTTTCCTCGAGCTTCTCGCTCGCGCGCCCGGTACTGTTACTGACGTCGTTCATCGCGGTGACGAACTCGGAAACGCGCAGCATCAGCGTATTTTCCAGCGCCGCGATATTCTCGTGCGAACCGCTCAAGACTTCCTGCAGCATGATGTTGGCTTCGCGCAACCGCTCGAACAGGGCGGTGGTGTCGGAACTGAGCATATTGTGCGTTTCGCGCATCTCGGAAACGGCGGCGGTGGAGCTCTGTTTAGACTGCTCGATGGCGGCTTGCGCACTCGCGTTGAGTTCGGTGAGCGCCTGCGAAACGGCGGTGGCCGCGCCGTCTCCGGCCTTGTTGATGAGGCGGGCGATATCCTCGCTGTTCTCGACCACCGCGCGGGCAAAGGCGAGACCTCTCTCCTCGATAGCTCGCAGGGCGCTGTCGGTCGCTTTTTCGATGTCTTCTGCGAATTGCGTGCCCTTTTCGGTGATCGCACCCAGCACGCCACCGCTGCGGTCCGAAAGCACCGCCGTCATTTCGGCCGTGCTGCGGCTGACCGTGTTGGCAATTTCGTCGGCCTTGGCGACGAAATTGCGCGCGACATCCGCACTGACGCCGAGCAGCGCGCTTTCCACTTCGTTTGCGCTGGTCCGAATGGCTTCGGTGGTAGCCGTCGCAAGCTGCGAAAGGGCGCGTTCGGCTTCCGACGAGTTCTTCTGGATAGCCTGACTGAGTTGCTCGACGCGCGCATTGAGCGCATCGGCGGCTGCTTTGGTGCGCTCCTCGATCTGATTGGTGACGGTTTCGGCCCGCCCAACCAGCAGTTCTTCGAAGCGGCCGACGCGATTGTCGAGCGTGTTGGCCACTTCGAGTGCGCGTGCGCCCAATGTGGTGTCGATTTCGCCGATCTTGGCGCCAAGAGTCTCGGAAACCTCTGTTCCGCGCCGATCGATCGTTCCGACAAGCTCGCTAATGCGCTGGTTGAGCGTGTTGAGGACGCCTTCACCGCTGGTATCGAGAGTCTTTGCCAGATTAGCCACGCGCGTGTCGAGGTTCTGCTCAAACTTGACCAGCCGCTGGTCGAACGCGCCGCTGACTTGTTCTGTTTTTGTCGTGACACGCTCGTCGAACGTGTCGATGTAGTTGCGCATCGCCTCGGAGACGTCCTGCGTTCGGCGCCCCAGCCGGTCCAACAGGTCGCCGCCATAGGTTTTGACGGTGCGGTCGAACTCGACCATATGCCGGACAATCAGACTGCCGAGCGTGCCGGCGTCGCGAGCGATCTTTTCGCTGAGTTCCGTTCCGCCCTTTTCGAAGATCTGTTCGAAGGCTTTGAGGCGCTCGGAGAGCATCTCCTTGACAGCGTCGCCACGGCCGTCAAGCGTGCCGGCGAGCATTTCCGCGCTCTGATTGAACGTCTCGGCCACCTTGCTGCTGCGCAAAATGATGGAGTCCGTGACCCGAGTGCCGGTTTCCTCGATCTGCGAGACCACGTCGTTGCTGCGGGTCGTCAGCTTGAGCACAAGCGAATCGCCGGCTGACTCGAGCGAACCGCTCACGCCCTCGATGCGAGTCGCGACCTCGTCGCTGATCCGCTTGCCGGCTTCGGCGACGGACTCGGCGAGCGCGCGCGAGCGCGCGGACATATCCTCGACAGTGGCGGTCGTCTTCTGCGCAAATCCTTGCGCGACGTCGTCAAGCCGTGTCGTCAGCATCTCCTGAAGTCGCGCGGCAAACTCTGCAAACTCAGCGTGCACATGGTCGGCCTTGAAGGTGAGGCTCTCATGGAGCTGGTCGCTCGCGGAAGAGATTGCCGCAATGGCTTTGCCGCTGGCGCTCTCGAGCCGCTGCAGCAATTCATTGCTGCGGCCGTTCAGCGCGTCGATCATCGAGTTGCTTGCGATCGAAATCGCATTCGTCGTGTTGTCGCTCGTCGCTTCAAGGCGGGTAAGCAGATCGCTGCCGCGCTTGCCGAGCGCGTCGATCATCGAATCGCCGGCCTGGCCGAGAGCGAGCGTGATGTGCTCTCCGCGCTCGGTCAGTGCGCGCGTGACCTGCTGGGCCACTTCATTCACCTTGTCCGAGACGAGGTCGCCGACCGATGCGATATCGTGCGACAGATCGAGGTGGACGCTGGAGATCGCGTTGCGAACATGCTCGGCCTGGCCGACCAAGGTTTCCCGCTGTCTGGAAAGCTCACTCAGCAAGTCGCGGATACGAATTTCGTTGTCATTGTAGGCGCGTTCGAGGGCGGACACCTCATTGTGCACGAGCGCTTCGAGTTCTGCCGCGCGCGCAAGCGCACGTTCGACGCCGTCCCCCATCGCGGCAACTTCGCGGCGGATCGCCTGGCCGACGGTCACGACCGACTCGCGCGCCGCGATTTCCGGCTGCGTCAGGCGAACGGCAACTTCGGCGAGCGACTCGGCAACCTGCCGAAGGTCTTGCGAGCGGTGGATGAGCAGCGCCAGCACATAAATGAAAATGACCGGAATGATGATTGCAGCGGCGAGACCGAAAATCGCCGTCGTGCCGATGCGCGGCACACCGGCGAGTTGCAGCAAATCGGTTCTAAACAGGTAAGCGAAGGCGAGGGCGCCGATCGTCCACAGCGCAGCGATTGCAGTTGCAGCGGCATAAGGCTTGCGGGAGGGTCGTTTCTGAAGCGCCTGAAGAAGTTGTCCGATCGAGGCCCGATCATCGTTTGCCGGCCGGTGCGTAAGCGAGGGGGCTTCCGATTCCGGCGAGGCAGGCGTTTCGGGCTCACGCTCGAATATGCCTGTCTGGACGGGCTGAGCTGCCGCAGGAAACGCCTTGGGATGTGACTCGTCCGCCTGGGCCTCTTCGGCGCGAGCGAGTTCGCGACGTGGCGCCTTCTCAACGCCGTTGAGCGCATCCTCGATGGCCGAGAGTGCCTCTTCGGTCGGATCCTTCGCCTTCTGTGGATGGTTTGCCATAGCGCTCGTCGCCTCGTCAGTATGCGACCCGGACATCGCCATCCAACCATTCCGTACCGGTGGCCTGGATGTGCAAAACGGGCTTTTGGCGGTCGTCCCACACCGCCGCGGAGCGGGTCTTTTACCGCCGGTCATTCATCCTATCGGCTTGGCAATGCAAAGAAAACCGTCGCGTTAACGACTTTTATTCATCGTTAATCTTCATTTAACCATGATCCTGTCAGGGCTTAGGCCTCTTCGTCCCAAATCGATCCATGCACGCTGTTCACACGGGCAACGCGGCGAGGGTAGCGCGGCGTTAAGGATGCGCTTCTTTGGTGGCGAATAAGAGAATGGTGCGAGCCCGGAATTTACCGGGTTTTGGTCGTTTGCCCGTCAAACTCCCCGGCAATAACGGGCGCCAAGCGCAACGGAGATGACGGGGACATGGACCAGCTTGCATACCGGGAGATTGATGTCGCGCCGAGGGCGAGCGGACCGGTATCGATCGATCGTGCTCACCTTTCGCAGATGACGCTGGGCGATCGCACGCTCGAGCGCGAGGTGCTGGAACTGTTCGACCGGCAGGCTGAAATGCTTGTCGCGCGTATGGACAAGGTGGCGTCCGCCTGCGTGCCGCCACTCGCGCACACGTTGAAAGGCTCGGCGCGCGGCATTGGCGCATGGGATGTGGCAACCGCGGCAGAAGCGCTTGAACTGGCAGACGGCTCTGCCGTGGAGTTCGAGGCGGCCAAGCGCCGGCTTGCAGGCGCCGTCCGCAACGCGCGGAAGGCAATCGCCGAACTGCTGCGCGCGCATTAAATCGTCGCGCAACGCGCAAAACGTCACTGCCGCCGGCTTCAATCGTCGCGTGAGGCGGGAAAGCACAGGTCCGTCTGTTTATTTGCGCCGGCCTATAGCCTAACGAAGGGTTGGCGCGGCGCGTTCTTAGCCTATATTAGATGTCGGCCCGGCGTTTTGCCGGGCATCCTTTTGTCCGACGTCATGCCGAAAATCACCTATATCGATTCCAGCGGGACCTCACGCACGGCCGAAGCAGAAGTCGGGGCGACCGTCATGGAGACGGCGATCCGCAACAATATTCCCGGGATCGAGGCCGAGTGTGGTGGAGCCTGCGCCTGTGCCACGTGCCACGTCTATGTGGACGAGAACTGGCGGGAAAAAGTCGGCGAGCCTTCGCCGATGGAAGAGGACATGCTCGATTTCGGCTACGACGTGCGGTCGAATTCGCGGCTTTCCTGCCAGATAAAAGTCACTGATGAACTCGACGGGCTCGTCGTGACAACGCCGGAAAGGCAGGCGTAGTCTCCGCGATCCCTTGTGGGTGAGTGTGCTGTGAAGCCGTCTGGTCGGCCGACGCCGCGCCTTTCGCCCATGAAACGATCCGGACGGACGTAGCCGATGGCCGTGCAGTCGATCGAAACTACTTGTTGCGTCGTCGGCGGCGGACCGGCCGGCATGATGCTCGGCTTTCTGCTTGCGCGCGCGGGCGTGCGCGTAACGGTTCTGGAAAAACACGCCGATTTCCTGCGCGACTTCCGCGGCGATACCGTGCACCCGTCGACACTCGAATTGATGCATGAACTCGGGTTGCTCGACGAATTTCTGAAGCTGCCACATTCAGAGATCAGCCACGTCACGATGCAGGTCGGCGATGAGCGCGTGCTAATCGGCAACTTCGATACACTGCCGACGAAATGTCACTACATCGCGCTGATGCCGCAGTGGAATTTCCTCAATTTTCTGGCCGAGCACGGGAAACGCTACCGGACCTTCGATCTGCACATGCTGACGGAAGCGACGGACCTGATCGAGGACGGCGGGCGCGTTGCCGGCGTGCGTGCGAAAACACCTGACGGCGAGTTTCAGATAAAGGCCGATTTGGTCGTCGGCTGCGACGGCCGTCACTCGACCGTGCGCGAGCGGGGCGGATTCAAGGTGGTCGATCTTGGTGCACCGATGGACGTGCTCTGGTTTCGGCTCTCGCGCAGGCCGGACGACACCGATGAAGTCTTCGGCCATGTCGAGGCTGGCCGCATGATGGTGATGCTCAACCGCGGCGATTACTGGCAATGCGCCTATGTGATTCCAAAAGGAGGCATCGACCGCGTTAAGAGCGCCGGACTCGACAAGTTTCGCCGGACAGTGGCGGAGATTTCGCCCTTCGTGCGCGACCGCGTCGATGAGGTAAAGAGCTGGGACGACGTCAAGCTCCTCACCGTTGCCGTCGACCGGTTGGAGCGTTGGTATCGGACGGGCCTTTTGTGCATCGGCGATGCCGCGCATGCGATGTCGCCAATCGGCGGCGTCGGCATCAATCTTGCGATTCAGGACGCCGTCGCTGCGGCCAACATTTTGGCACAGCCACTGCGAAATGGATCGGTGTCCGTCGAAACGCTTGAAGCCGTGCAGCGGCGGCGGATGTTCGCGACGCGGATCATTCAAACCATGCAAATCGTGATGCAGAACCGGCTGATTGCGCCGGCTCTGATCGAGGGCAAGCGCCCGAAGGCGCCGCTCATACTCAAGATGATGCAGTGGCCGTTCTTCAATCGCATTCCGGCGCGTTTTTTTGGATTGGGCGTGCGGCGCGAGCGCATTCAGACGCCCGATATTGCGCGCGGATAGCGTAGCGTATTTTACGGCTGCATCCCCGCCGGCGCGACCTGTGACGACTTCAAGCCCATTTCATCGAGTGCCTTGCGGACGAGGCCATTGCCGATCGCCTCGTCGATGAAGGTGCTGACATAAGCAAGTGCATCGGGCTTGCCTTTCGGCAGCGCAATGGCCGTGCACGAATTCAGAAAGCCGCCATCGAGAATGCGCGAGCCGGGCACCTTTGCCTGGAGGCCCGTTAGTGACTCGCGCGAGAACGCGACCGCATCGAGCTTGCCTTCGCGCAGTGCTTCGACCGCGGCATCGGCCTTGTCGAATGCAACATGCGTCGCGTTCGGCGCGCTGCGGTTGGAGGCGCGGAAGGTGGCAGTGTTGGCGATGCCGCCGATGCGTACGCCCGCGGTATTGGCGGTGGCTACGGAGTCGAACTTCGCGCCCGGACGCACGAGATAGGTGCTTTGCAGCAGATGGTAGGCATGCCCGAAGTCGACGAATTTCTTGCGTTCTTCATCGACCGGCATGAAGGCGACATCCCACTTGCCGCTCGCCGCCGAATTCTGCACTTCGCCGGAAGCGTTAAACACGATGAGTTCGCTCTCCACACCAAGCTTGTTCGCCAGCGCCCGGCCAAGCGTCACGGCGACGCCGCGATAGCCCTTGTCATCCTTGATGGCGAATTGCGCGGAGGGCGCCGGGGCAACTGCGATAGCAATGCGAAGCTTGCCGGTCGGAACGAGCTGCTGCAAAACCGAAGTGGGCGCATTGGCCATCGTGACAAACTCCAGTGGAAGGTAGAGGGAATCGCGTCGAGCTTAGGTCAAATCGGAGGCGCGCCCAATACGCTCAAGAACGAGACGCGACGTGGCGACGATTACGACCATCGTGGCAAGCCAGACGATGCGGGCGCCATAACGGTCGTGCGGATTGGACAGCGCACCGCACACGAAGGCATTGGCGAGAATTGCAAGTGCGACGGCGGCGGCGAGCTCGCCCACCGGTGAAGGCTCCCTTCGACGCGAGGCAACAATGCAAATCACCGGCAGCAGCGCCATGGAGAGAAGGCCCACCGGCCAGTGCAGCATGTTGATCGCCTCGAATGAAATCCCGTCTTTCTGCTGCCGCGCGGCCCGCATCGCGGGAACGGCCCAGGGGACGTGGTCGTCGATGATCGCGTAGGTGTGCCAGATCGAATTGAGCACGCCTTCGCCGGTGCGGACATCGACGAGTTGCTTGGCGGTTGCGACGGCTGCAGTTTCGATCTGCATGATCGGATAGTCGATCAGGCTTTCCAGCGCGATTCTTTGCATTTCGCCGCCGAGACCGGCGAAGCGGCCGAGCTTGTCGAACAGATCGCTGCCCCAGAACCAGACGTCGGCATCGCGCGGAAGCTCGTCCTTGTAGGCACAGAGGCGCAACGTCGGATCGGGACAGTGCTCGTTCAGATAGCGCGCAACAATACCGTCCTGCAGCATCCGGCCGAAGGAAAGCGCGAAGCCGCCCGGCGTCCACGCGAGCCTTCCTGCGACGAGAAAATCAGCGGCGAACACCATGACCGCCCCGAGCGCCAGCGCGGCAATGCCGCGTGCGATTCCGCTGAGCGGCATACGCGCGCGAATGATGAGGCCGATCAAAATACCGGCGGCAAGGATTGCAAGCTGGACGGCAAGTGTCGCGCTGTGCGTTGCCGCCGCAAAAGCGGTGAGCACAATGAGCGCGACGCGTTCCCATCGCTGCAAGCTGCCGCCGTGGATCACGAGCAGGTAAAGCGCGAGCACACCTACGCCGCAGAAGATATCGGTGAGCAAAATTGATGCGAGCCAGGGCAGGGTGGTAAGCACCGAGAGTGCCGCGACGATTGCGAGCAAGAGCCATGGCCGATTGCCGAGGCCGTGCGTGCGCAGAACGAGCGCAATCACCCACACGGTCAAGGCGGCCTGCAGCGCGACGACAGGCCAGAATTCGAGTGCGGCTCCCGCGTTGAGGATCAAGCCATAGACGACAGCACGGCTCGGAACCAGCGTTCCCTCGTACCAGCGCGCGAGATAGCCACCGGTATCCCATTGCAACAGCGGAAAGCCGTTCCAGATCGCGGGCGATTGCAACAGCAGCCAGCTTGCGCCCGCCGCAAATATTCGGGGTTCCAGAGCTCGACTGCGCAGCTGCATCCGTGTGGCGCCCCATCCGGCAACGGCGTTTGTTAGCGGCTTGACGGGACGGGGGCTAGGACGAATTCTGCCAGCGACACTGTCATGGCCGGGCGCTTGGCCCGGCCATCCGATCGGGGGCGCAGTGCCCTCCTAAGCGACATGGCCGGGGAAAGCCCGTCCATGACAACTCGATGTTCGTCACCTTCTTCACCGAGCTCAAAAGCGCTGGCGTGCCGGTGACGCTACGCGAGTATCTCACGCTGATGCAGGCGATGGATGCCGATCTCGCCTCGCGGCGAGTCGAGGATTTTTATTACTTGTCGCGCGCGGCGCTGGTGAAAGACGAGCGCAATCTCGACAAGTTCGACCGCGTATTCGGCCACGTGTTCAAAGGGCTGGAGCTCCTCAGCGACGCAATCGAAGCGGAAATACCGGCCGAATGGCTGAAGAAGCTCGCCGAGAAATATCTCAGCGGAGAAGAAAAGAAGCAGATCGAGGCGATGGGCGGACTCGACAAATTGCTCGAGACGCTGCGAAATCGGCTCGCCGAACAGAAAGGACGGCACCAGGGCGGCTCGAAATGGATCGGCACAGCCGGCACCTCGCCCTTCGGCGCCTACGGCTACAATCCGGAAGGCGTGCGCATCGGCCAGGACGAAGGCCGTAACCGACGTGCCGTGAAAGTCTGGGACAAGCGCGAATTCAAGGATCTCGACGACGAGGTCGAACTCGGCACGCGCAACATCAAGCTCGCGCTACGCCGTCTGCGCAAGTTCGCGCGGACCGGCCTGGCCGAAGAGCTCGATCTCGACGGCACCATCAAAGGCACCGCGCACAAGGGCTATCTCGATATTCTCATGCGCCCCGAGCGGCACAATGCAGTGAAGGTGCTTTTGTTTTTCGACATCGGCGGTTCGATGGACTGGTATATCAAAAGCACCGAGGAATTGTTTTCGGCTGCGCGCGCTGAATTCAAGCACATGGAATATTTCTACTTCCACAACTGCATCTACGAGAAAGTGTGGAAGGAAAACCGGCGCCGTTTCCAGGAGACGACGCCGACATGGGATGTGCTGCACACCTATCCGCACGACTACAAGGTGATTTTCGTCGGTGACGCGTCGATGTCGCCTTACGAGATCATGACGCCGGGTGGCTCAGTCGAGCACTACAACGAGGAAGCGGGCGCCGTGTGGATGGAGCGCGTAACGCGCACCTATCCGGCCTGCGTGTGGCTCAATCCGGTGCCCGAGCGCGAATGGCAGACGACGCACTCGATTGCGCTCGTGCGTCAGCTTATGGGCGGACGCATGTATCCGCTGACGCTTGAGGGATTGGACCGCGCCATGCGGGAGTTGGTGCGGTGATGACCCCTCTCGCGCGCGGGAGAGGGGCCGTTGCAATCATTCCGGGGATGAAAGAATCAGCAGCCGCCGCCGACCGTGCCGGTGCCGTTGGTGGCAGGTATCGATGTGGAGTTGCTGCCGAGTCCGGTGGTCGCGTTCGAACTGTTGAGCGAATTGTTGCTGCTCAGGTTCGTGTTTGACGATGCGGTGCCGGGCGTCGAACTGTTCGGATTGACCGGCGTCGTTCCTGAAGGATTGGTGGACTGCGTACCGGGCTGATTGGTTGCGGCCAGATTGCTGCCCGTTCCGTTTGACGTTGACGAGCCCACCGTCGCGTTGCCGCACGGTTGTCCATTGATACCGGTGCGGCCGGCGCTCGACGGCGTGTTGATCCCGCCCATGCTTCCCGATGACGGTGTTCCGGGCGTCGAACTGTTGGTGGAAGGTGCGCCGGTGTTGCTGGGAATGCTGTTCGGGTGACCGAGGCTCCCGTTGAAGCCGCCTGTCCCTGCAGATCCGCCGGCGCCCGTCGTGCCGACGCCGCCAGATGTGCCACCCACACTGCCGGCACCCCCGCCGGCAGCACCACTAGTTCCTGCGCCGCCTGCGCCACCGCTACCCGCCGCCATTGCGATTCCGGAGGCGCCGGCGATCAGGACCGCCGCAGCAGCGGAAAAAAGAAGATGTCGTGTTTGTGCCATCGTGAAACTCCCTCGTCGTGCAGACTTTGTCTGTCGCCAACGGGTGGTACGGCCGGGAGTTCCTGGGAAGCCGTCAAAGTCCTCAAGCTGTGAATGGAATTAGAATAGGCGGTAATCGCGTCGCGCTTTTATTTCCGCATGCGGCCGGAGGGGCCGCGTCCGAGCACCCCGTATTCCTCAGACTTCGCTCCAAACGCTGCGGCTTCAAACCCTTCGGCTGTCAGGCCGCGCTTCAACAGTTCACGCACCGCGGCCGCGCGGCTAGGCATCCGCTGTTTAAAGCGAAAGTCATCAAGCACCACAAGCTCTTCGGCCGAAAGCATAATTTGCAGCCGCTCTCCACGGCTACTGCTTGTTGCCATGACACTTCTTCCAGCGGCAGGATTACTTACTCATTTTGAATATATGTCTCAATTTACGAGAATCAAGCTGCCTGCGGACATTCGTGGAAACATTCCAATTTAGGGTTCCGGGCCAATGGCGACTCCGCAATCAATGTAGCCGTTTGTGCCGAGTATGGTTGCAAAGAAACTGAATTGACGATCATTGCGCGAGGCGTACCGTGCCAGCATGCAACACACTCAGCAAACATCATCGGAAGCGATTACTGCAAAGTCGTGCGAGAGCTGCGGTGCGCCTATGCGCCTCGTCGGCACCGAACCGCACCCCATCTATCCCGACACGGACCTCTTTACGTACACATGCGTCGTCTGTGACGCGATTGAGGTGGTCTCGGTCCCGCTCCAAACACCTGCAGACTGATCGGTGCAGATCGTACGAATGAGAGCGCCGCCGGGTTAATGTCTGGCGGCGTTTTATATTATGCGCCAGAGATGGAACGAATTGGCTCGCTTGTGCCTCTCGCATCGGCTGCTAACTTGCATGCCAAATCGATTTGGCGCCCTTTTCCAGAACAGAAGTGATCGGAGAGCAAATGATAAATCGCAAGTTCGCGTTTTTTGCTGCCGCGGCGCTCACGGTGGCTTTTTCGTTCCAGACCGCTAATGCGCAGCCCCGCCGCCATCCGCATGCGGTCGCTGCGAACCCTCGGGACCATAGTGAAAAGAAGCTTGCTGCCGTCTCACTCGGTGTCGGCGCAGCATCAACGGTTGGCACGCTCGCCATCAATAATTGGCACGTCAACCACTGGCACAACAGCAGCGGATTGACGGAAGCCGGGGCGTTCGCGCTGACGACGGTCGGCTGCATTGCTCTCTCGCCGATCGTTGCAACGATCGTGCTGGATCGGCCGCTCACGCAGCGCGAAGCGGGCGAGCTTGCCGGCTCGTGCATTATTCCGATCATCGGCGGCTGGATCGTCGGCGCGATGTACGATGCGCACCCGGAATGGGATCCGGAGGACGCCGCGCGCAGGCGAGGGCGTCCGGCGCGTCTATTTTCTCTCTTTTCGCCTGGCGACGAATAGACCCTCTTCGAGTCGGAACGTCGGGGCGCTATCAACAGCGTCCGGCATCAGGAAGGCGCGCACCTCGGGCGTTGCCTGCTTGAGCATCGCGCGCAGGAGTGCCTGCATCGTCGAATCGTGGCGCGACGCCCAGCTTGCAAATTCCATCTGCTTGTAGATTTGCTCTTCGTGCTCGATTGAGAATCCGGCGTTCGCCAGCGCGTCACGCCATTCTTCCATCGACCATGCCCGCAAATGACTTGGGTCGCGAAAGCGCTCGAAGGCGTTGACATAATCGCCGACACTGCCCGCCGGCACGACGTTGTCGACGAGCGCGAAGATGCCGTCCGGCTTGAGCACGCGATGCGTTTCGGTGAGAAAATCGGGAATGCTGTCGAAGTGATGCGGTGCGATGCGGCAGGTGACGAGATCGAACGTGGAGTCCTCGAAGGGTAGCGCCTCGGCTTTGGCGTAGCTGACGCGAATATTGTCGAGCTTTCGCTTTTGCGCCTCGGCGCGCACCATTGTCAGCATTTCGTCCGTAATGTCGGTCGCCCAGACGCGCGCCACGTGCGGCGCAAATACGTAGGCGACATGCCCGCCGCCTGTTGCAATGTCGAGCATGCGCCAATCCACGCTGGGCTGAACCAGTTCGACCAGCCGTTCCAGGCTTTTGCCTTTGGCGTGTGGCTTGCTGGTGAGATAGGTCGCGGCGGTTTTGCCGAACTGCTCCTGCACGAGAGTTTTGGACATGGCATATTCCGGTCGTTGCGGTGGGTGGACTATACCGGAGGCAACGGAAAAACAGGACGCCGAAGAAAAGTGCCCCGCCTCTTTCTGAGCGGGACACCGTTCGATGTCGTCACTTTCGGTATGTCGCCAAAGTAATACAGGGGCAACGATCCTGCTCAGCGCTGGCTGCCGTCGCCTCCACTCAAGTCGTCGTAGCCGTGCCGGCTGCTATAAAAGGCGAGCGCCATCAGCCCGCAACCGACAATCAGCGAGAACAGAATTCCGCCCGCCATCGCCAGATAGCCATAGACGGGGATTTCGGTATCGGCGAGCGTGGTCCACGCACGTACCGCGAACCACGCTGCAAGGACCAATATCGCGACAAGGGGAAGGAAATAGAGGAGCTTGTGCATTGCCTTGATATAGACGCGGATCGGAAAATTGCCACGTCCCAAAATCCAAAATGATCAGCCCCGCATCGACTACCTATTCATACCGTCCGTCGGCCTTGGGTGCCCATTGGACGTTCAGGCTCGAAGGACAGGCCCTCTTTTGGGACGCCGGGCGGAAGTCAGGCCGCATTCCCTTGCGTGACATTCGTCGCATGCGCCTGTCATTCAAACCGACCGGAACGCAGTCCACCCGTTTTCGGCTTGAAATCTGGTCCGAGGGGGCACCAAAAGTCGAACTCGTCTCGACGTCTTCGAAGGGTATCGTGGAGTACGAGCGCCACGATTCGGCTTACCGCGCCTTCGTCGTGGAATTGCACCGGCAGCTGTCCCTCGTGAATGACCGGGTATCCTTCGAGCGAGGGGTCAACACGACCGTCTACTGGTTGGGCTTCGTTGTATTTGTCACAACCTCTCTTGTCGCCGCTATCCTGATCGTTCGCGCGCTCGAAGCGCAGGCGTGGCAGGCTGCCGGGATCGTCGGCGCGATTGCGGCCGTATTTTTTTGGCAGGCAGGCCGCTATTTTCGCCGGAACAAACCGGGGCGCTACCACCCTGACGCTTTGCCGAGCGAGGTGCTTCCGCAGCCGTAAACAGGCGGCTCTATTGCCGCCTGTTCAGCATACGATCGCGTTCGGTATCGATCTCCACGGCTTTCGCCAGGAATTCATTGCCGATCGCGTCAAGCTCCTGCGCCACCGCACTGTCTGAAAGCTCCATTCTGGCGTGCCGCGCCAGGCGGAAGCACTGCTCAGCCTTTACGATGAAATATTCGGATTCCAGGACTTGCGACGTTGGCATCATGTCACGAGGAGTGGGATTGCGTTGCATGATTGACGGCCTTTTCGCTTTCTTCCTTCAAAGCCATGCGGGCCAGCCGCAGCAGACTTACGAAAAACGAAAAGCCCATCTGCGTGCCTTCAGCGATGGCGTAGTCAAGGATGGCCTCGAGGCCGGCGACATCATGTTTGCTCGCAGCGCTGATTTGCGACGCTTCATCAGTATGATGGTTTGTTGGCGGGTGTCGCACAGACGAGACATTTGGAGTCATGGCTTCTTTCATCCCGGATGTTTTTGCTTCTTTCGATCAGGCCAGGAGTGAGCGCGCCGCTTGCACCTGGATTGGCTGATACAGGACCGAGTTGGTGTCACCCCGCATCTCGCGCAGCCGCGCGAGCGTGCGCGAATCGAACTTTGCGGTAACCGCGACCACGTCAGACGGCCCATAGCGCCGCGGCAGCCCGAGGGGCGTCACGCGGAAATAGAGCTGCACCAAGCGCAACAACCAGATCGGGTCCATTTCGATGATGATGGTTGTGACGCCGGTGGCGAGCCCCCATTCGACGATGCCGGACAACAGCGAATTGGCAATCGGACTGAGGGCACGTCCGCGTTCCCGATGTGGGCGCGAGACGCAGTAGCGCGTCCATTCCCAGACTTCAGGCCCGACAGGTCGCTCGTCCTCGCAGAGGTCGGAGAGCACGTCCGAGAGCAGATGCGGCCGCGTCGTGGGCAACATGCGCTGATAGCCGAGCACCGCGCCGTCTCGAATGTAGAGCATGTGCAGCGCGCGTCCGTCATCGAACTGATCGATCTCGCGGCCGTCAGGCTTTCGCAACTCCTCCCATTTTGATTCTTCAACAAAGACCTGATGGCGCAAGCGGTACGCTTGATCCATTTCGGCTCGATAATTCTGAATATTTTCTGCGTCGACCAAGTGAATCATCGCCGGCTCCTCCCGTCGTTTTCGTCTCAACAGACCAACGAGAGAGGAGCTTGCAAAGTACGCGAACGCGTACCTTGAACGCGGTCGGGGGCGAGGAATAAACTGAGCTAGTTGATGATGTATCTTCGAAGCGCTTCGGCGACGGCCTGCGTTCGATTGGTTGCATGAAGCTTCTGCCGCGCGCTGCGGAAGAACTTGTCAACCGTATGCTCTGAGATGTTCAGAATCTCGCCGATTTCCCACTCGGTCTTGCCCGCCGCGGCCCATTGAAGGATTTCTTGCTCGCGACGCGTGATGTGAGCCTGCGCAGCCTCGACTCTTTTCAACCGCAGGTTCAGTGCGTGGCCGAACGCATAGGTCGTCACCAGCGACATCATGCCACGCAAGTGGGGCGGCATTTCGATTCGGGAACCGGCGATGGAAAAGCCTGCGACGTCCCCGTCGAGCGTGACCAGCGGTACCGTAAACCCGCAATTGAGTTGAAATTCACCCGCCTCATTCATCACCCGACTTGCCATCGGATCGTCGCGGCAAGCGGGCGTGAGCTCGCTCCACATAAATGGCGAGAGGTCGGAGGTCACGCGCCGGATCGCCGGATCGACGAACAAGTAACCGTTCGAAAAATATCGTTTGGCCCAGCCCATCGGCCAGTCGGCAAGAACGACATTCGACTGCTGCTCTGATGGAGTTGCGCCCGGCCGCGGGATCGTGCCGGCAAGGATATTGCTGAAGCCGTAGGGCCGCACAGCCTTGAGGATGACGTCGCAAATTTCGACAGGGGATGTCGTGCGGTCGATATCGCGGATGAATGCCAGCGTTTCGTCGAGACCGCTGCTTGAGCCAACGGCGGCAGGCAGGCGTTTTGCCGGTCGTCGGCCGGCGGTTGCGGCACAGTTGGAAGCGTTATTGCTTCCGTTCTTTCCGTGCGGTCCCGTCATCACGGCCCATCGAAATCACGACGAGGCGGCTGCTCGTCAATTTTCCAGCTGCAATCTAGGCCCCTGAACGCGGTGCATCAACACCACAAAAGGTTGCACTGCTTTTCACGAGCAGAAATGCGGAATTGCTGCACCCTCAGCCGATTCTAATTCGTCGCCGGCTCGATCGACTGCGGGACGACGAAACGCTCCAGGCGACCGGCGTGCGGGTGCAATTTTGCCCAGTCATCAAAGGAAAAACCGATAATGACAAGGCCTGCAGGGGGCAGTTCCTCGCGCAACCGCTCACGCGCCTCGATGTCGCCCGAAGCAATGAGCGACAGTGCAAGTTCGTGCAGCGCGGGATTGTGGCCGACAACCAAAAGGTTCGCGACCTCAGCCGGTGTTTCGGCGATAGCATTGAAGATGGTATGAGCCGTCGCACCGTAGAGCGATTCTGCAACTTGCGGACGTGGCGCGGAGGCCATCGCGGCGGCAGCGTGCTTCCAGGTTTCCTGTGCGCGAAGGGCAGAGGAAAGGAGAACACGATCCGGCACGAGGCCGTGGCGCGCGAGATAGACGCCGACGTTGCGGGCATCTTTGCGTCCGCGGTCCGTCAACTTGCGGTCGCGGTCGCTCTCGCCCGGTTCGGAGCGTTCGGATTGGGAATGGCGAAGCAGCAGAAGCCGACGCATCATGTACCAATATGTAAACGCGCCCGAAAAGAGTTATAGGTGCGCGAGATGAACGTGCAATCTTCCAGTCTGGCACAGTCTAGCACGGCTCAAGGGGCCGCTGCCGAACTGGCGGCTGGCTCTAACGGCCGGTTGCCGCAAGAGACCTGGTACGAGGCGACGACGGTCGCGCGCCCTGAGCGGCCGCGCCTGAACATCGATATAGACGTCGATGTGGTTGTCATCGGAGCGGGTTTCGCCGGTCTAACGGCCGCGCGCGAGATTGCGCGACGCGGCTGGTCGGTTGCCGTGCTGGAGGCAAGACGGGTGGCCTCGGCGGCATCCGGCCGCAACACGGGATTCGTTCTTCCGGGATTTGCCGAAGAACTCGACGATATGGTTGAGCGGATCGGGCTCGATCATGCCAAGCAGTTGTGGGCCCTGTCGGAACGGGGGCTCGCTTACGTGCGCGAGACGATCGCCCAAACGAAGATGCCGGGTGTGGAGCCGACACCGGGTTGGCTCTTCATTTCAAAAACGGACGACGGACGGGAATTGCCGGAAATGGTCGAGCGGCTGCGCTGGATCGGCGCCGATGTTGAAAGCTGGTCGCCGGAGCGCGTGCGCTCCGTACTCCCGAGCCGCTACTATTTCAATGCCGTCTACTACCGGACCGCCTTCCACATTCATCCGCTCAATTACGCGTTGGGACTTGCCGCCGACGCGGAGTCATTCGGCGTGCGCATTTTCGAGAATACGCCCGCCGTGTCGATCGATGCGGCGGGAATTCGTAAGCGGGTCAACACGCCGGCAGGGCGCGTGCGTGCGTCGCACGTCGTGCTGGCCGGCAATGTTCACCTCGGCGCGCTGGTACCGCGGCTCGCGGCGACTCTCGTGCCGATCACGACCTATGTCATGGTGACCGAGCCGATCGGACCGAAACTGCATGAAGTCATTCGCTATCGTGGAGCGGTCAGCGACGGCGAACGGGCCGATAACCATTACCGCATCGTCGGCGGGGATCGCCTGCAATGGTCCGGCCGCATGACCGTGTGGGAAGGCAATCCACGGCGGTTCGCGCGCAGCCTCGTGGGTGATATCCGGCGCAACTTTCCGCAACTCGGCGAAGTTAGGCCGGCTTATGTCTGGCAGGGCACGCTTGGCCGCTCGGTGCACCGCATGCCGCAAATCGGTGAACTGACCCCCGGTGTGTGGGTCGCCAGCGGGTTCGGCGGACATGGCATCAACACGACGGCGATGGCCGGCGAATTGGTTGCGCGCGGGATTGTCGAGAGCGATCAGACATGGAGATTGTTCGCGCCCTATGAGTTGGTGTGGGCAGGTGGGACATTCGGGCGTGTGGCGGCACAGTGTATTTATCTGGCGGAAAAGCCGATTGGGCTGGTGCGGCAGAGTTTGACACGTCAGCGGGAACGCCTGCGGCGCCGCAAACAGGCACGGCTCGCGGCAAAGCGCGTATAAGTAAACTTTGCCCGCAGCGCCCTTCACAAGCTGAAGTGCGCGTAACTCCTCAACTGTTCGAGATATCTGCCAATCGGAAAAGAAATCCAGGCGCGATCGCGCAAATGAGGCACGCGGCGGATGTCGATCGTTTGCGCCAGCTTGCGGATGTAATAGAGCTCTTCCTTGGTGCGGACACTGAACGCTTCGAATTCCTTTTGCCCGTCGGCGAATTCGCGGTCGGAAATTGCTGCGTTGAAACGCTGTTTCCAAGTGGAATGTTCGGGACTGGCGTCGAGACCTGCGCCTTCGCCGAACGGCACTTTGGTGCGATTGCGGATCGAGACCGGCAGTTCGTCCGGATAGAGATCATAAACTTGGCGCAACGCGATCTTACCGACGGCGCGACCCTCGACATTGCCCACCAGCGCGGAAGGATCAAGGTTGAGCGCGTAATTGACGACCGAACAATCGAGAAACGGCTCGCGTATTTCGAGTTGATGCCGCATCGAGCAGCGATCGACGCGTTGAAGGCTGACGCGATGCATCAGTCCCAGGCACTCGTTGCGAATCGCCTGGCCCGCTGCCGGTGAGTCCTGAAATGCGACTTCCAGCGGCGGATAACCGCAGAAGAGCTCGTCGGCGCCTTCGCCGCACAGCGCCACGCGGATGCCATCGCTGTGTATCTTTTGCGAAGCGATCAACGCACATACCGCGTCACGCACGACGTTGGGCTCGAAGGATTCAGTAACGGCGACGACTTCGTCAATGAGGGTGAAAGTGATATCGCTGTCCGCCTCGAGCGGCACGATGCGCAGGTCGAGGCCGGTATTCTCGGCGTATTCGGCGGCGTAGCGGTAGTCCGGCGAGTTTGGATTGCCGACGAAGTAGCCAGGCGCGTCAGGCCGCAGACGTCGGGTGTAGTGCGCGACGAGCGTGCTGTCGATGCCGCCGCTGAACACAGTCGCCACCGGCAGGCCATCCGGAATGCGAATGGCCACCGCTTCGGCAAGCAGCCTGTCCAGCGCCTCCGCACCGCCCAGCGACGGTACGATAGAGGGTGCAGTCTCAAGCGGTGATCTGAAGCGTATGCAGCCGCCGCGTGCGAGAAGGTAGCCGGGCGGAAGCAGCATGACGTCGCCTTCGGCAACCGTGTCGATGAGCGGCCGTATCTCGGAGCAGAACAGGAAACCGCGGCCGGCCTGAATGAGGTAGAGCGGCTTGACGCCGAACGGGTCGCGCGCGGCCAGAAATTCGCCAGTCTTGGTGTCGACCGCGACAAAGGCGTACATGCCGGCGAGGCGTTCGAGGGCGGCCGGTCCCCACGTTTGCAGCGCGTTGGCCAGAACCTCGGTATCCGACTCGGTCTTGAACACAATGCCCGCCGCCTGCAGCTCGCTGCGCAGCTCGCGGTGATTGTAAATCTCACCGTTGAAGGCGACCGCGATTCGGCCGTTAAACGAGAGTTGCGGCTGCACGGCACGCTCGGCATCGACAATCCGCAGCCGGCGCGTACACATGGCGCAGTCGGAACGCGGTGAGAAGACCGGATCGGTGATGTCGCCGCGGTGAAGGATCCCGTCGATCAACAGCCGTACAAAGGTTTCGGCCTCGGGCCAATCGACCGCTACGGCGATTCCACACATGCTGTTGATCCCCTGGAGCGGGCTAACGGCGGGACGGCACGTCGGACTGACCCGACGCTTACGAGCAATTAGGCCGTCCAGACTGGTAGGAAAAGATTAACTATAAGTTTCGCAGCGGGACCGCCGGCGCGCCTAAACGGCGCGGGCGGCGCTCAGCGTTGCTCGCGCCGCGCCATGAAGGCGAGGCGCTCGAACAGATGCACGTCCTGCTCGTTCTTGATGAGCGCGCCGTGCAGCGGCGGGATCAATTTCTTTGGATCGCGCTCGCGCAGGATTTCCGGGCCGATGTCTTCGACCATCAGCAGCTTGAGCCAATCGAGCAATTCCGATGTGGAGGGCTTCTTCTTCATGCCCGGCACATCGCGAATTTCGTAGAAGAGCCGGAGCGCTTCGGAAACGAGACGCTTCTTGATGCCGGGGAAATGCACCTCGACGATCGCCGTCATGGTGTCCGGATCCGGAAAGCGGATGTAATGGAAAAAGCAGCGGCGCAAGAATGCGTCCGGCAATTCCTTTTCGTTGTTTGATGTGATGACGACAATCGGACGGCGTCGTGCTTTGATCGTTTCGCCGGTCTCGTAAACAAAGAATTCCATGCGATCGAGTTCTTGCAACAGGTCGTTGGGAAACTCGATATCGGCCTTGTCGATCTCGTCAATGAGCAGAACGGGGCGCTCTTCGGAGACAAACGCCTCCCATAATTTCCCGCGCTTGATGTAATTTCGAATGTCTTTCACGCGCTCGTCGCCGAGTTGGCTGTCGCGCAGGCGGGAGACGGCATCGTACTCGTAGAGTCCCTGCAACGCCTTGGTGGTCGATTTGATGTGCCATTCAATAAGCGGCGCACCGAGCGCTTTCGCCACCTCGATCGCGAGTACGGTTTTGCCGGTGCCCGGTTCACCCTTGACGAGCAGCGGCCGCTCAAGGGCGACGGCTGCATTTACGGCGACCTTTAAATCGTCCGTCGCCACGTAATCCTTTGTACCTTCAAAACGCATGAAAACCTCGAGAATTGCGGGCGACATTAGGGAACAGGGCTCCTCAGAGCAAGTTGCGGCCCGCGGTTACCTCGCACCAACGTGATGATTTTGTGAGCGCAAATTGAAGCGCAGCAGGATTGCTGGCGCTATCATATGGGCCAGGCAAGGAGACGTGAGTACATGATCGACCGGCGACTGCTCTTGCTGGCGGGCACGGCATTTGCCGCCGTAGCGGCCGTCGGAAAATTCGGCGGTGCGGAAACGACCGTGACCGACTCGACGCCCGTGCAGTCCGGGGACGAGAAATTCAGGCTCAGCGAAGCCGAATGGCGCAACCGTTTGACGCCCGAACAATTCTACATTCTGCGTCAACGCGGCACCGAGCGCCCCGGATCGAGCCCCCTCAACGAGGAACATCGCAAGGGCATTTTCGCCTGCGCGGGCTGCGATCTGCCGCTGTTCTCGTCCGATACAAAATTTGAGAGCGGTACCGGTTGGCCGAGTTTCTATGCGCCCTTGCCTGATGCGGTCGGCACCAGCACAGATCGCTCATTCTTTATAGAGCGTACCGAGGTGCATTGCCGCCGCTGTCTCGGTCACTTGGGTCACGTCTTCAATGACGGGCCGCCGCCGACAGGATTGCGCTACTGCATGAACGGATTGGCGCTGAAGTTCGAGGTCGCCGCTCCATCATCGTCCTGATCGTTATCTCGTCACACAGGCAAAATGTGCCGGCCGCGGCAGAAAGCACCGACTCCGTGCACGATCCGGATTCGGATAAGCTATTGATAATACATGACAAACGGTGTGGCACGAGGATTGCCACGGCTGTCTCCGAAGTTCGTGCGTAACGCGTCTTGCAGTGGGACGCGCGGCGCGCTGCGACAGTGGAGAGACAGTCATGGGTCTGTTTGGCGTTCTCAATACGGCCGTCAGTGGTTTGCAGGCGCAAGCGTTCGCGATGCAGAACATTTCCGGCAACATCGCCAATTCTCAAACGACGGCGTACAAGGGCATCAACACCAATTTTGTCGACCTGATTCCGGATGCGGCCCTCGGCTCGCAGACAGCCGGCGGCGTGCTGGCGCGATCGGATCCGACGAACTCGACGCAGGGGGTTATTCAGAGCGCAACCGTCGGCACGTTCATGGCCATCAATGGCGACGGCTTCTTTGCGGTCAAGCAGCAGACGGGCACGAACGGCACCACGCCTATTCTCGACAGCGGTGAACTGTACACGAGACGGGGCGATTTCCAGTTGAACAGCCAGGGCTATCTGGTCAACGGCGGCGGCTACTTTCTTGAGGGAATTCCGATCGATCCGGACACGGGGAATCCGATCGGCAGTGCACTCTCGCCGCTTCAGTTCAACAATTCCTTTTTGCCGGCGCAGGCGACAAATCAAATCATCTACGGCGCCAATCTTCCTGCTTTCCCGCTCACGACGAATGCCGATCCTGCGGTTCCGGGTTCGGAGCTTCTGAAGGCGGCCGATTTCACGACGTCGGACCCGACAGCCAGCATTGTCGGCAGCGAGGTTCCGACCTTCCTCGATGAGTCGCTCGATGGCGGCACACTCACGGTCTATAACGGCACCGGCGCACCGGCGAACATCCAGTTCCGCTGGGCGAAGGTGGACGATTCGGCGACCGGCACCGCCGACACGTGGAATCTATTTTACCTGACCAATTCGTCGGCCACGGGCGCCACGCCCGCATGGATCAACATCGGACAAGATTTCACCTTCGACGGCTCGGGCCAGCTCAATCCGGCTGTCGCCTCGAAAGTGCTTACCGGCGTCACCATTGACGGCAACACGATCGGTGACGTCACGCTGTCGTTCAGCGGCGGGCTTACGCAATTTTCCAGCAACAATGGCAGCACGACGGTCAATTCGTTGCAGCAGAATGGCTATGCCGCCGGACAATTGGTTTCGCTTTCGGTTGGCAACAACGGCCGCATCTCGGGCAGCTTCAGCAATGGCAAGACGGTCGATCTCGCCGAGGTCCCGCTGTTCAGCTTTGCCAGCCCGAACAGCCTGAAAAGCCTCGACGGCGGCGGCTTCCAGGTCACGGCGGATAGCGGGCCGGCACTCACCGGCGCGAGCGGAAACATCGTCGGCGGCTCGCTGGAGGAATCCAACGCCGACATTGCCGATCAGTTCACCAAGCTCATCGTGACGCAGCAGGCATATTCCGCGAACACCCGGGTGATCACGACCGCCAACGAGATGTCGCAGGATCTCCTGAACATGCTGCGCTAGCGGCGGATCACGCGAGATGAAGTGTAGGCCATGAGCCTGACGCAGGCGCTTTCCACGGCACTGACCGGATTGACTGCGGCGCAGACTGCGCTGTCTGTCACGGCTGGCAACATCGCCAATGCGCAAACGCCCGGGTACGTGCGCAAGCAAGCCGTCCAGGTCGAAACCGCATTCGGTGCCACGGGCATCGGCGTTTCCATCACCGAAATCAATCGCGTGCTCGACCAGTTTATCCAGCAGCAGTTGCGGACCGAATCATCGGGCGCGGCCTACGCCGATTTGAGCGCGAATTTCTATCAGCAAATCCAGAGTGTCTACGGACAGCCCGGATCCGACGGATCGCTCGAAACCATCTACAACAATTTCACGACGGCGCTGCAAGCGCTGACGACGAGTCCGGATGACCCGTCCACGCAAGCGGCCGTTATCGGTGCCGCGCAGGTTGTTGCGCAACAACTCAACGCCATGACCGATGGCATCCAGTCTTTGCGCGCTCAGGCCGAACTCGGAATTTCCGCAGACGTCACCGCAGCCAATAACGCGATTCAGCAGATCGCCGAACTCAATCAGCGCATCAGCGGCTCGACGCAAAACGACGCAACCAGCGCGGCGCTCGAGGATCAGCGCGACCGTTACATCGCCCAGTTATCGCAGCTGATGGATATCAAAGTTATCACGAACAATAACCAGGTGTCGGTGTTCACCAGCTCCGGCGTTCAACTTGTCGGCCTGAGCGCGGCGCAGCTGTCGTTCGACGCGCAAGGCGCGGTAGCGGCGCAATCGCAATGGAGTGCCGATCCGTCGAAATCGACGCTCGGCACTATAACGTTGACGGCGCCCAACGGATCGACGACGGACCTGATCGCATCCGGCGGAATTCATTCGGGCGAGATCGCCGCCTATTTGCAGATGCGCGACCAGGTTCTGGTGCAGGCGCAAAATCAACTCGATCAATTCGCTGCGGCGATGTCGAGCGCCCTGTCGGATCGGCACACCGACGGAACTGCCGTTACGTCCGGCGCGCAAAACGGGTTCACCATCGACACGGCGCCGCTGCTTGACGGGAATTCGATCACCATCAACTACACTGATACGGCAACCAATACGCCGCATACGCTAACACTGGTACGCACTGACGACTCCACGGCTCTGCCCCTCTCGAATGACGCAACGCTCGACCCCAACGACACAGTTGTTGGCATCGATTTTTCCAGCGCTACGCCGATTCTGACACAGATCAGTGCAGCGCTTGCGGGGACAGGCATGACCGCAAGCCTGTCCGGCACGACGTTGCAAATCCTCGACGATGGTGCCGCGGATACGGTCAATGTCGATAGTGTGTCGTCGACCACGACCGTAACCTCCCTTTCGGCCGGCACGCCGCAGCTGCCCTTCTTCCTGGACAACAATCAGCCTTACAGCGGCGCGAACACCGGAGCGGGACCCCAAAGCGTCGGTTTTGCCGGTCGCATCAGCGTCAATCCAGCGCTTATCGACGATCCGTCTGCGCTGGTTTCGTTTCAGCCCGGCACGGCGGCAGCCGATGACACGCGGCCGCAGTTTATTTTCAATCAAATGACCGCTTCGGCGCTGCAGTACTCACCGTCGTCTGGAATTGGATCGACGACGGCCCCCTTCACCGGTTCGCTTGGAAGTTATCTGCAACACATTATCAGCCAGCAAGGACAGGCAGCAACGGACGCAAATAATCTCAAGCAGGGCCAGGATGTCGTGCTGAATTCGTTGCAGCAGCGATTCAATGCGAATTCCGGTGTCAATATCGACGAGGAAATGACGAACCTGCTCAACTTGCAAAACGAATACGCTGCCAATGCGCGCGTGATGTCCGCAGTCAAGGATATGATCTCCGCGTTATTGCAGATGTGAGGCTCTTATGACCGTATCCAGCGTCGGTAGCGTTTCTTCCAGCATGTTGCAGTCGATTCTCGACATGCGCTCGCAGCTCGACGATTTGCAACGCCAGCTCGGTACCGGCGAGAAATCCGATACCTATTCAGGGCTCGGCCTCGGCGCCGGTCTCACAGTCAGCCTCAACGCGCAACTGGCTGCGCTCAACAGCTACGGCGATACGATCGGCCTGGTCACCACACGGATCGGCGTGGCTTCGACTGCGCTTCAGCAGATGGCGTCCTACGCGAGCGAAGTGAAAAGCTCGATGCTCTCGTCTCCGTTCGATCCTGACGACACCGGGCAAACGACGACACAAAAAATTGCCACTGCGGATCTCGGCAGTTTCCTCGGTCTTCTCAATACCCAGGTCGGAAATCGGTACATTTTCTCCGGACAGGCGACCGATCAGCCGTCGGTCGATACCATGGACCACATTCTTAACGGCAATGGTGCGCAAGCCGGCCTGAAGCAAGTAATCCTGGAGCGCAACGAGGCAGACCTTGGCGCGGATGGGCTCGGACGGCTGGCCATCACCGCGCCGACGACGACTTCGGTGTCGCTCGCGGAAACGCCGAATGGAACAGCTTCGCCGTTCGGGCTCAAGCTCGCCGCCGTGACGTCGAACCTGACTGGCGCAACCGTGACCGGTCCGGGCGGCTCGCCGCCGGCGATTTCGGTCGACATCACCGGCACGCCCGCTGACGGTCAGACCATCAAATTCCAGTTCAATTTGCCGGATGGCACGAGCGACAGCATTACTCTGGAGGCCGTCTCCGGCACGCCGGTCAGTCCAAACCAGTTCGTGGTAGGGCCGACGCCCGACGCCACCGCGTCCAATCTGAAAGCCGCTCTCACGTCTGCGCTTCAAACCTTCGGGCAAACGACGCTGAGCGCAGCATCTGCGGTGGCCGCTTCCGACAACTTCTTCGACAATCCGCCGCAACGCGTGAACGGCGCGCCGCCGTCGAGCTCCACAGCTCTTGTCGATGGCACGCCGGCCGATACAGTGACCTGGTATACGGGCAGCAACACGACCGGCTCTGCACGTTCCACCGCGACCGCAAAGATTGATCAGTCGATTACCGTCTCATACGGAACGCAGGCCAACGAGCAAGGCATCCGAAAGGCGCTGCAGAATATTGCGACGGCTGCTGCCGTTACCTACTCACCGACCGATCCCAATGCCGCGGCACGCAACCAGGCCTTGTGCGTTCGGCTCAATGACGCACTCAGCGCCCCGCCCGGCACGCAATCGATTCAAAGCATCCAAACGGACCTTTCCAACGCACAATCTGCGATGACCGCCGCGGCTGCGCGTCAGCAGCAGACGGCGAATACGTTGACCGATCTGCTACAAAAAGTTTCGACCGTGCCGCCCGAGCAGGTCGGGGCCCAGATCCTCGCGCTGCAAACATCTTTGCAGGCATCGCTGCAGACGGCCGCCATGCTCTCGCAGATCAGTCTGATCAATTATTTGCCAGCGTAAGCCCGTACGGCGTTCCGGACGCCGCCAACGGGTTCGCGCGAAGCGCGGCCCGGTGACAGGCTCCGCGGCGATCCGGACCCACAATCCGTGTCGCAATTTCGTATGCGATACTGCGAATACCGATTCCGGGTTCGCGCCTTCGGCGCGCCCCGGAATAACGATCAAAGGATTTCGTCGGTCTGCTACGCCGCGTCGCGTAGGCCGGCGGCGAGCTCACGGTTGATCGAGATCAACGAATTGAGCTGCTTCGGCTGTGGATTGCTCAGCGCGGCAAGCGTCTGTTTGACCACGAACAGGCCGATGTTGGCGACGTTTTGCCGGATGTGAGACGGAAGCGGATTGGCCTTGGACGTCACCTCGCTCAGGAAAAGCGTCCAGAGCTTGCGGTTGTAATGGAGCGCGTCATTGAGATCGCCGCGCTTTGAGTCCCACGAGTCCCGAACCGCCTGCAATCGCGACGCTGCCTGGAGCAACAGATCGGCTTCGAGCGCCCTTCGGCTAACGCTCGCTCTGGCGATTTTTTCGTAGGTCTTCGCGCCGCTTTGCATGAGTGAGAAGCTCCTGTTCGTAAGCGATCAGCTTTCGGGCATCTTTCAACGCGTTATACAGTTGCCCCGTTAATATTTTGTTGTTGATGATTTCGATTTGCGGCCAGACGCTCGGCGCTGCTTCGAGCAGGTCTTTCACCAGCGCGAAATAAGTTTGATGGTACGCGCGCGGATCGCGTGCGGTGTACATCAGCTGGATCGCGAGATAGAGGCGCTTGGCCGGGCTGTCGGCGCGCGCCTTGGTCATGATATCCTTTTCGCGCAGGATCGGGGCAGCCCCGTCGATCAGAAAACGCGTGCGCTGATTGCCGTTGGTGATGACGCACTCGCCGATCAGGATGCGTTCGCCGGGCTTAAGTTCAACCTTGAGGGCCATGACGTTCTCCTCGGGTGCGTCGTCGACTGACGTTACGCGGAAGCGAATGTCTGCACTTGCATTGCCTGGTCATGCGCAGGTCAGGCACGCGTATCCATCGAGAAAAGAAAGACCAATTCAAGACGATGGATTGCCGGATCGACCCGGCAACGGCCCATGCGGCGCGCCCGGCAGCGACGACCATGGCTAAAAGCAAAAACGGCGGGGCCCAGGCCCCGCCGTTTCTTTTTCGTCATGCCGGCAGCGGCTAGCCGAACAGGCGAAGCACCGACTGGTCGGCCTGAGCGGACAGCGACAACGCTGTGGTCGACAGCGACTGGCGGGTCTGCAAGGCGAGCAGGTTGGCGCTCTCCTCGTTGGTGTCGGCGAGAACAAGGTTGTCGGCACCGACCTGCAGCGTGTTGATCATGTTCTTCGTGAAGTCCTGGCGCGTCTGCACGATCGACAGCTGCGAGCCGAGGGACGAAGCCTGGGTGCGCAGCGTCGTCAGCGCGTCGTTGAGCGTCGTGGACATCGCATCGAGCGAGGTATTGCTCGCGAAGTCGGTGTCGGCCTGAGTGTTGATGCCCAGGTTGGTGCTGTTGATCGCGAACGCATTGCCGCTCGAATCAGTCGCCTGCACGTCGATCGAGCTCGAACCGTCGGCGTTGAACTTGACGGTCAGCTTGTCGCCGTTGAGCAGGTTGACACCGTTGAAGCCGGAGTCCTTGGCCACGCCGTCGATCTGCGTGAGCAGGTTGTTGAACTGGTTCAACAGGTTCTGACGTACGCTGCTCAGCGTGTTCTGCGTGCCGGCCGCGAGGGTGGCGGAGTCCGACACGTCGCCAGTGATGTTGCCGCCGGAAATACCGTTAACGGTGATCGCCGTGGTGGTCAGGTTCTGGATCAACAGGTGGTTCGTGGTAGAGTCAATCGAGGCCTTCACCTTACCGGCCAGCGACGCATTGCTGTTGATCGCGGTGACGATCGCACTGAGCGAGTCGTTTGTGACGTCCGCCGGCGAACCGTCGCTTGACTGGGTGTTGCCCGCGCCGAAGCCAAAGTCGGCGGCTGCTGTGCCACCGACGGTGATCTGTTCGCCGCTGCTGTCGGTCAGCTTAATTTGGCCGCCCTCAAGACTTGCGCTGATAGTTGAGCTTGCGTTTGACAGATCGGTATTGATCTGATCGACGACGTCCTGCGCGGATTCGGTGCCATCAAAACTGGTCATCGTGATGGAGACGGCGGCACCGCTACCGCTTTGGATCGTGAGTGTGCTACCGGTTTCATCATTTGTAAAGTCGGCGCCCGTTCCCGTCAGCGTGCTCGGAACTGCTGGGACGTCTGTACCCGTGCTGATGTCGACGTTGTTGCCGCCGATCACGAACCTCAACGTCGTTTTGCCGTTGGTCGAGTTGTTGGCTGCGACATCGGTGGCTGTGCCGGCTGTGACAGCAGGCGTCGTCGAGTCGGCGCGGGCCTGAGATACCGTCGACTGCAGCTGCTGCACCAATGACGTGATCGAGGTGATGCCGTTATTGGCCGCCTGGATCGTCTGAATGCCGTTCGCCATCGCGTCGAGCAGATTGCTCAGGTCGTTCGCCTGCGCGTTCAGGGATTGAGAGGTGAAGAAGTTCAGCGGATTGTCGAGGGCCGAGTTGACCTTCTTGCCGGTGGCAAGACGGTTTTCTGTCGTGGCCATCAATTGAGCCGTGTTCTGCAGAGAGAGCAGGTTCTGCCGAACGCCGGCTGAGAGCGTAATATCGGACATGTCCGTAACCTTTCTGGTTGCCGTACTGGCGCTAGTACCCGTGCCGATCCCCCTGATCGGCACGATGTGCCGCGAACGTTACCCATGGCGGCGTAATGCAGCGTAAAAGAAGATGGTTAATGAATACCGCAGGGCACGCGTGATGCATTAAACGCTTCGGTAACGATGTCGTTTAAGCTTTGGGTAACGATCGGGCGCGCGTTCAGTGCCAGGTGGAAGCGAGGCCTGCCGCCCCGTCCGAACGAAACGCGCAAGCCCGCCTGTCCTTCGACGACCGAGCTTTGGTCTGAGAGCGCGATGTGGTCGGCTTGGGCATAGAGCGCCATGCGGCCTTCGCGCCATTCAAGACCGGCACCAGAGATCGGTGGTGAGTGTCGCGCCGGACCGCAGCGCCGACGACTTTGAGGAGCGCGGCGAGCTCAAGCTATCGCGCACGCAACAACTGGCGCGCCCGCCGTCTCCCACGTGCATGCGTTGACGTACCGGTCGGCTTCGCTTCCGCTCAGCCACACCCTACGGACGTCCGCCGACTATCTACAGCACCCGGCTCAGCGCCAGCGGCCGGCCGGCTTTGGGGCCCGGCGAATTGGTGCGGCCGGACGCGCCATAGGTCTGCGGTACATGCTTGCGGGCAAGCTCGCCGGAAACGCCGCGGATAATGCCCTCCGAAACAGCATGGGCGGTCGCGAGCACGGTCAAATTGATTTGCAACAGCGCATGAAAATTGTCGTGGCGCCTTCTAAGGGCGGCGAGCGCATCGGGCAGGGACTTCGACAGGAATTCGCGGCTGATCTTGATGCGAATGGTTTCGGCCGCGTAGGCGCGGGCAAATTCGGCCTTTGCCGGCTCGAGCGCCGCCGCTTCGTGCAACTGACCCGCGCGAACGAGTGCGGTTTCTTCTTCCACCGTCGCCAGCAGCGAGTCCATGATGCTTTCGAGGTTCGCAATCACCGCGTTAGCCTCGCTCACGCTTTCGATCGGACGTGCCGAAGTGTGCGCTTGCGCCGGACGAGGTGCGCTCATTGATGCGTCTCCTGTGTTGCCATCAGTGAACGATAGACATGGTCGGCAAGTCCGATGCCGCCGGCCTTGGCAAAGCTGCGGGCGTATTGATCCGTGAGCATGGAGCGCCACACGCCGGTTGCGCCGGAACCGCCGAACGGCCCGTCGCCATCGATGCCCGTGTACATTTGCTGAAACATGGTGTTGAGAAACACCGCCTCGAAGTTTTTCGCGGCAGCGCGGGCTTTGGCTTGCGTCAGGTCCGCGCTCTTCGGCAGCGTGGCTGCCGATTGCTTCATCACATCGAGTGCGCTCAAGCTCGGCGCAGTGAGGGTAAGATCCGCGCTCATCACATCACCTCGATGTCGGCCTGGATCGCGCCGGCGGCCTTGATGGCTTGAAGGATGGCGATCATGTCGCGCGGGCCGATGCCCAGTGAGTTCAAGCCGTCGACGAGCTGCTGCAACGAGATGCCGTCGCGAACAACCGCCAGCTTCTTGCCGTCCTCCGACACACCGATACTGGTCCGCGGAACGACTCTCGTCTGACCGCGCGAGAAGGGTGCCGGTTGGCTCACCTGCGGCGTCTCGCTGATCGTGACTGTTAAATTGCCTTGCGCGACAGCGACGGTCGACACGCGCACGTCGCGACCCATTACGATGATGCCGGAGCGTTCGTCGATGACGATCTTGGCAGCGAGATCGGGATCGACTCGCAATTGCTCGATATCGGTGAGCAGCGAAACGACGTTGCCGCGATATTGCTCCGGCACGGTGATCTGGATGGTGCCGGGATCGAGCGGCTCCGCTGTCGGCTTGCCGATGAAATCGTTGATCGCCGCGGCAATGCGCCGCGCAGTGGTGAAATCGGGATTGCGCAAAGCCATGCGAAGCGTGCCGAGACGATTAAGCGAGAAGTCAATTTCGCGCTCGATCAACCCGCCATTGGCGATGCGGCCGACGGTCGGAACGCCGCGCACGATCTTCGCGGCTTCGCCCTCCGCCTGGAACCCGCCGATCGCGAGCGAGCCTTGTGCGACCGCATAGACGTTGCCATCGGCGCCGAGCAGCGGGGTCACCAGCAACACGCCGCCCTGCAGGCTTTTGGCATCGCCAAGTGCGGACACGGTCACGTCCATGCGCGTTCCTTGTGTGCCGAAGGGCGGCAGGTTCGCGGTGACCATGACGGCGGCGACGTTGCCGGTGCGCAGCGTCTGATTGCGGATGTTGACGCCCAGCCGTTCCAGCATCGCGGTGAGCGACTGCTTGGTGAAAGGGATGTTGTTGAGCGTGTCGCCGGTGCCGTTGAGGCCAACGACGAGGCCGTAGCCGATAAGCTGGTTCTGCCGCACACCCTCGATATTGACGAGGTCTTTGATGCGCGACGTCGCCCCGGCGCAGACCGGGACAAAAAATGCTAGAACCGCCGCGACCATTGCGGCCTTGAGCGTCCTCGTCATCACTGCTCCCCAATGTGAGGTCGGACTGCCGCTCTTCATGCGAATGGCGTGCCAATCGTCAGGATTGAACTAACAGATTGAATTCATTTGCGAATTGCGTTCACGACGGCTGCTGCGGCCTGCTCCGGCGGCGGCACAATCAGTCTTCACCAGGAAAAAATTGCCTGCCTTTACCGGCCATTAACCATAGCGGCTCAGGCTTCGAGCCTGGCCGGACACGCGTCCGGAAGGGGGGAGCTGGCGGCGATGCGTGTTCAAGGTCTGTCAGGAGCAGCGCTCGCGACAGCGAAGGGCGGCGTGCGCCGTGCCGGTTCGGGGAACTTCTCGGTCAGCGAGGACGAGGCGCCGCACGGAAGCGTCGCAAGCACCAATTTGCGTGCGATCTCGACCGTCGATGCCTTGATCGCTTTGCAAGCGGTGGAAGATCCAGCCGAACGGCGCAAGCGGGCGGTGCGTCACGGCCGACGCGCGCTCGACGAGCTTGATGCGCTCAAGGTTGGTTTGCTGGACGGAACCGTCGATCAGTCGACGCTGGCGCGCTTGAAGGTGGTTGCCGACGGTCTCGACCAGAGCTCCGGCGATCCGGGCCTTGATATCATATTGAATGAGATCGGCTTGCGGGTTGCCGTCGAGTTGGCAAAGGCCGACAGCCGCTAAGGCCGCTCGGAACTCCTCGGCAGGGTTACTCCGCTGTCATTAAGTCTCTGAAATAATGGCACTTTCGTGGTGTGCCCGCTGACAACGAGGATATTGTCGGCGGGCCCCGGCGCGTATATAAGCCAGCCGCGCGAGGGAGGAAGTCTCGCAAAAAAAATCTAAAGAAGACACAGGGAGTCCAGTGGGAATGCTGGCCAAGAATAAGCCCTATCGGCCATCTGAAAAAGAACCCTTCATGAACGAGCGACAGCGAGAGTATTTCCGCATGAAGTTGCTCGCGTGGCGGGAAGAAATACTCAAGGAAGCCAAGGAAACTTTGCTGCACCTGCAGGAAGAGAATCAGAATCATCCGGATCTTGCGGATCGTGCTTCATCGGAAACGGACCGTGCCATTGAACTGCGCGCCCGCGATCGCCAGCGCAAATTGATTTCGAAAATCGACGAGGCACTCGGCCGTATTGAGGACGGTACCTACGGCTATTGCGAAGAAACGGGCGAGCCAATTTCGCTGCGCCGGCTTGAAGCGCGTCCGATCGCGACCCTCTCAGTCGAGGCGCAAGAGCGTCACGAGCGGCGAGAGCGAGTTTTCCGCGACGATTGATTGCCGCGCCGCTGCGGTTGCTCTTTTGAGTGTCGCTTCGCGAATGAGCACCGTCTAAAAAAAGAGAGGCGCGGCCTCCGGCGGGGAGCTGCCGGAGACCGCGCGGTGACGCCGTATACGCTCGCGCGATGCGTAACGGCGCGGGAGCCAGTCATCGGTGATCAGTGATCGGATCGTCGATTTGTCTTCTGTTTTGCGCGTTCCTTTATGTCGGTTGATTGCTGACCACTGACCTCTGATTTCTGGTTAGAACGGCAGCAACACATCGAGCACCTGCTGGCCGTAGCGCGGCTGCTGAATGTCCGTGATCTGCCCGCGGCCGCCATACGAGATGCGCGCTTCGGCGATTTTGCTGGAGTCGATGGTATTATCGCTCTCGATGTCCTCGGGCCGGATGATGCCGGCGACAATCAATTCGCGGACTTCGAAGTTGACTCTAACCTCCTGCTTGCCCCTGATGACGAGGTTCCCGTTCGGCAGAACCTGAGTCACCACGGCGGCCACATTGGTCGTCAGGGCTTCCTGACGCGTGACCGTGCCTTTGCCGTCGGTGGCGGATGATGAGTCTTCGGTGACGATGCGGCCTGGAATGACCGTGTTGAAGATCGGCACCTTCGACAAGCCAAAAAAGTTATCGACGCCCGTATCTTCTTTGTTGGTTCGCGTGCGTTGCGTTTCGTTGCTGATATTGGCCTGATCCGTGAAGTTCACTTTCACCGTCAGCAGATCACCGACCTGGTGCGCACGCTGATCTTTAAAGAACGCCCGTGAGCCGTTTCGCCAGAGCGAATTCGGGTTGTACGATGCAGGTTGCGCCGCCGGCATCGGTAATTGCACCGGCTTGTAACCCGGCTGCGTCGTCGGATTACTTACAGCCGTCAGCGGCGGCGGCTCTCCGATGTGTTTGAGCCGGTCGATCGCTGCGCAGCGTGTCAGCAGCAGACAGGCCGTCGCGCCCAGCAGGGTACTACGCAAAACCGAACATGCGCTCATGGGCTGTCGCTTTCGTTTGCCGTGTGTTGGCGTGCCGGTGAAGATCTCATCGCGCAGTCCCCGCGTTCTCGGCAACGCGCATCATCGTGCCACCGACGAGTACATGGCCGGGCCCCGACACTGTGCCTTGCACGGTTCGTTTCGACTGCTCGTTGAGAACGCTGATGAGGTCGCCTTGCGTACCGGATTCGAGTGCCTTGCCGCGCATCGTGAGAATGATGCCGGGCACGCGATAAACGAGCGTGACGGCCTGATTGCGCTGCACGAGGTCCGGCTTCATCAGTTCGAATCGGCGTAACGGCCGCTGCGCCTGGATGGAACTGCGCGCGGCAAGGCCGATCACCTGTTCGGGATCAGAGATCGCGTCATTTCCGACTTCGGCACGCGGCCGCCGCTCGGTAATGACGTCGGAGGATTTAATGACATCGCCGCGGTTGATCGGGCGAACGAGCATCGCCACGGTTGCCATCGGTGTTGCAGTGCCTGTGAAGCGATGTGCGTATTCGATGCTGCCCGTGCCGTGAAGCTCGACCGTAGCGCTGAAACGTCCGCTGCGCCGTTCGTAGCTCAGGCGCGTGACACGCGGTTCTCCCTTTACGGACTTCGGGACGTGAAGCGGCCCAAGGCCACGATCGAAGCTCAATGCGAGATCGTTCGGCTCGCCGAGCGAATATCGCGCCGCCAGCGCGCGCGCCGTGATCGACTCGATTTCGCTCGGTGCAATCGTACGCGCTGCATGTGTGACGACCACTTCGTCGAGGCCGGCGGTATCGAGGCCGATGATTGCGTGCGCCCGCACGGCTTCCGCCACTCGTTGCGCCGACACCGTGCCGGTCGAACCGAGATCGGGCGAGCGGAAGATCGGCACGTCGGCGACGATCCCGGCATTCTCGACGAGATCGCCGATGCGCACGACGTCGCCCGATACGACTGCTTCGGCGCGAAGCCGCGGTTTGGGTGGATCGAGCGCCGCGACCGTTTGCGCCGCCGCCGGCGCGCAGGCCAGCAGCACGGAAAAAGCGATCAAACCGGCGTGCCGTAGCGATCGGATCATGGCGGCCTCTAATGCATCAGATTGGAGGCCGTCGACAGCATCTGGTCGGCAGCCGTGATGACTTTCGAATTCATCTCATAGGCGCGCTGCGCCGCGATCAGGTTGGTGATTTCGGTGACCGAATCGACGTTCGACTGCTCGAGGCTTCCTTGTTGGAGATCGCCGGCGCCATCGGTTGCCGGCAACCCATCCTGCGGCGTGCCGGAAGCCGGCGTCTCCGTGTACATGTTGTCGCCGATCGACAAGAGCCCCGCCTGATTGATGAACCGGGTGAGGATGAGCTGTCCGAGTACCGTCGGCGTCGTCGAACCCTGCGGGATCACCGAAACCTGACCTTGCGGACTAATCGTAAGTCCGGTCGCATTCGGTGGGATCGTGATGGTCGGCTGTACAAGATTGCCTTGTGCAGTGACGATGCGGCCTTGCTGATCCATCTGGAACGAGCCGTCACGCGTGTAAGCGAACGTGCCGTCAGGCAATTGAATTTTGAAAAACCCGTCGCCGCGGATCGCGACGTCGAGACTGCCGCCGGTTTGCGTCAGCGTGCCTTGCGTCATCAGCCGCGGTGTTCCGACCGTTTTTACGCCGGATCCGATGTCAATACCGACCGGAAGAATGTTGCCTTGCGATGAGGTCTGCGTGCCGATTCGGCTTACGTGATCGTAGAGCAGGTCCTGAAATTGGACGCGCTGGCGCTTGTAGCCGGTCGTCGTCATGTTCGCGAGATTGTTGGAGATGACCTGGACGTTGAGCTCCATGGCCATCATTCCGGTCGCGGCTGTCAGCAGCGCACGCATGATTTCAACTCCTCTTCTTCATCAAGCCGGCACGTCGGCTAACTTGTTGATCGACGATTGGCCAAGATCGGCTTGCTGTTGCAGCATGGCGGCGACTTGCGCGTAGCTGCGGGTGATTTCGATCATCCGCGACATCTCGACGACGGCATGCACGTTCGATTTTTCGATCGAGCCCTGGATGACGGTGGTTCTTGGGTCGACAGGCTGCGGCTGCATATCGGCGCCAGCCGAGAACAGGCTGTTGCCGTCCTTGTGCAGCTGCTGCAGGTTGGCAAAGGTGACAAGCCGTAGCTTGCCGCGTTGCGAATCCTCGATCGAGCTTCCCTCGCGCACGCTGACCGTGCCGTCGGGACTGATCTCGATCTGGCGGTCGTTGCGCTGAAATCGTATCGGCCCGCCGTCGCCCAGGACTTCATAGCCATCGCTCGTGACGAGTTCGCCGTCGGCGTTGATCTGAAACGAGCCGTTGCGCGTGTAGCGCTCGCCGTTCGGCGTCTGCACAACGAAAAAGCCCTGGCCGCTGATGGCCGCGTCAAGCGGATTGCCGGTCTGCTCGATCGAGCCGACGCCCATGTCGTGCCAGATGCCACGGTCTTGCACGAAGCTCACGCGACTGCCGGTTTCCGCGCCGCGCGCACGCGAAGAAAGATATTCCTCGAACACGGAACCATCGGCCTTGTAGCCGCTGGTGTTCATGTTGGCGATGTTGTTGGCGACGACGCTGAGTTCGCGCTCGAGCGCGATCTCACGCGACAACCCAACGAGGATGGCATTCTGCATCGATAGTCTCCCCTTGCCCGCAAGAGGGCCCTCCCGAGGCCGGGTCTTGCAGAGCAATGCCGCAGGCTCTCCCAAACCTGGCGGCGACAAGGGCAATGCACTCCGCGTGCCAATGCGGAAATACGTGCGAGATCAGAAATTTACGGAAAAATCGGCGCAAGCTTGCGCGGTAAATTTAGCCAAGGCTTTGCGCTCGGTCGGCAAAACCTGCCGGCTAAAATGGCTCTGGAAACAATCTGTTAACCATACGGACCTACCTTCGCCACTGGGGACGCTCGATGGCGTCCGCGGCCTTTGTCTCGCGTGTTGCCGCCGCTTGCAGGCGCCGGACATCAGGATGCGAACAGGGTCGAAGTCCATGGCTGAGAAAAAGCCGAACCAGGCCGAAGCCAGCAAAGAGCCGGATGACGAAGTTGACGAAGGCGCCGAAGGTGAAGGCGCCGCTCCGGCAAAATCGAAATTCAAACTGCCGTCACGCAAAATCATGATCATCGCAGCGGCCGCGCTCGTGGTGCTCGGTGGCGGCGGCGCGGGTGCTTATCTTTATGTCGGTCATTCCCATGCCGAGAAGACGGTGGCCAAGGCAGCAAAGCCTGCAATCTTTGTCGACATGCCTGACGTGCTGGTGAACCTTGCCAATCCAGGCTCCGACCGCACGCAATATCTCAAGGTCAAAGTCGTGCTCGAGGTGCCCGACCCTTCAGTGGTCGCGCAGATTCAGCCGCTGATGCCGCGCGTCATGGACACGTTTCAGACTTATCTGCGCGAATTGCGGCCGACCGACCTTGACGGGTCCGCGGGACTTTATCGGCTCAAGGAAGAGTTGACGCGTCGGGTCAATGCCGCGGTTGCTCCCAATCACATCACGGCAGTGCTTTTCAAAGAAATCGTCGTCCAGTGACGGTGTAGTCATGGCCCAGAAAGATCAAGTCGATCAGGACGCGCTTGCGGCAGAGTGGGGGCTCGCGCTCGAAAGCGAGACAAACGGCGCTACACCGCCGGCCGCCGATGCTGCAGGCGACCCCAACAGCGATGACGAGGTGGTGGCGGCGCAATGGGCCGCCATGGTGGAGGACGGAAACCAGTTTATTCACTCCGCAAAAGGCGGCGCCGAGCGTATCCTCAATCAGGACGAGATCGACAGCCTGCTGGGCTTCAGTCTGGCCGACGTCACGCTCAACGACAATTCCGGCATTCGCGCCATCATCGACTCGGCGATGGTTTCTTACGAGCGCCTGCCGATGCTGGAAATCGTTTTCGACCGGTTGGTCCGGTTGATGACGACATCGCTGCGCAATTTCACCTCGGACAACGTGGAGGTTTCGCTCGACCGCATCACTTCCGTGCGCTTCGGCGATTACCTCAACTCCATTCCGCTGCCGGCAATTCTTGCCGTCTTCAAGGCGGAGGAGTGGGACAATTTCGGATTGGTGACCGTCAATTCGAGTCTCATCTATTCGATTATCGACGTGCTGCTCGGGGGTCGCCGCGGACAGAGCACGATCCGTATCGAGGGCCGTCCCTACACGACGATCGAATCCAACCTTGTGAAGCGGATGATTGAGGTCGTGCTGGCGGACGCCGAATTAGCGTTCCGGCCGCTCTCGCCGGTAAAATTCAACATCGACCGGCTGGAAACCAATCCGCGCTTCGCTGCGATTTCGCGGCCTGCGAACGCAGCTATCCTGGTTCGCCTGCGCATCGATATGGAAGATCGCGGCGGCAACGTCGAATTGCTGCTGCCCTATGCGACGATTGAGCCCATTCGGGCCGTTCTGTTGCAGATGTTCATGGGCGAGAAGTTCGGCCGTGATCCGATTTGGGAAGGACACCTCGCGACCGAGATCGGGCAGGCAGAGATTGGCGTCGATGCCGTGCTGTACGAAGACATGCTGCCGTTGCGGCGCATGATGAATCTGAACGTCGGCGACACGCTCGCGCTGGAGCTCAAGCCGGACGCCATGGTCAGGATCCGCTGCGGCGATGTTACCTTGACCGAAGGGCGAATGGGCCGCGTCGGCGACCGCATTTCCGTGCGTGTTGCCAAGCCCTTGCAAAAGCCGAAAACGACATTCGCGATGTTCGAAAAAGCGGACGGACCAACCAAACGGCTGGAGGCACCGTGAGTTACCATTACGGCTACATGATCGAGACCATGGTTTCGATTCTGCTCCTGTTCACAATTCTTTATTGCGTGAAATTGAACAAGCAGCTGCGCCTGCTGAAGGCAGACGAGCAATCGATGCGCGCGACGATCACGGAATTGGTTACGGCAACGGAAATTGCAGAGCGTGCGATCGGCGGTCTCAAGTCGGCGATGCACGATGCCGAAAAGCCGCTGGCGGCGCGTTTGGAAGACGCCGGACGTTTGACGGCCGAGATCGGGCGGCAGATCGAAACCGGCGAAGAATTGCTTGCGCGCTTTGCGCGGCTCGTCGCCGCCGCGCGTCACTTGCAGCTTACGCCGGCAGAGCAGGCGTCGGCCGCCCCTGACGCCAGATCGGTCGCAGCCGCTGCAGAAGCCTTTGCCGCGCGCGCGCGCGCGCGACTCCACGGCCTTGCCGCATGATCCGCTTTGCGCGGAATTTAAGGCTCATTCCGCTCGTCCTGCTGGCGACGAGCTGTCTGCTTCTGCTCAAAGTTTCCGGCTTAATTCTGGACGGCGGCTACACGCTCGGCGAGCGGCTTGCACAGCGCGGCCAGCCCATGCTGCACGTCAGCACGAACGAAAAAGTGCCGGACTATCCCAAGATCGTTCTGGCCGACGGCAGTCAGCCCAAGCGCTCATGGGCACAAGAAATGTTCAATTTCGGTGGTGACCCGCACGACATCACCGGTTCGACGGGCGAGAGCGAACCGGCGGCCGCCGCGGACGCCGGTACGCCGTTGAAGACCAGCACCAAACCGCCGGCTCCGCCCAAGCTCGACGTTGCCGGCAACGAATACGAAATGCAGCCCGGCCAGGTTAACTCGCCGGGCGAACGCGCCATTCTCAAGCGGCTGCGCGACCGCGACAGGTTGCTCGAAAACCGAACCCGCGAATTGGACATGCGCGAAAATCTCATCAAGGCCGCGGAAAAGCGAGTGGAAGCGCGGGTGGAGCAGCTCAAGGATATCAAGACTCACGTCGATACCGTGGATGAGAATCGCGCCAAAGCCGAGCAGGAGCGTTTTAAAAGCATCGTCACGATGTACGAGAACATGAAGCCGAAGGATGCGGCGCGCATCTTCGATCGGCTCGATTTGGGAATTCTCGTCCAGGTGGTCACGTTGATCAATCCGCGCAAGATGTCCGAGATTCTTGCGCAGATGAAACCGGAAACGGCGGAGCGGTTGACGGTGGAGCTTGCCAATCGCGCGGGTGAGGTCAAAGGGCCTCAGTCGGCGGATGCACTGCCGAAAATCGAAGGCCAGCCAACCGTGCAATGAAGCCCGCACGGTTAACGCCACGTTAAACGGCAAAACATAGGCTGTTGCGGCCGGCACTATGGCCGGTGGAGTGGTCATGCCGGTCGCAACGATCAGCCTGAGCAGCGTGCGTGCGTGCGCCTTGCGGCGCCTGGCCGAATTCTGCCTTGTTTTGACTTTGTCGGCGTTCGCTTTCGCGCCGTCGCGGGCTGCCGCGTCTGAGCCGATCAAGGGTGAACTCGCCGTCGAAACCGGCGGCGGCTACGCACGTCTCGCTTTCCGCTTTGCGCAGGAAGTCAAAGCGCAGGTGACGGTCGCCGGCGCGATCATGATCATCAAATTCGACAAGCCGGTCGCCGTCGCGATCGGGAAGGTCGCGACCCTTGCGGCCGACTACATCGGCGCCGCGCGGCGCGATCCCGATGGCACCGCTATTCGGCTCGCACTCACGCAACAAATCAAGTTCAACGTGATCCCGGCGGCAGAGCATCTCTACGTCGATCTCTTGCCTATGACCTGGACGGGAATCCTGCCCGGCCTGCCACAGGACGTGATCGATGAATTAGCCGAGCGTGCACGTACGGCGGAGCGCGAGCTTCGCCGCGCGCGTGGTGAAAAGCCGAAGCCCGAAGTGCCCACCATTCGCGTCAGCGTCGGGACGCAGCCGACGTTCAGGCGTTATGAATTCAAGCTGCCGGACGGGACGACCGCGACTGCAAAGCAGGGCGACGGAAAATTGACGCTGTTGTTTGATCGGCCGATCAATTGGGATTTGGCAGACGCCAAGGCCGCCCTGCCGGCGATGCTGAAATCAATTGAAGCCAGCCGCGACGACACATCGGCGAAAGTCACGTTCGTGTTCAAAGGCAAGCCGGAGTTGCGGACGTTTAAGGACGGCGGAAGCTTTATGGTAGATGTCGCGAGCGGCGCCCAGCCGATCGTTCCGGCGGCAAAGCTCAAGGAAACGCATGCCGGAATTGCACCCGAGGACCTGGCCGCAGTCGCGCCGCCACGAACGATGCCTGCGAAAGGTCCGGTCGCTCCTATGGCAAAAATGGCCGCGCCGCCAACGTCCGAAAAGCCGGTCGGCGTCCAGTCCGAAAAGCATCCGGCTGGCGCTGTTGACGCGAAATCCAACCAACCGGCTGCGGCTGCAGCGCCACCGAAACAGACAGCGGACAATCCCGCTGCGAAGACCGTGCGCGCCGATGCAAAGTCAAAGCAGGCGCATCGCTCATTGCCGGTCGATCCAACGGCGCCGGTTGTCGCCGCCGTGGTAGATACAGGCGACACACTGAACGTCGATTTTCCATTTGCCGTGCCGACGCCGGCCGCGGTCTTCCGTCGTGCCGACACGCTATGGCTCGTGTTCGACAGCGCTGCCAAGATCGACCTCTCGGCGCTCAAGGTCGACACGGCGCGTATCGTACGCTCCGTTTCGATCGATCACGGCAAGGACGGCGAGGCGATCGTACGTATCAAGCTGGTCCGTCCGCAGCGCTCGTCGGTCGTCGCCGACGGGACCGCCTGGAATTTGACCATCGGGGATTCCGTCATCCAGCACACACGGCCGCTCGGTATCGTCCGCAATATTGTCGGCCGCGATCGGTCCAGCATTACCATTCCGATCGACGAGCCGAAAAATATCCATCGCCTGGTTGATCCGGAAATGGGTGATGCCTTGATGGTGATCACCGCCCTCGGCCCGGCACGAGGGTTCCTCAAGGAGCAAAATTTTGTCGAGCTGCATGCATTCGAGTCGACGCACGGCATTGTCATTCGGCCGATTGCTGATGACATTTCCGCCGAACTCGCGGTCGACAAGGTCGTCATCAGCCGTCCTGACGGCTTGACCTTGTCCGCCCCCCAACTTGACGGCCGCGCGCCGGGAATGTTTCACGCACTCAACTTCGACACGCAGTTGTGGAACTACAACAGAAAGATCAAGTTCAGCGCTCGCCAATCCGAGTTGATCCGGATTGCGGCGTCGGCGCCCGAGCGACGGCGCAATCAGGCACGGTACAACCTTTCTCGGTTTTATCTTGCCAAAGGCATGTCCGCGGAAGCGGGCGCCGTCGCGACCGTAGCGCTGGAAGACAAGAAAGGTGGCGGCGACGGGGTATCGGGCCTCATTCTTAGGGCTGTCTCCGATGTTCTGATGCACCGGCCGGAAGCTGCGCTGAAGGTACTTTCCGATCCGCAAATCGGAGACCAGCAGGATGCGCCGATATGGCGCGCCATGGCGAACGCCGAATTGCACCGCTGGGATGACGCGCGCGATGGCTTCAAGAACGTGGAAGGTTCGATCGCTGCGCTGCCGATCGAGCTGCAGCGACTTGCTTTAATGACAGCGGCGCGCGTGGCGATCGAAACCAGCGATTTTGGGCGTGCTGCGAAGCTCATGGATGAAATCGTCTCTCTCGGGGTGCCGCCGGAGATCCAACCGTCGGTTTCAGTTCTGACCGGGCGTCTCGACCAGGGACTCGGCCGGAACGAAGAGGCACTCGCCGCTTTTCACAGTGCCGTCGAGTCAAAGGATCGGCGCGCGGCCGCGCAAGGGCGGTTGCACGAAATCGAGTTGAAGTTTTCCTCGGGCGAGATGCCGCGCAACGACGCCATTCACGCCCTTGAGACGCTTACCACCATTTGGCGCGGCGACGAGACGGAAGTGGAAGGACTTCGGCTTCTTGCGCATCTTTACACGGAGGAAAAGCGCTACCGCGACGCTTTCCACGTGATGCGCTCCGCGATGATGTTTCATCCGAAATCCGAGGTGACGCGCAAAATACAGGACGAAGCGGCGGCGACTTTCGACCATCTGTTTCTCGATGGCGTTGCAGATGCCATGCCGCCGGTCGAAGCGCTTGGACTGTTTTACGATTACCGCGAGCTGACACCGATCGGACGGCGCGGCGACGAAATGATTCGCAAGCTCGCCGATCGCCTCGTCGCCGTCGATCTTCTCGATCAGGCGGCCGAGCTGCTTCAGCACCAGGTTGACCACCGGCTACAAGGCGCCGCGCGTGCGCAAGTCGCGACCCGCCTTGCGGTCATCTATCTGATGAACCGCAAGGCAGATTATGCACTCAAGGTTTTGCAATCGACGCGTTCGGCCGGCCTGTCCAATGAGTTGCGTGACGAGCGCCTGCTGCTTGAAGCTCGCGCGCTTTCCGAACTTGGACGCCACGCGCTTGCGCTTGAAGTCATCGCAAATCTCAAGAGCCATGAAGCCGTCCGTTTGCGCTCGGACATCCTTTGGGCAGCGCAGCGATGGCAGGAAGCGGCCGAGCAGATCGAATTGCTTTACGGAAATCGCTGGAAGGATTTCACGCCGCTCAAGCAAGCCGAGCGTCAGGACATTTTGCGGGCGGGGATAGGCTACGCGCTGGGTAACGATGCAATCGGATTGCAGCGCTTCCGCGAGAAGTATGGGGCCAAAATGGCGGATGGGCCGGATGGCCGCGCCTTCGATGTTGTAACGGCGCCGATCGGTACGAACGGAGCCGAATTCCGCGATGTGGCGCGGCGCATCGCAAGCCTCGATACGCTCGACGCCTTTTTGCGCGACATGCACAAACGTTATGCCGACGCAAGCCCGGTTCCTCCGGCCGAAGCGAAATCGAAAAACGCAGAGCCAAAATCGTCTGCGCCCCCTGCGACGCAACCAGCAAAGCCAAATCCGGGTGGCGCCGCCTCAGCGCCCGCGCCCAATCCTGCGTCCCAGTTGTTACCGTCGAAAATTCCGCAGGGCGTGCCGCTCAAACCGGACCCGGCGCCGACAGGATCGATCTCTCGGCTGCATTTGCCCCGCCTTCACATCGAAGGCCGCGGATTTTAAGAGCGCTCGCGCGACCGGAGCGAAGCGAGGGCGACATCCTGTCGTAGAGTTTAGCAGCAGCCGGGCCCCCGAGGAGCGTACCGGATAAGAGATGCGTCTGTCGGCCTACGTTCCGTAGCTCTGGATCAACGATCCGGCGACCAGGCTCCAGCCATCGACCAGCACGAAAAAGATGAGTTTGAACGGCAACGATACGACGACCGGCGGCAGCATCATCATGCCCATCGACATCAGGACGGAGGCGACCACCAAGTCGATGATGAGAAAAGGCAGAAATAGCAGAAAGCCGATTTCGAAGGCGCGCTTGAGTTCGGAAATCATGAAAGCCGGCACGAGCACGCGCAGCGACAAGTCCTCCGGCTTCGCAGGCGCGGCCTCCTTGGACATGTCGATGAACAGCTTCAAGTCTTTCTCACGAACGTTCTTTTCCATGAACGCGCGCAACGGCTGGGATCCGCGCTCGAACGCTTGCTCCGTCGTGATCTGATTCGCCAGTAGCGGCTTGATGCCGGTTTCGTAGCCCTTTTGAAGCGCGGGACCCATCACGAACGCGGTCAAAAAGAGGGCGAGCGACACGATGACGGCATTTGGCGGCGCGGTCGCGGTGCCGAGCGCGGTGCGTAGCAGCGACAGCACGACCACGATGCGCGTGAACGAGGTCATCATCACGAGAATTGACGGCGCCAGCGAAAGCACCGTCAGCAGCGCGATCATCTGGATCACGCGCTCGGTGAGCCCGGTGCCTTGCCCGAGATTGACGCTGATGTTCTGCGCGGCAGCGGGCGCTGCCGTTGCCACCATTGCCACCGCTACTCCAGCCGCCACCGTCGCCAGACGGACGCGGCGGCCGGAAGCTCGTGTCACGATTTTCCTAATGGACGGCCCAGCAAGCTGGCCATCTCCTGTTCAAGGTTATCGAAGGAAGACTTTGCGGAAGACGGTTCGGTTTTTGGCTCGGCCTTCGGCTCAATCTTCGGTTCCGGTTTGACATCCATTTTCGGCTCGACGCGCGCTTTGAACTCGCGTACGGGCGGCCGTGCCGGCTCCGCCGGCTTCACCGGTGGAGCCGCGGGAGGAACGGCAAGCGGATCGGTAACGGGAGGACGATTTTCCGGCGGGCGGCGCAGAGCCGCCTCGAGCTGCAGTGCCATTTCGGCCAGGTTGTGATCGGTCTGCGGTGGCGCGGCTGGTTTCGGAGGCACGACGCGCACCGGCTCAGGACGAACAACGTTCTGCTGGGGGGCAGGGGACTTGGCGGCAGGCTCGACATTGGGCGCCGCTGCGCTATCGCTCGCAGGGCGTGCGCGCGCGCCCGGCTCGGGCGCCAGCCATGGTTCGTCCGTGACGCTGGGCCGCGTCGGACGTGCCGCCGGTTCATTCGCGGCAGGTTGCAGCGGCCATGGCGTTTCAACTGTCGGCGCAACGCGCGGCGGCTCGTTGAGGGTGCGTGCGGCCTCGCGCGGGATATCGCGTGCGGCCGCCGCGCGTACGATGTTCGATTCGATTACTAGATCGGACGGTCCGATCATCAGCAGGTGTTCGACATTGTCGCGCCGGATGAGAACGAGCCGGCGCCGGCCGTCGATTGTCGCGGCGTCGATAACCGCGAGCCGGGGCTGGCGTCCGCGCGCCGAGTTGCCGCCGAGTCTGCTTGTGCCAAACCGACGCATCAACCATGCGGTCAATCCGATCAGAGCGAGCACGATCAGGAATGCGATGAAAAATCGCGCCGCCAGCGGAAAGTCAGTTCCGAACACGGAAGAGAACATCAATGCGCTCCATACTGCGCGCCCCGGCGCACCCGGCTGAATCGGCCGAATGGTTAACGCCGCAGGCACTATTTGCCGCCCCGAATACTAACAGATGATTAACGAGGCTGCCCTATCTCCCGGCCATATTGCCGGTTCCACGCCACTTCTCATGGTAAACGTGTCCTGAACAAGGCCGGGACGCGGCGCCGCCTTTTTACCCGGCATTAACCATACACCCGGCAAAGTCTGCCCACCGCAATCGGCCGCGGGGAGGGCCGCAGATGGCGATCAGCGACATTCCGATCTTTTCAATGCTGCGCACACGCATGCAGTGGGGTCAGGAGCGCCAGCGCGTCCTGGCCGAGAACATAGCGAACGCCGACACGCCCAATTTCAGGCCTCACGATCTCGTGCCACCGTCGTTCAACACGAGTCCGGGGGTAGGGGTTCAGTTTCCAGCAGTTGCCTTGGCAACGACCGAGCCAGGGCACATCGCCGCGTCAGACGAGCCCTCGGCGATATTCCGCAGCCGGACGGACGACGGATATGAGGTCCGCCCCGCCGGCAACTCCGTCAGCCTTGAGGATGAGATGATGAAGCTCGCCTCGAACCAGATGGATTACCAGGCCGCCGCTGCCCTCTACACGCGCAGCATCAACATGCTGAAGACGGCACTTGGCAAGGGCTGATGTCATCGCAATGAGGCGGCGCAGTTAAGGAGCTCACGGCATGGATTTCTTCAAGACGATGGCGATTGCCGCTTCGGGGTTGCGAGCGCAAGCCGGACGCATGCGCATAATCTCGGAGAACGTTGCCAATGCCGATTCGACGCCAACCGCGCCGGGCGGGAATCCTTATCGGCGCAAGATCGTGACGTTCCGCTCCGAGTTCGACCGCGCGCTGGATGCCAAAGTCGTCGAGCTTGGACGCGTGAGCTACGATACGTCAGCGTTTCAAATCAAGCACGAGCCCGGGCATCCGGCTGCCGACGCGAACGGCAACGTCAAATACCCGAACGTCAATCCGCTGATCGAAATGACGGACATGCGCGATGCGCAGCGTTCGTACGAAGCAAACGTCAACGTGATCAGCGCGACGCGCCGCATGATTCAGCGCACCATCGACATTCTCAAAGCCTGAACAGGTTGATCCATGCCAACACCGCTCGTTGCTGCCGGCGCCTACGCAAATGTGGCCCGCCTCACGTCCGATCCCGCACTATCGCGGGTCGTCAAACCACAACAAACGTCCGAAGCGGACAAGAGCTTCACGGATGTGCTCAAGGACGCGCTCGGTGCCGTCAGCGAAGCCGGTCAAAAGTCCGACGCGCAGGCGCGCGCGATGGTTAGCGGCAAAGGAAGCATGGTGAATGCAGTGACGGCGGTCGCGGAGACGGAGGTCGCAATCGACGCCATCGTTGCCGTGCGCGATCGGGTCATCGCTGCCTACGAAGACATCATGAAAATGCCGATCTGACTTTGGAAGCAGGAAAGTTGAGACGATGACCGGAGCAGAAGTTCTCGACGTCGCTCGTGATGCGATCCTGACGCTGCTCTACGTGGCAAGCCCGGTCCTGCTTGTAGGGCTTGTTGTCGGCGTGGCGATCTCGCTGTTGCAGGCCGTGACGCAAATCCAGGAAATGACGCTGGCGTTCGTTCCCAAAATCATCGCGATTTTCCTGTCGCTTTTGATCGCGCTGCCATTCATGGCGGAAAAACTGCACGCCGAGATGATGCGTATCGCCGCTCGCATCGTCAGCGGCTGACGAATGACGATCGACATTTCCTTTTTGCCGGCGCTCGGAGCAGCGTTCATGCTGGTGTTTGCGCGCGTCGGCACCATGGTCATGCTGCTGCCCGGGATCGGTGAGCTGAATTTGCCGGCGCGCGTGCGCCTCTTGATCGCCCTGGCGCTGACGGCAGTGTTGCTGCCGTTGCACCGCGCCGCCTATGCCATCGATTTGCACGCGCTCGGCCCGGTCATCGTCATGGGCGGGGAGGAGATGCTGATCGGCGCCGTGCTGGGGCTCACTGCGCGGCTTGCGATTTCGTCGCTGCAAGTGGCGGGCTTCGTCGTCGCGCAGCAACTCGGATTTGGTTTTGCCACTGCGGTCGATCCGACGCAGAACGAGCAGGGCGTGTTGGTCGGCAACTTCCTCACCATGCTCGGCATCACGCTGATCTTTGCCACCAACCTGCACTACCTCATCATCGGTGCACTTGACGACAGCTATAACCTGTTCAGGCCGGGCGGCATTCCTTTCACCGGCGATATGGCGCAGATGATCACCAACGTGGTTGCGACCTCATTCCGCATCGGCATTCAGCTTGCGGCGCCGTTTCTGGTATTCGGGCTCTTGTTCAATGTCGGCCTTGGGGTCCTGTCGCGGCTGATGCCGCAGATGCAGGTGTTTTTCATCGGCCTGCCGCTGTCGATCATGCTGGGACTTCTGCTGTTGATGCTCGTGGTCGGAGCCATGATGGCGACATTCGTCGGCTATCTTGAAAACGTCCTCGGTCAGCTCGCACCCCACTCACTGCAGTAACACGCGGGCGCGCGCATGGCCGACGAACACGACGACAGTCAAAAAACAGAAGACCCGACACAGAAGCGGCTCGATGAAGCCGTCAAACGTGGTGACGTCGTCAAAAGCCATGAAGTCAATACCTGGTTTATCATCGCGGGCGGCACCTTGGCGGTGACAGCGTTCGCCGGCACGTCCAGCATGAATTTGGCGCTGACCCTGCGCGGGTTGATCGAGCATTCAGGGCAGATCCGCACGGACGGATTTGCCCTTGAGCGGCTCGGGGAAAAGCTGGGCTTCAGTGTACTTGCAGCCGTTGCATTGCCCTTTCTGTTACTGATGCTTGCCGCGCTAGGCGGCAATCTGATTCAGCATCGATTGGTGTGGTCTTTCGATGTGCTGCAGCCGAAGCTGAGCCGCATTTCGCCGGCTGCGGGTTTCAAGCGTCTTTTTTCCGCGCAGGCACTCGCCAATCTTGCAAAAGGATTGATGAAACTTGTTCTCGTCGGCGCGGTGCTCACCGTCTTGCTGTGGCCGGAGCATCTCAGGATCGAGAACTTGACGTGGAGCGATGTCGCGTCGGTCTTGCCGCTCACCCGCACATTGGTGCTCAAGCTGCTCGGAGCCGTCGTTGCGATGCTGGCGATCATTGCCGCCGCCGACTACCTCTTTCAATATCGCCAATGGTATCAGCGGCAGAAGATGTCGCTGCAGGAAATGAAAGAGGAGTTCCGGCAGTCGGAAGGCGACCCCGCCATTCGCGGCAAGATGAAGCAGGTGCGGCAGACGCGCATGCGCAAACGCATGATGGCCGCAGTGCCCAAAGCGGCGGTGGTGATTACGAACCCGACCCATTACGCAGTCGCTCTGCAATATGAACGCGGCATGGAGGCGCCTGTCTGTGTAGCAAAAGGCGTCGATGCAGTGGCGCTGAAGATCAGAGAAGTTGCCGGCGAACACTCGATTCCGGTCGTCGAAAATCCGCCACTGGCGCGTGCGCTGCACGCGACCGTCGACATCGACCAGGCGATTCCAGTCGAGCACTACAAGGCGGTGGCCGAAGTGATCGGCTACGTCATGCGGCTGCGGCGGACGGTTACGCGTCGGCCATGAAAAGCGCTGAATTTCCGGCCGCAAGCTCTTGCGCGCATGGGGCGCCTTAAGGCACTGAGGGATCGGCATGTCGGCCTTCGCCACGCGCGTCGAGGCTCAAGATCAAATGGCAGCGCAGGAACCGGAAGCGCAGAGTTTGGCCGCGCCCGACCGCAGCGACGGACCGAGGGCGTCGGCATTCGGCCGAAGCCACGCCGGCGCGCGCGGCGGCAGCGTCGGCATGGTGTTGGTGGTCGCGGTGCTGCTGGTGGGGGCGGCGGTCGGGCTTGTCTACGTCGGCTCAGAGCACGCGCAGCCGTACATCATGGCGCTTTTGGCGTTGCTCGCCACCGTCGGTGTGTTTTCGCTTTTCGCCATCGCGGCCGGTATCTTGCGCTTCGCCGGCAAAGATCAGGACGGCCCGCTGTTCAGGGCGCTCATCGACAATGCCTCCGACGGCCTGCTGGTCACGGATCAGAATAGCCGGGTGCTCTACGCCAACGGCAGCTATCTCGATCTGATCGACGCCAGCGGGCCGGACGATGTTCGCCCTATCGAACGGGTGTTCATCGGCGATCCGGATGTTTCGGAATCGATTTACCGGCTGTTGAAGGCCGCGCGCGAAGGCCGCCGCTTGCATGAAGAAGTGCGCATCTCGGGCGGAAAGGATGGTGCGGCCCGCTGGCTTCGCTTGCGCGTGCAGCCGCTTGCCGGGAGCGGTCCGGAGTCCAAGCTCACTGCATGGTCGATCGCCGACGTTACCCGCGACCGGCAGCGGCAGGAAAATGTTTTCCAGGAATTGCAGCACGCAATCGACTATCTCGACCACGCCCCGGCGGGATTTTTCTCGGTCGATGCACACGGCTCGATCATTTATCTCAATGCCACGCTTGCGGAGTGGCTCGACCATGATCTTGCGCAGGTCGGCACCGGGTCGTTGAAGCTGCGGGATCTGGTGGCGGGCGAAGGAGCGGCTCTGTTGACGACCCTCAACGGGGCGCCTGGCGAAGTGAAGACCGAGGTCCTCGATCTGGACCTCAAGACGCGCGCCGGCCGGCCGCTGCCAGTTCGCATATTTCACCGCGTTGCGTTCGGGGCGGATGGTACGCCCGGCGCTTCGCGCACCCTGGTGCTTAATCGCGCGCGCGACGGCGGCATCGATCCGCAACGTGCGGCCGAAGTGCGCTTTATGCGCTTCTTCCAGAACACGCCCATGGCGATCGCGACCGTCGACAAGACAGGGCGCATCGCGCGCAACAACGCGCGCTTCGCCAACACGTTTGCGAATGCGTTCAAGGGCGACGAGCGTTCAATCTATATGTGCGTTGCGGCGCGCGATCGGGCTGGGCTCGAGGCTGCAATCCGCAAGGCGGCCGACGGCCAGGGAGACATTCCGCCGGTCGAAGCTGCCTTGAGCGGCAGCGAGGAACGCTGGGCAAGCTTCTTCGTGTCGGCAGTCGAAGAGCACGATCGCGATGGCGAAGCAGCGATCGTCTACGCACTCGAAACGACCGCGCAACGCACGCTCGAAAACCGCATCAACCAGCAGCAGAAAATGGAGTCGGTTGGCCAGCTCGCCGGTGGTATTGCACACGACTTTAACAACGTGCTCTCCGCGATCATGATGGCGACCGATTTCCTGCTCAACGCGCACCGGCCGACCGATCCGTCGTTTCAGGACATCATCCAGATCAAGCAGAATGCCAACCGCGCCGCCGCGCTGGTGCGGCAGCTGTTGGCGTTTTCGCGCAAGCAGACGTTGCGCCCGCAGGTGCTCGATCTCAACGAAACTTTGAGTGACTTGATGATGCTCTTGCGCCGCCTGATCGGCGAGCGCGTGACGTTGACGCCGGCGCTCTCGAACGATTTGTGGCCGGTCAAGGTCGACATTTCGCAATTCGAGCAGGTGATCGTGAACCTGGCGGTCAATGCGCGCGATGCGATGCCGGACGGGGGAACGCTGACGGTGCGAACCGCCAATGTTACGGCCGCCGAGTGTGCCGCCTTCGTAGCCAAGGGAATGCCGGCAGCGGATTATGTGCTGGTCGAGGTGTGCGATACGGGCACGGGCATTCCGGAAAACATTATCGACAAAATCTTTGAGCCGTTCTTTTCGACCAAGGAGGTCGGCAAGGGCACCGGACTCGGGCTGTCGACCGTCTATGGCATCGTCAAGCAGACCGGCGGCTTTGTGTATGCCGATTCAAAGCCCGGTTACACGGCATTCCGGATTTTCCTGCCCCGCTATGTTCCGGGTGCAGAAGACGCGTCGAAGACTGCGGAAGTTCTGCCTGTTGCCGGCGCCACGCCGCCGGCGGGTGACCCTGCGCGCGCGGCGGCGGTCGATCTCACGGGACAGGGCACTATTCTGTTGGTCGAGGACGAAGAGGGGCTTCGCGCGCTCAATGCCCGTGGGCTTGCTTCGCGCGGGTACACGGTCCTCGAAGCCGGTAACGGCATCGAGGCGATCGAAGTGCTCGAGCGCGAAGGGTCCATCGATCTTGTGGTCTCGGACGTCGTCATGCCGGAAATGGACGGCCCGACGCTGCTCAAGGAGATGCGCAAGCGTCACCCCGACATAAAATTCATTTTTGTGTCCGGATACGCCGAAGACGCTTTTTCGAAAAGTCTGCCGGAGGGAAAGATGCCGGCCTTCTTGGCGAAGCCGTTCACTCTCAAGCAGCTGGTGGCGGCGGTTAAGGAAACGATGACCGATTAACTTCCGTGTTCAATCGCATGCCCGCGCGTAGCGGATGAGCCCGGTGAAAAATACGACATCCTGCACACGGCATTGAAAGATCTGACCGTTAAGATTTTGCGGCCTCTCGAAATCTTGCGGCGCGTTGAAATAGGCTGCTTCGCGCTCTGTTGCGGTTACGCTCGTTCCGATCGGCGTGTCGCTCGGGACCAGCTTGGTCAAACTGCGCGGAACAGCGGAAGGTGTCGCCAGCGCAGTGCCCAACAGCGCGAGCGACACTGCAATCGCCAGCATCGTTTTCATGGCTTGTTGCATCCTCGTTGGGTGTCGCGGATGCAATCCGGACAACGCGCCATGCGTTCCGGGTTGTCAATGACAACAGTGTGAGCGCGCCCCTTACAAATCGGTGGAACCGTTCTTATTGTTAGCTCTCGTTTTTTTAGGAGAGGACAACGATGGCCCGGCTACACTCGCTTATCGGCCTGACGGTCATTGCAATTGCGCTCATGTTGACGGCGGTCGCGGCTGACGCGCGTGTGGGCGGCGGCTTCTCAGGAGGCAGCCGCGGGTTTCGGACGTTCTCGCCGCCGCCCGTCACGCGCACGGCACCCAATCGCGCCGCACCCATCCAGCGCTCTTTCACGCGTGAGCCGTCGCCGGGCTTTGGAACCAATTCGCGCCCGGGTTTTTACGGGAATGGCTTTTTCGGACGCGGCCTCTTGGGCGGGCTCGCGGCCGGCTTTCTTGGGGCGGGATTGTTCGGACTACTGTTCGGCCACGGGCTTTTCGGTGGGCTCGGTGGGGCAGGTTCGATTCTTGGGTTGCTCTTGCAGATCGGGCTGATCGTTTTGGTTGCGCGCTTCGCACTTGGCTGGTGGCAGCGCCGCAATGTTCCGTCTTTCGCGAGTGCATCGCCTTCCTCGATACACGGCTTCGAGGTGGCTGGTTCTGAATTTGGCGCGAGCGCTCCGTCGGGCGCGCCGCTCTCGATCACCAAAGCTGACTACGATGCGTTCGAACGGCTACTCGTGGAAATTCAGCGCGACTACAGCGCGGAAGATGTGACCGCGCTTCGCCGAAAGGTCACGCCTGAAATGTTGTTGTATTTGTCCGAGGACCTCGCGAAAAACGCGAGCCGCGGCATCGTCAACCAGATTTCCGATGTGAAACTTTTGCAGGGCGATCTTGCCGAAGCGTGGCGGGAGAATTCGACGGACTATGCAACCGTCGCGATGCGTTTTTCGCTCGTCGATCGCATGGTCGAGCGGGCGAGTGGGCAGGTCGTTGAAGGCGATGACCGGCCGGTTGAAGTAACTGAGGTCTGGACGTTCCGGCGCGAGCAGGGCGGCAACTGGCTCTTGTCTGCGATTCAGCAGGCGTGAGGACGTCAGGCGCTTCTCGCCGGCTCCGGCGTTTTGCTGCTGGGGGCCACTTGCGTCATCGTGAGCTGATGTTCGAAATTGACCCCGATATACTGGTCATTGCGCCAGACTACATGACAGCGCCGGCGCGGGGCTGTATCGCGGTTCGCCAGCAGCAATTCAAATCGTTCGGGAAGCGCATCGGGGTTGTCAACTTCGAGCCGCGCTCCTGTGTCCGAAGCATCGGCCAGCGCACATCCTTGCAACTCGCCGTTCTCCAGAGCGATCCAGGCCGAGTAACGGATCGGCCGGCGCCTTGACCTGCGTTTGTCTGCTGCTGTCATAATTCTTGGCCGTTGCAGATGTCGCGCCGCGAGTTTTTCGAGTAACACTTTGTTAACGAGCGCGGCGTTGGATGCGAACTCTAGAAGTTCTCAATTACCAATTCATAAATGGGAATGAAGTGCTTCAGTAATCAGCATTTTTCTCGAACGGCGACCCGTCTTTCAGCGGCGTTGGCCGTTGACGTTCCCGCTAAATCCGTTTATGTGGCCGCCCGCAACCTGGTTTTCGGCTTAACTTGCACGCTCCCGACTTGGGCCAGCGACCTCAAGTGATCTCCCAAAACTCGGATAGTTGCCGCCTTGGCGATGATCGTGAAGGCGTTCAACGGAAAAGCGTGAAAGGAACTTTGAATGGCTGTCGGAACTGTAAAGTTCTTCAATACCCAGAAAGGCTACGGATTTATCCGGCCTGACGACGGTTCGAAGGACGTGTTCGTGCACATCAGTGCGGTGGAGCGTGCCGGTATGCGCTCGCTCGTGGAGGGCCAAAAGGTCAGCTACGAAATCGTCACTGAGCGCGGCAAGCAGGCGGCGGGCAATCTGGCGCCGGTTTAAGCTGACCGGTTAAGGACTTGACGAGAGGCCCGGCGGTTACGCCGGGCTTTTTGATTCTCAGACCGCGGACGAGCCGCTAACCTCCGGCGGGTTGAGGGAGGATTGTCATGGACATTTATCCTTGCGGTTCGCGGCCGTCGCGACGCATGAGCGCTCCGAATTTCAGCGGTACGGTCTGGCAGGACCCGATCATTCAGGCGCCCGATCCTGCGCTGTTGCGTTCGGCCTGGGTACGCTTTGAACCGGGGGCGCGCACGGCTTGGCATACGCATCCGCTTGGGCAGACGTTGCAGATCACGGCCGGCGCAGGCCGCGTGCAAACGTGGGGCGGCCCCATTCGCGAAGTTCGAGCGGGCGACACCGTATGGATTCCGCCGGGCGAAAAGCACTGGCATGGCGCCACCCCGACGACGGCCATGGAGCACATCGCCATGCAAGAGCATCAGGGCGGGGAGCACGTGAAGTGGCTCGAACCCGTGACCGACGAGCAATACGCGGCAACCGGTCTCAGCGTGACGGGCGGCCTCACCGACCGGTGATCGGCGTACGCGGAATAGCCTTAATCGTGCGGTGTTGAGCTAGGCCGGTGGCGCAGCAGCCCGCTGCGCCCAAGTCGGGAGGACCTCAATGCCTGCAATGCGGACATGTTTGGCACTTGCTGCGTGCCTCGCACTGCTCATCGGCTCCGGCGCTGAAGCGCAACAGGCCGATATGTCATTCTTTATAACTAGCCACGGGTCGGGAAAAGGCGGGGACCTCGGCGGTCTCGCGGGTGCCGACCGGCTCTGTCAGACATTGGCGCAGTCGGCCGGTGCCGGCGGCAAGACGTGGCACGCCTATCTTTCGACGCAAGGCCCCGGCGCGGTGAATGCCCGCGACCGCATAGGCAAGGGGCCATGGAAAAATGCCAAAGGTCTCGTAGTGGCGACCAGTGTTGCCGATCTGCACAGCGCGAATAACAAGCTCAACAAACAGAACAGCCTCTCGGAGAAAGGCGAGATCATCAACGGGCGCGGCGATAAACCCAACCGCCACGACATCATCACCGGCTCCACACCGGACGGTACGGCCTTTACCGATTCCGCCGATCACACCTGCAAAAACTATACGAGCAGCACGCAAGGTTCGGTGATGCTCGGTCACCACGATCGCCAGGGATTGCGCGACGATGCGCCGTCGCATTCCTGGAATTCGTCGCATCCCTCGCGCGGCCCCGATGGCGGCTGCTCGCAAAAAGACCTGCAATCGACCGGCGGTGACGGGCTTCTCTACTGCTTCGCGGTGAATTGAGTCGTTACGGGTATTTACGGACGCGCTGCAAAGCGCGTCCGTATCGTTAAACACTCCGCCGGTGCATCCCGGGTTTCTTAACGCTTTTCGTCTAGACAACGCAGGGCGGTTCGGAAAGGCGCCCCGCGCATGTCGGGCGGAGTTGCGATGCCTGAAATTCAGAACGCTGTGATGCTGGTGGGCGACGCTGTTCTTTATTTTGTCGCCCTTGCTGCCCTTCTGCGCGCCCGCAATCGTATCGGGCTTGGCGTGTTCTTTTGCGCGCTTGGCGTGATGCATTTTCTCGAGACATACCTCGCCAGCATTTTCTACGTATCGCTGCCGTTCGGCCTCGTCGCCTCGCCGGGATCAACGGTTCTCTTCACCGGCAAGCTGATGATGTTGCTTCTCCTCTATATCCGCGAGGACGCGGTTGTGGTGCGGCAACCGATCTACGGGCTTCTGTTCGGAAATGCCCTTCTGTTCGCGCTCGCGCTGGTCATGCGCCATCATGGGCTCCTCGCGTCGACGATCGGCGGCACGGCGGATTTTTCGTTTCTCGATCAGATGGGCGCGCTCATGATCTGGGGAACGGCGGTGCTGTTCTTCGACTGCATCTTTATTATCCTGCTTTATGAGCATGCCCGCCGCTGGTTCGGCGATCGCCTGTTCGTGCGGCTCGCCGTCGTCAGCGCCATTGTCATGACATTCGACCAGCTCGCATTTTTTGCGGGTTTGCGGATGCTGACCGGGGCGGGATTAAGCACGTTGATCGGCGGTTGGGTCGCCAAGATGGCTGCTGTTGCCCTCTACAGTCTCCTCGCAACCTACTATCTGCGGTACTACGAAGCCATCCAAGGAAGGCGTCGCACCGAGCCGCGGCTCGGCGATGTTTTTCAGCTGTTGACCTATCGGGAACGGTACGAGGATCTGCTCAAGCACATAGGCTGCGACGCACTGACGGGCGCTCTCGATCGTGGCTATTTGGAATCGCGCGGGCGGCAAGTCGTCGCTGATGCCGTCGCCGCGGGCAAGCCGGTCACGTTAATTCTCATCGATATCGATCACTTCAAGAGCTTCAACGATCGCTTCGGTCACGCTGCCGGCGACACGGCGCTCAAGCGCATCTACCACGAGATCGCGGAGGCCGTGCGCGTCAATGATCTCACCTTCCGCTTCGGTGGCGAAGAGTTCATCGTGATCGCCGAAGGATTGTGTGCGGAAGAGGCATTCATGGCCGGTGACCGCATCCGCCGACGCATCGGCGCGAATGTCGACCCGCTGACCACGCGTGTCACTGCGAGCGTCGGTGTAGCCAGCGCGCCAAAGGACGGGGCGGACTACGACGCTCTCTTTGCGGTGGCCGACCGGCGGCTTTATCAGGCGAAATCGGCGGGGCGTGATTGCGTGATCGACGAGGGCAGCGGGTTGGCCGCAACCCCTGTGCCTCTCGTGCCCGCCGGTTGATTGTTCTGCGTTGCCGCCCGCGGTCTGACGTTTCATTATTAGTATAGCGGTTAGCCGCGGGGTGAGGCTTGGTGTCAGCCCTGGCGTTGCTTTTGGCGCCCGGCGAAACAATGAGATTTTCCATGCGTTATCAGCTTTATTACTGGCCACAAATTCAGGGCCGCGGGGAATTCGTTCGTCTTGCGCTGGAAGATGCCGGTGCGCCTTATACCGATGTCGCGCGCGGCAAAGGCGGCACTGACAAGATGATGCGGATGATGGAGGGCAAGGGCGTGAAAACGATCCCGTTCGCACCGCCGTTCCTGAAGGCAGGAAACCTCGTTATCGCGCAAACCGCCAACATCCTCTTCTATCTTGGCCCGAAGCTGAAGCTCGCGCCGCGCGACGAGGCTGGCCGGTTATGGGTGCACCAACTGCAGCTCACGATCACGGATTTTCTAAAGGAAATTCACGACACGCATCATCCGATCGCGAGCAGCCTCTATTACGAGGACCAGAAGACGGAAGCCAAGCGCTTCACCGGTCATTTCCTGCGCGAGCGCGCGCCCAAATATCTCGGTTATTTCGGGCGCGTAATCGGCAAGAGCAGGGGACCGTTTCTTACCGGACGCAAGATTACATATGCCGATCTTTCCCTTTTCCAGGTCATCGCCGGATTGCGCTATGCTTTTCCGGAATCGATGAAAAAGATTGAGACCAAGGTCCCGCGCGCCGTCGAGGTGCATGATCGCGTGGTGAAGCGGCCGAACATTGAGCGGTATCTCAATTCAAAACGCCGCCTGCCATTCAACGAGTGGGGCATCTTCCGGCACTATGACGAGCTGGATGCGTAACAAACAACGAGGGTCATCCGGGACGGCGCACAAGCGCCGGGCCCGAAATCCGTACTCCGCAACGCTTCGGGTTATGGATTTCGTGTTTGTCCGCCTTTGCCCCACGAACCTCGGCAGACGCCCCGGAATGATAGCGGCTTATCATCCATGTGCGGCCAAAGCTTTCCCGCCGACGGTGACCGGCTTCGATGAAATCAGCGTAAAGGCAATGACGCACGGCTCCGTGCCGTTATTCACCCAATTATGAATCGTGCCGCGTTGCACCAGCACGTCGCCGGCTTTCAGATGCACGACGGCGCCGTCATCGAGCTCCATGTCGATCTCGCCTGAAATGACCACCGCGTAATCGATCGAGTCGGTCCGGTGATTGCGCGGCGCGACGCCGGGACCATAGCTGATGACGCGGAATACGGTGCCATTGTCGATGGTCGTTGCGATGGGCTTGTGCGAAGGGTCATCGTTGCCGTCGTTGCTGACAGGAAAACCCTCGCTCGACCAGATCACGGAGGAATGCAATCCGGGGCGGGTTGAGATTACGTTCGTGACATGCTCGTCGATCAGCACCTTCGCGCGTCCTTGATTGTCGTGCCCGGTCACAACGCGGCGAACTTTCAGGCTCATTGTTTTTCCTCCACCACTCTTTTCATTCGTTTGCGGTTCGACTCGTGCCAGAGCAAGAACAGTCCCGAGCCGACAACGATCGCCGAACCGCCCAGTAAGGCCAGGCTTGGGATGTCGCCCCAGAACACGAATCCGATCAACAGCGCCCAAACCAGTGAGAAATAGTAGAACGGCCCGACGGCGGCTGCCGGCGCGAGCGACAAGGCGCGGGTCCACCAGTACTGTCCGAACACATTGACGACGCCGTTGATCAGCATCGCCCCGAGGTCGCGATTGCTCGGCCACGCAAAACCGAAGGCCGGCAGCGCGATAGCAAAGAACGCTGCAAGAAAAATCATCTGATACATCGTTAGAGTCTCGACCGATTCGGTCGCGCTCATGCCGCGCACGGCAGCCGTTACGCATCCGAGCAGCACCGCATTGCCAAGCGCGGCCAGGGCGCCAAGGCGAAAACTGTCGGCGCCAGGCGCGGCCACGAGCAGCACGCCGATAAAGCCGGCAATCAGGGCGACGCTCCGTGCAACGCCGACTTTTTCGCCCAGCCATATCGCAGCAAACAAGGCTGCAAAAAGCGGCGACGAGAAATTGATCGCAACAGCGCCGGCGAGCGGCATCAAGCCGAGCGCGATGACAATCAGGCTTTGCGCGACCGCCTGGGTCGCGCTGCGGCCGACGTGATCGCGCAGGCGCTTGGTCTGAAAAACAGCTACGCCTTTGCGCGGGAGGATCAGCACCGCACAGGTGACGAGCGACGCGATTGCGCGGAAAAACAGCACCTCGGCGAACGAATAGCCGGCGACCTGCCATTTTGAAATCGCGGTGGAGATCGCGAACATCACCGTCGCGAGCAACATGTAAAGCATGCCCAGCGGAATACGGTCGGCGCGCGGGGTGGTGGAGGCGCGCTGGTCGAGGCTGTCGGTCGTCAAGGGTGTAAAGCTCCGTGGGCAGCGGCGGTTGCCTTAGCACGGAGAAGCAATGCCGGGCAGGGCCAAAAAGGCGGCCGCTGACGGCACGATGTGCATGGCGGGGTGAAATTATCGACCTTGACGCGTGTCTTACTCTATCCCGGCATCAAATCGGTTCCGCGTGTGCCTAGTGCACGGGACGACAGCCCATGCTGGCTGCGGCGGCCGTGCTGACGATGGTATTTACGGTGGGTTAACCTGCCGGGGCCGCTTTGTCATTTACCGGCGGCCCTTTCATCTTTCCGAATTGATACTCACGGTCACCGATATGGTCTTTGGGCCTGCCGCGCACGCGCGGCTGTGGTCGGCTGGAAATATGCCAAAGACTAGTGCCGCCTGGTCTTTCGGTTCTGCCTCGCGCGCAATTCGCGTTGCTTTTTGCGCTTCCGCGCGCGGCGCCTTCGGCACGGCTCGCACAGGCAGCGGTCCTTCGCGAAAAACATCTCCATATAGTCTTTGCCGTAATCGACCGTGATTTCCTCGCCCGGTTCGATCCGCCGGTTGGCAACGTAGTCGACCCGCTTGGTGCCACGCCGAATGATGGCGTCCGCATTCGGCCGGCAGGAATGGTTGACGTAGCGACCGAGGTTCTTGCGCGAGGTACCGTCAATGCACCAGTTCTTGTTGATCTCGAACAGGTACTTGTTGCGCCGGTAGCGCTCCAGGCGATCGGCGACTTCGGCGGCAACAAGACGGCCGCTGTAGCGAACGATGAACTGGTTCTTCTTGATCGGAGCGATGGCGAAAAGGCCTAGGCCTGTGCGCGAGCGGCCGATGCGGAATAATTTTTTTGCAGACATTCCAGAACGAGGAATCACGATTCGAACTGAGGCGTTGCCGATTGCCAGATGCTAACGCCAAGGTCAATGCACCGGTTGCGTTGGCCTGTCGATAAGCGCAGGCTTGTCCAACGTGCATCGTCAGCGAGCCGAAAGGAAGCGCCCCATGGCATCAGGCTCAGAGCGCTGGCCGGAATTGCCTTACGCGGCATGGAAGGATACGCGCGACACGCTTCACCTGTGGACGCAGATTGTCGGAAAAATCCGGCTCGCGCTCACGCCGTGGCGCAATCACTCCTGGCACGTGACGCTTTATGTAACGCCGCGCGGGCTTACCACGTCGCCCATTCCGCATAGCGGCGGCAGCTTTTCGATCGACTTTGACTTCATCGATCACGTGCTGTGGATGCGCACCAGCGATGGCCGCGTGCGCCAAATGATGCTCAGGCCGATGCCGGTTGCGGAATTCTATGCCGGCCTTATGGCCGCGCTGGGCGAGCTTGGTATCGTGGTGCGCATCAACAGGATGCCGAACGAAATTCCCGACGCGGTGCCGTTTGACCAGGACCGCGTGCACAGCGCTTACGATCCCGATTACGCCAACCGCTTCTGGCGCGTGCTGCTTGCCTCGCACGACGTGATGGCGCATTTCCGCACCGCATTTCTCGGCAAGGTTTCCCCGGTGCATTTTTTCTGGGGTTCGTTCGACCTTGCCGTGACGCGGTTTTCGGGACGGACTGCGCCGCGTCATCCTGGCGGTGTGCCGAATCTGCCGGACCAGGTCGCGCAGGAAGCCTACTCGCATGAAGTCTCGAGCGCGGGCTTTTGGCCCGGTGGGGGCGGGCCGGTCGAGTATGCCGCGTTTTACTCCTATGCCTATCCGGCGCCTGAAGGGTTCAGCGCGGCCCGGGTGCGCCCGGCGCAAGCGATGTGGTCGAACGAGCTTGGCGAATTTCTCCTGGCCTACGACGCAGTGCGCACTGCCCAGGATCCCGATGCCACGCTTATGGAATTCTTGCAGAGCACCTACGAGGCCGCGGCCGATCTCGGCAAATGGAACCGTGCCGCGCTTGAATGTGCGCTCGGGCAATGCGGGAAGGTCAGGGCGGCGTGATTTGTCGGCGCAGCCTCGGGCGAACTGGCAGGCGAGCAAAACGGGCCGCTGCCTAATATGTGGCAGCCTGGTTGACGCCGGCGCGAACGATCCTAGCTGAACCGAAGCGGGCCAGTCGAACCGATGCGAGCGACCACCTTCGCGGTGGGAGGTTCCCGCAGGCGCGGCGCACAGCCGCGCGCCAACGCGAACCAATGGAGCACGTGATGCGACTAAGCCCTTCCCACGTCGAGAAGACGCTCAGCCAATTCGATGCGAAAGTGATACCCGACAATCATCCGTCCATGCCGCAGATCAAAAGTGTTTGGGGCGACCACACGTATTTCCTCGCCGTCAACGGATTAAACATCGTGGAGCCGCTCGACCGCGGCAGTTCGCCAGTCCCTGCGGGTGTCGTTGTCAACGTCGCGAGTTGGACCGATGAAACCGCAACGCAGCTTGCGGCGCATGAGCCCGAGTCGACGGATGTGGTGGTGGAGTTCGGCGGCGAAGGTGAAGCCGACGGGCAAGCGGGCCCGATACATTGAGCGGGTGATTGAAGCTATTCGCGCTTGACGA
>DASTSG010000048.1:0-183204 GCA_035760805.1 Pseudolabrys sp.
TTCCTGCCCGAACATCTCGAAGATCTGGCTCAGCGTGGCGCCGCAGCGCCGCTCGATTTCGCGATCGAGCTCAATAAATGGCACATCGAGCCGCGCGGCAAGCAGCTTCCCGAGCGTCGATTTGCCGCCGCCGCGCAGGCCGATGAGCGCAATACGTTGCTGCCGCAAATCCGAGGGTGACCTGCCGAAACGCTGCAGCAGCGTGTCGCGCGCTTCCTTCAGTGCGGGGGCGGGGAGACGCTCAAGAAATTGCGACAGGAGAAGAGCGTCGAGCGGCGGATCGTCGTTTTCGTTCACCAGCTGCGTGACCGGCACGCTCATCGCCCGCGCGATCCGCCGCAACAGGACAATGGATCCGTTACCGCGGCCACTTTCCACTTGCGCAAGGTAGCGTTCCGACACGTGCGCATGGGCAGCCAGCGCCTTGCGTGTCATGCCACGTTGATTGCGCAGCCTGCGCACGCGCTCGCCGAGCCGGCGCAAATAGGACGCGCTGTCGCTTCCGGACCTTGTCCCCGGAGATTTGCGAAGTGTCTGTTTCACTGTCGTTGCCGTGTATGAAATATATTGCCGATCAATATGAGCCAGCACCTACGTCTTTGCAAGTAGGCTGGGAACAAACGGGTAGGGCAGATGTGGGCCTACAAATTGTTCAATAAAAATAGTGTGCTGGCTGACAATCTCCCACCCAGGCCCTGGAGTTGTCGCCAAGCTGCGCGGATGCTATTCTGATGCAGAATAATTCATGTCAATAACATGCAGCCCATCGATTTCCAGACCGAGCCTTCCCGCTATCGTCATTGGCGCATCGAGCGTGACGGGGAGGTGGCCTATCTGATCATGGACGTCGATGTGAACGGCGGCCTCTCCGACGGCTACGAGCTCAAGCTGAATTCTTACGATCTCGGCGTCGACATTGAGCTGAACGATGCGGTGCAGCGCCTGCGCTTCGAGCACCCGGACGTGCGGTGTGTCGTCATCAAGTCGGGCAAGGACAACGTGTTCTGCGCCGGCGCCAACATCCGCATGCTCGGCAAGGCGACGCACCAGCAGAAGGTCAATTTTTGCAAATTCACCAATGAGACGCGGCTCGCAATCGAGGACGCCAGCGAAAATTCCGGGCAGACTTACATCTGCGCGATCAAAGGCAATGCCGCCGGCGGCGGCTATGAACTCGCGCTCGCGACCGATCACATCATGCTGGTGGACGATCGCCGTTCGGCAGTGGCGCTGCCCGAAACGCCGCTGCTTGCGGTGCTGCCCGGCACGGGCGGGCTCACCCGCATCACCGACAAGCGCAAGGTACGCCGCGACCGTGCCGATGTATTCTGTTCGATCGAGGAAGGCATTCGCGGCGCGAAGGCGGTCGAATGGCGGCTGGTGGATGAGGTCGTCCCCAATTCAAAGTGGAACGACACGGTTAGCGCTCGTGCAAAAGAGATCGCTGCGCGCTCGGATCGTCCGAAGGGCGCAAAAGGCATCGTGTTGACGCCGCTCGACCGCAAGATCGAGGCCGATCACGTCTCCTATTCGCATGTAGACATCGAGATCGACGGTGCGCGCGGTGTGGCAACCCTGACTGTTCGCGGGCCTTCTGAGGCTGTGCCGGCTACGACCGAAGCGGCTCACGCGCTTGGCGCCGCATTCTGGCCGCTGACGGTCGCACGCGAACTGGAAGATGCCGTTTTGCATCTGCGCACGAACGACACGGAGATCGGCGTCATTCTGCTGCGCACCGAAGGCGATCCGGCGGCCGTGCTGTCACACGATGATCTCCTCGCCAAAGCCGACGGCGATTGGCTGATGCGTGAAATCCGCCTCTACCTGAAACGCGTTCTGAAGCGCGTGGACGTGACGCCGAAAAGCTTTATCGCACTGATCGAACCCGGCTCGTGCTTTGCGGGCACGCTCGCTGAATTGGCATTCGCCGCCGATCGCTCGCTGATGTTGATCGGCACGCGCGAAGGCGACAATCGGACACCGGCTGTCATCACGCTTGGTCGGGCCAATTTCGGTCTCTATCCGATGGGCAACGGCTTGACGCGGCTGCAGACGCGCTTCCTGGGTGAGCCCGAAGCGCTTACGGCAGCGGAAGGAAAAATCGGTGCTGCAATCGAGGCAGAGGAGGCAGCCGAACTTGGACTCGTCACGTTCGCTTACGAAGACTTCGATTGGGACGACGAATTGCGCGTGATGCTTGAGGAGCGCACGAGTTTTTCGCCCGACGCGATGACCGGTATGGAAGCGAACCTACGCTTCGCTGGGCCGGAGACGATGGAAACCAAAATTTTCGGTCGTCTGACCGCGTGGCAGAACTGGATATTCCAGCGGCCGAATGCGATTGGCGAACAAGGCGCGCTCAAGCTTTACGGCAGCGGCGTGAAGCCGGCGTTCGGGAAGGAAAGAGTGTGAAGCAACATTTTCCGATCGAGTCATTCCAGGACGCCGCGAAGCGACGGGCCTGGAATCAATTCCGGGTTCGCGGGCGGAGTTTCTCGTCGGGCCGCGCTTCGGGCGGACCCGTTGGTACGCGCGCCGGAACGACAGGCGGATAGGCCGGGGAGACAGGGGTGCAGCCATGACCATCATCGACGTCGATTACGACGGCCTTATTCCGAACAACGTCGCACTTGGGCAGGACGTACGCGTCAAGCGCGCACTGGAGAAGTGGCACCCGGGCTATATCAACTGGTGGAACGATATGGGGCCGGAAGGCTTCCAGGAGTCGCTCGTCTATCTGCGCACGGCGGTTAGTGTCGATCCCAAGGGCTGGGCGAAGTTCGACTACGTGAGGATGCCCGAATACCGTTGGGGCATCCTGCTCGCGCCTCAGCATGAAAGCCGCAAGATCGCGTTCGGTCGCCATCGCGGTGAAGATGCCTGGCAGGAGGTGCCGGGCGAATATCGCGCCATGCTGCGTCGGCTCATCGTCATCCAGGGTGATACGGAGCCCGCATCAGTCGAGCAGCAGCGCTTCCTCGGCAAGACTGCACCATCGCTCTATGACATGCGCAACTTGTTTCAGGTCAACGTCGAGGAGGGTCGTCACCTGTGGGCGATGGTGTACCTGCTGCAGAAATATTTCGGCACCGACGGCCGCGAGGAGGCGGAAGCGCTGCTGGAGCGCCGCTCCGGGGACGCCGACACACCGCGCATGCTCGGAGCCTTCAACGAGAAGACGCCGGACTGGCTCTCGTTCTTCATGTTTACGTTCTTTACCGACCGTGACGGCAAGATGCAGCTCGAGGCCTTGGCGCAATCCGGGTTCGATCCGCTCTCGCGGACGTGCCGCTTCATGCTGACTGAAGAAGCTCATCATATGTTCGTCGGCGAAACCGGCGTCACGCGCACAATACAGCGCACCTGTGAAGCCATGAAGCAGGCGGGGATCGACGATCCATACGATATCGAGAAGGTACGCAAGCTTGGTGTGATCGACTTGCCGACGATCCAGAAGAAGGTGAACCTGCACTTCTCATTGACTCTCGATCTGTTCGGCAGCGAGATTTCGACCAACGCCGCCAATGCATTCCACGCCGGCCTCAAAGGCCGCTTCCGCGAGGAGCGCCTTAAAGACGACCATTCGCTCGAAAGTGGCACGTATCCGGTCCTGCGTTTGAAAGAGGGAAAGATCGTGAGCGAAGATGCGCCCGCGCTGTCCGCGCTGAACATGCGGCTGCGTGACGACTATGTGCATGATTGTAATAACGGTGTCGGGCGCTGGAACAAGCTGATCGCCGAGGTCGGTATTCCGTTCGCGATCAAGCTGCCGCACGTCGCGTTTCACAGGCATATCGGGGAGTTCGCAGGGATTCATACCGATACGGAAGGAAACTTGCTGAGTGAGGCCAAGTGGCAGGAGAAAAAGGGCGACTATCTTCCCTCTGACGATGACAAAGACTTCATCGAGAGCCTGATGAAACCGGAAACGCAGCCGGGGAAGTTTGCCTCCTGGATCGCGCCGCCCAAGGTGGGCATCGACAACAAGCCCGGTGACTTCGAATACGTGAAAATTACCTGATTATCTTTTGAAGGCCGCGTCATAGGGCCGGGCGACCGGCGTGCCAGGCCGCGATCGAAACTAAGTTCGGTCAAAGCGTGCGATCACATCCGCCGGCAGCGGCACGGCGCTGATTTTGTGCGGATCACTGGCGTGCTTGCCCGCCCACACGCGGGTCTCGGCACCTTCGACGGCCACTTTGCCGCCGATCGTAATCAGGTGCTCGACATCGAAGCTCGAGCGGCGAAACTCCTTCACGTGTGAAGCAATCTCGATAGTATCGCCGAATTTGGCGGGCGCGCGGAACGCCGCGCGCGCGTCGACCAGCGGCAGGCCGATGATGCCGAAGGCCGTATTCAGATCGGAACGCTTCACACCGAGCGCCGCCTCGAACAACAGCCACGTGCTGACATCGAAGAACTCGAAATACCTGGCGTTAAAAACGATGCCCGCCGGGTCGCAGTGACCCCATTCGATAGCCGCTTGCCGCCGATAAACGAAAGACGTCACGCAACCTCCCAGCCGTTTCCAGGCACTGTAGGTGAGCTGAGGCGCAGCGTAAACGGATCAACTCCCGCGTTTCCTCTTGCGTGGATCCGGCCATTCCACGATGGCCAGCGCGCGGCGCTCGATTTCAGAAGTGCGCCGCCGTCTGCGCAGCGCGGCTCTGGGCGCGAGCGGCTCGTGCGGCGATTCGTCGAGCGCGAGCAGCAGCCAATAGAGATCATCGCCCGACGTGAGCCAGCGCTTCGGGGAAAAGCGGGCAATCGAATATGGTCGCGAATAGGCGAGTAGCGATTTTTTGCCGCCCCACAAAAAATATTCGTGCGCGTAGGACATCGCCAGTTCACGCGGGCTTCGGTAGATCGGATCGCGCCAGCGCAGCACGGCGTGGTTGGTCTTACTGATCGCGCCCCACAATCCGCGCTCCTGGAACACGGCGATGACGTGATCCTCGTCGCTCGGCAGCGCCTGAAAGTCCATCAACAGCGGCGGTCGGCCGTGATAGGCAAGCGCCGCGGCGGCGAAAATTGCGCCTTCTGCGCAATGCGCGACACGCTCCTGCAGGACACGGCGCGGCGACATCGCGGTCTCGGTGATCAATTCGAAATTGACCGGCAGCGCGTCAAGAAAGCTTTGAATTTTTTGCGGGCTGGTAAGCCGCGCGAAAACACGCCGCTCGTCGGCCGACAAAAGCGCGCGCATTTTTGCCTTGTAAGTCCTGCGATTCGCCATCAGAGGACTTTAGAGGATGCGTTTGCTTTGTTGAATCGGAAGTGCGGCGATTGCTGCGAAATACCGAGCGGAAAAACCTCAGCCTGATTGATTCAGCGAATATTGTACCGGATCGGCACCACGATTGCGATTTGCGTGCCCTGCATCTCCGGCGGTGGCGGCGGCAGCGGTTGCGCCCGCTCGACCAGCGACAATGTTGCCTGGTCAAGAAGGCTTGAACCGGAGCTTTGTACGATGCGCACGTGATGCACGCCGCCGCGGCGATCGATGCTGAATGCGACGCGTGCGACGCCGTGATCGCCGCGCGATTGAGCTTCCGGCGGATAGCGTTTATGCCGCTCGAGCTGCGCGACCAGCAAAGATTTCCAATTCGGTACTGCGTTTGGATTGTTCGAGGAGGCACCGGGCACCGGAGCCGCAGCCCGGGTAGCTTGATGTTCTGCGTGGCTTGGCGCTGTCGCCTGCCTGGCCTCACGCTTTCGCCTTGGTTTATGCTCTCTGGGCTTCACCATCGGCCGTGGCGGCGGCAGCATGGCTAATTCCGGTTGTGGGGTCTCGTCCGGCTTTTGCTCGGGCAACGGAGGCGGCATATGCGCCGGCTCCGGCTCCGGCTCGACCTCCGTCTGCTGTGGGCCGGGTGGCAACTCGTTCGGCACGATCTGCGGGGCGACCGGCACGGGGGCAAGCTCGATCATTACGACGGGTGCGTTCGCGACCAGGTCGGGCTCTTCGTGCCAACGCGCAAGCAGGGCGGCGGCACCTCCGACGTGCAAAAACAGCACAATTGCGAAACACGTGCTCCAGCGTACTGCGTCCAGCCACGCTCTGTTTCGCGAGCCGGGCCAGTCCATTGTCATGGCGCCTTGTCCGCTTCGAGGCCGACCAGTGCGACGTGCAGATAGCCGGCCGTGCGTAGTGCGTCCATCAAGGCCATCAGGTCGCCATAGGAGACGCTTTTGTCCGCGCGCAGGAAGAGCCGCTGCTCTTTGTCGCCGTTGGTCGCCTGTATCAGCGCCGACGCAAGCCCGCTCCGACTGACCGGATCGTCGTCAAGCATCAGGCTCAGGTCGGATTTCAGCGTCAGGAAGAGCGGCTTGTCGGGGCGCGGCTGGTGCTCGGCATTTGACGAGGGCAGATTGACCGGGACGTCGACGGTCGCAAGCGGCGCGGCGATCATGAAGATAATGAGGAGCACCAACACGACGTCGATAAACGGCGTAACGTTGATCTCATGCACCTCACTGAGATCGTCATCGCCGTGGTTGAGACGCACAGCCATGGTCGTTTACTCGGCAGCGGCCGCAGGGCGCCTTCGTTGTTCCACCGGTTGCAGCATGCCGCGGTCGAGATCGCGGCTGACGAGCCGTTCAACCTCGGCGGCTGCATCCGCGTGCAGCGCGCGATACGTCGCAGTCCAACGCGAAAACATATTGTACATCACTACGGCCGGAATGGCAGCGACGAGGCCGAGCGCGGTCGCCAGCAGTGCCTCGGCGATACCGGGGGCGACCACCGCCAGATTGGTAGTGTGCTGCTTCGAGATGTTGATGAAGCTGTTCATGATACCCCAGACCGTACCGAACAGCCCGACAAAGGGCGCGGTCGCGCCGATCGTTGCAAGCAGGCCGGTACCGCGGATCATGCGGCGGCCGGCCGCAGCTTCGATACGTTGAAGACGGGACGCGACGCGCTCCTTCACGCCGGCGGGCTCAAGAGCGTCCGCCGATAAACGCAGTTCAGTCGCTGCCGCATTCACCAGTGCGCTTCCGGGATCCGAACGTCCTTGCGTCTGTGCAAGACAATCGGCGAGCGTCCGTGCCTGCGCCAGGATTGCGATCGTCTTGTGCAGGCGGCGGCGCGCAAACATCAATTCGATCGCTTTCGCGAACCAGATCGTCCACGTCAGCAGCGATGCAAACGCGAGGCCGATCATCACCGCCTTCACGACAATGTCTGCCGAGAGGAACATGCCCCACGGCGAAAGATTGCGCGGCAGCGTGAGGTTCACATCCGAAGCTGCAGGTGCGGCTGCGTTAACAGCAGGCGCCGGCTGCATTTGCGGCAATGGAGCGTTTGCCGCCGGCGTTGGGGGTGCACTGGCTGCCGGCGTGGCTGGTGCAGCCGCTTGCGGCGGCGCTTGAGCGAAGGCCGGAGCCATGGCAAGGCCGATCGCGAGCGCAGCCGCAGCAAGGCAAACGTGAAAGCCGTACGTCGCAAAATGGCCCGTCGTTTCTTTCATCGTCTTTGTCCAACCGACTTGTACGCTCGACACCGAATTGTGCCGCCTGAATTGTGGCAATTGTGTCATTCTGCCCGGCTTGCCCTGCGTCCTTGTAAGCGCGCGATCTGACATCAGGCTAATATAGCCCCAAAAGGCGCGGCCTGACTCAACGCTCTCCTTATGAGCCAGATGGCGCAGGCTTCGATGCGGTCGCGAAATTGCTCTAGCAGCATTGTGGAGACGCAGAACAGAAAATGCCAGCAAGATCATACATTTTACTTGTTCCAAACAGGGTTCGTCGGAAAGTTTGCGCCGAGCTTCGAGTAGGCCGTTTCAGAAGCTGCCGCTGCCTGGAGGTTTTCACGTATGGGCCAATGATTGCCGGCTAGAACTTGGCAATTGCCGAAATACGGAAGGTGCGCGGTGCGCCAGGTGAGAGATTGTTGTTGCCATCCGCCGAAGCCCAGTAGCCCTTGTTAAAAATATTTTCGACGTTGAGCTGCAGCCTCCAGTTTTTGTCGATGTCCGCATAGATTCCTGCGTCTACGCGAACAAACGCCGGCAATCCGACCGTGTCGTCGGACGCTGCATACGAATCGGAAAAGTAGATGATACCGACGGCGGCTGAGAACACAGAATTTATCTGATACTTGTTCCACCACGAAAACTGATTGTACGGCACGAGCTGTACGCGGTTACCCGCCACGATCGTTGTCGATGTATCGCTGGTAACGCGGGCGTCGGTGTAGGCGTAGCCAAGCGAGGATTGCCAGTCCTCGGTGATGTAGCCATTAAGAGATGTCTCGAATCCACGAATCCTGTTCTTGCCGGACAAGATGAAAAATCCGGGATTGTTTGGATCTGCAAGGGGAACGTTCGTTCGGTTAAGCTGGTAGACGGCGGCCGTATACAGAAGTTGCGGTGAGATATTCCATTTGACGCCAACTTCTTTGTTCTCGAACTTTTGCGGATCGAGAATGACCGTCCCATTGTTGAGCGAGCTGAATTGATCTCCGGATGCCGGAAGGTAGGAGACGCTGTAGGCGCCATAAATTGACAGATTGTCTACCGGTTTCACGATGACGGCGGCTTGCGGCGATATCTTGTTGTCGGTCCGCGACAGTCTTGTATTGGTGTTCGCATCCAGAGCCGAGAGGTTGAAGCGGTCGAGTCGCGCTCCACCGATGAGTTGCAGCCAACGCGTCACGTCGATCGTGTCGCGTGCATAAATGGATGTTATGTCTGCGTGATACCGGCTGTTCGAATCGGGCCTGCTTACGCCGGGTGAAAAGGAGCCGGGAAACTGGTGAACGAAAGTGATCGGCCCAAAATAAGTTGGGTTGAATGCGCTGGCCAAGTCGCTCACAGCGCTTCCGTTTGGAAAGAGCCCGGTATTGCGAAGGTCGATGCCCGACTGACGGCCTAATTCCGTGCCAAATGCGAAGGTATGGAACGTCGGCCCGATGGAGGTTTTGTAGACGAAGTCGGTCTGATTGAAGAGATTTTCGCGGTTTGTCGTGTGCTGATAGGCGGAGCGCGTGAACGTGTCCGTGATCGGATCGACCGCGCTACCGGGGTAAACGTTCTGGTAGAATTTCTGATAGTTGGCGTAGCGCGTGGAATTCTTGACCGTCAGTCCGTTGCCGAAGTCGTGATCGATGACAGCCATCACACTCTGCACGGTCGCCTGTGCAACATTGAGATCCGGACTGCCGAAGAACTTACTCAAGTCTCCGTTCGGTGCGAAAGGCGTTGTCGGATTGAAGCGCGTGCCGATCCCTAGCGAGGGATTGCCGCGGTCAGCCGTGCGATTGTCATGGAAGTATTCGTAACTGAGCTTGACGTCAGTCGTGTCGTTCGGCTTGAGCGTCACCGTCGGGTTAATGCCGTAGCGCTCGAGCCTGCCAAAATCGCGGAAGGTGTCGGATTTTTCGTACATCATGTTCAGTCGGGCGGCGAAGTTCGGGCTGATCGCCTGGCCTGCGTCGAGTGTGATGCGCCGGTCGTCAAAGGAGCCCAGCTGCCCGGTCACATCGTAGACCCTCGCGCCGTCGGCTTCCTTGAGCGTGCGATTGAGAAGGCCGCCACCGGAACCGCGGCCGAACGTCAACGCGCTCGGCCCTTTCAATATCTCGACGCTTTGCGTGTTGTAGAAGTCTCGGAAGTACTGCACGTCATCGCGGAAGCCGTTGACGAAGAAGTTCGCGCTTGAGTCGACGCCGCGGATGACGAACTCGTCGCGATTGCCTTCGCCCTGGTGAACGGCGACACCGGGCACGTAGCGTCCCACATCGGTCAGATTCTGGAAATTCTGGTCCTGGATGAATTGCTTTGTCGCAACCGCGAGCGATTGCGGGATATCGATGAGCGGCGTGTCGACTTTTGTCGCCACCGAGGTGCTGTTCGCATAAACGCCGTTTCGTCCGCCGGCCTCGACGTCGATCGGACTGAGGGTGATGACCTGCCCATTGGCGTCGGCTGCATTCGCGTGTTCCCGTGCGGCAGGTGGGGACTGTTCTTGCGCTCGCGCCATCCCAAAAGTGAACTCATTTGCCGTAACCAACATCGTTGTTGCCAACAGCAACGGTATGTGCCGGCTTGCACCCTGCCTATGCATCTCTCCACCATTTGCGGGCAATTTTCTTTAGGCGATGTGCTGATGTGCCATCGCGTGAGCCCCAGAGTGACTCTTATTGAATGAAGAAAAGCGTCGCAATATCAATGATTTATAGATATTCCAATTTATCATTAGAAGGATTCGAGGACACGAGCTAGGGCGCGAAAACGATTTGATTATTTTTGTCCGGCCGTTTTGAACGGACGATGAAAAAAAATTGTGACGTGAATCAAAACCAAAGCAATTGCGCAGGGCAGACCGGTCAGCAGATATCCTGTGCGTTCCATTATTCGAAACGCTTGTAACGCAGGTCCACCGCAAATGCGGAATGGGCAACCTAACCGGTGTGTCCGGCCAGAGCCGACGTCACGCATTCTCGGTGTTTTTACATTCCCATAAACGAGAACGCCGTCTTTGGCTCCGGCTGCTGATGTGGTGCGAACGAGCGGCGCGTTGGCTTTGTTGCTCTATTTCAAGCGATTTGCAGCTTCCTTGATCAAACTCAGGTCGGAAAATTTCTTGATGTCGATCTTGTTCTTGATGAATCCGAGGTCCCGCACAGTGTCGACATTGTGCTGCAAAGCATCGAGATCGGGCAGCATGTTCGGATCACGATAGTTGTCCTGTTTGGTGAATATCCAGTCGAAGCGGCTTGCCGGCTGCTTCGTCAGCTTGGAAGCGATCTCGGCAGCGGCGTCGTGGTTTTTCGGATCGATGTACCACTTCACCACGCGCAACAGGTCCTCCATGAAGTCCACCATGGCGGCGCGGTGAGCATCGATGAACGATTTGCGCGCGGTGAATACGATCATTTCGGTTTTGCCCAGCGCTTCATCCTGCGTGAACAAAACTTTTCCGCCTGCCTTGAGCTTCGGATTGAGCGCAAAGGGCAGCACGGCTGGGACGAGGTCTGCCTTCTTTTCCAGCAGCACGGCGGGCATGGTTGGCAGCGGGGCTTCGATCGTCGTGTAATCGCGTTTGTCTTCGAGGCCATGCTTCTTGAGCATCGCACGGATGGCAACATCGACAGCGCTGCCGGCCGCGTTGCTGGCCACGACCTTGCCCTTGAGTTGTTCGACCTTATCGATGCCGCTGTCCTTGCGCACGTAGTACTGCTCGGTGAAATAACCGGGAACGCCATCCTGGAATTGGTCGGCAATCACACGCAGATCGGTCAGTCCAGCATTGTCGATCGCGATGGCAAGGGAGGAATAGGCGAGACTGGCGACCTCCAGTTCGTTATTTGCGATTGCTGTAATCATTGGCGGCGTGCCTTTGAAGTGCACGCTTTCGAATGAGTAGGACTTGCCGAGATGCTTCATCAAATCCTTTTTGTAAAGGACGATTGATCCCCAGTTGGCAATCGGCGCTACCCACGACATGCGAATTTTCACCGGCTCGGCACTGCGCGCGGACCCGACGCCGAAAAGACCGACGACGCACAGGCCGACCAGCGCGATTTTCAGAAAGCGCATTTTTTCCTCCCAGTTCTGGCCGCGGCTTGGCTCTGCCGGCGCAAGCTTCACGGGGCAAGAGATTGTCGGACCTCCAACTGTTTTTGGCAAGACTGGCCGGTCCCACGTTCCGCCACCGAGCAACCTGCCGCATTTCGTGAAGGCACTACGGCGCCGGGCCGTAACTGCTACGCAGTGCTCGGCTCATTGGCTTCCGGGTGCCAGATCAGAAGCCTGCGCCGGATCAGCGCCATGGCTTTAACCAGTACATAGCCAACCACAGCGATCTCGACGATGCCGGCGAACACACCAGTCGAGTTGGCAAAGCGAGACGCCGTCATCATCGCGCCGCCGAGCCCGTAGCCGCCCATCAGCATCTCGGTGACGACGGCGACGATCAGTGAGATCGGGAGCGAAACCTGAAGCCCGGTCATGATTTGCGGCAGCGCCGCGGGCAAGATGACCTGCCAGAGCATTTCGCGTTCGCCCGCGCCCATGTTGCGCGCCGACCAGATCAATTCACGCTCGACGCCTTGAATCGCGATAACGGTTGCCGCAACCACGGGAAAAATGGCGTCGAACACGATCATCGTAATCTTGGAAACGTCGAAAACGCCGAGCCACAGGATCACCACCGGAAGAAACGCGATCTTCGGCATCGGAAAGCCGACCGATATGATCGGATCGAAGAACCAGCGCGCCAGTGCAAGTCGCGACATCGCCATGCCGATGAACACGCCGCCGCCCGCGGCAATGAAAAATCCGGCGAGCGCGCGGTAAAGCGTCAGGCCGGTGTTAATGGCGAGATCGCCGGACACGCCGTCGCTCCAGATGCGCTCGATGACCGCGCTCAGCGCCGGCAACTGAAAAGGCGTTACCGCGCCACTGCGCGCCAATGCTTCCCAAAGAACGGCAAGCAGCACGACCGAAAACACGCGCGCGCCTGCCCAGGACGCCGAACGGGCGAAGCGGATCGCCAGCGCAGGAACAGCCGAAGTCCCGTTACGCCCGCCTGCGGGTTCATGTGAGTCTACTGCCGCCATGACAGCATCCTTTGCATGAGCACGAGGTAGATGCGGTCGGCGGCAAAGCCGATGAAGGCGACCGTGAACACGACGGCATACATGGCGTCGTAATTGCCGTTGGAGCCGAGGAAGCCGATCAGGTAGCCGAAGCCGCGCTGCGCGACGATCAACTCGGCCGAGACCAGCAGAATGAACGTGAGTGCAAGCGCGGTGCGAATGCCGTTAAGCAACTCCGGCAACGCGCTCGGCAAGACGACGTCCAACAGGACACGCAAGCGGCTCGCGCCCATGCTGCGCGCCGACCAGATCAAGGCGCGATCGCTACCGCGCGCGCCATTGAAAGCGCCAAGGGTCACCGGCAGCATGCAGCCGAGAAAGATGAGCAGGATCTTTGAGCCATCGCCAAAACCGAGCCAGATGACGGTGACAGGGATCAGCGCCGACTTCGGCAACGGATAGAAAATCTCCACGATCGGTGCGAGCAGCACGTTGACCGGCTTCCACCACGCCATCGCAATGCCGAGAGTCGCGCCGATTACGATCGCAAGCGCAAGCCCTGCCGCGCCGCGATAGAGCGAGGATCCCGTATTGCCGACAAGTTCGCCGTCCCGGATCAGATCAACCCATGCCTTGATCACATCCGAAAGCGGGGGAAGCGCCGTGGTCGACACAAGTTCGAAATGCGCGACCAGTTGCCAGGCGATGGCCAGCAACACAAGCGGCGCATAGCGCGCGGCGGCTTTCATGAATGCGTGTCCTTGCGCCACTCTTGCGCCTTGATCGCTTCGACCTTCACCAGATTCCAGATTTCGTCGACCTTCTCGACAAAGTTCTTGTCCTTGAAAATATCAGGATCGTTCTTGTCGAATTTCGTGTCGACGATGGTCTTGATGCGTCCTGGCCGCGCCGACATCACCGCCACACGATCGGCGAGATAGACTGCCTCCTGCACGTCGTGCGTCACGAAGATCACCGTCTTCGGCGTTCGCTGCCAGATGCTGAGCAATTCGCTCTGCATCAGCCCGCGCGTCTGCGCGTCGAGCGCGCCGAATGGCTCATCCATGAGCAGGATTTTAGGATCGAACGCGAGCGTGCGTGCAATCGCCGTGCGCTGTTTCATACCGCCGGATAGCTGTGAAGGGTAAGTGTCCTCAAATCCGGCAAGTCCGACCAGGTCGATGAAGTGTTGCGCCCGCTTCTCGCGTTCTGCTTTGGGCATGCCCTGCCGTTCGAGACCGTACAGGATATTGCCGCGCACAGTTTTCCACGGAAACAGCGCGAAATGCTGAAAAACAATGCCGCGGTCGGGGCCGGGGGCCTCAACCGGTTTGCCGTCGATCAGGATCGTACCGGTCTCGGTCGGCAGGAAGCCGCCGATCAGATAGAGGAGGGTTGACTTCCCGCAGCCGGATGGTCCGAGCAGCGCGACAAATTCGCGGTTTTTCACGTGCAGCGACACGTCTTCGAGCGCCAGTACGGGACGGCCCCGCGGCGGACGATAAAGGTGTCTCACGGCTTCTATGGCGATTTGCGCAGAGCCAGCCATTCACGAAGCCTCCCCACTGGCTGCATTCTGTCAAGCCGTGCGCGGGCAGCGTCGCGCCGGCGAAGCCTCCTATTATTGCCCCGATCTCCTATAATGCAGGAATCGAATTTCATATCCCAGCGAGGAAACGCCCCGTGTCTAATGCCCTGAATGAGGCTCGCCGCGAGCTTGCGCTCGCCAACCGGATCGTCGCCAACGAAGGCGTGATTGACGCTTTCGGCCACGTCAGCATGCGGCATCCGGAAAATCCGAACCGTTACCTGCTATCGCGCTCGCGCGCACCGGAACTGGTCACACCGGAAGATCTGATCGAGTACGATCTCGATTCACAGCCGGTTCGCAAGCACGACCACACGCAATATTCCGAGCGCGTAATCCATGGCGAAATCTATAAGGCGCGGCCTGATGTCATGGCCGTCTGCCATCATCATGCGCCTGCTTTCATGCCGTTGCTTGCGACTGGTACGGATTATATCCCGGTGTTTCACCTCGGTGCGGTCGGAGGCATCAAGCCGCCATTCTGGGACCAGAAGGACGAATTCGGCGACACGAACATGCTGGTGGTCAAGCCGGAGGAGGGAGCCTCGCTTGCGCGTGCGCTGGGCAGCAACTGGATGGTCCTGATGAAGCGGCATGGCGTGACGGTTGCGGGCACCAGCGTGCGCGACTGTGTTTTCCGCTCGATCTTTTCGTGCCGGAATGCCGATTTCCAGGTTCGCGCCATGGCGCTCGGCACCGTTGGTCCGCTTTCGCCCGGTGAAATTGAGCTGGCAAGCGGCATCAGTACCAAAACCACCGGGTTGACCCGGTCGTGGGAGTACTGGTCGATGCGCGTCGCCAAAGCCGGCGGGCTGCCAACGTCAGACCGCAAGTCGGCACGCCGGCCCAAGGTGAAGACGCGCGCAAAGAAAGCCAAACGGCGCTGAAAATTTTCTTCCCCGGCGGGGATACTCCGGTGTTGAATGGCTGGTTACGAACCCCGCAATCGAAAGAAAACAAAACGAGGAGGAACACGGGATGAGACTTTTCAAGAGCGCTTTGTGCGCACTGGGACTAATTGGCCCCCTTGTACTTGCCGGCAATTCGGCGAGCGCCGAGGACCATCTGAAGATGGCCATCGGCCAGATCAACAATTGGGAAAATCAGGCGCCGACGCTCGGGCAGGACGCTGGCATCTTCAAGAAGCACGGCATTGTGATGGAGAACGTCGGCACGCAAGGTGCTGGCGAAACCATCCAGGCCGTGATTTCAGGTTCGGCTGACCTTGGCGGTGGCGTCGGGGCGGCCGGTGTCATGCGCGCTTTTGCGAAAGGCGCGCCGGTTCGCATTCTGCTGCCGGCATTCACAGGTACTGGCGACCTCTATTGGTACGTGAAGGCTGATTCAAAAATCCACAGCTTGAAGGATGCAACCTCCAGCAACACGATCGCCTATTCGACAAACGGATCGAGCTCGAACAACATCGTTGTCGCCTTTGTGAACGAGCTTGGCTGCAAGGCAAAGCCGACCGCAACCGGCGGTCCAGCCGGCACCCTTACCGCGGTCATGTCAGGCCAGGTAGATATCGGCTGGGCGGCACCACCGTTCGGTCTGAAGGAAATCAAGGAAGGAAAGATCCGAATCATCGCGCGCGGCAGCGATGTGCCGTCGCTGCGCGGCCAAACCGTCCGCACGATCGTCGTAAACGCCAACTCTCTCAAGACCAAGCACGATGCGATCATGCGTTTCGTCCAAGCCTATCGCGAGTCGGTGGATTGGATGTATTCCGATCCGAAGGCGGTCGAGATGTACTCGAAAAAAGTACATCTGCCCGCCGAGATGCTTAAGGAATCGATGGAGAAATTCCATCCGAAGCAGTCGTTGCAAACAGAGCATTTCGCAGACCTCGATGGCGCCGTGCGCGATGCAGTGAAGCTGAAATTCCTGCAGAAGCCGCTCACGAAGGAACAGCTTGCCGAGCTTCTTCAGATTCCGCCGGTAAAGAAGTGACAAAGCCATAGTCTGAAAGCGAACGGGCCGCTGCATTGCAGCGGCCCGATCCGATTCAGGACAATCGCCTGCCTATTTCTTCTTTTTCTTGGCAGCGCTTGCCATCTTTGCGCTCTTGCAGGCGCTTGAGGACGTGATCTTGGCGCCGTCTTTCATGGCGTAGCAGGAATTGGCATAGGTGAATTTCGCTCCGCCTTTGGTCGCACAGACTGGGGCGCCTGCGTTGAAGCAAACGATGGCCTGAGCGGGTGGGGCGGCTGGCTTTGCGGTCGCCTTCTTCTTGGCGGCTTCGCTTGTGCCGGCAGCAGCCAGCATAAACGCTGCTGAAACAATCGCGAGCGTAAGTGCGTAGCCGGCCCTTCGTCGTTGCGTTTTCATGGACGTTCCCTCCGAAAAAATAACGCAACGCAAGTAGATGGAACCGCCAGCCGAATTACAAGAACTTTACGCTGAACAGATGTTCAGATTCACCGCGTTTATGCAAAGCCCATTAAGCTTTTGCCGCGCCGATTGCGCTAAGCATTGCGGCACGTCCTTCCGTAAGCGACGCGCGCACCTTGCTTTGCTTGCCGATTGCGCCCATGGCCCGCTGGTCTTTCACAGTCGCTTCCACCATCAGTGGATCGAGCCCAAGCTCGCGCAAAGTTAAGGCCGACTCCTCCATCTCGGCAGCGCGCCGCTCGCCATGGCTTGCCATGCGTTCCAGATTGTATTCGGACATCTTCGCCCAATCGACACCCGGGTAATTGTTCTTCAGTGATGCGGTAACTTCGTCGAGCACACCGGCGCGCGATGCGGCGAGGAAACACTCGTAGGTCAGCGCCTCGATCCCCTTGATCATCACGCTGCGTATCATCTTGATCGCTGCCGCGGCGCCGACGTCGCCTTTCACGACAGAGACTTTCATCTGAAGCTCTTCCAGCAAGGGCACGATCGGCTCGGCGTTGGGACCTGCGAGCAGCATCGGCGTGCGGTGGCGCGCGGGATGAATGGCGGCGATTACCGCGACATCCACGTAGCGTGCGGCATCTGCCAGAAGCTTCGCATTCTCCCTCTTGCGGCCGGGCGAGACCGAGTTGATGTCGAGGTAATAGGGCGAGTTTTGCAGATGCGGCGCAACGGATTGCGCGGCTTCTGTGCTTGAAGCTGCCGTGACTGCTGCTACCACGAGATCTGCGTCGCGCACGGCATCCGCCGCGGATGATGCGAGACGCACGCCGATCTTCTCGCCCGCCTCACGCAACTTCGCGCCGGCGCTTTCGGGAAAAAGAATATCCCAGGCGGCAATGCGCTCGACGCCGACCTCGCGCAGACCGGACGCGATCGCCTGTCCGGCCTCGCCGAAGCCGATGAATGAAACGCGAGGTGTGTTCTGGCGGGTCATGCGTGGGGTCCTATAGCATTTCCAATGGTCTTGCTTTCGTCGGCGGCGGAAAGGCACGGTCGAGCGTTGCCAGATCGTCGCGGTCGAGCGTCACGCCAAGCGCGGCAATGTCTTCCTCAACATGCGCGCGGCTGCCGGCCTTGGGGATGGCGATGATCCCGTCCTGACGCAAGAGCCACGCCAGCGCGACCTGAGCCGGTGTGGCCTCGCGCCGCTGCGCCACTGATTTAAGGGCGGGGTGGTTCAGCATGCGGCCTTGCTCGATGGGCGAATAGGCCATGATCGGAATGTGGCGCTCGCGACACCATGGCACGAGATCGAACTCGATGCCGCGGCGCGTGAGATTATAAAGGACCTGATTGGTCGCGGGAGCTTCATCTGGCGAGAGCCGCGCCAGCTCCTGCATGTCCGACAGATCGAAATTGCTCACGCCCCAATCGATGATTTTTCCTGCGGCTCGTAAGGCGGAGAATGCTTCCAGCGTTTCGGAAAGTGGCGGGCTGCCGCGCCAGTGCAGCAGATAAAGGTCGATGCGGTCGGTCTTCAATCGCTTCAGGCTGCGCTCGCAGGCGGCAATGGCGCCGCGCCGGCTGGCGTTTTCCGGCAGCACCTTGCTGACGATGAAGAGCCTGTCGCGATCGCTTCCGGCCGCGTCCGCAACGATGGCCTCGGCTTCGCCGTCGCCATACATCTCTGCGGTGTCGATCAGCGTCACGCCGAGATCGATGCCGTGCCGCAGCGCGCCGACTTCGTCGCGGCGCTTGCGCGCGTTTTCGCCCATGCGCCAGGTGCCAAGGCCGAATTTTGGCATCGTTCGGCCGGACGGAAGAGTGACGACGGGAATTGCGCGCGCGATCACGGAAGCGGCTCCGTTTACTTATGTTCCACCGGCGGCGTGCCGTGAGTGTGGAACGACTCGATCGTCTTCAGCCCCCAGGCTTGTCCTTTCTTGCGCTCGTCTTCGGTCCATGTGATCGGTTTCCAGTCGGGCGCAAGTACAAGTCGCGCACCTGCGTTCGCCACTTCGACGCGGTTGCCGCCCGGCTCATAGACATAAAGAAAGAACGTCTGCTGGACCGCGTGCTTGTGCGGACCGGTTTCGATATAGATGCCGTTCTCGAGGAAAATATCGGCCGCCAGCAAGATCTCCTCGCGGGAGTTGAGCGCGTAAGTCACGTGATGGAAGCGCCCGTGCGCGCCTGTGTGATCGCGCGTATAGGCGAAGTCATAGGACTTGTTGGTCACTGTCATCCAGATGCCGGCTTCGCTGCCGTCGTTCATGACGATACGTTCGGTCAAGCGGAAGCCGAGGTACTTCTGGAAAAATTCCTTGCATGCCGTGATATCGGCGGCGAGGCCATTCCAGTGATCGAGCCGGCGCACGTTGCAGCCGCGCGCAGGGAAGCGCTGGGCCTGATTCTTCAGCGACGGCCTGAGAGCAGGAGGGGGCTCGTACCACTCGGTATCGTAATAAAGCTCGATGACATGGCCGTCCGGGTCCTTGCACACGAATGTTTTGCCATGGCCCAGATCGCCGTCGGTCCAGCCGACATCGAAGCCCGAACCTTTCAGCGCGGCTGCGCGGCGTTCCAGCGCCTGCGGCGAGCGCGTGCGATAGGCGACGTGCGCCATGCCGTTGGTTTTTGCAGGCGTGAGTTTGAGCGAATAACGCTCATAGTCGTCGTAGGCGCGCAGATAAATGCTGCCATTTCTTTCGCCGCTCTGCGTCATTCCCATGACGTCGATGAAGAAGCGGGCGCTTTCCTCGAATTTCGGCGTTAACAGCTCGAGGTGGCCGAGATGGGCGATATCGAGGATGGGTTCTGGCTGCACGGGCTCACCTTTAGGTCAATTCCGTAGAAATAAGCCATGGTCGCCTGTGGCGGTCAAAGCAGGAATTTTCGTCGTTTCCAACCGTTTATAGACCGGATTTGCCAGCCTCGGTTTGTTGTTTTTGGCAGGGCTATCTGGCAGGATCGTATGGATTTTAGGGCCGCATCCCATTGTTTATGGAGTCGCGCGAGGGACAGAAAAAAATCCCCGCCAGACGCCGGAGGGGTGAACCGGCATCGGATAAAAAAACGGGAGGAAACGATGCACTCAATTCGATTGACTCTGGCCTCGCTGGCTGTCGCGGCGTTTGCGTTGCCGGGTGTAAGCCAGGCGCAAACCAAAGTCGTGATCGGTATACCGACGTCACCGCCGAACATCGTTCACATGCCGCCGATCGTCGCCGCCGATCTCGGCCTTTACAAGAAAGCCGGCCTCGATGTTGAGATTGTCTCACTCGGTGACGGGACCAAAGTCTACCGTGCACTGCTTGCGGGTAATATCGATTTCGGGCTGACCCCTGGCGCCCCGACGATCATCGGCCGCTCGCACGGCGCCAAAATCAAGGCGCTCACGGCAAACCTGCCGAAGTACGAAGCTTCGATGGTCGTGCGCGACAACATCAAAACGTTGGCCGACCTTAAAGGCAAGCGCATCGGCATCCAGGAACCCGGCGGATTTGCCGACATTCTGAGCCGCAGCGTGCTGCGCGCGGCCAAGATCAATCCGAAGGACGTCAGCTTCGTCACCATCGCCAGCGAAGACGTGCCGGCGCTCGTCGCCAATCAGGTCGACACAGCAATCCTGCACGTCGAGCAGGAAATGTTCGCCAAGAGCAAGGTGCCGAGCCTGCATGCCGTCGCGCGCATGTGGGAGCTGCAGCCGAAGACGCTATACACATTCCTTTCGGCCACCGAGCAAACCATCAAGGACAAGCCGAAGATTGTCCAGGCGGTCGTCGAGGCTAATCTCGAGGCGACGCGCATCATGTACTCGGATCGTGCCAAGATCATTCCGATCCTGGTCAAGCGCACCGGCTACCCCGAAAAGGTGCTTGCCGACAGCTTCGATTTTCTGGTCAAGGAGTGCATTTGGGATGCCAACAGCGGCCTGAGTCCCGAGCGCATAAACTTTACCGCCAACCTGATGGCCAAGGTCGGTAACATCAAGCAAGGCGAAATTCCGAAATACGAAGACGTGGTCGATACAAGCTTCGCCAAGAAAGCAATCGAGAAGCTCGGTCAGTGGAAAGGGCCGACGTGCCCGTCGCCGGCCTTCTGAGGCGCTGATCAATTCGGCGGACAAGCCCGCTCATTCCTGCAGAACGCGGGAATGAGCGGAATCTACATGCTCAACGACAGAGATCGATCGATGACCGTTGCCAATGAAATTCGTAGCAGTGCTGTGGTCGAGCAAACGACAGCGGGCAAGCCGGTCGAGCGGGCGCCCTGGTGGGAACACCGCGGGCTATTTCGCTACGGTTTCGTCGCGCTCATCCTCATCGTCTGGCAACTCGTCGGTCCGTTCATCAATCCGATCTTTTTCTCATATCCGACGAAAATCGCGGCCGCCTTCTACGAGACGACCGTATCCGGCGAGCTGCCCTATTTCCTCGGACAAAGCCTCGAGGTCATGTTTCTCGGCCTCGCGGTCGCGATCGTGGTCGGCATTCCGCTCGGCGTGGCGATGGCGCGTATCCGCTGGCTCGACTGGGCGCTGGATTTGCCGATCAACGCTCTCTACGCGACTCCCCTTGTCGCGGTGGTGCCGCTGCTGGTGCTGTGGTTCGGCATTTATCTGAAGGCGAAGATTATTGTCGTGTTTCTCTTCGCGGTCTTCCCGGTGCTCATCAACACCTATCAGGGCGTACGAGAATGCGACAAGAACATGCTCGAAGTCGCGCAATCGTTCCGCTCCAGCGAGTGGAATGTCTGGCGTGACGTTCTGTTACCATTCGCGATGCCCTACATCGTGGCCGGCATCCGCCTTGCGATCGGACGCGGGCTGATCGGCATGATCATCGCGGAGTTCTACACCACAATTTCCGGCCTCGGTTTCATGGTCACGAAGTATGCAAACGTCTTCGCGATGGATAAGACTTTCGTTCCGGTGATCGTGCTGATGTTTCTCGGCGTATCGCTGACCTCACTTCTGAAGTGGGCTGGCCGCCGTATCGCGCCGTGGAGCAATGCGAACAGATAAGGCGGCGCGCGTTGCGCGTTTCTTCTGCGATCCGAACATCCGTTACGTGCGGGATCGCGAGGGCGCAGGCTGGATCGTCCGCAAGCGCTCGGGGTGAAACTTAATTAGCCCCAAAATAGCGAGCACGAGGAAGAGCACCAGCGCGGCACTCTGCGTGAGCAGGAAAGGCGCCTCCGATTGCGTTGGCGCGAGCGCGTTCAAGACGGCGACTTTCTGGAAGCTCTGCACGATCAGCACCAACACGTTCAGATAAAGAGCTGCGACAGCGCAGGCGACGTAAATCCATCGCCATGCGCCCTCGAGCCTGAAAACATAGAGTCCAAGCACCGCGGCGCCGAGAAGCACAATCGATACAATTCCGGTCGCGAGTGCTGGCGTAAGGCCATGAATTGGAAACATGAACCCGGTGACGCTGATGAGGATGGTGGAAATCAGGAAGACGGCAGTCCAGCCAGCCAGGCGTCTCGAGCCGAACATGCCGAACACAACGACGAGGCCCGCGACGAGGCCGATCAGGCAGATGATGACGTGGAGGGCGGTGAACGTACCGAGCGACATACCAAGGATCATGACAAGCCTCCCTCTGCAAAGATGAGCTTGGCAGATCGAATATGATGCGACTACTTGGCCTTTCGGGCTAGCTGCCATGCTCCGTCGCCTTCCCGGCGGAGCACCTACAGTTTTGCAATCATTACGGATTTTGATCACCCGCCATGGTGCTGCCGCTATGGTGTTTGCTGCGGGTTAGACGGGAGTTGGCGATTTCCTGTGATTCAAGACCGGGTGCGCGGAACTTGGCCGCGGGGATGTCGTTCCGTGTTGAGGGGGCTTTTTTGGCAAGGGGAGAAGCCGTGCACTCACGTGTCATCCACCTCATCAATCCGAAGACCGATTCGCTCACCACTCGCCCGCTTTATTTCAACCGGGCACTTTACTCGCCGCTGGCCGGCCTGCTCGCTGTTGCCGCCGCCATTCCGCGCGACCAATACGAAGTCGTACTGACGGACGAAAATATCGAGTCGATCGATTTTGATCTGAAGGCCGATCTTGTCGGCATCTCCGCCATGACAAGCTACGTCAACCGCGGCTACGAAATCGCCGATCGGTTTCGCCAGCAAGGCACGCCGGTCGTGATGGGCGGCGTTCACCCAAGCTTCATGCCGGCGGAGGCCTTGAAGCATGCCGATGCAGTCGTGATCGGCGAGGCTGAGCTTGTTATCGACAAGCTGCTCGATGATCTGAAACGCGGCGAGATGCGCGGCATCTATAAGTCGGAAAAGCTTCATCCGATGGTCGGGGTGAAGATGCCGCGGTACGACCTCCTGAAGAAGCACCGCTATGTCAACAAGACGTTTGTCCAGACGTCTCGCGGATGTCATCAGGGCTGCACGTTTTGCGCCGAACCGCTGATGAATGGTCTCAAATTCCGCTACCGGCCGGTTGATGAAGTCATTCGTGAGATCGAGAATTGCGGCTCACGTATCATCTCGATCAATGACGCCGATTTCTTCGGAACGCCGGAGCGTCCGAAAGAAGTCATGCGCGCACTCAAGGGCCGCGGCATTCAATGGCAGGCCGGCGTCACCTCGAAGCTTGCCCAGGACGACCGCATGCTTGAGCTTGCGGCCGAGAGCGGCTGCACGTTGTTGAGTATCGGTTTTGAATCAATTTCCCGCTCCACGCTCAAAAGCGTGCATAAGCACGTCAATCGCCCGGAGAACTTCGCCGCTCTGGTGGAGAAAATACATTCATACGGCATCATGGTCTTTGGCCTCTTTATGTTCGGCTTCGACGGCGATGACGGTTCCTCATTTGAGGAGACCGCGCGCTTCAACATCGCCAATAAGTACGACGCCTGCGCCTATTCGACGCTGACGCCCTATCCGGGCACGCTCACCTGGTACGAGATGAAGAAGGCGAACCGCATCGTGTCCTTCGACTGGACCATGTACGACCAGGGTCACGTCGTTTACCGGCCGGCGCAGATGACAGGCGACGAATTACGCCTTGGCGTCAACAGGACGTACGAGACTTTCTACTCGGTTCCCTCGATCGCCAGCCGTTTCCCGCTGACCGGTTCGCGCCATCGGACGCAATGGATGATCTACAATCTGTTCATGCGCCGCGGCTCGAAGACGGAGAACATCCAGTCAGTTGCGGCGCCGACGCCCGAGCCCGATGCCGCCCCGATGCCGCCGATTCTGCCGGTCAAGCGGGAGTGGCGCGCTGCCGTTCTCGATGCGGCGGGCCCCGGTCCACATTTGAGCTGAACGGCCACTAACGGCCGCTCATTCCGGGGCGCGTCGAAGGCGCGTGCCCGGAATCCGACGCCAATTTACGTGCATTTGTGGCTTCCGGATTGCCGCTTCGCGACCTCCGGAATGCATCGTAGTGTTTTCAGCGATGCCCTAGACGTCTTCCGGCCGATCGACGTAGCGCAGTCCCGCTTTCGCAAGCGCCTCGCGCATGTTGTACATGTCGAGGCCGAGCTCGCCGGCCGCGAGCCGCTTGCGCTTGCCGTCCTCGTCATCGTGGCGCTTCTGCGCTTTTTGTGCGGTTTCCACCGCAAGCTTCTTCGGCACGACCACGACTCCATCTTCGTCCGCCACAATGGCATCGCCCGGCTCGACGTTGACGCCCGCGCACACCACCGGCACGTTGACCGCTCCGAGCGTCGACTTGACGGTTCCTTTCGACGAGATCGCCCGCGACCACACCGGAAAGCCCATGTCCTTGAGCGCGATCACGTCGCGGCAGCCGGCGTCGATGACGAGGCCTTTGACGCCGCGCGCCCGCATCGACGTCGCGAGCAATTCGCCGAACATGCCATCGGTGTTGTCGGCCGTGCAGCCGACCACCACAATGTCGCCCGCCTGACATTGCTCGATCGCGACATGCAACATCCAGTTGTCGCCCGGCTGTGCCAACACGGTGACCGCGGGTCCCGCGATCTGCGCGCCGGACCAGATCGGCCTCATGTAGGGCTTCATCAGGCCGGAGCGGCCGAGTGCTTCATGCACGGTCGAGGTACCGAGCGCAGCGAAAGTGCCGATCGCGTTCGAATCAGCACGCTCGATATTACGGACGACAACAGGTTTCATTGCTTACTCCGCAGTTTCTTTCCCGCGCGCTGATTTGCTGCAATGCTCGAAGAAGGCTGGGCATCCAGTAACCATGGCGGCCTTGGTGATTGCTCAATTGCGCACTTTTGCGGGCAGTGACGACGAACTCATCCCAACACCTCCACTGCCATCGGGAAGAGGCGCTGATAGGCCTCACCATAGGTCATCGGCTTGCCGGTGTTGCGGCCGCCTTGCACGCCGCGTGTCAGCGCGACGCGCTCGTAATAGGCCCACAGGTGCTTTTGTGCGGCAAGGATTTCAAACGACTTGCGTTTGATCTCCCACACCTCGTCGATATTGAGGATCACCTGTGGCTTGAAATTGCACATCTCAGTCTGGTGCGGCTCGAACAGGAATACCGGCGGCGCGGCGTAAGTATACTTCGCGCCCGGCTTGTGCCCCATCGCCTGCGCGACGACGCGCGTCTCCTGCGCGAAATGCGCGGCGGTCGGGTGATCGAAGTTATACGGATCCTCGAGCGCGTGCGTCAGTACAAAGGCCGGATTGAGCTCGCGGTAGATGTCCACCATGCGCTCGAAATGCTTGTCGTTAAGGCGGAGCGGATAGTCGCCTGCATCGAAAAACTCGATTTCCGCGCCGAGCATTGCAGCCGCGCGCTCCGCCTCGTCCTTGCGGCCCGCCTTCACCTTCTCGAGCGTTGCGCCCGCTTCCTTCCAGGCAAACTGGCTTTCGCCGCGCTCGCCAAAGGAGAGGCACACGATCTTCATCCTATAGCCGCGCTTTGCGTGCAACGCGATTGCGCCCCCCGCGCGCCAGACAAAATCGCCGGGATGGGCGGTGACAACAAGGCCGGTTTTCTGCGATGACATAAACTCAGAACTCCATTCTCAATTCAGCCGCTTTCCAATAGCATTTGCCGATGTGACCGGCCAGAAAGTCTTTAACCCCATGGATGCAGTGCCCACCACCACGCTTCGCATCGCCCTCGGCGACTACCCGCACACGCTGCCGCTCAAGCGCGGCGAGATCACATCGCCGTGGCTCAAGCTCGATTTCACTGACGTGAAACCGATGCACAAGGCGTTCAAGCCAATGATCCGCGAACACGCCTACGATGCGAGCGAGATGGCACTGGTCAGCTATTTGCAGGCGAAAGACCACAATAAGGGGCTGATGCTGCTGCCGGCGACGATGCTCGCCCGCTTTCAGCACGGCACCATGCTCTATAACAGCGCGCGCGGAATGCTCACGCCTGCCGATCTCCCCGGCAAGCGAATCGGCGTCCGGTCCTACAGCCAGACCACCGGTGTCTGGATTCGTGGCATTCTTGCAAACGATTACGGTGTCGACGTCTCGCGCGTGCAATGGGTCACCTTCGAGGATGGTCACGTCGCGGAATACCGCGATCCGCCAGATGTCATCCGTGCGGCGGCGGGGAAAGACATCACGCAGATGCTGATCGAGGGCGAGATCGACGCCGCGATCTACGGCGCGGCCATGCCGGATGACCCGCGGCTCAAAAGTGTCATTCCCGATCCCAACGCTGCGGCACGCGCGTGGTTCGACAAGCACAAGCTCGTGCCGGTCAATCATATGGTCGTCGTTACAGAGGAGCTTGCGCGCGGCAACCCGCGCGCCGTCGCGGAGCTCTATCGCCTGCTGGAGGAAAGCAGGAAGGCGGTTGGCGGGTCCGCCGGCAAGCCGGATATGGCGCCGTTCGGCAAGGAGGCGAATCGTGCCGCACTGGAGCTATTGGCGGGCTACGCGTTCCAGCAAAAATTGATTTCGCGGCCGTTCACGGTTGACGAGCTTTTTGCTCAATAAGGGCGGATGGCGTTGGGAGAGCGGATGAAGAGAACATATAAAGGAAGCTGCCAGTGCGGCGCGGTACGTTACGAAGCCGACGCCGACATTCAGGAAGTCGTTGTCTGCAATTGCTCTCGCTGCCGGCGCTTGGGATTGATGCTGGCGTTCGTTCCGCCGGAAGACTTCAGGCTTCTTTCGGGGGCAGATGCCATCAAAAAATATCAATTCAACAAGCACGTCATCGATCATCTGTTCTGCTCCACCTGCGGTGTGCAGACTTATGCGAGGGGCCGAGTGCCGAAGACCGGCGCCGAGATGATCGCGCTCAACGTCCGGTGTTTTGAAGGCGTCGATCCGGACTCATTTCCAGTGAAGAAGGTGGACGGCGCGCGGTTTTAGGATCTTTCCACGCCGTGACTGCTAAAAGTGCGCTCCCTCTCCCCATGCGGCGAGAGGGTGAGCGGGCCCAGCCTCGGCGATGGGTCCATCCTTCACCGGATCGCTTCGCGATCCGACGCCTTTCTACGGGGGAGGGCGAGGAATAAGATGAGTTGCTTGTGCCCCGAAAAGCCACAACGGGCGAACCGTCGTCCGCCCGTTACAAGCTCTCCGATCTTCGCGGCGCGGGCGTTGAAGCCAGCAGGGCCGCGCTACTAGTACTGAGAGCCAGGGCCGTCGTTTCAAGGTCCGTCGGATGCCGCGCGAACACCCGCAACCATGCCCGTTTCGACCACGGCGTTCATTCAGCGTTCGGCAGAACCGAACTTGAATGACGTGCGGTGAAGCGTATGCCGATTGCGGGCAAAGACAAGTGCGCCGGAGTCGGTGTTGATAATTCAGGGGATAGATTGTGACCTTGCTGCTCTGCCGCCAATGCTGATCGCCGTGACGCTTAATCCGGTGCTGAAAGTGCATGCAGGATGACGCGGCCTGCCTCTGCAGGATTCTGATTGCCGCGATTGGTAAGAATGACGATGCCGAGGTGCTGCTCGGGAATTAGCCCGATATAGGTCGATGAGTTGTTCAGGCCGCCGTTCTTTTCAACGATGGGCGGATTGTTGTTGTAATTGACCTCCCACGCCAGCGCTTGCCCGTTGCGTGGGCTGATCGCGAACAAGTCTTGTTGTGCACGTCGCAGGCTCTTCCTGAGCGTCGGATCGACAGGCCGCTCGCCGAGATTTGCAGCAACGAAAGCCGCAAGGTCGCGCGCCGAAGAAAACATCTGCCCGGTGCCGGGGAAGTGATAGTACGTTTGCTGATCGCCCGGCTTGCCGATGCGCTCGTCGGTTTCCGAATAACCCTGCACGGCGCGTGCCATAAGCGGTGGCGGCAACGCGGCGCGTCCGTCCTTGTCGCGCATAGGCAGTACGGTTGAATGAAGGTTGAGAGGCCCGATGACGCGTTCTTGCAGAAGTTCTGCGATAGGCTTTTGGAAGCGGCGTTCAAGCGCAAGCTGCAACAGCACGTAGCCGGCATGCGTGTAAATGTGTTGTTTGCCCGGCGCCTGCTCGGCGTCCGCTTGCCAGCGGTTCAAGGTCGCGAGAAATTCAGACAGCGAGTAGCCGTGCTCGGGCCAGGGAGGGTGATCCTGCGGCAGCAGCAGACCGGATGTGTGGGTTGCAAGCTGCCCGATCGTGATGTGGCGTATGTCGCCGCCACGCTGAAGTTCGGTCACATATCTGCAAACGGGATCGTCGAGACTGAGCTCGCCGCGCTCGACAGAATTCGCGATGAGAACCGCCTCGAAAACCTTCCGAATGGAAGCAAGATTGAAAAGCGAGTCCGACGTCATGCGTGCGTCGTGCTGACGGTCGGCCCATCCATAGTTGAAAAATTGTGTGCGGTCTCCGATGAGAACTGCGACGGCGGCCCCGGTCTGATCGGACAGAAGCGGCTGCACGACGTTTGCGACGAGTTGCGCGAGCCTTTCTTTATCCGGAAGTTTTCCAACCGCCGGCATGATCGTTGCCATGGCCAACGCCACGAGAAACGCCGCACGTCGCCAGCTCATACTGCGCACGATCCGCAGTAAGGTTCGAGGCACGGCGAAGCGCAACTAGCGTGACGTACCGCTCGGTGCCGGTGATGTCGTGCCGGACCCCGTCGTCGCCGGCGGTGTCGCGGGTTGGCTGGCGGTTGCTGGCGGATTGTTGTTGTTGGACGCCGTTCCCGCGTTTCTGCCGGTATTCGCCCAGGCGAAGATGACAATGACGGCTATCAGGATGAGCAACCCGACGATCCAACCCGTATAGGGCGTCCCGCCGGTTGTACGCTTGCTCGTTCGGTTCAGGTTCGGGTCATCGGGAAAGGTCATGGAAGTCGCCTCCGTTGCTTCAGATTCCAACGTGGCGGGCGTGATCGTGTTCCAGTTCCGCAGCCAACTCGCCGCACAGTCGTGAAATTTCGCGGCTGCCCGCCGCGTTTTGCCCTTGCCCGCCACGTCGAAGACGACTTTGCTCTTGTCGGGTGGCGAAATTGCGAGAATAAGGCGAAAGCATGCCGCTCAACGTCAACAAGGTGGTCCTCGAAACCGAGGACTCATGAAGGATTTTGCGGGTTTCGTCGCTGTTAACGGCGTCAGTTTACGTGTTCATTCAGGCACTATTCACGCCTTGATCGGCCCAAATGGTGCCGGCAAAACGACTTGCTTCAATCGGCTCATGACATATCCGCTTTTCTGATGCAGGCGATGTGTTTCGCCCTGTTCGTTTGCGCATTCAATCTGCCGATCGGCAACGTGGGGCTGCTGTCATTTGCGAAATGATCTTGCCATGTATGTCGTTGTGCTCGTGATTTTTCTTGCGGGGTTTCTGCTCATCTCTATCGCATCATCCATTCGCCTTTTGGGGGAGGTACTCAAGGCCATTCGAGAAAACGAGACGCGCGCGATTTCTCTTGGTTACAAGACGGATCGCTACAAGCTTCTTGCTTTTGTTCTGTCGGCGGCGTTGGCCGGTCTCGCGGGCGCCACCAAAGCCGTCGTTCTGCAGCCTGCATCGTTGACCGACGTGAACTGGCCGATGTGCGGCGAAGTTGTGCTGATGACGCTTGTCGGCGGACTCGGCACGATCTTCGGGCCCGTTGTCGGCTCGTTCATCATCCTGGTCATGCAATACAAGCTCGCATCGCTCGGCGAATGGGTTCTTGTCATCCAGGGTGCGATCTTCGTTGCGTGCGTTTTGCTGTTCCGCCGCGGCATCGTTGGCGAGCTCGCCAATCGGCTGCACATTCGGGAACTGTAGCGAGCTGCTGAGATCGTTGCTCAAAGCCGGAACGAACGAGAATGGCTGACGTTAGCAGCCTAACCGCCGGCATTGAGGGATCAGCCGGCTTGCCGAGGCGTCACCAGGCGGAGAAGCCATGCTGAAAATCACGATCATTCCCGCTGCGTTTGCGTTCGCGTTCTTATCCGCTGCGGCGAGCGCGCAGACAACGACTCCTTCACCCAGTCTCCAGCATCAAGAGGTGACACCAAACACCCCCAACTCCGGTGCCGGGATTCCCGGCCAGCCGGGAAACAAAAACGGTCCGCCTGCTGATGCGGCCGGCACAACGGGTTCGGGCAGCGCGCCGGATGTGTCGCCGTCGAAAAAGGACGCCTCGAAGGTGCCCGGAAAGCCGGGCGGCAAAAGCGGTCCGCCGGTTATGCCGCCTTCGCGCTCGCAATACCCGCGGTGATCGGCCTTTAATTCAGCTTTTGCTGAATGGCGCGCGCAAGCGCGAACAGCCGCCGTTCGATCGTTGAGGGCACTTCGCAAACGTAGCTGATCGTGTGCCTTCGCTCGTCGAAGACGCGAGTGTCCCAAGCTACCTCATTGCCGAGCTTGTCGACGATGCTTGCATCGGGACCTGCCGCATCCTCTTGGGCGCGCAATTCCGTCAGCTCGGTCGTAAGCTTTTTGCGCAACTCCTGTTGACGTTGCGCAAATCGCTCGATGCCGTCCATGACCTGCGTGCGCTCATTGTTCAGCGTCGCGAACAAACCGGCGAACAGCAATTTGGCCTTTCTCTCCTTTTCAGCCTTGTTCCCGGTAATGAAGTCGCTAGCCGCCTTTTCGGCGTCCTTGAGCGGCGTGCGCCGGGCGGCGAGCCGGACGACAAGATTCTCGATCGCCGGATCTTTTTTCCAGGCGTCGCGGACGTCGTCCATTGCCGGTCCGCTCCAGAAAGCTGCGATGGAGAGCTGCGGCACCTTGATCTGGTGACATGGCCAGTTCGGGTGGCGCGGATCGATCGCGTTCGCAGCGCCCGTTGTGACGAGAACGGCTGTAAGCAATCCGATGACAACCGAGCGCTTCATGCCACGACTCCCGGTTCTCCACGCCGTGCCAGCAGCCCACGCGCGGGATCGTAGGCCAGAATGGCGGCGACCATAAACAGGACCGTGCATCCGCAGACTACAGCGAGCGAAATCCAGTCAATCTGAGCATACAGCGCAAAACGAATCAGTTCGACCGCGTGGGTGAAGGGGTTGTATTGGCAGATGTAATATAATGCCGGGCTCCCCTCCCGTACGCGCCAGAGTGGATAGAGTGCGGAGGAGGCGAAGAACATTGGGAAAATGACAAAGTTCATCACGCCGGCGAAATTTTCGAGCTGCTTGATGACCGACGAGATCAGCATGCCAAGGGCACCAAGCATTAGCCCTGACAGCACCAGGGCAGGCAGGGCCAGGACATAGCCGATCGGCGGCGGCTCAATGCCCCAAAACCATGCGATCAGCAGGAATGCATAGACCTGCAGCAGTGAGACCGCGGTTCCGGCGATGAGCTTGGAACACAGCAGGTACCATCGCGGCATCGGGCTCACCAGCAGCGTTCGCATGTTGCCCATTTCGCGGTCGTAAACCATCGACAGCGACGATTGCATGCCGTTGAACAACTGAATCATCGCCATCAGGCCGGGCGTGATGTACTCGGCGTAAAGGATGTAGGTTTGGTACGGTGGAATGATCGAGACCCCGAGAACCTGTCGGAATCCGGCCGCGAAGATGAAAAGCCAGACGAGCGGCCGCACCAGCGCTGAGATAAAGCGCTCGCGCTGGTGCAGGAAACGCAAGCTTTCACGCCAGATGATGCCCTTGAGGCAGATAACGTATTGCCGCAGCGAGAAGCCGCTTTGCGCTTCCACTGGAGAGGCAATCCCTTGCGTGTTGGCGGCGGCGGTACTCATGCGGCCTCGCTCGCGGCGGCGCCGGTCATCTGTGTGAACGCATCGCGAATATTGGCTGCCCCCCAATCCGCTACGATGCGCGAAGCCATCCCGTCCGCCAATACGCGTCCCTGGTGGAGCACGATGACTTGATCATTATCGGCCACTTCGTCGATCAGGTGGGTGGCCCACAAGACTCCAATGCCTTCCTCCGCGATCAACTGCCGTACATGCGAAAGAATGTCGGCACGCGACCTTATATCCAGGCCGACGCTCGGTTCATCCAACACGAGGAGCCGCGGCTGGTGCAGCAACGCGCGCGCGATCTCAACGCGACGCATTTGCCCGCCCGAAAGGTTGCGAACCTTATCGTTCGCCCGGTCGCCCAGCGCGATACGTCCAAGAACTTCCGCCGCGCGCTTCTTCGCCTCGCGCGGAGCGATGCCGTGCAGGGCCGCATGATAAGTCAGGTTCTGCATGACGGAGAGGTCGAGATCGAGCGTGCGCGGCTGAAAGACAACGCCGAGAATGCGCAGTGCAGCTCCGGAGTTCCGTTCCACATCGTGATCAAAGATGCGAATGTGCCCGCGCTGCGTGCCATAGAGTCGCGTAATCAATGAGAACAGAGTGCTTTTACCCGCTCCGTTGAGCCCGAGCAGGACGGCAAACGTCGCCGGCGCGACGGAAAATGTAACGTTGTCGAGCGCGTGTCGCGCGCCGTAGGAGTGGCTGACGGCTTCGATTGAAAGCGCCGGAGTTGCTATGCCGTGCATGATGATGGACCGGCCGTGTGATCGCCTCTGTTCAGTGCTTCGTTATGGTAACGCCCCAGGGCAGTTCGCCGACCTGGATTGATTTGATGACTTTTAGGCTGGCGACGTCGATGACGGATACGTCGTTCGAAATACCGTTGGTCGTCAGCAGATATTTTTCGTCGGGCGTAAAAGCCATGTGCCAGACGCGCTGGCCGACGAGCAGATACTTCTTCACGGTATGTGTTTTGCCGTCGATGACAGCGACGCGATTTGCGGGGCCCAGCGCGACGAAGCCGGTCTTGTTGTCCTTCGTGATGTTGACGCCGACAGGCTGTATGGCCTCGCTGCGCAGTCCCGGAATGGAAAAGGTAATCTTGTCCGTTACCTGATGTTTAACGGGGTCGATAATGCTGACCGTTCCGCCAACCTCGGACGATACCCAAAGCTCCGAATTGTCGCTCTTGAACGCCGCAAAGCGCGGCCGTGAATCAACGAGGACATTGGCGACGATCTTGTGGGTGGCCGTATCGATGAAATGCGCCATGTTGGTCGTTTCCGACGTATTCACCAGAATTTTCCCGTCAGGACTGATGCCCATGCCTTCCGGTTCCACGCCAACCTGTACTTCGCCGAGCGGAACGCGTTTGTTCATGTCGATGATGGTGACGGTGTTGTCGTTCTCGTTTGCCACGTAGAGCAACTTTCCGTCGGGGCTGAGAATAAACAGCTCCGGATCGGGGCCCGAGGGCAGGGTCGCCGTTACTGCACCGGATTTCGTGTCGATCATCTGGATCGTGTCGTCGTCGCCGACGGCAACCAGGCAATATTTGTCGTCGTTGGTCAGCTCGATGCCGCGCGGCCTTTGTCCGACTTTGATCGTTTTGATGACCTCGAGCTTGTTCGTATCGATGACGCTTACCGTATTTCCCTTTTCGTTTGACACATAGGCCATGTATGCCGACGCAGGGTGGTTCGCTAAAAGCATTGCGGTGAAACACACAAGGGCGGCGCGCCACATGACAAATCAACTCTGATGGGATTTGCGAGTCATTGCAGTTTGCATTGTGTCTCCGGGCGATCGTAGCCCAGCGTATCGAGTTCGGATGTCTGGTGCAGAAAGCCTTCCTGCGGCGAGACGGACACGATTGTGCGCCCATCGGTCAGGAGAATCGGCTGGCGCAGCTGCAAGTCCCAATCCCGTAACGTCAATTTCTGTCCTTTGAAGGCAGCAAGCGCGAGTTCGGGACTCTTGAGGAAGTCGAGGATAACTTTGGGATCGGCCGAGTTTTTGCGCGATACGGCTTCGCCGATCATGCGCACCGCTGTCCAGGCCTGCATGTCGAGCGCCGTCATCAGCCGCTTGAAACGTTCCGTAAAGCGGCTCTGCATTTGGATGCCGCCCCACAATCCGTTCGAAGCATCCCAACTTGTCGGCACGAGACCCGCTGAGCCGGCGACCGGCCGCGGGTCCCACGTTCGGTACGGCAGGTAATCGGCAAATACTTCACTTTCATCCGCCGCGACGAGCACGTCGTAGACCGGGGCCTCTTGCGTGAATACGGGTATTTGCCGCTGGACTTGCACAACGCCGCTGTCGCTGCGGCGTGCTCCGCCGGCATCTTTGAACACGCGCTCCTGAACGATCTTCGCGCCAAACCGTTTGGCCGAGCGTTTCAATGCGTCGGCGAAAAGCTGGTCGCGCTTGTGTGATCCGACGATGAGGAACCAGCGCGTCCATTTTTTCCAGACGAGATATTGACCGAGTCCGTCAGCCAGCATCGCGCGCGACGGCGCGGTATGGATGACGTTTGCGCGGCAATCTTTCTGTCTCAGCCGATCGTCAGATGCTGCGGCGTTGAAAAACAACATGCCGTGATCCTCGCCCGCATCGGCAGCCTTAAGCAGGGCGTCCGCCGGCAGATCGGCGACGACGAGCGAAATGCCATTCTTTGCAAGTCGTTCCACCGCCGCGGCGGGATCATCTCCGGACTTCAGGTGCACATCGGTCAGCGTGTATTGCTGATTGAGGAAGCGCCCCGTGGTGTTGTTGTCCTGGGCAGCCATTTCGGCGCCCGCCAAACCGTCATCGGGGGGAGGCATCCGGACAAGGGAAATCGTTTCGATGTGTCGTGCCCGACGCAAGTAGCCGATCTTGACGTTGAGGGGGTCGGCGGCCAGCGCTGGGGCCGTTACGCTGAACAGGACGAAGAAGACGACAATCGATATCCGGCTCAAAGCAGCATTCCGCTCAAGTCGCCCGCTTTCCCCGTTCTAGCGATGAGACTGCCAATCCTTGTTTAAATCAAGGTCATATTTGCTAAGCTTAGGGGCTGCCGTCGTGTCATCGGGGCTTGCAGGTTGCTGCATGAATTCAGTGCTGTGGGCATTCGCCTTTGTCGTCCTCGCTTTCGTTCCGGCCACATTGACTCAGGCTTCCACACGGCCTGCTGTTGCCGTGTTCGACTTTGAATTTATCGACACAAGTCTTGAGGGGGCCGTAAATGGCAGCCCCCGCGCCGACGAAAAGATCCGCCTGATGGAGATCAGTAAGAGACTGCGGCAGTGGTTCGCCGGCTCAAACAAGGCGCGTATCGTCGATTCTGGCCCGGTCGCCGCGCGTTCCCACGAGGCCCACTTGCGAGAGTGCGGCGGGTGCGATGCGGATTTCGCCCGGCAGGTCGGAGCGCAACTCTCTATTACAGGTACCGTGCAGAAGGTTTCCAATCTCATTCTCAACATGAACATTTATGTAAGGGACGTGAAGAGCGGCCGAATGTTGTCGGTGATGAGCGCGGACATGCGCGGCAATACGGAAGAGTCCTGGATGCGCGCACTCGATTGGCTTATACGCAATCGTTTGTCGCCGGCGCTTGACGGAGTGCAACAATGACGATGCTGCTGGCAAGCGTCACAAGCGTTCGTGAGGCGGAACTCGCGCTGACCCACGGCGCCGACATCATCGATCTAAAAAATCCGGCCAAGGGGGCTTTGGGCGCGCTCGATGTCGACACCGTACGTTCGGTTGTTTCGGTCGTGGCGCGGCGGCGCGCGACCAGCGCCGTTACCGGCGACTTGCCGATGAACCCTGAAGTGGTCGTTGCCGCCGTGAAGTCGATGGCGGCTACCGGCGTTGACTACGTCAAGGTCGGTCTTTTTCCCGGTTCAGCCAGACGCGATTGTATTCGAGCGCTCGCTCCGCTCGCGGCAACAACAAAGATCGTGGGCGTGATGTTCGCTGACAGCGAACCGGACCACGCGTTGATTCCGGTGATGGCCGAAACCGGTTTTGCCGGCGTCATGCTCGACACGGCAAAAAAAGGCGCGGGCCGTTTGCTCGATCACGTCGATCCGGCGGCATTGGGACAATTCGCCCATGCCTGCCGCGCGTGCGGGCTGCTGACGGGACTTGCCGGGTCGCTGGAGGCGCCCGACGTGCCGCGTCTTCTATTGCTTGCGCCCGACTACCTCGGTTTCCGGGGCGCGCTGTGCGCCTCGCACGATCGCAAGTCTGCGCTCGATCCGGCTTCGCTGAAGCTGATACGCGCGCTGATACCCTCCGATGTGCGCGGGGCGGGGGCCAGCCGCTACGAACCGGCGATTGCGGACTATTGGGTGTTGGCCGCGCGCGGCTATTCCGGCGCTCCCGACAAGGACGATACGAAGGATCGCGTCTTTGTTCACGATTTCGAATTACCCGTCAGCATCGGCGTTTACGAGAGCGAACATGGAAGCCCGCAGCGCGTGCGGTTCAATGTTGACGCGGAAATCACGCGTGCGACGCATGCCGTGGAAGATATTCGCGACGTGCTTTCTTACGATGTTATAACGGATGCAATACGGCTGATTGCCGGCGAAGGACATATTCCGCTCGTGGAAACGTTTGCAGAGCGGATCGCCAGTTTTGTGCTCAGCCACGCGCGTGTCGAACGGGTTACGGTAAAAGTAGAGAAGCTCGATGTCGGCACGGGATGCGTCGGCGTCGAGATCAGCCGTCAAAAGCCCCCCGATACGGCCAAGGTCTATCAACTCTACCCCGCAGCAGCGGGAAAGGGGTCTGCCGAGTGATGCCCGCCGGCGGCCCGACCGTCGTGAAGCTGGGCGGAAGCTTTGTCGGCTCTCCCTATCTTGAGGGCTGGCTTGATGTCTTGGCGGTATGCGGTGGGCACGTCGTTGTGGTGCCTGGCGGCGGCCGCTTCGCCGATGCCGTTCGCAGTGCGCAGGCGGACCTTGGATTTGACGACCGAACGGCCCATCGCATGGCGCTGCTGGCGATGGAGCAGTTCGGACAAGCCTTGGCAGCGATGCGGTCACAATTCGAGATGGCCGGTAGCAAGGCTGCCATCGGCCGCTTGCTTCAGGCTGGCGCAGTGCCGGTCTGGTCTCCGGCCGAAATGGTGCTGCAGGCTGCCGACGTCGCCGCAACCTGGGACGTGACATCGGACAGCCTGGCCGCGTGGCTTGCGGGTCAAATCGGCGCCCGGCGCCTTTTATTGATAAAGCATGGGGGCCGCCCCGATGCGCGCATTGGAGTAGCTTCGTTGGTAAGTGAGGGGAGCGTCGACAAAGCCTTTCCTCACTTTCTGTCTGCGAGCGGCGCCGAAGCATCTATCGTTGGACCGGCGGTCCATATCGGCGCGGCCGAAAGCCTTCGCCTCGGCAAACCCATAGGTACGCAGATCGACTTGCATGACCCGGACGCAAGGCGCTTACTCTCGCCATGCCAAAGGTCAAAACACCACGCTGGGGATGGGCCCTGACCGGGTCGGGACACTTCTTTAAAGAGTGTCTCAGCATGATCCGTGAGCTGGACGAGATCGATCTGTTCGTCAGCCGTGCCGCTGCGGAAGTCATCCGCATGTACCGGCAGGACTTCCAGTTGCCGAAATCGGTCCGCATTTTCCGCGATACAACAGCAAGTGCGGCTCCTGTCGGCGCTTTCTACTACGGCACCTATCATACGCTCGTGCTTGCGCCGGCTACGTCGAACACCGTTGCGAAATGCGTCTACGGTATTTCCGATACGCTTGCGACAAACGTTTTCGCGCAGGCCGGCAAGTGCCGCGTACCTTCCATCGTGTTTGCCTGCGATACCGCGCCCGAACTTGAAACCGAGGCGCCGAAGGGCATGGTGAAGGTCTACCCGCGCGCCATCGACCTTGAGAACACCGCGCGATTGAAGACATTCAAGGATGTTGCCGTCGTCGAGACTCTTGCCGAACTTCGCGACGCGCTGACGCGCCGTAAGAACGAGCTCACATGAGCGAGCGCATCGCGTTTCTCACCGGTCATCTGGCGCAGCCGCGGCTGGAGAAGGTTCTCGCCGACATGCGAGATCCAGGGTTCGACTGGTCCGTCATCAATGTCGGCGTGAAAGTGGCTGCGTTGATGACAGAAGCCATCATTAGCCGCCGCCTGCCGCGGCCGATTGATGCGACGCGCGTGCTGCTGCCGGGGCGTTGCCGCGCCGATCTCGATCGCCTGAGCGCCGACTTTGGCGTTCCGTTCGAGCGCGGCCCGGAAGAGCTCAAGGACCTGCCGGCCTATTTCGGCAAGGGCGGGCGCAAGCTCGATCTGTCCCGCTATGACATTCGTATTTTTGCCGAAATAGTCGATGCTTCCACGCTCGATATCGATGCCATTCTTGCGCGTGCTCACGCCATGCGCAGCGCGGGAGCCGATGTGATCGATCTGGGCTGCTTGCCGGACACGCCGTTTCCGCACCTTGCGGATGCCGTGCGGGTGCTTGTCGACGAAGGAATTCCGGTCAGCGTCGATTCAGCAAACGTAGATGAGCTGCGCGCGGGCAGCCGTGCGGGCGCTCAATATTTGTTGAGCTTGAATGAGAACACGCTCGACATCGCCGCGGAAACGGGAGCGACGCCGGTGCTGGTGCCGGCAACTCACGGCGATCTCTCGTCGCTGCTGCGAGCGGCTGAGGCAGCCGACAAACGCGGAATTTCGACAATTCTGGATCCGATCCTTGATCCTATTCACTTCGGCTTCATGGCCTCGCTGGGGCGTTATGCGGAATTGCGGAACCGATTGCCGGATGCCGAGATTCTCATGGGTACCGGCAACCTAACCGAACTGACCGATGCCGATAGCGGCGGCATGACGGCTGCGCTGATGGGAATTTGCTCGGAGCTCGCCATTCGCAACGTATTGGTCGTGCAGGTGAGCCTGCATACCCGGCAGACCATCCAGGAGCACGATGCGGCGCGCCGCATGATGTTCGCCGCGCGCGAGGATCACAGCCTGCCGCGCGATTACGGCGGCGCACTGCTTCAGCTTCACGACCGCAAACCTTTTCCGAATTCGCCTCAGGAAATCAGAGAGTTGGCGATGCAAATTCGCGACAACAATTTCCGCATCGAGGCGGCCGAGGATGGAATTCATGTGTATGCGCGTGGCGTGCACCACGTTGCGAGGGATGCGTTCTCACTCTTTCCGAAGCTGGGGATCGAAAGCAACGGACCGCATGCGTTCTATCTCGGTGCCGAGCTTGCCAAGGCGGAGATCGCATTCAGATTGGGCAAACGCTACATACAGGATGAGCCGCTAGACTGGGGTTGCGCCGTTGAACGTGAGCCTGAAGATCTCACCCGCCTCCGACGTGCCGGCCACACGCTGCGGTGCTTCGGCGACGAGCGGGAAGATGGGGATGACGATGCCTGACTGTTCGCTTCGCGAGGTGGGCGACAATCAGCCGGGAACCGTCCGATGCCTTTGATACGCGAGACGATCGTGACGACTGCCGACCGGGCAGGGCGCAATCACGTCGCGCCCCTCGGGCTTATTGCGGACGGGAACGACTGGATTATCGCACCGTTTCGGCCGTCGACGACGCTCGACAATCTGATGCAGGTCCCGTTTGCGACTGCAAGCCACACCGACGACGTTAGGATATTCGCGGGGCTGCTCACGGGTCGGACCGTCTGGCCGATGGTGGCTGCGGAAGGCGTACCCGTGCCGCGCCTCGCCGACGCGATTTCTCATGCAGAGCTTGCCGTATCGGAAGTTACTGACGATCCGGAACGGCCGCGCTTACGCTGCCGCCTCGTGCGGCTCGTCTCCCATAAGCCCTTTCAGGGCTTCAATCGCGCTCAGGCGGCCGTGCTCGAAGCGGCCATACTGGTGAGCCGTTTGCATCTGCTTCCGCGAGAAAAGATCGAGCGCGAGCTCGCCCACTTGCGCATCGCAGTCGACAAGACGGCCGGTCCGCGCGAGATGGAGGCCTGGAGTTGGCTCGCGGAAAAAGTACGCCGCCATTTCGGTTCCTGAATTATCACGGCGGCGCTTACTTTTTGTCCTTTTCCTCTTCCGTCTTCTCGGATCGGCTCAATTCTCCCATGTGAGCCAATTCGGACTCGCTGCGCTTTTCCTGCAGCGCTTCCTTTTGTCCCAAGTTCCCTTGCTGTTGCGCCGTGTGCGGCGAGTCCTTGCGCGTTGCCTCCGATTTGCCTGCCATGTTGTCTCTCCGTTGTCGTTTCGGAGAGACAACGCCACGCGTTTGCATTCGTTCTGTAGGAACTGCGCCGGAACCGCCGGCGATAAAGTCATTTATTTCTCATTTCTTTTTGCCGTTGATATCGAATTCTTTGAGGTAAGCGATGACGTCGGCTCGCTGTTCCTCTTTTTTCAAGCCTGGAAAAATCATTTTGGTGCCGGGCACGAACGTGCGAGGATTTTCAAGCCATTTATTCAGATTCGCTTCATCCCAGATTTTTCCTTGCGCCTTGCCGTCATTCAAACCTTTCGAATAATTGAAGCCGGACCACGATGCCCAATGTCTTCCGACGATTCCATTTAGCGGCGGTCCAACTTTGATTTTGGCGTCCGGGCCGACACTGTGACAAATATTGCACGTCTTGAAGATTTGTTCGCCTTTAGCGGGATCGCCATTCTGCTGCGCCGAAGCAATCGCCGGCAGCCCGAGCATCATCAATAATGCAAACCGTTTCATCAATTCTCTCCTTCCTTTCAGTCTGCTGCACGCCGCCGCAAGTGCGGCCGCTAATCGTCATGGAGGCGGCAAAGGTATTGCCTGCCTGAGCGGCAGGCCTGCCTCAGCCCAACCGTCCGTTCCTTCGGGATACCAGATTACATGCGTATAACCCAAGGCGAGCGCTCGCTTCGCCGCATTCCAGGACATCCAGCAATCCCGCAAACAATAAATCACGAGAGCTTGGTGCAAATTACCGTTCGTTGCCTTGCGCAGCCCCGCGCGAAAATACTGCTCCGTCCTTTGTGCCAGCGCCCCGTAGCCGGTATCAGGCAGCCAAATGCTGCCGGGAATATCGAGCCGCGGTTGTTCATGCCAGATCGTTCCCGGCGGCAGATTTCGAGGCTTCGGTGGGCGCGGCAGCACATCGATGAAGACGGCGGCGGCTTTCTTCCAGATCTCTTCCGCCTCATGCGTGTCGATGACGGTCGCACCCTGTAATGTTTGCGGGGTGGGCGCTCTGTAATGATCGAGGCGGTAGGTGTCTGGTTCGGGAGGATGCCGCTCGGGTTGCGCGAGAGCACCCAGTTGCAAACCCAATGTAAGAAGGACGAGGAAAGGGCCCCAGAGGTTACTTCGCAATCGGCGCGGCCTTAATGAGATGATTGCTGTCATCAATCAGAGGCACGCCGTAGCTCTGGAGCAGGGCAGTAATTTCCGGCTGCTTCTTTCGGATGAGCTGGTTGAGTTCGCGCTTCCATTGCTGATCGGAATAGCGCACACCCATGCCGATGCGGTAGGTCATGTGCGGTCCATTCGGCTCTTTGAGCAGCGGTATGACGGCGATTGGAACGTTTGACTGCTTTGCGTAAAAGCCCGCGAGCGGTCCCCAGAGCACTCCGGCATCGATGGTCCCGTCGACAAGATCGTGAATCATCGCAGCTGCAGACGAATCGTAGCGGGTGTCGATGACGAGAGGATAAGGTTTGGATTTGGCGATCAAGCCGTCGAGTACGAGATTTGTCGCCGGCGGCGTCCCCGCGATCACGCCGATGCGCTTGTCCTTTAGCCGCGGGTCGGCGAGTGTATCGACACCATCGAGCCCGTTACCTGGTCTGAATACAAGCGTGTAGGCCGTTTGATAATAAGGATTGGTCACCTGTACGATATCGTCGCCCTGCGGTATGCCCATTATGACGTCGCACTTATAAAGTCCGAGTGTTTGGCGTACAAATCCGGGCGCATTGGGATAAAACGTATAAGAGACACGCTTGCCCAACTCTTTGGCGAGCAGCGCCGCTAGCTTGTTTTCGAAGCCTTCACCCTTCGTGTTCGAATAGGGCATGTCGCGCGGATCGGCGCATACCCGAAACACCTTCGGGTCAACCAACTCAAAAGGGCCTTGAGCCTGCGAAGCGCCGGCAGCCCCACCGGGCGCTCCCCCTTGCGCCAAAGCCGGTGCCTCTGACAGCACGGCGGGCGCGGCGACAAGAGCGGCCGCAAGTGGCAAAGCTTTTACAAAGCTGCTGCGCTTCCTCAACGCACGGGCCCCATGCAATTGTTCTCCGCTTCTTCTGCGGACTTGGATTTATCGGCATGTTTCTGCGGCCTGCCGCGGCCGAGCGCGCCATCCGAGCGGGCGCGCAAGTAAACGAAAATGTCGTCGAGGTAGCACATGACATTAGGATCGGTGCCGAATGATGGCATCACCTTGTCGGATGCGGTGTTCACCTCCTGTTTGCCGTTGACCACCACGTTCATGAAGTCGGCATAGCTAAGGGCTTTCAGCGAATCGACCAAAGCGGGTGCGTAAGTGGAGCCGCCGCCATCCGGTCCATGGCATACGATGCAACTCGCATTGTAACGGCGGAAACCGGAGAACGTGTACCAGTCCACCGTACCGTCCTTGGCGATGTGAAAGGTCGGCGTTCCGTTCTTGTCGTAGTATTTTCCGTCCTCTTCCTTCACGGCAGTTGAATCACCGGATCCATCGGCGAGTGCGTGCCCAATCCCGCAGGCGAGCATCGCCGTGACCAGAATTGTGGCCGCAACATTGCGTCGTTTCACAAGAAATTCCTTTGCGCTGATAAACTACGCTATTGGCCCTGATGAAAGAGTATTCCGGCGCGCCCTAAAGCAGGCGCGCCGGGCATCGCTCATTCAACGACGGTTCGTCGGTCAGCTACCGGGAAGCGCGAAGACCGTGAGCTGACCACCGAGCGAGGTGTAGTCCTTCAAGGCGGCATAGCCGCCGACCGCGCCGAGTCCCGCATGCGGGTCGGTGAGACCTGCGGCGAGGCCGATGCCGGCCCAACCTCCGACGCCTGAAAGGATGGCGACGTACTGCTTGCCGTTGTGCTCGTAAGTCATCACGTTACCGATGATGCCGGACGGTGTCTTGAACCTGTAAAGTTCCTTGCCGGTCTTGGCGTCGACGGCTTTGAGATAACCTTCCAGCGTACCGTAGAAGACGACGCCGCCTGCGGTCGCAAGCGCGCCCGACCAAACCGAGAACTGCTCCGGATTAGACCAAACGATCTTGCCCGTGCTGGCGTCCCACGCGATGAAGTTGCCCATGTTGCTCTCGCCGGGAGGCGGATACATCGACAACGTCGCACCGACGTAGGGCTGACCGGCCGTGTACGAGACGCGGAAGGGCTCATAGTCCATGCAGACATGGTTGGTCGGCACATAGAACAGCTTGGTCTGCGGTGAATAGGCCGCCGGTTGCTCGTCCTTGGTGCCGAGTGCCGCCGGGCAGATGCCCTTGGTGTTGTGATCTTCGCCATTCTTGTCGGTTGAGTACTGCGCGACGACCTGCGGGCGTCCATAGGTCTTCGAGCTCTTATCCATGTCGACTTTGTTGGCCCAGTTCACCTTCGGATCGTATTTCTCTGCAACGAGCAGTTCACCCGTTTCACGATCGAGGGTGTAAGCGAAGCCGTTTCGGTCGAAATGAACGAGCGCTTTGTGCGCCTTCCCGTTGACCGTTACGTCGGCGAGAATCATCTCGTTGACGCCGTCGTAGTCCCACTCATCGTGAGGCGTCATCTGGTATACCCACTTCGCCATTCCGGTGTCGGGATTGCGGGCGAAGATGGTCATCGACCATTTGTTGTCGCCGGGGCGCTGTTTCGGATTCCAGGTCGAAGGATTGCCCGAGCCGTAATAGACGAGGTCAAGCTGCGGATCATAGGAGATCCAACCCCACGTGCAGCCGCCGCCGATCTTCCATTGATCGCCTTGCCAGGTTTTCAGGCTGGAATCCTTGCCGACCGGCTTGCCGAGTTCGGTGGTCTTCTGCGGATCAACCAGAATTTGGTCGTCCGGGCCTTCCGAATAAGCACGCCAAATCATCTTGCCGGTGTTCACATCGTAGGCCGTCATGCTGCAATGAACGCCGAACTCGCCTCCGGATGTGCCCACCAGGACCTTGTCCTTGACGACGAGCGGCGCAGACGTACCGGTTTGTCCCTTTTTCGGATCGCCATTGGTTGCGCTCCAGAGGAGTTTGCCGGTTTTGGCGTCGAGAGCGATCAGCTTGTCGTCGGCCTGGTGCAGGAAAATCTTGCCGTCAGAGTAGGCGAGACCTCGGTTGACGGTATCGCAGCACATCACCGGGATCACGTTCGGATCCTGTCGAGGTTCGTATTTCCAAAGGATCTTGCCGTTGTTGTTGAGGTCCAACGCGTAGACCGGATTTGGAAACGGCCCGTGAACGTACATCACGTCGCCGATGACGAGCGGTGCGCCTTCGTGCCCGCGCAGTACGCCGGTCGAGAACGTCCAGGCCACTTGCAGTTTGCCGACGTTTTCGGCCGTGATCTGCTTGAGTTCGGAGTAGCGGGTATTCTCGTAGTTCCCCGCAGGCATCACCCACTCTTTTGGGTTCTGCGACATCTTCTGCAGTTGTTCGTTTGCATTGGCTGAAGACGCGGCTAACAGAGCCGCGATGCCAATGCAGCCGGTTGAGAGCAGATAGCGCATCCTGTCCTCCCTGCGACATTGTCGCGGGCTGACCGGCACAACGGCATCATCTGTGCCGCGTGTCGGCACACCCGTTAATTGGGAAGAATTCCCGGCAGCGTGTCACAGCTTAGCGTGGCACAAGGGGCACTCCGCTCGATGCCCCGCCTCGCTTCCGAAAAGCGTCAGCATTCCCGTTCGACTGGCGCCCTTTGAAGCCGGAAACCTGAGTAAAGTGTAAGCTTGCCTTTTGCGGGCCGCAACAGAAAACATGCCGACAAAAAGCGGCCGTAGTTGCTCATCAATTCTCGTGGGTCGCGATCAAAAACCAAATTGAACCGCAAATGTTTATGCGATTTTTAGCGGCCGAAACCTCGCGCAAGGCTTTGCCTACGCAAGCTTTGTCGGTTTTGAGCGGGATTTTGTTGATCGCTTGTCCATCGACGGAAGCGGATGCCGTTTCGGCAGAACCGGTTGCGCCCCTCAGCGTAACGGAAGTGGCTCACGGCGTATTCGTACACTTCGGGACTGTCGCACTAATGAACCGCAGGAACGAAGGCGCGATTGCCAATATTGGTTTTGTTATGGGCGATAAGTACGTCGCGGTGATCGATACAGGCGGCAGTGTGCAGGAAGGGCGAGAGCTGTTGGCCGCGATCCGCACTCGAACGAAAGCTCCGATCCGTTATGTGATCAATACGCACATGCATCCCGACCACGTCTTCGGGAACGCTGCGTTTGCTCATCTTGGCGCAACTTTTGTCGGCCACAAGAATCTGCCGGCCGCAATGGCGACGCACGGCCGCTATTACAAGCAGAGCTTCCGTGCGTCGATGGGCGAGGATGCAATCGCGGACGTCGACCTTGTTCCGCCGACTGTCTTGGTGTCGGATACGCTTCAGATCGATCTCGGCAAGCGCGTGCTTGTCCTCCAGGCTTGGCCGACGGCGCATACCGACAATGACCTGACTGTGCTCGATGAGGAATCCGGAACATTGTTCACCGGTGACCTGCTGTTCGTGAAGCACATCCCGGTGCTGGACGGCAGTTTGCCGGGGTGGATCCGGGATCTGGACAACCTCGCGCATGTTCCAGCGCGCCGCGCGGTGCCTGGCCATGGACCTCTGGTTACCGACTGGCCGGCAGGGCTCACCGCCGAACGACGCTATCTCGATCGCCTTGCGGCCGATATCCGTGGAATGATCAAGCGCGGCACTTCGATTGCCAACGCGGCACAGACCGCGTGCGCCTCGGAAAGGGGCCGCTGGCAGTTATTCGATGCTTACAACGCGCGCAACGCGACGGCCGCATTCGCCGAGCTTGAATGGGAATAGTGTGCTAGATTGCCGCCGTCCCGCGCGGATGCGTGAATGAGGCTGCCGATGATCGACAGACGCCGCTGCATTCTCGGAGCAGCCCTGCTGTGGCTGGGAAGCAGCGCGCTTGCTGTCGCCACCGACACACCGTCGGGCGGCGATCCGTGGCCCGATCTGCAGCATCAGATCTTCAAAGGCCGGCCTTTGTCGGACGGCGCGCACGTCGTCGCGCTCGAGATGCCATATCGGGCGGAAGACGCTGCTGTGGTCCCGCTAACGGTTCGCTCAATGCTGCCGGCAGGTGACCCACGCCATCTCAAATCCCTGACCCTTGTCATCGACGAGAACCCGTCGCCGGTTGCGGCGGTATTCACGTTCGGCGACAGCGCCAGTGTCAGCGTCGTTTCGACTCGCGTGCGCGTGAATTCATACACCAACGTTCACGCCGTCGCCGAGCTCAGCGACGGCAAGCTCTACGTCGTGAAGACCTTTGTGAAGGCGGCCGGTGGCTGTTCGGCGCCGGCCATCAAGGATGCCGGCGAGGCCAGGAAAAACATCGGAGAGATGCGCTTTCGCCAATTTGCTTCCGCATCGCCCGAACGGCGCACGCGCGAAGCACAGATCATGATCCGGCACCCGAACAATTCGGGCCTGCAGATGGATCAGATTACGCACCTCTACATTCCGGCCTTTTTCGTGAATGATCTGAAAATCTGGCAGGGTGACGCGTTGATTCTGGCTATGGAAGGCGGGATTTCGATTTCCGAGAACCCGACAATCCGTTTCACCTACATGCCGAACGGAGCGGCGGAATTCCGCGCGCAAGCCGCCGATACCGAAAAGCACGTCTTCAAGGGCAAGTGGCCGGCGTCACCTGCTATGTGAGTTGTCGCAAGACGCGGCGGCTCAGAAGCAGCGAACTTCTGCTTCCGCTTGCGCCTGCCGCAGGTCATTGACGGCTTGCTTCGCCGGCTCCGGCGAGCGGAACATGGCGCCGAAGCGCCCGGGCACCTGTGCAAGACTGAGCACTGTCTGTGCGGTCACATAACGGTCATAAGGCAGCAGTGTCGCAATGACGTCGATCGAGCAGGAGCATTGCCGCAAGGCCACCTGGGTATCGCCGTTCGTTTTCATGCACGCAAAGACGTAATCGGCGCGCGCTTCGGTGGGATAGTCGTTCAGTTTATCGAGCGTTGCGGGAGGGGCGGCGGATGCAGCGGTGATCAACCCTACGGCCGCAAAAGCTCCCAACCATCGAAGTGCTTTCATGGGTATTTGCCGCTTTCGGTGTCGGGCGGTCGCCTTCGTTGCCGATGATATGATCGGATGCATTGAACTTAAAGCCCGTTCCCGCATGCCCCCCGGCGCGAACAGTGTCGCAGCTGCCTTGCCAGGCTTTGGCTCAGGAAAGAAAATACTGGATACGCCGCGCATTGACGTACCGATTCCGCCTTTTGCGCGTTGGGTTATTCGTCCTCTTGATGGAATCGAACATGTTGCGTTTTTGCGTTGTCATCCTTTTCCTTGCCGGCCTCTTCAGCGTGGGAGCGAGCGCGGCATCGGTTGACACGATCCGCCTCGCGATTCAGAAGACCGGAACGGTCAATTGGGAGCTGAATGTCCTGCGCGCGCACGGCCTCGACAAGCAGGGCGGCTTCACACTTTCCACGCTCGAGCTTGGAAGCCCGGAAGCCGGCAAGATCGCACTTCGCGGCGGCGCTGCCGATGTGATCGCGGCTGACTGGCTCTGGGTATCCCGCGAGCGCGATCTTGGAGCGAAGCTCGTATTCTACCCGTACTCGAGCGCGCTCGGCGCCGTTATGGTGGCAAACAATTCGCAAATCGGAAGCCTCGCCGACCTGAAGGGAAAAACATTGGCGGTTGCCGGAGGTGCGCTCGACAAGAGTTGGCTTTTGCTGCAGGCCGCTGCCAGGCAAAAAGGTATCGATCTCACGCAAGAGGCGAAGGTGATCTACGGCGCGCCGGCACTGCTTGCCGGAAAGATGATGCAAGGTGGCATCGACGCAACACTCAACTACTGGAATTTTTGCGCGCGCCTGGAAAGCGAGGGATTTCGCCGCCTGATCGGAATCGACGATCTGCTGCCCGGTTTCCACGTTAGTGGGCACCTGTCGATGCTCGGCTATGCATTCGATGAGGCATGGGCGGCGACGCACCGGCAGGCGGTAGATCGCTTCCTTGCCGCCACCCGAAAAGCGAAGGATATTCTGCTGAAATCCGATAGCGAGTGGCAACGAATAGCGCCGCTGGTCGGTGCGCCGAACGATGCCGCGCTCAAGGTTTTCCGTGACCGCTATCGCGAGGGCATTCCGCGTCGTCCCATTGATGCGGAGGAAAAAGATGCGCGCATACTCTACCGGATTCTTGCCGACGTCGGCGGCCCGGCGCTGGTCGGTCAGGGCAAGGAGCTTGCGCCGGGAACCTTTTATCGTCCGGCAGATTCCGAATGATCCGATGATCCGTTTTGGCTCCCTCATCCTGTTCTTTGCGGTCTGGTGGTTTGCATCTCTGTTTGCCGGGCCGCAGATGCTTCCCGGTCCGGATAAGGTGTTGAGCGTCATCGTCGTGCAGGCGCGCACCGGCGAATTGTTCTTTCAGGTTGGCATAACGTTGGCACGGGTTTTTGCCGCCTTCGCTTTGGCGATGATCGCCGGTACCGCGCTCGGATTCGTTATGGGCCGCACCAAGCTTGCAGATGCGCTAGGTGATCCGTGGTTGATTGTCCTGCTCAATCTGCCGGCGCTGGTCATCATTGTGCTGGCCTTCATCTGGGGCGGACTCACGGAAGTGGCTGGCGTGCTCGCCGTGGCGATCAACAAGCTGCCCAATACCATCGTCATGGTGCGAGAGGGAGCGCGCGCGCTCGATCCGCAACTCGACGAAATGGCGAAAGTGTTCGCTTTGCCGCGTTGGAAGGCGCTGCGTCACGTCATCCTGCCGCAGCTCGCGCCTTACATTGCTGCGGCGGCACGCTCTGGGCTATCGCTGGTCTGGAAAATCGTGCTCGTCGTCGAACTGCTCGGACGGCCGAACGGCGTCGGATTCGAGATTGGCACGGCATTTCAGCTGTTTGACGTTACGCGCATTCTTGCCTATGCGCTCGCATTTGTCGTCGTTATCCTGTTGATCGAAACCGTAGTGGTGCAACCCATTGAACGACGCGCGTCGCGCTGGCGAACCAAAGCAGCTTGAGGTCCGCATCGACCACAAGGCGTTCGCGGCGGCATCGGGGGGGCATCTCGACGTATTGCACGACATCGCCTTCACGCTAAAGCGGGGCGAGGTGGCCGCGTTTATTGGTCCGTCCGGTTGCGGCAAGACAACGATGTTGCGGATCATTGCCGGACTCGATGACGAGTTTAAAGGCGCCGTGTGGCGTCCACACTCGCATTCGCTCGCGGTCGTTTTTCAGGAACCTCGCCTGCTGCCATGGCGCACCGTCGGGCAGAATGTGCGGCTGGTCGCGCCCGACCTCTCCGAAGAAGCGCTGGCTTCGCTCTTGAAAGACCTCGAACTTGATGCGCACGTCGCGCACTTTCCGGGAGAATTGTCGCTTGGCCTTGCCAGGCGGGTGGCGCTCGCGCGGGCGCTTGCGGTCAAACCGGACCTGTTGCTGCTCGATGAACCGTTCGTCTCGCTTGATGAGGCGCTCGCGGCGCGGCTGCGCATGCAGCTTTCCAGGCTGATGAGGAGCCGTGCTTTGACGACCCTGTTGGTCAGCCACGATCTGGAGGAAGTCGCGCGCCTTGCCGACCGCGTGTTTCTGCTGTCGCAGCGACCCGCACGTATCACCGCGGAGATTCCATTGACCATCCCGCGTGATGCCCGTTCCGACCGCGAGGTCGTGTCGATGACGGCCGAGGTCGCCAAACAAATCGCCGAGCTTCCACCTTCGCTCACGCCGCGAGGAGGTTCGGACGAATGACGCTGCTCATTTTCGATTGCGACGGCGTTCTGGTCGATTCCGAACGGCTTTCCCACGCCGAATTGGCTCAATTGATGACGCAGTTGGGTCGGCCGATGACGACAGAACAAGCAATTGAAATTTTTGCGGGCCAGCGCCTGCAAGACGTGATGCGAACGGCCGAGGTATTGCTGTCGAAGCCCATACCGGCCGATCTTGCCGAAGAAGCGGGAAGGCGGCTGCTCGCGCGCTTCCGCCGTGAGCTCAAGCCGCTTGTCGGCGTGCGCGAGGCAATCGAAACCTTGCCGTTGGCGCGTTGCGTCGCGTCGTCCTCAACACTTGAGCGGTTGCGAATTTCGATGGAGGTCACTGGTCTGGCTGATTTGTTTGATGATCGCTTGTTCAGCGCGGATCAGGTTGAGCACGGCAAGCCGGCCCCCGATCTGTTTCTGCTCGCAGCTCGCTCGTTCGGAGTGTCTCCGGCCGATTGCATCGTCATCGAGGATTCCGCGCTCGGGATTCGAGCCGCTCGCGCGGCCGGGATGAAGGCGATCGGCTTTGTCGGGGCAAGTCATGCCACTACGCAACTTGGACGGCAACTCAAGGCAGCCGGAGCCGACGTTGTAATCGAAAGCATGTCGGAACTTCCTGCCTGCGTCGAGCGGCTCACTGCCTTATAACGTTCCGGGGCCCGCTTGCTTCGCGTGCCGTCAAGCGCAAAAATTGATATGGCACTCTGGAGCCAGTCATGCCGTTCAGATTGATCGTGGCGTTGATCCTGTGTCTTTTTTGCAGTGCCCGGCTCGTCGTCGCTCAAGACATGATGCGCTATATCGACGTCAATTCGCCGGAGATGACAACGGCGGAAATGACTCGTGAGCAAGTCGCTGCGCTGGCAGCGGCCGCAACGCCGGATCATCCCGCGGACTTCACGGGCAAAAGGCTTTCAGGTCTCGATCTTTCCGGGCTGAATTTATCCGGTGCGGTGTTTCGCGCGGCGCGTCTAAACAAGACGAGGCTGGTCGAGGCCAAGCTCGATGGCGCGGTTCTCGATCAGGCGTGGATGCTCGGTGCCGATCTGAGCCACGCGAGCCTTCGGCACGCAAGCATCTTCGTCGCGCAAATGCTTCGCGTGCATCTCGACGGTGCGGACCTATCAGGCGCGCGGATTGTGTCTGATCTCACAGGCGCCAGCCTCGTCGGGGCAAAACTTGTCGGGGCTAATCTCGCCGCCGACATGAAAAATCAATCCATGGGATTGATTCATGCCGTTCTCAAATCAGCGAACCTCGACAAGGCGGACTTGCAGAACGCGGACCTTTCGCGCGCCGAGCTGGCGTTTGCCTCGCTGAGGCAGGCGAATTTATCAAACACAATATTACAGCATGTTGACCTTGGCGGCGCCGATATGACGGGAGCCAATGTTTCCGGTGCGGATTTTGCGGGCGCGGATCTTGCTTCCGCACGACTGGTTGCTCCGGTTGGCCTCAAGGCGGCCCGCAATTTCGACAAGGCTCTCAATCGGGACAGGCTCTTGACGCAATGACGACTGAAAGCCGGTAGAGAAGACGCATGCGAACGTTTGCAATTGTGCCGCTTGCTCTTGTGGTCGTCGTGGCGAGTGCAGCCGCGGCTCGCGACAAGCCGACCCGTTTCTGGAATTTGACTCTTTACACCGTCACGAGCTTGCGGCTCTCACCGGCCGGTGAGGAGAAATGGGGCCCCGATCAGTGCAAGAACGACGAGGATGGCACGGTCGATCACGACGAGCGCCTGCGCGTCACGGGCGTTAAGACCGGCCGCTATGACGTGAAAATTGCTGACAAGATCGGACGGGTCTGCACGGTCCGCAATATCGACGTGAAGGAAGGCAAGGTTTTCACGATCGAAGAAAAGCAGCTTACCGATTGCAAGAAGTGAGGTCAGTGCGGCACCCGCAGCTCCCGAAACACACGTAAGGCGGCAGCATGCTCTGCGACATCATGCACGCGCACGATGTCAGCACCGGCAGCGATTGCGGCGAGGCTGACCGCAACGGTGCCGGCTAACGTGCCCTCCGAGCCGTCGCCGGTCAGCTTGCCGAGAAACCGCTTGCGGGACGCGCCGATCATAAGCGGCAGCCCGTAATCCTTGAGTTCGGAAAGGCGGACGATAGCGTCGCGATTTTGCCGGCTGGTTTTGCCGAAGCCGATGCCGACATCGAGAATAATGCGCTGTTTTGGGATTCCGGCACGCTCGGCGATTGCCAACGAGCGGTCGAAGGAGCGGCGAATGTCGGCAATGATGTCGAGCGATTCGTCTTTCTCGCGTCTATTGGGCATGACGACGACGGCGGCTTCCGCGTCCGCAACGGTGTCGGCCATCCGGTCGTCTTTCTGAAGACCCGAAACGTCGTTGACCATTACGGCGCCAAGCGAAAGCGCGCGTGCGGCGACGCGGGATTTCGTCGTGTCGATGGAAAGCGGAATGTCCAATTTAGCCAAGTCTGGGAGCAACGGATCGAGGCGCGCAAGCTCTTCCACTTCCGTCACCGGTGTTGCGTCAGGCCGTGTCGATTCGGCGCCGACATCGATGATGTCAGCGCCAGCGGTCATCATCTGCCTTGCGTGGCTGAGCGCACCGCGACGGTCCTGAAAACGGCCGCCGTCAAAGAACGAGTCCGGCGTGACGTTGAGGATGCCCATAATCAGCGGCTTGGTGCCTATGCGATTGAGAAACGCATCGCGCTTCGCGCGCGCGTCAGCTTGCATCGTCGGCAGCCTGAATCATCAAGTTTGCTTTTGGCCGGGATATTCGCAGTGCCAGCGCACTGCGCGCCATTTCGGATGTTCGCCGATCCAGCGCGCGATGTAGGGCGGCGCGCTCATCGCGCACTGCCGGAGCGACGCGGCGGACGAAAACTGGAGATGGCGATTCTCGCACAGCGTGGGATGCGCGACCGCACACACCGTGATGACCAGTTCGAGGAAGCCCATGATGACGATCTCCGCGCAACCGCCCCGGTTCTAATCCCGATAACCGAGTCTGGCGAGCGGCAGTTCACGTAGCCGGGCAATATATTTCCCCTTTGCCGATGGTGGCCATATCGCCCATGAAGCGGCGCCACCGGTTCCGCAAGAGGCCAGCCAATTCAGGGCTGTAAGGCTTGATGAATTCGGCCATCAAGGTGTTGGACAACAATTCGTGCACGCCGCAATCCGAAAACGTCGGCGAAAGCGCATCGGAGTTCTTTGCCAAAACGATAGTCCCACGATTCATCAGGTATCCTGGCAGCCTTCCCGCGCGCCCCCGAACGACGAGTGTGCCGGCAATCATCCGGCTGCCGGCGTAGGCACCGGTGTTCCCTTCGACGATAATCGTTCCGCGGCGAAGGCGATCGCCGGCGCGTTCTCCGGCATTCTTGCGCACGACCACAACGCCGCCACGCATGCCCGCTGTCTCGCCCGCGAGTGGACCGCCGAGCCGGTCGCCGGTGTTGCCAATAATCTCGACCAGTCCCTTCTTCATGCCGGAAGCAGCCCAGGGACCGGCGTCGCCCGCGATGACCAGTTTACCGCCGCCCATCAGGCGCCCGGCCTGGCAGCCGACATCGCCCTCAATGTAAATTTCGCCGTCGTTCATCGCGCAGCCCACGCGGTCGAGGCGCTCGTGACCGCCTTCGAAACGAAGACGCGCGGCGTCACCCATTAGCACACGAAAAACATCACCAACGCACACGCGCTCACGCGTCGTCTGCACTTCGATGCGTTCGATGTCGCGCGCGCTCAGTCCGGCGAGCCGGTTCGGCACGAGGGGGGAAAGGTCCAGCCGCTGCGCCGGCGGCTCCCGCAGCCTGAACACGAGCGCCGTCACGGCAGTAGATCCTTCAGATGGAAATGATGTGCCCCGAGTTTACCGCCGTAATTGCCGGCGCCGATCCGTAGCGCGCCGCGCTCCGGCCCGAGCGCTATAACGGCGGCGATACCGGCGCGCATGGCGGCGGCCACAGCCTCGGGCGTCAGGCCGTCGATGACAATCTCGAGCACCGAGCCGATATCAGGATCGAGTTCGCTGCGGCCGGAGCCCTTGAGCGTCGGGCAGTAGGCATCGTTGGTCGAGGCCGCCGCGCCTTTGTATTTCGAGCCGACCTTCGAGCCGGAACGCGCGATCCCGCCGGGGAAGGGTGCAATGACGTCCGGCACTGCGGCGATCGCCGCCACCGCAGCTTCCGCGGCTGCGAGTGTGCTCTCGGCGTTAGCGCCCATGAGGATGATATTGCCGCCGCCGACGGCGGCTTTGGTCAGCCCGGTTGTTGCTTCGCAGACGAACTCGCCATCCATCACCGGCACGCGCCAGTAACGTTTGCCGCCAAAACGTTTCGAAATTTGCCAACCATCGCCGAAGAAGCGCAGCGCGTTTCCGAGCTTCAGTTGTTCGTCCGAATCGAGTCCTGCGTAACACGCCGAGCCAGGGCTTGTGAGCACGCACTGCCCGACGCGATTTTGCAATTGCTTTTGCAGTTCGGTGGTGGAGACCGCGAACAGCAACACACGCACGCCGGGCCGGCCATCGGGTGTGTTGCCGGGGGCGAGGTCGCAATCGATGCCGGCCTCGCAGCCGCAGCCGATCACGGACGTGGCAAAGCCCGTCATCGTTGCGGCTGCCTGACGTGCCCAGGCTAACGCCGGCGCAGTAACGATAACGCCCGTTGCCCGCATTGCGAAGGCTTCGGCGAAGGTGTCGTCGATACGGATGCCGTTCGCGTTCAAGTGAGGCATGGGACTGTTTCAAAAAGCTCCGGCCGGCCGATTGCACTGTCCGTAACGGTCATAAAATCGGGCGCCAATCCGTAGCGGTCGTCATAGTAATCGCGTAAGCGGCGCTCGATCGCGCGCTCACGCGCGGGCCGCACAGTCAGGGTGCGGCCGAAGGGTTGACGGAGGACGTCTCCGTCGCGCACGACAAGCTCGCCGCTTTTGAAAACCAGCGCCGCGTTGCGGAACATCGCGGCCTTGTCTTCGCCGGGCGCGTAAACGGCTATATCGGCAATTGCGCCGTCGCCAAGATGGCCGCGGTCTTTAAGCCCGAGCAGGCGCGCGGGCGCGGCACGGGTCATCACTGCAATGTCGTGCAATGTGTATTCACGGCCGATCGACGGTAACGTGGTGACTTCGATAGCCTCCTTGGGCAGCTTCGTTATCCACTCGGCGCGAAGATTTCGATCCATGAGCAGCGCGAGGATATCGGGATAGGCCGTGAAAGGCGCGCCGTTCGGATGATCGGTGGTGAAAAGAACCCGCCATGGATCGTTGATAAGCAGGAAAAGTTCGAGGCCGGCGGCCCATTGAACGGCGTTGTAGAAATCGGTCGCGCGATACGCATAAGGCACGATTCCGGCGCCGTTTGAATCGCCGTCGAGAATAATCCATTTCTTCGGCCGGGCGCTGTTGCGCGCATTGAATTGGCGCAGCACGTCGGCGGAAATCGTCACGGTCTGGCCGAACATCACCTGACCGATGTCGACAGTAAGATTCTTCGCTTTATTGACCACTTCCGCGAGTTGTGCGGCGGCTGAGGAGAAGCCGCGCGGCCCTTCTTTGCCGTAGCTGTAGAATTGCAGATGCGCGAGATGCAGCGGCACTCCTTCAGCCGCATCGATCGTCGCAAGCGCCGTTTCGGCATTGCCTGCAAGGCCGAGGTTGTTGCAATGGAGATGCAATGGATGCGGTAGATGCAGTTCATGCACCGCCTGCTGCAGCGCTTTGAATATCGCGCGCGAAGAGACGCCGTATTCCGGCACTTCGTCGTCGAGCGAAAAGGCTCTCACGTTATCTTTGAATGCGGCCGCGCCACCGGCATTGATCGTCTTGATACCGAGGCCGCGTGACGTCGCGAGAGTCCACGCGAGGTAATCGCAGACGGCATCGTGTCCCTCGCGCCGCCGCAGCAGGTTCAGCAAAAAATCGTCGTTGCCGAGCACCGTCAGCGTGGCCTTGTCGATGATGGGGATGTCGGCAAGTTCAAGGTGAGCCTGGATCGCATGCTCCGGAAGCACGGCCGGCTCGACCACGGTGGTAAAGCCCATCGCGGCATAAAGCCGGCCTGTTTCGAACGTATTCCAGGCGCCGGCCGGATTCGGTGCATGGCCGGGATGCATAAACGCTGCGTAGCGCTGCTCGGGCAGCAGCAGCCGTCCGAGCGTTTCGTTGCTGCCCGCAATATGCGAGTGAACGTCGATCGCGCCCGCCAACACGATCATTCCGGTCGCATCGTACGTCTCGTCGGCCCGGCCGTTTGCTGGCGGCGCCACGATGCGTTCGTCGCGAAACCAAACGTCACCGATCTCATCACGACCATTTGCCGGATCGATGACGTGTCCGCCGGCGAGCCGTTTCAACATGGCGAACTCGTTGGCAAAGCGGCCGAAATTCCGCCAATCGCGTCGGCGACTGAAATTGCTTCGGAGCGCCGACGTGCCGTCACGGATGCAAGCGTCCCCGTTGCAGGCAGGTATTCGACACTGTCGTGATCGTCCCCGGGCTTGCCGACCGCGATGGTGACTGCGGCCCGTCGATCAGCCTCATTCGCAAGGATGATGGTCGGCAGGTCACGCTTCCACGGTGGCATGACCGGCCGGTACGCCGAAATCCACATGGCGCAATCCACTTCTCCGCTATCGGCAAGACGGACAGCATCGAAGCGCCACGGATCGTGCTCCGGAAAGCCGCGCGCGAAGCTGGTACGCAATGGAAAGCCGCTCATCCAGCCGCTGACCTGTTGCACGGCCGCGGCGTTGTCGGGCGGGCTGAGCGGCAGGCTTGAAAATCGTGTGGCTGCATTGAGGTCCTTCACCAAACCGCACAGCATCTCGATTGTGAGTGCATCGTGCGCGGCCGACCAGACCGCGACTCCAAACCGAGCCAGCGCAAGCTCCGATGCAAGCGTGTCGATTTTCTCCAAGTGGGGTGCTGCGCTTTCAACCGGATGTCCCGCGCAGCGCGCGCGCAGCATCGCGAGCATGACCGGCAGATCGGCTGGATCTTCGCCGATAACATCCATTCTCCATCGTGCGGCAATTTCAGCGACGGAGCGGCCAGGGCAAAGCCACACTATTCTGCGCTTGGTGTTCTCTCCGGGGCGTTCAAACAGACGCATCGTTATCTCCTGCCATGTTTCTACTAATCCCGGCCCAACCAGCAGCAGGAAATCTGCGCGCAGATGCGCTTCATTCGGCGTCGTGATCATCATGCCCGATTCGCGCATAACATCGAGGTTGCCAAACAGCGCGGTCGAGTGCATGTGATCGACCACGCCTCCGATTTTCCGCGCAAGCGCAATGGCGGCGCGCGCGCCTGCAACATCGGTACCAAGTCCCGCAATGAGCGGCATGCGGCTCGCTTGCAACAGCTTCGCCGCTTCATTCAGGGCAGCTTCAAGCGTTGCGGCTTTGCCGTTGATCCAGGCATCCGCCATGCCGGTTCTCCTCGCAGGCAGCGGTCACGTGTCGTACTTGATGTAGGCGAACCGCTGATCCTTCTCGGGCGTGCCTTCGAGTGCTCCGCCCTCCTTACCGGGCTGCCACTGCACGACCTCTTCTATTTTCTTTGCGAGCTCGAAGTCCTTGTCGGTAATGCCCTTCGCGGCATGATTTTGTAGCCGCACCTCGACCCAGGCATACGACGCCGTGAGATCGGGATGATGCCACGCCGCCTCGGCCAGGTGGCCGACAGCATTGATGACCATCAGCGTCCCTTTCCAGCTGTGGGTGCGGTATTTGCGGCGGATCCAGCCGCCTTCCAGCCTCCAATGCGGAAGCTCACGGGCGAGGCGCGCTTGGACCTCGTCATCGGTGTACGTGCGTTCCTTATTCTGCTCGGATGTCATGACGGCCACTCTTTCCAAGTGCGGCTTTTACGTGCGGCTGGTCTGCCCGATTGCCAATCGAGTCCTGATGCCGCAGTCTAATCCCGGATCATTTGGCGAAAAACCCCGTTTCGGTAAGAGGAGTGTTTGGTTGATCGATGCGCCACAAAGTGTGACGGTAAGCATACCAGCCCGCCTGCATTTTGGTTTTCTGGACCTCAATGGTGGAGTCGGGCGAAAGTTCGGGAGCATCGGCCTTTCGATCAGCGGATTACGAACGCGGATCAATATCGCACACGCGGACGAAACGCGGGTTACCGGTCCTGACAGCGAACGTGCGCGTCGGCATCTCGACAGTATGTGCCAGTTCCTCGGACTCGCCGGTGGATATCGCTTGGATATTCTTGAGGCTGTTCCGAGCCATGCCGGGCTTGGATCGGGAACGTTGCTCGCGCTTGCCGTCGCGGCCGGTATTCGACGATTGCACGGATTACCGCACGACATCCGTGCGGATGCGCTGCGGTTGGGACGCGGCAGCCGCTCCGGAGTCGGCATTGGACTGTTCGAGTCCGGAGGGCTTGTCGTCGATGGCGGGCACGGGGCGCAGCCAGGCGTGGCACCGATCATCAGCCGAATGCCTTTTCCTGAAAACTGGCGCATTGTGCTTGTCTTTGACCCTGCCGGAGCGGGGTTGCATGGCGAAGACGAAATCGCAGCCTTTAATAGATTACCGCCGTTTCCGGCCGGCGACGCGGCCACTATCTGCCGTCTCGTTTTGATGCAGGCTTTGCCGGCCGTCGCGGAGGCTGATCTCGTATCCTTCGCTACGGCGATCAAACGAATGCAGGCGCTGCTCGGTGCCTATTTTGCTCCGTTGCAAGGCGGGCGGGCATTTGCAAACGCAAAAATTGCCGCAGCGCTCGAACTGCTCGAAGGCGAGGGCGCAGTGGGTATTGGCCAAAGTTCGTGGGGGCCGACGGGTTTTGCATTCGCCGGAACAAATGGTGATGCGCTTCGTCTTGCTGAGTTTGTGCGAAAACACCCGCGCTGTCGCGGCCTCGAGATCAGGGTTTGCAAGGGGCTCAATCACGGCGCAGAGATAACAGCGGGAGCTGCCCCAGCAGCCCCTCGCTCGTAATGTCATCGGGAGATTGTCGTGACTGACAAGCACATCCTGCATTTCCTGACCCCGCTCAAGCACGTGAGCCCATTCGATATCAACATGGCAGTCGACGCCGGCTTCGACACGGTCGTTCCCTATACCGATGTCCAACTCGCCGAAGTCACCGGTCTTGTTCAAGACGCGATGTTTTCGCGCCCGCCGAAGACCGGCGTCAAAACGGCGATTTTCTTTGGCGGCAAACAGGCGATCGAGGCGCTCGATATGCTCGCGGCGGCAAAGAAGGCCTTGGTGCCGCCGTTCGGGATTTCATTTTTCGCCGATCCGGCAGGCTCGTTCACGACTGCGGCGGCGATGGTCGCGTGCGTCGAGAAGTTGCTGCGTGAGAAAAAAAATCGCGAACTTAAAGGCGTGCGCATTGCCGTATTCGGGGCTACTGGGGTCGTCGGCTTCTCGTCGGCCGTTATTGCCGCGCTACACGGCGCCGCTGTTACCATGGTAGGGTATGATGGTATCCGGCGCGTGAGCGAAAGCGCCCGTGAGATCAAGGCGCGCTTCGACATCGATGTCCGCGCCGCGGACGGAAGCGACGACAGCAAAAAGCAAGCAATTCTGACGCAAAATGATATTGCGCTATGTGCCGGTCGTGCCGGTGTGCAAATTCTTTCGCGCGCGCAGATCGAAACGGCACCGAATCTTCTGATCGTCGCCGACGTCAACGCCGTCCCGCCGCCCGGCGTGGAAGGTTTGGACGTGATGGCGAACGGCACCGAACTCAATTCGAACGGAACGATGGGTATCGGCCCGCTTGCTATCGGCAATGTCAAATACAAGACCGAATTCGGTCTTTTCAAAAAAATGATCGAAGCGGCGAAACCCGTTTGCTTCGATTTCCGCGACGCTTTCGTGCTCGCATGCGCGCTCAATGGATAAAGCAGGGCCGGTGCTGATCGTCTCGGAGTCAGGCCGCGCACTCGCTGCTTCCGCGCGGCGGGCCGGGTATGTTCCTTTGGTCGCCGATCGCTTCGGCGATCAGGATACGCTTGCGGTGGCGGGAGGCCACGCGCTGGTCGATCTCAGTCGTCCCATCGACGGGGACCGATTGGTTGAGGCTCTCGAATGTCTGGTTGCGGGGCGTGATTGCTGCGGAATTGTCTGCGGCAGTGGATTTGAAGACGATGCCGCACTCTTAGCCCGCATCTGCGGACGCTGGACCTTGCTCGGCAACGCGCCTGAGGCCGTCGCGCGCATCAAGGATCCGGCGGCGTTTGCCGCGCTCTGCGCCGCCGTCAACGTCCCGCATCCGGAAATCTCGCTGCTCCCCCCTGGCGATAGGACGAACTGGCTGGTCAAGCGCGCCGGAGGCGCAGGCGGCTGGCACATCCGGCAAGCCAAGGATGCGGACGATCCTGGCGATGGTTACTACTTTCAGCGGCGGGTCAGCGGCACGCCGATTTCAATGCTTGTCGCAGGTGACGGCCGCGGTGGTGTTGCGGTGCTCGGCTTCACGGCGCAATGGTCTGCGCCGACGCCAAAGTACCCGTTCCGGTATGGCGGCGCGGTGCGTCCGGCTGAACTCGAAGAGGGGATAAAAGCCCCTATGATTGGCGCGGTGACGCGCATCTGTCGTGAGATTGCGCTTAAAGGATTGAACAGCGCTGATTTTATGGTCGATGGCAATACGTTCCATCTGCTCGAAATAAATCCGCGTCCGGGCGCGACATTCGATTTGTTCGAAATGGAAGAAAAATCATTGTTTGCGATTCACGTCGAAGCATGCGCCGGCGTGTTACCATCACATCGCCCCATTTCCGGGAGCGCCATGGCCGGCGCGATCGTGTATGCTCAGTGCGATGTCGCAGCGCCGGCAATCGCATGGCCGGACTGGACAGCCGACCGGCCACCTGCCGGCGGCCGCATCAGAGCCGAGCAACCGGTGTGCTCCGTTTTTGCCCGCGCCGCCGATTCGCAACGGGCGCGCCGTCTCGTTGAGGAGAGAATCGCTGCCGTGCATGAATTGCTCGATGCAAGGGTGTGATGGCGTTTCCCGCGACGATAAGTGTAAACGTCCGTGCCGCCGCGCTGATCGAAAAGGTCAAGGCGGCAGCGGCAGAGCTTAAAGTTGCTATTTCCCGGGGCCAAGACGGCGAGACGCTGATCGATGCCGGCAGTGCCGTGCAGGGAAGCATTGCGGCCGGCCTCTCGCTTGCGGAAATTGCCTTGGGCGGATTGGGGACCCCGCAACTGACATCAAGCGACGCCACGCCGCGTTGGCCATGGACGGTGCAGGTTCACTCGGCCAATCCGGTCGTCGCTTGTCTTGCAAGCCAGTACGCGGGCTGGCGTCTGACACATGGCGAAGGCAAAGACGCTTTTTTTGCGCTCGGGTCCGGCCCCGCGAGAGCGCTTGCGCGCGTCGAACCGCTGTTCGAGACGCTCGGCTATCGCGATACGGCAACTGCGGGCGCGCTGCTTCTGGAAAGCTCACGCCCGCCGCCACGCGAGGTCGTGCAGAAGGTGGCGCAGGCCTGCATGCTTGCACCGCAGGCGCTGACATTTCTTTACGCCCCGACCCAAAGCCTTGCCGGCGCGACGCAAGTGGTCGCGCGCGTGCTCGAAGTTGCGCTGCACAAGGCGCACGAATTGAAATTTCCGCTCGATCGGATCGTCGAAGGAATGGGCGCTGCGCCACTCGCGCCCCCGCATCCCGATTTTGTAACGGCCATGGGTCGCACGAATGACGCGATCATTTATGCCGGCCGTGTTCAGCTCATGGTGACCGGGCCCGCCGCCGATGCGCGTGCCTTGGCAGAGCAGTTGCCGAGCGTGCGCTCGCGCGATTATGGACTGCCGTTTGCCGAGACTTTCAAGCGTTTCAAAGGTGACTTCTATGCGATCGATCCGATGCTTTTTAGCCCCGCTCAGGTCACCGTGACTTCGCTTGAAACGGGTGAGAGCTTTCACTTTGGTGAACTCAATCTGAAGCTGCTCGATGCATCCTTCTCTTGAAACGGCGGTCCCGCGCGTCCAGTCGCCTGTTGCGACGGTCGGCATCGTCACGGATACGAACGATTGGCACGCCCGCTCGCTCGCAAAAGCATTTGCCAGCCTTCGCGTAAAGACGCGGCAGTTACGGTTGTCCGACTGCCGCATCGACACAGGAAAGCAACGCGGTGTGGTTCTTCCCGGCTTTGGGGACGACCTTCCCGACGCGGTGGTCGTGCGTGACATGTCGGGCGGAACGTTCGAAGCTGTGACGCTAAGGCTCGGCATCTTGCATGCGCTATCCGAACTCAACATCCCGGTGTGGAATAGCGCGCGCGCCATCGAGCGATGCGTCGACAAGTCGATGACGAGCTTTCTTCTCGCGCGCGCCGGACTGCCGACGCCGCAGACCTGGGCGATGGAATCGCGCGAGGCCGCGGTGGAGATTGCGGCGAAAGAGCGAGGGCCGCTCGTGCTCAAGCCGTTATTTGGATCACAGGGCAGGGGCCTGCGGCTGATACGGACAGTTGAGGATCTTCCCGCTCCGAATGAGGTATCGGGCGTCTACTATTTGCAGCGCTTCATTTCAGTAGAGCGCAGCGGCTTCCACGACTTTCGGGTGCTCGTTTTGCGTGGGCGCGTGATCGCGGCAATGATGCGCCATTCCTCCCATTGGGTGACCAACGTGAAGCGCGGTGGCAAGCCTGTTGCCGCTGTTGCGGACGGCGTCATGTGTGACCTTGCAGTTGCCGCCACGGCGGCGGTGGGTGCCGATTTTGCCGGCGTCGATATTATTTATGACAGTGACGGCCGGCCTACGATTCTCGAAGTGAACAGCATGCCGGCCTGGTCGGGTTTGCAGCAGACCACCTCGCTCGACATTGCAGCGGCTCTTGCCGCCGGCCTGGCTGAAGATCTCGCAGCGCGGGCACGGCAGCGTGTCTGAGACGGCAGACCGCGCCGGCCGGTCCGAGCGGATCGCCGCCGCTTTCGTGCAAGCCTGCCGTGACGAGCTTGAGGCGCCAAAGCCGGGCAATGTGCATGCGTTTGCCGACGGCCATCGCATGACGGCGAGCGATTTTGAGCGCAGCGCGGTTGCGGCGGCACAGCCGCTGACGATTCCGCGAGCGGGCGTGGGAGAGCGCATCTTGCACGCCGTTGAGGCGAGTTTCGCGGCGGTGGGCGTGAACACGAATTTGGGCATCATTTTGCTCTGCGCACCGCTTGCGGCGGCGGCTGAAGCAAACCGAAGCGATTTGCGTGCATCGCTTTCGGATGTTTTGGCAAAACTTGATCGCGATGACGCCGATTTGGCCTTTCGCGCGATCGTGCGCGCATCGCCTGCAGGGCTGGGCCGCAGCGAGCGGCATGATGTGTTTCAGCCGGCAACGGTGAGCCTGCGAGAGGCAATGGCGGAGGCAGCCGATCGCGATCGTATCGCGCGGCAGTATGTGACAGATTTCGCCGACGTGTTCGAGAAAGGTGAAGCGGCGTATGCCGAACATGCGGCGGCGGAAGACTCTCGCAAGGCGACGCTGGCGACCTATCTCGCCTTTCTCGCCGCATTCCCCGACACGCACATTGTACGCAAGCACGGTGCGGCGGCTGCCGAGCAGGTCCGCCGTGACGCTGCCGCCCTGCAAGCAAAACTGCGCAATGCTCGTGACCTGCACGAAATCATGCCCGTTGTCCTCGCGTGGGACGCGAAACTCAAACAGGCGGGAATCAACCCTGGAACCAGCGCCGATCTGACCGTTGCGACGCTTTTCGCGCATCATTTGCGAGGCATCTTGCCGCCGGCGCCTATCGGTGATTGACTTTGCGCTGCGGGAAGTCTTCCGCCGCTATCTGGCTAACCGGTCCGAGACCCGGACGCTGATAACAAGGATAGCCGTTCCGCCGGGCGCCATAGGCTTGGCGCGCGGTTCGATAGTTCTTTCCCTTGGGAGGAGATGGCGATGGCTAAAGTCAACGGACTGTGCGTTGGAGAATCTCTGGTCGGTGAGGGCAACGAAGTCGCTCACATCGATCTCATCATTGGGCCGCGCGGCAGCGCCGCCGAAACGGCGTTCGCCAATTGTCTGACCAATAACAAGGACGGATTTACCTCGTTGCTTGCCGTCGTGGCGCCGAATCTTCTGTGCAAGCCCGCAACTGTGCTGTTCAACAAGGTCACGATCAAAGGCGCAAAGCAGGCGGTACAAATGTTTGGCCCCGCGCAACACGCGGTTGCAAAGGCGGTGGCTGACAGCGTTGCCGAGGGTGTTATCCCGCAGGATGAGGCCGAAAACCTGTTCTGCTGCGTGGGCGTGTTCATTCACTGGGAAGCTTCGGACGACAAAAAGATTCAGGACTACAATTACCGCGCCACCAAGGAAGCGATCGCCCGCGCTATCGCCGGCGAGCCGAAGGTCTCCGAGGTCATTGCCAAGCGCGATCAGGTCAAGCATCCGTTCGCGGCGTAACGCAAACCGCGGCCGTTGCGGCGAGTCGCGTCAGCGCGACTTGCCGCTCACTCGCGCCGGGGAGACCCGCGCGAGATCGGTTGCCGTAAGGTCGCCGCTGTGCAGGCTTGAGGCTACGAGGGCTCCGGCAATTCCTGCTTGTGCCAGCGTGCATAGGTCTGCCAATCCGCGCACGCCGCCCGCGGCATAAACCGCGCGCGGCGCCGCAGCCACGCTGATTGCGCGCAGACGTGAAAAATCGGGCCCGGAATGGCTGCCCACGCGGTCAAGTGTCATTGCGATCACGCGTTTCGGCCAGTGCGCAGAATTCGCCAGAAGGTTCGGAGGTCCCTGAAAAGCAGCTCCCCGAAAATCGAGCGAAAGCACAACACGTTCGTCGTGGCCAAATTGACCGAGCACAGCTGTGTTCTGCAGGCTTTCGCTCCCAAGGACGAGGCAATCAGAATTTTGCGCCAGCCAATCCGCAGCCGCTTCGATATTCGCGATGCCGCTGTCCACCCAAAGCCGCAAATGCGGAAAGGCCTGCTTGATCCGGGCGATCGCAGTCCGATTGTTTCCCGTTCCGCTGATCGCATCAATATCGGCCACATAGAACGTTGCGAACGGATAAAGCGCCAACAGTCCAGCCACAACATCGGCCGGCTCGCTGCTTTGGGCCAACGGCGTTTGGATTGGCCGGTACAGGTCGCGCTGCCCGCGTCGGGCATGCACGACCGTTCCTCCTTTAAGATCGATAACGGGAATGATCTGCATACCGGGTCCTCGCACCACACGAACTTGTCCGTCAAGAGGACTGATTTTAATTGCGCCGATCTCGTAGAGCAGGGCACATGAGAAAATGGTCAAGGTCGTTGGTTGGGATATCGGCGGCGCGCACCTGAAAGCGGCGCGCTCCGAAGAGGGACGCATCGTTGCCGCGGTTCAGGTAGCTGCGCCGCTGCGTTTCGGTCTGGAGCGCCTGTCTCAGTCCTTTGCGGAAGCAAAGGCGCAGATCGGAAACGCGGATCGCCATCTCATTACAATGACGGGCGAACTGGCCGATACATTCTCCTCACGCACCGAGGGCGTACTTAGCCTCACGGCGGCGGCCGTACGCGAGCTCGGGGACGTCACCGTGTATGCGGGCCGCGCCGGATTTATATCGCCTGAGGATGTGGGCGAGCATGTTGCTGATATTGCCTCCGCAAACTGGTTTGCCAGCGCGTCTGTTGTTGCGAAGACGATTGGTTCGGCACTGTTCATCGACCTGGGCTCGACAACAACAGACATCATTCCGGTGGTAAACGGTCAGGTCGCAGCGCGAGGCTATACGGACGCCGAGCGTCTTGCGAGTGGCGAGTTGGTTTATACGGGTCTCGTGCGCGGGTTCATTATGGCGGCCGCGGATAAGGCGCCATTTGCAGGACGTTGGAGCAGTCTCGTTCGAGAAAACTTTTCCACTATGGCGGACGCGCATCGGATTCTCGGCACGCTGCCGGAGGGAGCCGATCAGATGATGACGGCGGACGGGCGCGAGAAGACGATCGAAGCATCGGAAGCAAGACTTGCGCGCATGATCGGACGTGATCGCAATGACGCCGATGCAGGGGCCTGGATGGCACTCGCGCAGTGGTTTGTGGAAGCGCAAATCCGCGCGATCAGCGACGGCGCTATGCTCGTATTGTCGCAAGGGCAACTCTCGCCCGAAGCTCCGCTTGTTGTTGCAGGCATCGGTGTATCGGTTTTACGCGAAGTCGCACGTCGGCTTGGCCGCAAGTGCGTCGGCTTTGATAGCGTGATCGATGCTGTCCCGATCGCGCGTTCGGCAGCCGCTGCGAGTGCGCCGGCTGCGGCACTGGCGCTGCTTGGGTCGGCGCCAGCAGGAACCGGCCGCCCGCCGTAGTGTTGTCAGGTACATGGCCAAGACGTATACTTCTGCGTGCGTGGTGACGATCCGAGGAGGAAAACCATGACTTGGACAACTCCGACGTTGGTCGAGATTTGCATCGGCTTGGAAATCAACGGCTATCTTCCGGCTGAATTCTGATCAGTTCTGCCGCAGGATATTCGCGGCGCGAAATACCCAATCGACAGGACGTAAACGCCTTCCCGTTCGACATGGACGGGAAGGTTTGTTTTTGGACCGTTGCCAAGCACCTGCTGCAAAGCGGTCGAGGCAGCGCCGCAGTGCGTTGGGCCGAGCGTTGGCGCTAAAACGATACGCCAATCGCCAGGCGCGCTTCCTGACGGTCAAAGTTGACGAGGTCGAGCGAGCCTTTGCCATCGGAAGAGCGACCGGCAATTTGTCGGCTCCATCCGGCGGTCAGCCATGCACGCTCGGAAAGCGCGATCGAGATTGTCGGGCCGAGATAGAACGCTTGCCCCGCGAAGTCGCTGAAGTCGATCGCATCGTAGCGGCGAAAATAACGCGTCTCCAATCCAGCAAATACATTATCGGCTAGCCTGAACATAAGGCCGGCGCCCAAGTTGACCGTATTTTCATGCGACCAGGAACCATCGGCTTTCGATCGTACGAATTCTGGCTCAAAACGAATATTGAGCACACCGATCACCTCATTCGGCACGATCTCTTTGTCGAACGCGAGAACAAGGTCGCTTCCGTATCCGTCGATGCGCGCACCGCTATCCTCATCGACGCGTGCCCAGTGCGGCTCGGCAAACACGGCCAGGCCAACGCCGTCCGTTGAGCGATTGAGCAAACGGTATGTGAGGGCGAAGGACGCTCCGCCGAAGGCCGCCGCGCTACGGTCGGCGCGTCCCGGAACGTGCTTGATGTCATTATTTTCGCCGGCTGCCGAGAGCTCGACAATCAGGTTGCTGGCCGCGATGTATTGAAACGTCAGTTCGGTGCTCAAAGAGGAAAAGGTCCCGCGGCCCTTGCCGAAGTGGCCGCCGACCGCAGCCTCGATCTCCTTTTCGCCCGGATCGCCGACGTCAGTGCCGACACCAAATGCAAATAAGTGCTCGGTATCGAATGGTGCTGCACGCGCGCAGCAAACGGCAGACAGGCGCAAGGAGAGCGTAACGAGGATGAGCTGTCCTGCTCGCCTCACGGGCGCCGTCGCAACGCGCCGCCGCGATCATATACGGCAATATCAGAATCAAAATGTGGCGCGCAAACCGGCGTAGGCCGCAAGCGGCATGCCGGGCACAAAACTGCGCGGATCGCTGAACGTGAGAAAAGGAATGCCATCGGTCTCAAAGAACGTCCCCGAAACGTAATAGTGATTGTTAAAGAGGTTTTGCACCAGCCCGAACACCTCAACATTCTTCGATATTTTATATGAGGTGTGCAGATTGACGACCCAGTAGCCAGGGACCTTCTGATTCTGATTCGACTGATCGCCGATGAGGTACTGGGTGCCGATAACGTTCACATCGGCGCCGACGCGCCATTCGGGGGTGATCAGATAGTCGAAACCGGCTTTGAAGCGCTGCTGCGGGACCGCGGGAATGTGATCGCCAGGAAAGACAAATATATTGCCGTTGGCATCGGCAAAGGGATTGGCGGGTGACGAAAGTGTCAATGGAGATTGGAACGTCGCATCGACGAACGTGTAATTCGCATAGACGCTCCAGCGGTCTGCCTTGTATGCGACGGCGGCCTCGACGCCTTGCCGCCGGGTCTTCGCCGCGTTTTGGAAGAACCCAAAGCCGCTGATCTGACTTGCCACGTTAATGATGTCGTCTTTATTGGTGGTGCGATAGACGCCCAGGTTCCATCTCAGCTTTTCATCGAACTCCGTGCCTCGCAAACCGGCTTCATAGGTAGTCGACACGACCTGCCTGAGCGGCGGATCGGAGATCAGAAAATTGTCGATCAAGCAGGGATGATTGGAGTCTGAGCATCCAAGTTCGAGTGGAGTGGGCGCGCGATTTGACTGCGAATAGCCCGCGTAACCGGTCACGTGTGGGGTAAATTTGTACGTAAGCCCGACGACCGGATTGAGGTGCGAATAGGTGTTGCTGCTGTCGAGCGCGGTACCGAGTGCATCGTCGAGCTTGATATGGGCGACATTGAAGCGGGCGCCGGCCGTCACTGACAGCTTGGAGGTGATGTCAAAGGTGTCGGTCGCGTAAATGCCCGTGTAGGTGCTGGTACTGTGCAGATTGACCGGCGAGAGATCGGCGGCCGGTTGCTGGATGAAAACGCCGGTGCCGGCAACGAACAGGTTGGGATCGATCACGCCCAGTTCGCTATTGCCGTTAAAGTGCACTCTGCCATGGTCGACGCTGGCGCCGATCACAAAATGATTGCCGTGGTCGAGAATGCGTGCGGTCTCGGTCGCCTGAAACGTTCCTCCAAACGTGTTTGCGTTTGTTGAGGTGCGGTCGATCTGGCCGAGATTTGAGCCGAAAATGTCGGGAACTTGTACCCCGGCCCTGTTCAGGAGCGGCGTTGTATCGTCGCCGAAACAGAGTAAGCCGGGCGCAACGCAAGGCTGAGCGTCGGTGGTGTTGCCGTCCACGTGGGTTTGCCGCAATCCGCGATAATACGCATTTGCCTGAACGAGTAGCGTTTCGGTCGGTTTATAGTTCGCGCTCGCCTGAAGAAAGGCGAGCTGGTTGCGCGTGTTTTGAGGAAACGTATAAACAGCCGACCAACGCTGGTTGAGCATATTGAGTGGCGTTGCAGCAACCGAGCCGAGCCGATTGTCGGCGCCGGTGAACGATAAATGAAATTCGCTTTTGTCTCCGCGTATGCCCAGATCGGCAAAGACGCGCCGCAATTTCGACGAGGATGAAAAGTCGCGCCAACCGTCATCGTTTACGGCATCGGCCGTGACGTATCCCGAGACGTTTCCCTTTTGGCCCCCGGCCTGCGCCGAGGCGCCGATCCGGCCAAATGATCCGCCGGTAACTTCGGCCTGCACACCTTGATAGTTGAATCCGTTTTTCATGTCGATAGCGAGCGCGCCTCCCAGGGCATTCAGTCCGTAGACCGGATTATTGGGAGACAGAGTCATACGATTCACAGCCATTTCCGGGATGAAGTCCCAATTGACAGTGTCACCGAATGTTTCGTTGATGCGCGTCCCGTTTTGATAGACGGCCAGGCCTTGCGGTGTTCCGGGCACGGGCGACGCGGTGAAACCGCGGTAGTCGAAATCCGGCTGGAATGGATTGCCGGTTGTGTCGCCACGCGCAACGCCGGGCAACGCGCGCGTCATCGCGTCGACGAGGCTCGACCCAACGGAGTGGTCGAAATTCGAGGAGGGGATTGTCTGGACGTTGGACGGGATTTTGTCTCGTTCGATTTCCGAGCCAGGCAATGGCGTGTTACCCACGACCTCGATTGTCGGTAAGGTTATGCTTTGCTGTGCCGATGCCGTCGTAGAACTGATCAATGCGCCGATTGCGGCCGCGGCTGCCGCTGACAATCTGCACGCATTCATACCGCACTCCGCTGTCAGGCGCCGACCGCCGTCGGTGCACTTCAGGACACCGCGGCAGAAAACGATCGACAAAGTCTAACAGCGTAGACGCGAGCCGCAAGCTTCAACGCGGCCAGCCGAACATGCGGCCCCACGCCTCAGCCTGCTTCGATAGGCGGAATGCGTTACTGTGAGCGGCCTTGCCCCTCCGTGTGGTGCTGGCGTTTCATCGAATGCTTTTGCGCGGAGCTAAATGCCATATCTTGTGAGGAAAGCATCTCGGGGAGGTATTTTGCAACGATGCTGCGGTCCAAATTTGCCGCAGCGCTGTCGGGCAGTCGCTTCCAGACTTCGTTTGCTCCGAACAGGGGAATACCAAGATAGCCGCGTACGGTAAGCGTTTGGCCGTCGGGGCTAAGCGTCATCTTCGCACGGTAGATGTTTCCGTCGCGCGGATCGAGGATAGTGCCGTCCTCGTAGGTCAGACCGTTCTGTCTCATGCCCCGGATCAGCGACATGCCGAGCAGTGACTGGCCTTGTCTATCGTCGCGGCAGCGGCTGCAGATCGGGTTTGGCGGATCGGATGGCCGCGGAAACAATTTCGCGATGATGCCTTCATAAACGTCGTCATGCTTGACGAACAGAAACCAGGTGATCGGGCGGCCTGTATCGCTTGTCTTTTCCCAAAGACCGGCGACGGTGGGCCTCTGCGATGATTGCGATTGTTCGTGCGTGGACTGTGCCTGCGTAGCCGACAATCCGATCGCGACACTCGCGGCGAGCAGCAGAGCGGTCAGTCGCATATTCATACTTTGCATCCTCGACTTCTGCGTCCGACATTTGCCCAGCCCGTTTATCTGCACTCAATGCAAAAATATGGCTCTTTCGCGAAGAGACGAGCGCAATTTGCTGCCGCAAAGAAGTTCCGTTGCGCGTCAATTATTCGCGCCGATGTAAAGTTATTCATTTGCATCCGCGCAAACGCCGTTGCATCCGCGCAAACGCCGTCGCCTGCAATTGGAACTCTCACGGGCAATTGACGTTGGCTTCAAAAGAAATCACCGCAGACGAGGTGGAGACGACGCTGCATGCCTAAAGCCAATCCGGCCTTAAGCAACCTGAGAGGGGTCGTCATTGTCATCGTCGTGGCCTTTCATTCGTCGCTCGCGTATCTGGTGTCGATTCCGCCAGCATCGGAGCGCTTCGATCAGCCGCCATACACGTGGCAGGCATTCCCCGTCGCAGACGCGCACCGCTTTCTCGGCCTCGACATTTTTTGCGCATGGCAGGACGTGAGCCTGATGTCTCTGATGTTCCTGCTTGCGGGTTTGCTTACCGGGCCAAGCCTTCAGCGAAAGGGGTGCGGGACCTACCTATTCGGCCGGCTGCGGCGGATCGGAACTGCTTACGCGCTCGCGATCCTCATCCTCAGTCCGATAGCGCTTTATCCTGCGTACGCAACACGCGCTCTTTCACCGAGTCTTTCCGGCTATGTTGAACAGTGGCTTGCGTTGCCGTTCTGGCCGAACGGACCGGAATGGTTCTTGTGGCAGCTTCTCGCCCTGAGTGCGATGGCGGCCGTCTTCTATTCTTTTTCGCCGCGCTATATGGAATGGCTTGGCAAGATCGGTAACTGGGCTGCCGTGCGTCCGACACGGCTATTCGCAGTCCTCGTCGCAGCTTCGATCATTGCCTATGTTCCACTTGCGCTCGCTTTTTCGCCAATGCGCTGGAGCGCATCAGGGCCTTTCGCGCTGCAATTCAGCCGGCCAGGCCTCTATTTCGTTTATTTCTTCGCGGGCATCGCGCTCGGCAAGTTTGTCGCGGAGGGCGATTTGCTCGCGCCTTCGGGAGCGCTGGCGCGCCATTGGATAACATGGGCGATCGTCGCGGTGGCAGGCTTTTGCTGCTGGGCGGGAGCGACGTCGCTAACGATACCAAGCTGGAACGATGCGCCCTTCGTCGCACGGCTGGCCGCAAGCGCCGCATTTCCGATCGCCTGTGCTGCGGGCGGTCTGTTCCTGATCGCGATCTGCGTCAGGTTCAGCGGACGCCATGCTGTTCTCGATAGCCTCTCCGGGTACGCTTACGGAATCTATCTCATCCATTACGTCTTCGTGGTGTGGCTGCAGTACGCGTTGCTTGGCGCGACGCTTGCGGCACCGGTCAAGGCTGCAATCGTGTTTTGCGCTGCACTCGTTGCGAGTTGGACGGTGATGGCCGTGGCATCGCGCGCTTCCAACGGAGCCTTTGCATTTGCCGGAAGACGGCCGGCTCAACCGGTCGCCCGTTGAAGGAACAAGGTGCAACATGCCCCTCAATTTCACGCTTGCGTTGCGCAACCTCTTCCACGACCGGCTGCGGTTTGTGGCCACGATGGTCGGCATCGTGTTTTCGGTCGTGCTGGTGCTGGTCCAGATGGGACTTTACCTCGGCTTCGGCCGGGTTGTGAGCACGATGATCGATCATGCATCCGGCGATCTCTGGATTGTCCGGCAAGGCACCAAATGTTTCGAGGATCCGTCGCTTCTTGATGCCCACGTACGCGACGACGTGCTCGCAACACCCGGCGTAAAGAGCGCAACCCCTATTGTGATCGGCTTTTCAGACTGGCGCCTTCCAAGCGGCGAGATGACGCCGGTGTTCGTCGTCGGCACGGACTTGGCGAGCCGCGGATTGCGACCGTGGAATCTTACGGAGGGGTCGATCGATGCGCTGAAAGCCGACAAGGCGGTCGCGATCGATCGAACTTATTACAAGCGTCTCGGCGTGAGCGGTCTCGGTTCGACGGCGGACCTGCGCGGCCGGCCGGTGCGCGTGGCGGCGGTTACGGACGGCATCCGCTCGTTCACGACGACGCCGTACGTCTTTGCAGACCTCAAGCACGCGCGCAATTACACCAGTATGCCTGTAAACAAGATCAGCTATCTTCTGGTCACGTTAAAGCCGGGAGCGGATGTGGCACAGGTGCAGCACGCGCTTGGTGCCGCAATTCCCAAGGTCGAAGCGTTGACGCCGGCGGCATTCCGGGACCGCAGCCGCTCGTTCTGGCTTTTCGGCACCGGCGCAGGAGCCGCGTTGTTCGCCGGGGCCTTGCTGGGCCTGATTGTAGGGACCGTGATCGTTGCGCAGACACTCTATTCCAGCACAAAGGATCATCTTGATGAGTTCGCAACGCTCCGCGCACTCGGCTCGTCGAACGGCTACATCTATCGTGTCATTATTTATCAGGCTCTTTTGAGCGCCGTCATCGGTTTCTGCTTTGCCGCGGCAATCGGTTTTGCCGTGGTGGAAATCACCACGAAAGGCGCGCTCCCGGTTGTCATCACACCGGCGCTCATTGCAGCAATCCTCGCTGTCACGGTGGCGATGTGCATTACCTCGGCGCTTGCCGCCATTCTTCGCGTATTACGTATCGACCCAATCATGGTGTTCACCCGATGAGCCGAAACCGCCCCGCGATGAATGAGACCGTGCTCGAGGCGAAGGACATCACGCAAATACTGGGCACAGGCGCGACGAGGGTGCACGCGCTGAAGGAAGTTGATTTCGCACTGCGTGGCGGAGAGTTGGCGTTGCTGATGGGCCCGTCGGGCAGCGGAAAGACGACTCTGCTGTCGGTACTCGGCTGCATGCTAACGCCGACCCTCGGGAGCGTTTCGGTTTGCGGCAAATCGACCGCCGGAGCCGATGCCGAAGAGCTGGCGCGCTTGCGGCGGGAACATGTGGGATTCATCTTTCAATCGTATCATCTGTTCTCGACGTTGACGGCCGTTGAAAATGTGCAGCTGGCGCTCGACGTTCGCGGGCAGCGTGGCAACGATGCCGAGCTGCGTGCATGCAACGCATTGGTTCGGGTCGGTCTTGCCGATAAGCTCGCGGCAACGCCTCGCGAACTCAGCGGTGGCGAACAGCAACGCGTGGCGATTGCACGCGCGATCGTTTCCGAACCGTCTGCGATACTGGCGGATGAGCCGACGGCGGCGCTCGACGGCGAAAACGGTCGCTCGGTCATGAATATACTCTCGAGCCTCGCCAGCGAGTCGACGCGCGGCGTCCTCGTGGTCGGCCACGATCCGCGCCTGATGCCGTTTGCCGATCGCATCATTTCCATTGCCGATGGTCGTATTGTGGACGAGCGTGCTGGCGGAACCGGAGTCCCCCGGTTGCGTGCTGCCGCGGGCTCGTGAAATCTGACGTCCGCATCAGCTGGCGCGCGAAACTCGCGCGCGCCGGATTGCGTCTGTTTATCAAACGTAGCGGGCGGCATAACGACGTCGCACGAGCCCGGCATCGTTTTCGCCTCCTGGAGCTTCTTATTCCGCGCCCGCCGCGCAGCACACACACGCGCAACGTTGCCGTTGGCGACATCAGGGCCGATCTGGTTGAAACGCCTGCTTCGCGTTCCAGCCGCCGCCACGTTCTCTATCTCCATGGAGGGGCGTACCAGGTAGGAGCGCCATCAACTTACCGCCACTTCACCTGGCGCGTCGCAAACATCGCGCGCGCGCGTGTGCTCGTGCCGGATTACAGACTTGCACCGGAGCATCCGTTCCCCGCAGCTTTGGACGATGCGGTAACCTCGTATCTGTGGCTTCTGGCCGATGGTGCCGATCCACGGCGGATCGTGATCGTTGGCGATTCGGCTGGCGGCGGTCTTGCGCTGGCATTGCTTCTGAAGCTGCGCGATGTCGGCATCGTGCTCCCGTCGGCGGCCGTCACGATGTCGCCCTGGACCGATCTTGCCCTGACAGGCGCGTCTCTGATCGGCAATGCAGCCGCCGATCCTATGATCAATGCGGATGATATTCCTGCTTTCGCGGCCGACTATTGTGTGGGCGCCGATCCTCGCAATCCGTACGTCTCGCCGCTCTACGGCGATTGCACCGGCCTGCCGCCTGTGATGATTCAGGTGGGGAGCGACGAGGTCCTGCGGGATGATGCAGTCCGAATGGCGCAAAAGCTGAAATCGGCCAAAGTTCCGGTCGTGTTACAGGTCTGGTACCGTATGCCGCACGTGTGGCAGTTGCTGGCCCCTGTTCTTCCAGAGGCACGCGCTGCACTGACGGAAGCTGGACATTTCATCGATTGGGCAATGACGAACCCGGCAGTTGCCAGACTACCCACTTGGACTGATTTGTAGCGCTCCAGGGATGGAACACACGAGGCTTCAAATTCATTTGTGATGGGTTATGCGGGGCTTCTACGCTCTCGTCACTGCCTTTACGATGATTTTGCTGCTTGCGAGCGTAGGTCGCGCAGGTGCGACATCGCCTCAATCCTCGCTTTGTTTGGTGCTGGAATCGGCCGCACGCGCCAATGATTTGCCTGTTGCGTTCCTTGCGCGTGTCATCTGGCGAGAGAGCCGGTTCAATCCACATGCAATCGGCCCTGCCACGCGCACCGGCGCTCACGCCGAAGGAATTGCCCAGTTTATGGCCAGTACCGCTTCGGATCGCGACCTGGACGATCCGTTCGATCCGGTGCAGGCGTTACCCAAGGCAGCAGAATACCTGCGCGACCTGCGAGACCAGTTTGGGAATCTCGGGCTTGCAGCGGCTGCATACAACGCTGGACCTGGACGCGTGCGCGGGTGGCTTAATGGCGCGCGTACGATGCCTCAGGAAACGCGCCGCTACGTGGAGGCGGTCACAGGCCGAAACGTTGAGGATTGGGCTCGCGCGGGGCGTGTCGAGATGATCACGCAGCAGACCGATTGCCTCAAGCTACTTGCTTCGTTGCGGGAGGCACCAGGCCGCTTCTTTTACGAATTGAAGAACAGGGTGACAGCGGCAATCGACAAGCCGTGGGGCGTGGAACTTGCCGCGGGTTTTTCGCGCTCGCGTGTTCTCGAAGTTTATGGGCGTCTCGTGACAAAGCTCTCGGCGTTGGTCGGCTCGCACGACCCGATTGTAACCAGTTCCATTCTGCGGAGCCGCGGCACACGTCCGTTTTTCCAGGCGCGCATTGGTGTCGAGAGCAGGGCAGTGGCAAACGAACTTTGCAGCAAGATAAAACGTGCCGGTTCTGCCTGCCTGGTTCTGCGGATGGCTGCGAGCCGATGATCTTGCGCAGAACGGGCCCTGCGCCGCTTGGGCAGGGCCCGCTCACAACTGCCTCCGCTGCTTCCGCGGAAGGATGCAGCTTCGCTCAAACGGTCAGCGGCGTCGTCGGCTCACTGATGTGCTCATGTTCATGCTCATGCTCGGAAGGAGATTTCTCCCCATTAGCCGGCAGTTGCAGAACGGTCACACGTTGCCCCTCGACCAAGTCAGTGACAAGTACGATGGTGCCGTCCGGAAACTCGAGCGCGTCGTGGTGGACGGTTGGACGATCCAGGTCAACTTGCCGGAATCGTGCCACTCTTTGCCCGAGCTTACGATTGCGAAAGAGAGGAAACGCCGGCTCGCTTTCGGCATCACTCTCGAACGCAACTTCCGTCCCGGGCATCAGGCAAACAGCGACGTCTGGCTCGGTGGAAGTAGCAAAACCGCGGGTCAAGGAGTTCCGGAATCGAGTCGAAACCAATTCGTCGCCGACGCGGGCGGCTCTGGATGCGACTGTGTGGAGGCTATAATCGCACATCTCGATACTCCTCTGCTGCGAACAGCAACCGGCTGTTCATTAGGGAGAAGTCGCCGTCTGCGATTGCGGATTGCCGGTCGGCTTATCAAAAAGCCGTGAACGCGCTGCTACGCGATAGCGATGGATCGCTTCAGGCAGCGTGCTTCCAGTCGATGACGACCGCGATCCAGGCGCGTTGATCTTTTTCCAGACGAAGCCGATAAGGCGCCCATCCGCGCTCCCGCAATCGCATCGAAACATCCGCGGCATCGGCTGATTCCGGGACCGTAAAGCCGGCATTTACTCGTCCTTTCGGCGTCTCGACGAATACCCGGCGGCGATAATGCGACATCTTTCTCATCACGAGCAGTTCGACCCGCGAAACACCGGCAAATTGCTGGCCGCAAAAAGCTCATGAACCCGGTCGCGGGCGACATGTCACGCAAGTGGTAGTACTTAGAAAAATTCCAAGAGAGCGAGACAGTTGTGCTGCAGTGCGCCAGAAAGCCACTGGTTGAATGTGCAGTTGCTGCAAACGCGAAGGAATCTCACGGTCGGAAATGCCGGCGGGCTCGCCATCCGGATGTGGACGCATCGAGCGTCTGTGCTCCCCAACCGGACCCTCCCTTTGCCAGCGGGGAACAGAAAATGCTTTATGGCGTGCGAGCCACACAGTTCCATCCCCAGGTATTGAGAATGACGACGCTTACGATCCGCCGCCCCGACGACTGGCATGTTCATTTCCGGGACGGCGAAATCCTGAAATCGGTTGCGCCCTATACGGCAGCGCAGTTCGGGCGCGCGATCGTGATGCCCAATCTCGTGCCGCCGGTCACAACGGCCACGATGGCGCTTGAGTATCGCCAGCGGATCGCGGCGGCTGTCACCGGATACAAATTTACACCATTGATGACCTGCTACCTGACGGATGCGACGGATCGAGCCGATCTTATCTCCGGTCACAAGGCGGGAATATTCACGGCGGCCAAGCTCTATCCGGCTCACGCGACCACCAATTCAGCAGCCGGCGTGACCGACATCTGGAAGATGCAACCGGTTCTCGAGGCGATGGCTGAAAGCGGCATGCCACTGCTCGTGCATGGCGAGTTGCCGAGGCCTGAGATCGACGTTTTCGATCGGGAGAAAGCGTTTATTGAGGCAATCCTCGTGCCGATGCTGGAACGCGTACCCAAGCTGAAGATCGTTCTGGAGCATGTCACGACGAAAGATGGGGTCGCTGTTGTCCGCGCCCATCGGCCACGCGTCGGGGCAACCATCACGCCGCAGCATCTGCTGTTCAACCGTAACGCCCTGTTCGAGGGCGGAATCAGGCCGCACCTTTATTGCCTGCCCATTCTCAAGCGCGAGGAGCATCGCAAAGCGCTTCGTCAGGCCGCCACGAGCGGCGAGCCCGGATTTTTTCTGGGGACCGATTCAGCACCTCATCTTCGGCATTTGAAAGAAGCGGCTTGCGGCTGTGCCGGTGTCTTTGGCGCACCATCCGCATTGCCCGCTTATCTAAAGGTATTTGAAGAAGAAGGGGCGCTGCAAAACTTCGAGACGTTCGCCTCGATCAATGGTCCGCAGTTCTACGGCTTGCCGCTGAACGACGAGCGGGTCACGTTCAGGAAGGAGTCGAACTTTATCTGTGAACAGGTTGATATCCCTACGAGCGGAAACGTCTTTCCATTGTTCGGCGGGGAGAGGCTGGACTGGTCGTTGTAAACGCTCCCGCAGCCGCAATCGCAACGAGCTTCGCAACCGCTCTAGATTTCGTGAACCTCAGCTTCGGCTGGCCGCGTTTCGGGCATGGCGAACCACACGACAACAAGCGCCAATACCGCAATGCAGGCGAGTGCCATGAACGCGGTGCTGCTGCCGAATTGATCGGTGAGATATCCCGCAAAGACGGTGCTGATCGACGCACCAATTCCAACACCGGTACCTACGATACCTTGTGCCAAGTTGAAGTGCCCGGATCCGAACGTTATGTCGGCGACGATCAGCGGCACCAGCACGCTGAAGATGGATGCGGCGACGCCGTCAAGTATCTGAACAGCAACGAGTAAATGCGGGTCGTGCACGAATGCAAACAGCAATCCGCGCACAACGAGGGCGGTAATGCCGATCAGCAGGAGAGGGCGGCGTCCCCAAACATGCGATTTAGCGCCGACCCATGGCGAAATCGCAGCGACGACAATTTGTGGAATGACCATGCAAGCGGCAATGAGGGCCGGTGCCCAGGCAGGAGATTTGGCGGTCATAAAGCTGCCGACGAGCGGGAGCATGGCGGCGTTGGCCAGGTGAAACAGCAGCAAGACCGATGCAAACAGAAGAAGCGGCTTGTTGCGTGCGAGCATCGCGAAACTCGAGGATCGCGACGTTGTCGACTTCTCGTGCAGTGCGCCGTGCGCATATTCCGGGTCGATCTCGGAATCTCGTATGTGCCAGAGCGCCAGCAATGTCGGCACCGCGAGCGCAACGGTCACGAGAAAGACCGCTCGGCTCGACCACAGATAACCGGCCGTGCCCATCGCGGCTGCCGCGATGCCGCTGCCGAGCGACGCAAAGCGCGCATTACGCCCGAGCCGATGGCCGATGCCGGCGCGGCCGACCAGACCGAGACTTATCGCTGCAATCGCAGGGCCGAGGACGCAGCTGCTGCCGGCGTGCAGAATGGCGGCTAACAAAATTACGAGAAAGATCGGCCAAGCGGCATAGGCCATAGCGCTGACGCCAATCAATGCGACCGCAATAGCGGCCACCATCCGCTCCGATCGGGCCCAATCGACGATTGCGCCACCGGGCATCTGTCCGAGCAGTGCGACAAGTCCGCTGATCGAAAGAACGAAGCCAATCTCCACCTGTGTCCACTTCTGTGTCGTCAGATAGACGGCAACGAAGGGACCGAAGCCGGTTTGCACATCAGCCAGAAAGAAGACGAACCAGTCCAGGCCCCGGGAGCTTGCACGCGACGGGCCGACCGGAGACTCTGCGGGCGGCTCCAAACCATTTGGGCCTTCCGGTTCGATCGCAGGGGGCCGCCCGGCGCCTTTCGAAGGCGCATTTTCGCTTTCGTGCAAATACGTCATTTCGCCGGGGCTGGCGTGGAGACGCCAAGCGGCCTGAGATCACCCGACGGGCCAATGACCACGAGAGGCTTGCCTTCCTTGTATTCGGGCGCCGCCTTGATCTGGTCACGGGTAAGTTCGAGGCGTACGTCATCGCCCCGCTTGACGGCGCCATTGAAATGCAACGCTTTCCAGTCGACCGCGATCTTGCGGCTTCCTACGCCCAAAAAACCTCCGAAGTCGATCACCGCTGCACGGACTTGTCCGCTGGTATCGACAATGACATCCACGATCCTTCCCATATCTTTGCCGTCGGCACCTTTTACCGCGCGGCCGAGAATGCCGCTCGCGCCGGTCGCATCCATCACAGTTACGGATGGAGCCATCGGTGGCATCTTGTCGGGTTTTGTTTGTGCTGGAGTTCCGGGCGCGGTCGTTGACGCCGGCGGCGTGTTGTCGGCCATTGAGAATTGCGGCGGCAAGCTCGCATACGCAACGGCGACAAGGACAAACGACGTTGGAAATTGCCTGACGAGCATAACGCCCTCCCTTGCAGGCATTAGCGAACTGGAACTTGCCGGGACCCTAAAGGTTCCGGCATGCGCGTCGCCTCGCACGCCTTGAAGGCAAAATCAGGCCGCCGGCACGACCGAAACCTGGATGGGGCCGCGCGATCGCACGATTTCCATTGATACGTCGTCCATCTGACGGCGCCTGATTTTGAAATCGATGACAGAGGCGCCGAGACGCAGGTCGCTAATCGTCAGCTCATCCAGAAATGACGGGAGCTGCGGATTGTGCAGCCGGATCGCCATGTTAGTCGCATCGAATTCAAGCCCAAGCGAGGCTTCGAGCAGGGCAAATGGCGCAACGCTTGCCCAGGCTTGCGGCGCGCATGCGACCGGGTAAAGCGTTGGACCGCGTCGGCGTTCGCGCTGGAATCCGCAGAACAGTTCCGGCAGGCGCCGCAAATCCATATAACTTGCCGCGTCGAAGAGTCCCTTAAACAGACGCATGACGGGCTGTTTCAGGCCGTAGCGCGCGAAGCCGAGCGCAATGAGTGCGTTGTCATGCGGCCAGATTGAGCCATTGTGGTACGACATCGGATTGAATCGTGCCTCACCCTTCGTAACGGTGCGGATGCCCCAGCCTGAAAACGAGGGAGGCTGCATCAAGGCATTCGCAACTTTCCTCGCGCGATCAGCGCTTACGATGCCCGTGAAAAGGAGTTGGCCCGCATTCGAGGTGCGCACGCGGCATGGCTCTTTCGCACCATCGAGCGCAAGCGCATAGGTCTCGATCTCAGGGCACCAGAATGCGGCTTCGAAACGCCGTGCGAGGAGTTCGGCGTCCGAATCGAGCTTATTTGCGCGTTCCTCATACCCGAGCCTGCGCGCACAGCGGGCGGCCGCTCGCTTTGCTGCAAATACGTATCCTTGAACCTCGGCGAGCGCGATATCGCCTTCGACCAGCCGTCCGTCGGCATGGAAGATGGCATCGAAGGAGTCTTTCCAGCCTTGATTGACCAAACCATGCTTCGATAAGCGGCGATACTCGACAAATCCGTCCTGATCGGCATCGCCCGGTCCGTCGATCCACTGCAGCGCGGCTTCAATGGCCGGCCATAACTCCGTAAGCGTTCCTTCGTCTCCCGTCCTGTCGACATACATCCCGGCAAGAAGGACAAACAGCGGCGTCGAATCCACGCTCCCGTAATAGAGCCCGAACGGCACCTCTCGCAGCGCCGCCATTTCGCCGCCCCGCATCTCGTGCAGAATTTTGCCCGGCTGCGCGTCGGCTTCCGGGTCGTCCTTGGTCGCCTGATAGGCCGCTAGCCGCCGCAGGACTCCGCGGGCAATGCGCGGATCGAACCAAAGCGTTTGCAATGCGGTGATAAGGCCGTCGCGGCCGAAGGTCGTCGAATACCAGGGAATACCGGCGTACGGATATGGCCCCTGCGGCGTCTCTGTCTTCAGCATGTAGAGATCGGCCGTGGTGCGATGGAGGACTTCATTGAAGACGTCGTTCGACGTGATGATCGAACCGCGGTTGGCCTGCGACGATCTGATCTCCCGCCGGGCCGACAGCAGCGCGCGAATAAAGGGCACACGCGCTATTTCTGGATCCTTATTGCAGCTAACGGCCACGAAAAGAGAACAGGTTTGTCCCGCCATGACGTCCAGGCGGTAGCGGGCTTCACCGGTTGTGAGCCGTGTCGGCGGGGGATCGAAATGCAGATTGGTGCGACGGAGATTTCCGTCGAGGCCTCGATAGATGTGCAGGACTTCATCCGGTCCAAGCACCTTGGCGTCAGCGCTACCGCGCCGCTTCCGGGTGGAACCGCGAACCTCGAACAAATCTGCAAAGTCGCTGTCGAATTTGAGGGTCAGCCCCAGGTTCACCGGTTGCGTGCCGTGATTACGAATGCCGATCCGCTGGTAAGCAGTTTTCTGCCAGACAAAAATGGAACGGATGATGTGCAACGTGTCCTTGGGCAGGACAATATGCCCGTTCGCTGAAATATCGGGGTTGGTGAGGTCCACACTGTACAGTGAATTGTCATCGCTCAGATTAGATCCGAGCAACAACGGCTGTGTTCCATCCATCAGGAGTTCCAGCCGGGACAGGAACCTCGTGTCCATATGGAAAAGGCCGTCGGAACTTCCCGGGGAAGCCCCAATGTCGCCATGGCTATCAAGCACCAGGAAGGTGTCGTTGTATTTCAGCGATCGCCGGGGCCGTTCGGCCGGCCGTGTCATCTGAATTGCGAACGGAACTTCCATGCTCGATTCGACCGACAAAGCAACTGCGCTTTTGGCGGCTTTTATGGGCATCGGAAAAACTTCTTGCTTGAGGAGCGTTTAAGTCCGCTTAAGCGGCGCGCCTGGTGAGACGGCTCATCTCACGCCGGACAAGCTCGTAATAAGGTCCCTTTTGCTTCATTAACAAATTGGGGGGACCATCTTCAATAACGCAGCCCTTGTTAAGCACAAGGATCCGGTCGAAATTGCGCAGCGTCGACAACCGGTGGGTGATGGCGATGACCGTTCGTCCTTGCATCAACCGTTCAAGCGCTTCGCGAACCGCCTCCTCGGACTCGCTGTCAAGTGAGGCGGTGGCCTCGTCGAGCAGGAGAATGGGAGCGTCTTTGAGAAATGCGCGGGCGATGGCGATCCGTTGCCGCTGTCCTCCCGAAAGCTTGACGCCCCGGTCCCCGACCATCATGTCAAAGTCACCGGGCAGGTCGCCGATGAATTCACATCGCGCCGCCGCCGCCGCTTTCATGACCTCTTCGTCGGTGGCATCCGGTCGCCCATAGCGGATGTTTTCCATGATCGAGCGCTGGAAGAGGGAGATGTCCTGAGGCACCAGCGCAATCGCGGATCGCAAGCTGTCTTGCGTGACTCGTGCAATATCCTGGCCATCAATGAGGATTTTGCCACGCTGCACGTCATAGAACCGTTGCAGAAGCGCAAATAAGGTGGATTTGCCGGCACCGGATTCTCCGACCAGTCCAATACGCTGATCGGATTCAAGCCGCAGGCTGAAATTCCGGAAGACCAACTGGCCGTCCGGATAGGCAAAAGACACGTTGCTGAATTCAATGAGCGCGCCGTGTTTCACGAGCGGAGCCGCCTCGGGGTGATCGCGCAGTTCGTGCTGCACCAGAAGAGTGCCGAGCGCTTCCGATAGCCGGGCGATGTGCTGCGTCATGTCCACCAAGGCCACCGCAAGATCGCGGGTTGCATGCAGCACCGATAAGCCGAGCGTACAGGCGAGCACGACGTCTCCTGGCGTTGCCGCCCCGCGTTGCCAGAGCAGTATAGCCCAAGCCAGGAGTCCGATAGTGAATGTCGCCGTAATGACAGCGTGGCCAAGCCTCAGCTTTTCGAGATAGAGCAAGCTGCGTCGGCGGGCTCCGATTTCGCGGTCGAGCGTCGCGTCGAAGCGGTCGAGTTCGCGTCTTATCCCGCAAAACGCTTTGACCAGCGACATGTTCGTGACCACGTCGACCATCTCTCCGTCGACAGCGGCCGCTTTGGAAGCAAAATCGTGGTGCAGCGGCTTGCCTGCGGCGGCAAGCCGGAACATGCCCATCACGACAATTCCGCCCACCGCTGCAAGGCTGATCGCCATCGTCGGGCTAATGACGGATACAAAGGCGATCGCGGAAATAGTCGCGAGGCAAGGTGGCAACACGTTCCAGGCGAACATGTTCTCCATTGCGTATACGGCATTGGAGGTAGCCGTAATTCGGCTTGTCAGGGTTCCAGGCAGCCTCTCAGCGAAAAATCCCGGCGCATGGCCGGTCAAATGTCGGAAAAGGTCACGGCGAAGGTCGCCGGTCACTTTCACGAAGGTCGTGCTGGCGATCCAGCTTGCCAGACGCCACAGCAAATTGTCGGCGGCAATAAGCGACCCCAGCAATGCAAAAGCCACCCACACCTCACCGGAGACATTGTTGGTAAGGCTGTCGACGAGGAATTTGATTCCGTACTGCGTTCCGACCGAGCAGATCACAGCAGCGGCCACCGCTCCGACAATGACGGCGTGTGAAACAAGCCGTACCCGCAGATAGCGAGCAACGAAGCCGAATGGGCGACCGGAATAGCGCGAGAAATTGTCCATGCAGGCGGCCAAACCTTGCAACGCACTTAGATGAAAGTGAAGTTGAACTTTCGAGGAGCTACGGGACTACAGTCGACACGCCGTCGTCCGCAATTCTGGGAAAAGAAGATCGTCAAAAGTATGGTCATTAGCCTACCGTACAATTTGCAATCGAATCCCGCTTTCCGCCCACATTTGCAGGAACAATTGCCGCATGGAAACGTTCCCTGCGTCAGATGGGGTTGTGGGCGCGGGTGGACACCATGAACATAAAGGAGGCAGGTTGATGCGCATCGCGCAGGTAGCTCCGTTGACCGAAGCAATACCGCCCAAGCTCTATGGCGGCACAGAACGGGTCGTTTACTGGCTCACCGAAGAATTGGTTGCTCTAGGTAACGATGTGACCCTTTTCGCCAGCGGCGATTCCCGCACGTCGGCAAAGCTGGAAGCGAGTTGGCCCCGGGCGTTGCGCCTCGATGGATCTATCCGGGACCCCAATGCCCTGCACATGGTCATGCTCGAGCGTGTCCGTCAGCGCAGCGACGACTTCGACCTGCTGCACTTTCATCTCGATTACTATCCGTTCCCCATTTTCACCCGGCAGGCGACGCCTTTCATTACGACGTTGCATGGCAGGCTTGATCTTCCAGAATTGCAGCCGATTTTCAGCACTTTTTCCAATGTTCCGCTCATCTCGATTTCCAACTCGCAACGCCGGCCGGTGCGCAGTGCGAACTGGCTGAAAACGATCTATCACGGGGTACCCGAGAAGCTGCTGACTCCGCGCCCGATAAAACCCGGCTATTTGGCTGTGCTGGGCCGCATTGCCCCGGAAAAGTCGGTTGACCGCGCCATTCGCATAGCCAAACGCTGTGGAATACCCCTCAAGATCGCGGCGAAGGTCGACCGGGTCGATCAGGAATATTACGACGAAATCATAAAGCCGATGATTGATGGGCCGAACGTGGAATATATCGGCGAAATCGGCGACCATGAAAAATCCGACTTCCTCAGCGGCGCGATTGCGCTTCTTGTAACGATCGATTGGCCAGAGCCGTTTGGGCTCGTCATGATCGAAGCGATGGCTTGCGGCACTCCCGTTATCGCGTTCAATCGCGGGTCTGTTCCTGAAGTCGTCGATGAAAACGTGACGGGATTTATTGTCGAAGACGAGATATCTGCCGTTAACGCCGTCGATCGCATCCCGTTGTTGGACCGCCGGCAGGTCCGTGCGCGCTTCGAGGAGCGGTTTACCGCTCGACGGATGGCCATGGACTACCTGGCTGCTTACCGCAGCATCATGCAGCTGGGGCCACATCTGAAGGTAATCAGCGGCACCGAACTGACCCCAGCCTGACCGCACGGAATGGCAAGCGTTTGAAGCGTGGCTGACGTATAAGTCAGCTACGCTTCATTTTTGTTTGCGGCTTGTTACCTTCGGTGATCCGTCGTGAGGAATGGACACGGCACACCCCGCGCCTTCGACACCCCGAAAATTGCGCCAGTCTTTGAGTGGCTCTTAGATGCCTGAGCCCGACAGAAAAAACTCTTTGATCACTGTCTGGAAGATGATCGCAAAATCGCGGCGTAAGGACCAACATTCAATATATTCAAGATCGCAGTCGACCCGCGCGAGCGCCGCCGCCGGATCGGTCGTGCTGCCGCGAAACCCGCGTACCTGTGCGAGCCCGGTCAGGCCCGGCTTCATGTTATGGCGGGCAAAATAATAAGGGATGAACGTCTCGTAGAGCATGCCGTTCGCCAGCATCCCGGGCACATGAGGACGGGGTCCGACGAGCGACATGTCCCCTTTTAGAACATTGATGAGCTGCGGCAGCTCATCGAGGCTTGTCTTGCGCAAAATACGGCCGAGCGGCGTCACCCGTGAATCATCAGCCTTTGTCTGCTCGACTCCGCGTTCGTCACTGCGGTCGACGTACATCGTGCGAAATTTAAAGATCCGAAATCGCCGGTTGTGATACCCGTAGCGTTTTTGCCGGAAAAAGACGGGTCCCGGTGAGGTCAATTTTATGGCCACCGCGATGGCAACAAGCAGCGGTGCAAATAGCAATAGGCCCACACCGGCGCCGCATATGTCCAGCATCCGTTTGCACGCGAGGGTGAGGGCCGTTGGTTCGCGTAATGCCGTTCTCTGTGATCGGTGATAGACGCGCTTCCGCCGGTCCTGCGGTACGCTTCCTGCGAGCCTGGTTCGGATCTCGCGACTGGATGGAACGTACCGATGTAATCGATCAAGCGTGCCGGAAAGTTCGAGACTCATTTCACTCAGCTCCAGAATGAGGATCGGCGCGGAGGTCTTCGCTTCGGTGTGATTTAAGAAATAAATGGGGCCGCGGTTCGCTAATCGAAGTTTGTGGAATCAATGCGGCCTCGAAACGATAAAGTTCGTCGATTTTTTTGCCATGCGTCGGGTGCAGGCAGGTGGTGCGCGAAATCGGCAGCGGCGAAGCAAACCGAAGTGCAGCTCGTTGAGTTATGTAACTAAGAGTGACGGCCAATTGTTGCTGCGAATCGTCAAATAAACATGACGGACACACGTCATGCGACACGAAGACGATCTGGGGAAGCCGAGTTGGAATGCGCCGACGGCGACGATCGTGGCGTCCTGGTTGTGCAATTCTGAAATAGTTCGGGGCTTGGTGACGTGTCCGTGTCCTGCCCGTCAGATCCGGAACCATTTGCTGCTGGTCGATCTCGCTCTTTGGATAATGATCATTTTGGCTGCCATGCTTATGTGGAACGTATTCTAGGCCGCTATGGCCGATAAAATTTCGGAAAAAATTTTTGAAGGAAGGGAACAAATTGCGAGATCGCAGCTTATGAACCCGGGTAGTCTCAATCGGCTTCGGGTTCCAGCTTCTGCTCTGCTGCGGTTCTTGCAGCAGCTAAGGCGGTGGCATATGGGGCTCGCTTGCCAGAGCCTTGTCGTCGGGGGATGGGGTCATGTTTCGAAATTGTGCATTGTATCTGCTGCTGGCTGTTACGCTTGCCGCGTGCAGCGCGGTCGCGAGCGTGGAGCCGCAGGCTATTTCGAGCTATGCGGGGCCTGCCGCGCAGGCGACTGACGGGCCTTATATCCTCCGCCCAAATGATCATGTGCGGATAAAGGCCTACAACGACAATCTGTTGACCGATCAATACGAGATCGACAGCAACGGTTATTTGTCCATTCCGCTTGTCGGCCGGGTCAAAGCTGCAGGTTTGACCACCCGACAACTCGAGCAACGCCTCGTTGCGCAAATGAAGGGTAAATTCGAGCAGAAACCGGAAATTAGCGTTGAAGTTGCCACTTACGCCCCGTTTTACATTTATGGCGAAGTCAAGAAAGCCGGCGAATATCCATTCCGCCCGGGCCTTACCGTAGCGGATGCGGTCGCGATTGCGGGTGGGCTAACATATCGCGCCGACGAAAATAAAATTTACGTCCATCACGCGGGTCGCCCGACAGGTCAGAGTGTTGCACTTGGTCAACCGGTGCGAATTTTCCCTGGCGACAATATTCGCGTGTCGGAACGTATGTTCTGATTTGTTCTCCGCTCGCGTACACCGGGGCGTTCTGATGTGTCAGGCCAAACGGGCCTTTGGGCGCGAACTTCGGCTCTCCGCGCGCGATTTCTCACAATTTCATCAAATCTGTCGGATTGCGAAAGCAGCCTCTGGGATTTCGTGCACCGCAAAAAGAGGCAATCGCCCGCAATGACCTTGACGGTGAAACGGATAAGCGGGTGCGGGCGCTTCTGGTTTGGCCCGACGCTTGTGCTGTTCGGCATTCTTGGGCTGACGTCGCATTCGAACGCGCAAGCGATTCCGGACACGCCTGTATTTCTGACTCCGCCTTGGAACGCGCTGCACGTTTTCGAGCCGACCCCATTGCCAGTCCTGACCGATCCGGCCTCGCGTGAACCGCCGGCGCCGGAAGACACGCCCGTTCAGAGCAGGCGGTGGCCGGGATACCAGCCGCCCGGCATCCGCGCCGGTGCTTGGATGTTTGATCCCGCTGTCACCGCAGGGGGCTTCTACGACAGCAACGTGTTTTCATCTAATACCAACGCGGAAGCCGACTTTGTCAGTAGGCTTGGCGCAAGCCTGCAGGCGCACAGCCTGTGGGAGCGGCACGGTCTGGATTTGAAGGTTTCAACCCTGTCGACAATCTACGGCAGCCATTCGGGCCTTAATCAGACCGATGCAAGCTTCCAGGGGAAAGGCCACTTCGACATCGATCACGCAACGGTGTTGCTTACGTCATTCGAGGCATCCTATTTGCATGTCGCGGTCGGCAGCTTGACGTCACCGACCAATGCCGTGGAGCCGACGCCTTATACCTTGCTGTCCGGCGACACGACGTTGCGCCACGAATTTGGCCGTTTCACCGGCTCAATCGGCGCGCGTGTCGCTTCCTACGATTTTGGATCGACGGTCGCGCAGAATGGTTCGATCATCAATCAGGATTCGCGCGACGGCCAAATCTATGTTGCACACGGACGTCTTGATTATGCTGTCTCCGAAAAACTGGGATTGTTTACCGCTCTTGAGGGTAACGTGCGCCGGCTGCGCGGCACTCCGGAGCAATCCTTCGACTCGAACGGATATCGTGCGCTGACGGGGGTGGATGTCGAACTTACGCATTTAATTAAAGCCGAATTTGCCGGCGGCTTTCAAAGTCAACGTTTCGAGGCGGGCTCCGTCGGGACGCTTCAGGGACCGACCTATCGGGCGCTTCTGACGTGGAGTCCATCGCGCCGCCTCGACGTGTATTTCAACGCCGAGCAGGTTCTCGGAACCTTCGACACGAGTTTAACCGCGGTCGTTGCTAATGCCGCGCAGCTGGGGTTCGCCTACGAACTGCGCCGAAATCTCGTCTTTTCGACCGCCGCCGCCTATGAAAAAGACAGATTCCACGGAGAGTTGCGTTCCGACAACGTCTATGTTGCCGATGCGCAACTCAAGTATCTGCTGAACAACATCACATCGCTTTCCTTGCAGTACCGCTTTGTGCGCCGCGACAGCAGTCAGATCGAGTCGAGTTTTGACAAACATCTCGTCGGTATCACCGCGAGAGCCGAGTTCTGAAGAACGTACACATTCGCTTTGGCGCAACTGTTGCACAATTCCATCATCGTCTGAGCTTCTTGCACAACGATGTGCCTGCTTGAGTATTATTGTCGGCTTATTGTCAGCGTTCATTCGGAATCGATGCTGATCTTGGTTAATTTCCACCGCAAACCTTTTGACGCCACATCATTGCCAATCTTTCGTCACTTCCGGCGCGATATTTCTTCGATACAGATTCTGGTCTTCCCAGCAGGGCTGCCGACCATATCGAGCATTGTGCGCGAAAGGATTTCCATTTGTCCGGGGCGCGGAACAGTCCGGTACGTTGCGGGTTAAGAATCCGGGCAATCACATCCGAGCTCAGTTCGGTTTGGATTGTGGGGGATAAACATTCGCGGAACCAATGCGGTCGGGACGTGTGGGGCGTCGGCTTAGCCTTCGGATCGGAGGCCGCTTATGCACGTGGCGTGCGTGTCGAGGGGGTGGCAATGGGCACAACCGCAGTAAATGGATTACGTCAACGAGACTTCGGACGGCTGCTGCACGATGAAGGCGCACAGTGTTTGCACCAGACTCGATTGTTTCATGAACTCCAACACACCGATCGTTGCGGTATCGCTTTTTAGAAGGGGGCAGCGTTGCAAGTGACGGTTGTCAGGCATCGAGTTGGTGGCAATGCTGCATTCGAGTTTTGATTACGATCCGCGCAGGCTGCCGGTCATAGCGGAGGCGCCGCCCGTCGGGCCGGCGGACGATGTCAATCGCACGAACGATCTGCGCGAAATCATCCACATTTTCCGACGGCGGCGCTGGATCATCATCGGTGTAACCGCCGCTTTTGTGGGGGCAACCGCGGCCTATGTGGCGCTCACGAGCCCGCTTTATACCGCGACCAGCACCGTCTTCATCGACCCGCATCGCAGCAACGTCGCGGATACCAACAACAATCAGCCCCAAAGCTCGAACTTCAACAGTGACAGCGCAATGGTCGATAGCCAGGCGCAGCTTATTCAGTCGCCCACCGTTCTGCGGCGGGTGGTCGACAAACTGCACCTTGTCGATGATCCCGAGTTCGTGCCGCCGCCAGGCATGTTTGATTGGGTGAGTAGGGGGCTTAGTTGGGTAAAGAACATCGTTACGGACATTGTCGGCAAGCAGAAACCGGTTCGGAGCGCGCAGGAGATCGCGAACGCGACCGCAATCGATAACCTGCAGCATCAAATCAAGGTCACGCGCGAGGGACCGACTTCATTTCTGGTCGATATCGCGGCAAGCTCGCAGAGCCCTGAGAAAGCCGCCCGCATCGCCAACGCCGTTGTCGATGCTTATTTTTACGAGGCGGTTTACAGCAAGCAAAATACGAACAAGCTCGCTGCATCATGGTTTAATGCGCAGCTCGCCGAGCTCAAATCGCGGGTGCAAGCTGCCGACAAGACTGTGGAAGAGTTTCGCGCCACGCATGGCCTGATTACGACCCAGGGTCAGACCGTCAACGATCAGCAGCTTACCGATCTGAACAACAGCCTCATTCAAGCTCATGTGGAAACCGCTGAGGCGCGCGCGAAATATGACCAGGTTGAAGACATCATAAAGAATCACCGTGACCCGGGCGCGCTGGCTCAGGCGTTAACATCTCCGGTTATGGCGCAACTGCGGACCCAATACGCCCAGATCGCCAAAGACGCGGCAGAACTATCGAGTAAATTCGGCTCGCAACATCCGCGGGTGCTGGCAGCCAAAGCGCAGTTGAGGGACGTGCAGCGCCTCATCAACCAGGAGCTCCACCGGATACTCGACAGCACGCGCAATGCTTATCAGGTCGCTCAATCGCGCGAGCAAGCGCTGCGGGCGAGCCTCGATCGGCTGCAATCGACGTCGGGTGATTTAAACAAGGCTCAGATTCGTCTTCGCGCCCTTCAGCGCGAGGCGGACGCCGACCATACGCTCTACGAGTCTTTCCTTGCCCGGTACAAGCAGACGAGGGCGGAAGAAAGCCTGGAGCTTCCGGATGCGCGTGTCGTGTCGCGCGCGGATGTGCCGATTCGCCCGTCGTTTCCAAAGACGACGCTGTTTCTTGCAGTAGCGGCGCTGATGGGATTGGGCTTGGGTGCTGTTCTTGCGTTTTTTGTCGACATGCTCGACGGCCGGATCAAAACGCCGCGACAGGCTGAAGAAACCACCGATCTGCCGACGCTCGCCGCCATTCCGCTTGTCGGAACGCGTGAACTGGCGCGCCGCGCCTATCGTGGCCGCGAAGTGCTGGACGAATACAACGCGAACGCTCCCGCTCTATTGCCGGCCCTTATGCAGCCTCCGTTGATGCGGTACGCCCTCGAAGAACCGACATCGTTGTTCGCCGAGGCGGTTCGTGCGGTCAGGCTGGCAACCCAGCGTGCGACTCGCGATGCACAGGCGAAGGTTGTCATTGTGACGTCGTCCATTGACGGTGAGGGGAAGACCACTCTTGCCACGAATCTGGCCTTGTCTCTTGCCAACATCGGGATGCGCACGATCATTGTCGACGGAGATTTGCGCAACCCGGAATTGACGCGCTCCCTATGTCCGCAGGCGAAACTCGGGACGGCTGAAGTTGCTGCGGGGCTGCTCAACCTCGAACAAGTGATGCTGGTCGATGAGGCTACGGAGCTTGCAGTGTTGCCGTCGCCTCCGCGGCATAAGCCGCAAATTATCAATGAGCTTGTGTTCTCGGGCGCGATGCACAACCTCTTGGACAGCCTTCGCGCGCGATTCGACTACGTTATTGTCGATGCTCCGCCTGTCATGCCCCTGGTTGATGCACGCGCATTGGCCGAGCAAGCCGATCGGGTTGTATTTGCCGTTCGCTGGGATGCAACGCCGCGTGAGGTGGTCTCCCAGGCGCTCGAAGCGCTGGCGCCGGTCGCCGACCGCTTGCTCGGAACGGTTTTAACCCGAGTCGATCTGCGGCGACTGCGTTTTTATGACTACTATCGCAGTTCGTCATACATGCAGCCATATTCGTATTTGGGCCGGCCTCGCGTGGAGTCGGTGCCGTGACAATCGGACAGCTGATTCCCTTCGGTCGTTCGACTCGCTGCGCGCTTCGGCCTGCCGCGATGACGTCGTCCCTCATCGCAATGCTGCTCTCGGCGGTATGTCTTGTTCATCCCGCATCTGCCGAAGGCTGTACGAAAAGCCTGGAATACATTCTGAACAATGCCGGCGGGCAACTGTCGCGCCCCGCAAATGCATATCAGAAGTTGCTTCGAACGTGCCTGCAGATAATCACGATGGGTAATGTTCAGGATGCCTTCATTCTGAAGGACGGCGGCATTGCGGTAATTCCCAGAAGCTTCACGGCTATGGCGACAGCAAGAACGCTTGCTGCGATTTGTCAGGAATTTCCAATGAGCACGCTACGGTTCGCCACAAAACGCGAGGCTCGCAAATGGCTCACTGAACCGCGGTTTGTAGTGCTCGCGTCGTCCAATAGCTCACCGTCGTGTCACGAACTAAGGGGCAAACAATAAGTTCATCAGGAACTGTGGCGCACCGCTCGTTCAACGCTGGCGGCGTGGTTTCGGCACATTCGTGTTTCGAACCGGCAGAAAGGATAGCAACGCGTATGGCCGCGACTTCCCCAGTCAAAAATTCTGCGTCGAGGAGTTTTTAGCGAATGCTGGATTCGCAGGGTACCACGTCACCGACGCCGCAGATCGGCGGCTCGCGCTATACAACGTGGCGACGGCGCCTTGTTTATCTCGGTCGGCATGGGCCGTTTGCGATGGCGGCGTCGTCTCTGCCGGGCGTCGTGAATTACGGGATTTTGCTCTACCTTGCCTATGCAAGCTCGGTGCACGACGCGGGCGTCTATCGCCTGATGATTGCGTATTTCACGCTGCTCGGGCTGGCTGTCCTCCTTGAATCCGCGAAATTGATCATTCGCGCCAGCGCCGCGGGCGATACGGCGGCCCTTGGTCGGCTGCTGGTTGCCCGCATGACCTTCAGCATGCTCGCGTTTATCGTTATCGCAACGGCTCACGGTGGTGCCGGCCTCATCGGCATCAAAATCATGCCGGCCGATCTCGTCTGGCTCGCAGCGATCGCGTTCTTCTATTATCCGGCCGATATGTACCGGAGCGTGCTCCAGGCGGAGCGGCGCTTTTTAACATTATTCATAACGGATGCAGTCAAATACGGCTTTGCTTTCGCCGGGTTCGTGGCCGCGATGTGGTCGGGCACTTCGATCGGCATGGCGACGTTCGCTTACCTGCTGGCGCTCACCGTTTTTCAGCTTGTGTCTGCAGCTTGGTGGCTTCGCGGCAAGATAAAGCTGCCACCGCTGCGGTCGCTGTGGAATGCGGTGTACTCGCGGGAAATAAACGAAGCATTCGGTCTCAGCGTCGCGAACCTCTTGCCTAATTCTCTTGCCGATGTCGACAAAATGATCGTCGGTCATGTCTTCGGTCTCCATGTTCTCGGAATTTACTCGATCGGATTCTCAACCGGGAGGTTCATCTATAATTCGCTGAAACCGTCGCTTTGCATCTATTACACGCATTTCGTCGAACGGCTGCCGTCCCGAGCTGCGCTCGCAGGAATTTTCTTCGTCTTCAGCATGTTCGGCGTGGCGATGTCGGCAATGACCATGTTCGCCGTCAGAACAATTCCACAGTTCGAAAGATTGCAATCGAGCGAAGCGGTATCGATCGTGATGTTCATGTTCTATGGGATCGCGATGGCCGACACTGTCTACGTTCAAGCCTACATGATTAATCGGCACACACGATCCTGGCACGTGATGGTTGCCAATCTGGTCGGCAGTGTTCCATGTGTTGTGCTGTTTGGCGTAGCCACCTATTTCCCTCCTCCAGTCGCGCTCGTGTTGTTCGCCGCCCATTTCGGCGTAAGACATCTCGTGGCGTTCGTAACGCTCTGCTTTCTGCATGCTTGGTCAAATGCCGACCGCTCTGCGGCTCGCGAGCCAGGTTTGAGCGTCAGCGTTGGCTCTCCGAAATAATGGGCGCTGTCGTGGCCGGTTCGTTTCCCACTGTCAATGTTCTGATTTGCACGATGGGCCGTGCGTCCGTTGTCGAGGTTGCGTCCGTTTATCTGGCGGAGCGGGAAATCCCCTTGCGTGTGATCGTCGTCGTCGACAATCCCAGCCTCGTACGCGCCGACTTCGTCGCGAGATTTCCTAAGGACGAACGGCTCCATTTCGTCTTCAACGAATGCAATTTGGGATTAACAAAGGCCCTGAACCGGGGACTTGCGTTATGCACGAACGAAATCGTCATTCGTAATGACGATGACGATCAGCCGGCTCCGGAGCGGGTACGGCGTATTGTCGAGTATCTGGCACGCAACCCAAATTGCGATCTCGTGTATTCTCACGCGGTTGGGAAGGACGTCCAGACCGGGCGCAGTTGGGTGATCAGCGGGCCCACCGAGCACGGCGCCATTGTCACGAGGCTGCTAAAGCGCAATTTCATCGTTCATTCCAGTATTGCTTTCAAAGCGGAGACCGTTGTCAGGGCGGGTGGGTACGACGAGACCTTCCGTCACGCGCAGGATTACGCCCTTTATCTTTCCCTCATCAGGGCCGGAGCGCAGTTCGGCGGAATAAGCGAGGTGCTCGTCACTCGACTATACGCGCCCGATAGCATCACAGTCGCGATGCGGACTCGCCAGATCATCTACTCGTTTGCAGCCAGGTTGCTGCATGAAGCGGCGGTGGGCGGCAAGGCCGGCGCAGTTCGCGTGGTCCTCCGCTATTTCAAGCTGCTGCTGATCCCGAATTGGCTGAGATCTGCGCGCCGCCGCATGGGATGGGGGCGGTGAACATGGGCACGCGGATACTTGTTGTCGGGGCACGTGGCGTCGATGGGCATGAAGGCGGCGTCGAGAAATTTGCCGAGCAACTGGTGCGGCGCCGTTCGCCGGACGATGCCATCACTTTGGTATGCCTCTCGGGGAAGAAACCCCGTGACTTCGACAACGTAGAAGTCGTCGTGGCGCCTGCGTTACGCGCGCTCAAGACCGACAAGCTTTTCTATTATCTTTACGCGGCGTGGCTCGCCATCTCGCGCAAGTTCGATTGCGTTGTGCTGCTCGGCATCAATTCGGCAGCAATGATTCCACTATTATTGATGAAGGCACGGACGCGCCCCCGGATCATGGTGCGGTCCGGCTCGGTCGACTACACGCTGAAGAAATGGGGCTGGTTTGCGCGGTTCATATTCCGCCAGGCAGAAGGATTTTCCCGCTACGCCGACAAGGTGATCGCCGTATCCGAAGATATTCAACGGCATCTGTCGCGACGGGGCATCAAGTCGATCGTAATCCGGAACGGAATTGGAACAGGCTCGTCCGCACGCATTCGTAACCCAAGCGAACACCCGTTTAACGTCATTGCGGTCGGCCGGGTAACGCCTGACAAAAACTATGTGACGCTAATAAAGGCTGCCGCCATCCTCGGGCCGGATTATGCATTTACGATCGTCGGCGGCGGCGATCTTTCGGGCGAGAAGGCCAGGCTGGAGGACCTGGTGAAGGCGTGCGGGATTACCAACGTCCGTTTCACCGGTCCCGTTAGCAGACAACGAGTCGAGCAACTTCTGCAAGGTGCATCTCTTTTCGTCAATTGTTCGATACAGGAGGGCATGTCGAACGCGACGCTCGAGGCGATCGAAGTGGGTGTCCCCGTTATTTTATCCGATATCAAGGCCAACCGGGAATTGGGGCTGTCGAATGAGTCCTTTTTCGAATCGACGTCGCCGGAAGCGCTCGCTGACAAGATTCGAAGTGCCAGAGCCGGGCTCGATCGTTTTATCGTTCCGCGTCGGAAGATTGCGCAATGGGACGATGTAATAAAGCGCTTTTATGATGAACTGCGGCAGCTTCAATGATCAGGTCATTGCCGCTGTGCAGCGATTTGTAGCGGAAGGGTGTCGCAGGTGCCGGCAATGAGTCAAAATCAGGCTGTGTTCTACGGGACCAACAGCGCTTCGGCGGTGAGTGAAGCACTGCGTGCAGAACATACCCGCTTCGCAGAGGGTGGGCTAAAAATGCTTCTGGTACTTTCGTTTGGCCGCTCTTTAAAAAATTGGCGTGAAGAGGGTTCTCTGAAAAGAGAGATGGCCGTCTATCTGCGGTACCTGGAAGTGGGGTGGGTCTCTGACCTTTACATCTATTCGTATCTGTGCGGCGATAACCTGGCCGGGCTGAACATTCCGGATCATTTGGCGGGCAAGGTGCATGTACTGCAGCCGCAGAAACCGATCCGGTCGCGGCTTGGATTGGTGGCGCGCTCGTTGGATCTCCGCGCCATCCGGGCCGCGGTCCGCAACGGCATAACGATTGTCAAGACAAACCAGATCAGCGGATCGTGGGTAGCCATGATCGCGATGCTGTTTGGCGCTCACGTGTTGGCGCGCGGGGGCTACATCCTGTCCCGGCGATTCAAGATGAACAAGCAGCGCATTCGCTACGCCGTGGCGATCCTGCTGGAATGGCTGCTTTTCAACACAGCCCGCCGCATCTCAGTTACGACAGACGGCGCTGCAGCGGAGGCGAGGAGGAGGATGATCGGTCGGCGCGACCGGGTTTTTGTCAACCCGACGTATGTCGATCTGGAGTTGTTCAACGGAGACGTTCTTCAGAAAACGGAGAATGAAGCTGTTCTCTTCGTAGGTCGCTTCGAGCCTGAAAAAGGCGTTTTAGAGTTGTTCGATGCCTGTGAAAAAGCAGGCGTGCCGCTGCACTTGGCAGGCAGAGGAACGTTAATCGCCGACGTGTTGGCCAGGGTTGGCCGCGGGGGAGTTCGTCACCAATATCTGGGCCATCTCGACAACGAAGGTATTGCCAACCTGTTCAGGCGCTACAAGTACTACGTGATTCCGAGCAAACGTGAAGGCATGCCCAAGTCATTGATCGAGGCGATGGGTTGCGAAATGGTTTGTATCGGAACGCCGATCCCGGGAATCAGAGAATTGATCAGCGACAACGAGACCGGGTATTTGGCGCAGGATACGACGACGAGAGCACTTGCAGACGCGATTGTGCGCGCGCGGCAGGACCCGCGCGCTGTGGAAATTGCAAGGGCGGCACGAGTTTTCGCGCTCAATCACCATACGATTGACGCGTATGTCGACCGCGAGCGGCGTGAATGGGAGCGCCGCTGATTGGATCGAATGGCGCGGCGACCGAGCGCCGATCGGTCCATGCCGCCGAATCCGGCGGCGTTGCCGTTCGACCGAAGCTGCTGATTAGCAGTCGCGCAGATTTGGAGATCAAGTGATGAAGCGCGATCGTCGAACTTTTTTGAAGATGTCGGGTGCGGTCGCTGCAGGTGCGGCGGGCACTGCAACCCGCCTGCCTGCACATGCCAACGAGCACCGCACGCCGAAGGCCGATCCCGATGGTGTGCTGCGCAGGCAGCCGTTCGTTTTGCTGAAGTATGTGACCAATGAGGAGGATCCGCACAGCTCACTGCTTTCCGCGCAGGCCGAAATCGGCCAGGTATTCCTTTGCAGCTTTTGGGACAGATCCGAACAACCCGGTTCGTCGAGCCTTTGGAAATGCATTGCGCGAGGCGCCGGGCAAAGAACCGGATCGCCCCGCTATGTCGAGCGTGTCGGCATTGTCATCGAGGGAATTTCGGCAAGCTATGTCATGGTCCCGCAGGGGGGGCAACTCGACCCTCGGCAATTGGGCGTACTCTGCGACGGCGCTACGACCGGGCAGGAGTCCGCCATGGACCTTGTCATTCGGCTCGCGCGGGCGGCCGGCCTCGCTCTGGTGGGGCACGGTGAATATTTGTGCCCGTCTCGAAGCACCGATATCGGTGTGGTCAACGTTGATTTTTCGCGGCTGAAATTTCGGGGGCGGCCCGCCTACGATGGCATCGTTGTCAATTTGGGCGCGGATGGTCGAAATTCCGAGGCGTTCACGCGGAAAGCATTCGTCTGGGGTGATGGAAGCTCCGATTTCAGCCGCGTATCGCGCGCCACGGGCATTCGGGTGCCGAACGACAACAGCGCTCTCAGCACGTACGAAGGCGATGTCGCTTATCTCGGCGTCGGCTACGAGATCTTCGGAAACACGGAGAAGTCCATTCATCGCGTTCACGCGGTCTACTGCGATCTCGCTGTCAAGGTAAGCGACGCGGTGCCGGCGAGGAACGGCAGCCCCGACAGCAACCACGTCATCCTTCACGCGGAAGATTGCCGCAGATGGCTCGATATCGGGGCAGACAGCTCCGGTTATTACGAACTCTATGTCGAGAACCAGCACAATGACGGTTCAGGCCGGCCTGCCATCAGAATTGGCAATGGCAAAGGCGTCACATTGGCCGGCACCATTCGCGGACAGAACGGAGGAAACGCCGTCTCTGGAGGCGACAGTATTCAGACCGACCGCAAGGAAGGCGTCGACACGCTGCAATTCGACGATCTGCGTTTTATCCACGGTTACGGCACTGCGCTCCATATCAAGTCGCCCGTGCGCCGGCTGGCCGGGCAGCTGCTCGTCAAGGGATTCAAGAATGGCCGAGATCCAGCTCGGGAAAACGCGTGGGTGCCGTGCCCTGCGGTCTGGATCGAAAAGGCAGTCGAGGCCGGCGCGTGCCACATCGCGGTGGTTGGCTGCCACAACCGTGAGGGCGTGCGGATCGGTTCCGCGGAGCAGGCTCCGATCAATTGCGATTTCAATTTCTCGATCGAAATGGGCGATTCTTTACCGGCGTCTGAACGCGGTCCGTTCCCGAAACACTCCATGGCCCTCGTTGTCGAGGCGATGACAGCTGGTTCTGTTACGTTGCATCAGTGCCTTGGTGGAATCGCCATTCTGGATGGGGCAAAAGGAATTACCCTCAATATTCCGGCCTCATTTCTGAATTCCGGCTACACCATCACAAAATCTGCGGCTGCGACCGCCTATGTCCGCGTCAGAGGGGCCACGCTGTCATCGACCCTGAAGAAATTGCCGTGGCTGTTCGACGGAATCTATGTCGAGGCCGTTGCAGACGCTGATTTCAAGCCTGCGTTGCGCGTTAACGGCGAGTGGATGATATTCGATGGCAGGCGGATGCAATGACAATTCGTGTGCACCGATGACAGGCATGTCCTTGTGGCACAGGCCTGTCGCATTGCCGCACGGTTGCGGATCGGGACGGAGGCTTACCTCGTGACGGGAGCGTGGACCGGGGTGAACTTGCATTCGAGCTTGGCTCGTCCGGATCGTGGCCGGCGGACGGGGGCACGTGTCATGAGGGTTGGCTCGCTGGGCTTCGTGCTCGGGACGCTCTTCCTTCTTGACACCTCTCTTTCCGTTTTCCTCGTCAAATACGCGGTTGGCGGAGTACCCCTGAGGGCAATTGTTTCCATCGTTCTGCTGGCGATTACCGGTTTGATGTGCCCGTCGTTGCTGGCGACCGGCATTCGACGACTTCAGTTGCCGATTATGATCATCGGCTACTGCGGCCTGGTTGCGATCCTGTCCAGTGTTCTCAACAGCACACCGCTGCGCGATCTGTTGCAGCAGTTGCTGGAGCTCCATGTTCAGGCAGTGGTCAGCTTGCTGGTCGGATATGTCGTGCTTGCCGTTTGCGGGCCGCGCTGGACGGTCGTGTTGTTCGGATTGCCTATCGTACTCTCCGGGTTCGTCGCCGCGCTGCAATTCTTGGGCGTCGGCATCGCCTGGAGCGCACACGATTTCCTGCTTCAGCTGCAGCCGCGCGATCCGACTATCTTGAGGACGTTTCGCGATGAGCAGGGGCGGGCGATGGGTTTATCCTTCGATCCTGTTCATCTCGGAACGGAAGCCTGTCTGCTTTTCGCTGCCTGTATAGGCTATCTCAGGCGGAAATCTGTGCGTTTCCCTGTTTTGCACGGAGTCGACCTGCGTGTATTGCTTTTGTTCGTTTTTGTGATGGCGATTGCGGTCGTATCTGGGAATCGATCGCCTTTGTTGGGCTTTGTCGTTTCCCTGCTGCTGTATACTTTCTTCGCCAACAGACGCTTGTTTCTCTTCGTGCTCGCGGCAGCCGCCGCCGCGGCGCTCTTGTGGACTGCCATTGACGCATGGCTGGCAGATACCGGTTTGCGAGCCCTCGACACGTCGAACAGTTCTTCGGAAAACCGTGCAGTCCTGCGCAAACTCGGAATGCTGCTGTTTCTGCACAGGCCGTTCGGTTATGGCGTGAACTTCGACAGCACCCAGCATTGGTGGTTCTTCTGGGATCAGCTGGCGCAATATCCAAATTCGATGGCAGTGCGCATAGACGCGCTGCATAACTACTACTTGATGATCCTGAACAAGAACGGTTTCTTATTGCTTGCCGCGGTACCGTTCGTTATCCGAGCCCTGTTTTCGAGCAGGGCCATACTTCTGAGTTTTGTGCCATACATGATCCACATTTTCTTCCATAATACGGGTCCTCTTCAGGGTGACGTTTTTATTTGGTTCATTATGCCGATGTTTATGGACGTTGCGCGGGATTTCCGGCGAGCAGGGATAACGACGGCTAGGACTTCGCGGGGGCGCTTCTTGAGGATTGACAAAAGACCGCTGGCGGTCGGGCGTGGGCACGCTCTTCGTAGGCAAACGTTCAATCAAATTGAGGACGGCCGTTCGCCGGCGGCCACGTCATGAGATTTCTCATCACCGGCACCGCGGGTTTTATCGGCTTCCATTTGGCGAACCGGCTGCTTGAAGACGGGCATTTCGTTACCGGATTCGACGGCATGACGCCCTATTACGATGTCCGCCTTAAAGAGGCGCGTCACGCTATCCTGTCACGCTCCAACGGCTTCCGTGCCCATATTGCCCGTCTTGAAGACATGGCTGCACTACAGCGCGCCGCCGACGAAGCCGAGCCGGAGATCATCATTCACCTCGCCGCGCAGGCCGGGGTGCGCTACTCCATCGACCACCCGCGCAGTTATGCGGATTCCAATCTGACCGGCTCTTTTAACGTCATCGAGCTTGCGCGTGCCGTCAAGCCGAAGCACCTCCTTCTGGCATCGACCAGCTCCGTCTACGGCGCCAACGAAGCAATGCCCTTCCGCGAAACCGACAAGGCCGACTTGTCGCTAACGCTCTATGCTTCGACAAAAAAGGCGATGGAGTCGATGTCGCACTCCTATGCCCATCTCTTCAGGGTTCCAACCACCTGTTTCCGTTTCTTTACTGTGTACGGGCCATGGGGCCGCCCGGACATGGCTCTGTTCAAGTTCGTCGACGCTATCACCCACGGTCGCGCAATCGATATCTACGGAGAAGGCCGGATGCAGCGCGACTTCACCTATGTCGCGGATCTGGTCGAGGCCATTGTCCGGCTTGTTGGCTGTGTGCCGAAAGTTGGCGAGCCGGTCACTGCGAATGGTGTGACTGATAGCCTTTCGCCCGTGGCGCCCTGGCGTCTCGTCAACATCGCAGGCGGAGAACCGGTCGGACTCCTCGCATTCATCGAGATCATTGAGCGCTGCCTCGGACGACGCGCAATTCGTAACATGCTGCCAATGCAGCCCGGCGATGTTGCGGCGACGCACGCCGATCCAGGTTTGCTCGAAGCACTCACCGGCTATCGTCCTTCAACTCCGGTCGAGGAGGGCGTGAAACGCTTTATCGAATGGTATCGAAAACATCCACCGGCAGGATCGGATTCGCAGCGCAAGCCGAAGTCCGCTTCAGATGATCTTTCGCCGGGTCTGATCAACGATCGGATATAGGTTGAACAATGCGGCTGAGGTTGGCATTTGGCCAACCGATTTAAGCTCCCGACCTCAACGCGTGATGAGATTGTGGCGCAAAGACGACGTGCCGATCAATGAAACGCCTCAAAAATGTCATGTGCTGACCTTCGATGATTGTTTTTCAATGGATGGCGATCCCTGTCACGTCGTGAGCGTTTTATGCGAGTTGATCGAGATTTTTATCCGACGATGCTTACTGCCAGGCTCGGCAACCTGAGAGAGTGGTTATGAAATTCGGCGTATTCGAGAGACAGGAGTAATATTCGTGGGGCTCAAATCTTATCTCCACGAAACGATTACATTGGCCCGCGTCAACTTAAAGAGGCGCCTGCATTCGAAGTGGGATAGCTACCCGCTCGGGCGCAAGCCACGCGCAGACGCGGAAAAATACCTGAAGCTGTTTGATAGCGCCAAGAGGACTGAATATCCCGAAGCTGATGCAGTTGAGCGGGAGAGCGGGTTTGCGATTGATCGCGAGTGGCTTCACGACGTTGCCTTGCATACGCAGGTCGCGATTAAAAGCTATAAGGACGGCGTGATCGCCTATCCACATGGGCGTCTGCTTTACAGTCTTTTAAGAAGGTACATTGCCGACAATCGCCCGGACTTTATCAATATCGCCGAAACTGGAACGGCACGGGGGTTTTCTGCATTGTGCATGGCGAAAGCCATAGCCGATTCCGGCATTCACGGGCGAATCGTCACAATCGACCTGCTGCCGCATGTGGTTCCAATGTACTGGAATTGCATCGATGATCATAAAGGCCCGAGAACCCGAGCAGAGTTGCTGTCACCTTGGAGCGATTTATTGAGACACATCGTGTTTCTTCAGGGCAACTCCTTGGAATTGTTGCTTAGTGTGGGAGTAGACCGTATCCATTTCGCATTTCTCGACGCATGTCATATCGAAATTGCGGTGATGGCCGAGTTCAAGGCTGTCGAGGCGCGCCAGAAACCCGGCGACATCATCTTTTTCGATGATGTGACCCCCGGTGTATTTCCCGGGGTGGTCAAAGCCATCGATCGGATCGGACGCTCCGGCAATTATTCATTCCGCCGCACGATGATCAGCGACCGTCGCGGTTACGCCTGGGGCACGCGTCAGCCGGTGTTAAGTGGGACATTGGCGAAGTGATAAGGGAACGTGGGCTTCGGCTTTATTTGACCAATGCGTTCCGGCCCGACTGCGGGCGTGGTCCGCCGTCGGAGCGCGATGACGACTCCGACGGCTGAGTTGAATTTTTCAGCGCATAGCTGGCTAGCAGTAACAGCCTTGAAACCATTCTCCAGGCGAAACGACCGGAGAGATGCGATGAGTTACTACGCGTCGTCAGCGAGTTTAGGCGTACCGGAGGTTTTGCAGACCTCAAGCAAGAAAGAAATCAATCAGATTATGACTAACGCGATCCGGGCGCACGCGAAGCGCTTGGGAAGACGGCTATCGATCGCCGAAGCCGGTTGTGGACAGCGCTGGACGCTCGATCTTTCTGACATCGAGTATACCCTCACGGGCATTGATCTCGACCCGGTTGCGCTCGAATTGCGTCAAACCAGGGTTGGCGATCTCGATGTCGCAATCGTCGGTGACCTATGTTCGCTCCGATTACCGGAGGCGTCATTTGATATCGTGTTCAGCAGCTTTGTGTTGGAGCATGTGCCGCGCGCGGATATCGCGTTAGAAAATTTAATTCGATGGCTTAAACCCGGCGGGCTGCTGATTCTGCGTTTGCCCGATCGAAATACAGCGCGCGGATTTCTCACCCGTGTATTGCCCTATAAGGTGCATGTGCTGTTTTACCGATATTTGCTCGGTTCGAAGACCGCCGGCCAACCCGGCCATGCACCATATCCGACGTACTATCACCCGGTGATTACGCGCGAGAGGCTATGCCGTTTTCTCGGTCAGCAAGGCTTGAGATGCCTGGCAATATACGGAGACGGATTCAGACGGGACGGAAAAGGCATGACACAACAATTGTTGCACGCCACACTGAAAGTGACGTCCATTCTCTCTCTCGGAAGGCTAACTGCGAAGTATGCAAATCTTTTGTACATAGCCGCGAAGGACGGTCAAAACGCTCTTCACGCTGAAAACGCGAAGTAGGGCTCCAGCGAAGGAGGGACTGCCGTACCGGAGCGTACCGGTTAATCCGCCACGGCTATGCCCTGCACCTCGATCATGATTGCCGGATCGGCAAAGCCGGACACGGTGATCGCCGCGCTTGCGGGAAAATCGCTGCCGAAAATTTCCGTTCTGATTTCGGTCATGCGCGTGGTGTAACGCGCATCGATCAGGAATACCGTCATGGTCACCATGTCTTTTAACGTGCATTGAGCTTCCGACAGCGTTTTCTCGATATTGCGGAAGGTCTGGCGGCATTGGGCATCGAAATCGCCCGCGAGGGATTTTCCGTTATCGTCCTTCGCTCCGGTGTGACCCGCAATCCAGATGGTGCGACGCGCCCCCTCCGTAATGACGGCGGGAGAAAATGCGCGTTTCTGCTGCCAAGTGCCGCGTACGAAATCCTTTTTCACTCTTGTCTCCTGCTTTGTTGCCCGATCCGGTTCTGCGCGCCGGACCGGGCAATATCGATTGTCGTCAAACTCTCATTTGCTGAAAGGCTTTTCCGTGTCGAGTCGTTTCTTCGCTTCTTTTGCGATCGACAGATCGAAAAGCTGATCGCGCGTCACCTTCTTTTCGACATAGTGGAAGTAGTCCGCCCAGTAATCCTGCATGTGCATGATCGAGTCGATAGGCGGAAGGCCGTCTTCGTTGGTGTAGGACCAGTAAGGGGCAATGGCCTTGATGAGAGCCGGCTTGTTGAGGAAGGTATTCTTGGCAAGGAAATCGAGAATGTCCGTGTGAGCGTCCGGAGCATCGGCCGCGGCGTCGAATTCCTTCACGCCTTGCAGGTAGGCCATCGCAAAGCGCACCAGCACGTCACGCTTGTTCTTGACGAAATCCTTATTGGCGGCATAGACGCCGATCGAGCTGTTTGGCTCGATTTGGTCGCCGCGGGCGACGATCGGGCCCCATTTGTTGTTTTGTGCGAAGTAGCCGAACTGATAGGCAAGATCGGTCAGGTCGACTTGTTTCTGGCCGAGCATTTTCATCAGGTCGGGCTGCGAAACACCCACGATCCATTTTACGTCCTTGCGCGGATCGAGCCCGGCTTTTTGCAAGGCGCGGGCGGTGTCATACTGGTTGATGCTGCCCAGCGCGCCGACGCCCATTCGCTTGCCTTTGAGTTTTGCGAAATCGGCGGCCGAATGGACGCCCTGATCATACAGTTCTTGCGTGACGTTGACTGCAAGATAGCCGTAACCGGGCTTGTTGTGGCCGCGGTCGAGCACGATCACGAGCGGAGCGCCCTTGGCGATGCTGTTGAACAGACTCGCATTGGCTGTCATGAGCGTGATGTCGAGCTCGCCGGAGAGAATGGCAGGGACGGCGAGGGCGCCGTCGTTGAACTTCTTCATCTGGATGTCGAGATTCATCTTTTTGAAGTAGCCGCGCTCAAGCGCGACATAAAAGCCGCCGCCGGTGATGAACGGGCCTTCGCCGACGCGGATAACGTCCGCTGCGCGGGCGAATCCGGCGCCTGCGAATGTAAGCGCAAGCGTCGTTGCCGCGGCACGTATCAGTGATCTCAAACTCATGTCACCCTCCCATGTTTTTAGTGTTGATCTCGATAAGCTGTCCACGGTGCGACCTTGCGGTCAATCCATTCCTGCAATTTGATGACCAGGGCGCCGACGACGGCGAGCACGATCAAGCTCGCGAAGACTTTTTCAGTCTCCATGACCTGACCGGCCTGAATCAGCAGAAAGCCCATACCGCTTTGGCTGGAACTGCCGATCATTTCGGCCGCGACCACCAGGATGATCGTCACGCCCATGCCGAGATGAAGGCCTGCAAAGATGCTCGGGATGGCGGCCGGGATGACGATCTTCAGCTGGATTTGCCGGCGATTGGCGCCGAGGTCCCGAGCGGCCTTGACCAATCCCTGATCGGTCTGGCGGATGCCGGCATAAGTGCTGATGACGATCGGGAAAAACGCCGTGATGGCGCTGATCACGATCTTGTAGACCTCGCCGGTGCCGAGCCAGATCACGAGCAGGGGAATGAGGGCGATCTTGGGCAGAGGATAAAGCGCGGCAATCCAGGGATCTGCAATGCGCGCGACCATGCGCGACATTCCCATCAGCACACCGAGCGTCACGCCCGTGACCGCTGCCACGGCAAAGCCGGCAAAGATTCTGAGCAGCGTGACGCCGAGGTTGAATTCAATCGAGCCGTTCGCAATCATACGAAACAGGTAGATTGCGATCGAGCTCGGCGCCGGCAGATAGATCGGCGCGATGCCGTGCCAGCGTACGATCAATTCCCATGCGAGCAGGACGCCGGCGACGACCAACGCGGGCACAACCCTTTCTGCCACTGTCGACAGTGTCGTTTTGCGGGTTTTCATCGTCCTTCAAGAGCCATCGTTTGCTGCGCCATCGATGTCATCACCTCTTCGCGGATCAGGTGAAAGGCGCGGTCGAACAGAGCGCCGAACGTCTTCGAGTTTACCATTTCCAGCGAGCGCGGCCTCGGCAAGTCGACGGGAAGAACTTCCTTGATGCGTCCGGGGCGCGCGGTCATCACAATGACTTCGTCGCCGAGCAAAATCGCTTCTTCGATCGCGTGCGTGACGAAGATGATTGTCTTCTTCGTTTCATCGAAGACGCGAAGAAGCTCTTCCTGCATGACGATCTTGGTTTGAGCGTCGAGTGCGCCGAACGGCTCGTCCATCAGCATGATCGGCCGCTCCAGGATGAGCGCGCGCGCAAGCGCCACGCGTTGCCGCATGCCGCCGGAGAGCTGTCCCGGCAGATGTCCTTCAAAACCTCGCAGACCGACCGAAGCGAGTAGGGCTCTCGATCGTTCGTGACGCTCGGCCCTGCTCATTCCCCGCATTTCCAGTCCGAATGCCACATTGTCGAGGACGCTGCGCCAGGGAAACAGATTGAGATTCTGCCAGACCATGACGGAGTCGGCGCCGGGCGGACGCACCTTCTCGGGATGGGCCGGATCGGTTATGCGGATGCGTCCGCTCGAGGCGCTCTCGATGCCGCCGACGATTTGCACCAACGTGCTCTTGCCGCAGCCGCTTGGGCCGAGCAAACAAGAGAAGCGGCGCGAGGAAAAACGGTGCGAAAAGTGATCGAGCGCGACCACATCGGGACCGTGTCGCCCGGGCCAGACTTGCGTTACGTCCTCGACCACTACGTCCATATCATCGCGTCCACGGTTGCAGGCGGCTGCCGTGCATCAATGCCGCCACGCCGGTTCCAGACGGCCGCTCAGTCCTGCGTCAGCTAACACTTTTTTGCCGATCTTTTCCGCTTCCATGATGACGCGGCGGCTGTCCTTGAAACGCGGAAAGACGCCGTTCCTGTAGACAATGCCCCCGTCGACCATGACGAGCCGCGCATCGCTACCGTTTCCCGCGCAGATAAACGTGGAGATCGGCCGATGCAGCACGCCGACATAGGGTTTTTCGATGTCGAAAACGGCGATGTCGGCGCGCTTGCCGGCTTCCAATGAACCGATCTCGCGATCGAGCCCAAGTGCCTTGGCCGCATTAATCGTCGCCATTTCGACCGTTCGTTCGGCGGGCATGCGGGTCGGATCGAGGTGGCGGACGTGCTGCATCATCGAGCAGGCTTTCATCTGCTCCACCATGTCCACGCTGTAATCGACCATCGGGCCGTCCGTTCCGAGCGCGACATTAACACCTGCGCGCCAGGCATTGGCGAAGGGACCGATGCCGCCGCCGCGGATGGATTCGCTGGTTGGCGTGTAGACAAAGCTGCAACCGACACGTGCCATATGCTCGATATCGAGCTCCGTCACATGGATGCCGTGGATGAGTACCCAATGCGGGTCGAGCAAGCCGAGCTGCATGAGATAGCGGACGTCGGTGCGCCCCGTTTCGCGCAGATAACGAAGAAAGCCTTTTTCGATTGAGAATGTACCGCCCGCGATGTGAGTCGATATCCTGGTGTTGAGTTTGCGGGCGAGCTCGTAGCCGCGGCAGATCAACTCTTCCGTCGTCATCCCGGCGGCAACCCAGTGCGCGTTGGATTCAATGACCATCGCCATGCGGACACGGCCGTCCGCTGTCCCATCCCATTGCCGGAATTCCTGCTCGAAGGACGCAAGCGATTCATCAAGCGTGAATGGATGGTGCGGATTGCCGGGCGTGCGGCAGCGCAGTTCCTTGGCGAAGACCTGCCGAATGCCGACTTCAGCCTGCGGCTCGATCGTGGCGCGCACCATATCGGACGATGTCGTCGTAACCGAGTGATTGAGCGAGCACGTCGTTCCGGTCGAGAGCATCTCCATCGCGCTGACATAGCTCGACGCGCGCATACCCTCCTCAGGCAGGTGGCGTGTCAACGGCAAAAGGAAATCCGTTACCCAATCTTCGAGCAGGTAGCCGTCAGCAAGCCCTTTGAACAATGTGTACCAGTGGTGTTGGTGGGCATTGATGAGGCCAGGCAATACGATACAGCCGCTGGCATCGATCACTTCGTCGAATGTGTTTCCATCCGGTGTGGCGGACGCAGGCCCCACGGCGGAAATTCTTGTTCCATCGATCGCGACAAAACCGCCGGGATGCACCGCGCGTTTGGCATCGACCGTAACGATGTAACCGTTCTTTATCAAAGTGCGCGGCATGACTGTCACCTTCTCGCTGGAGAAATCTTGATGTAATGTATCTTCATGTCAAGATATCTCGGAGCGCGAATTTGAAGGGCGCGAGGAAGACGGCGGCAAAAGCGGCCCTCGGCGAGGAGTCCGCAGACTCAATTGGACGTTTCCTGCGCCAATGGCGCAAGGAGCGCCCGGACCTGAACCCGGACGCGTTCGGCGTCTTTGGGCGCATCCACCGGCTCTCCGCTCATCTGGTCCGAAGGACGGAGCAACTGCTGGGCAACATGGGTCTGGGCTGGGAATCCTTCAGCCTTATCGTAACGCTGCGGCGCGCAGGGCCTCCCTTCGCGCTGCGGCCAACCGATCTGCTGCATGAGTCATTATTGAGTTCCGGCGCCGTCACCAATCGCATTGATCGGGTGGAGCGGCGTGGCTGGGTCCGGCGCATCCCCGATCCTCGTGATCGGCGCGGCGTCATCGTGAAGCTGACGCCGGCCGGACGACGGCTGGCGGACCGCGCCATCCAGACACATTTCGAGGCGATGGCAGACATGCTCGCAGTTTTTCCATCGGACGAGAGACAAACTCTGGCGCGCCTGCTTGGCAAGCTGCTTGCCTCCATGGAATATTCGAGCGCAGCATTGAAAGAGAAATCACGCACAGCCTCCCGCAGCGGAAGCGGCGTTCGCCGGTTGAAATCCGCTCGCGCCAAGGGCACGGCGGCGCCGACCGGAATGGGAGCAGCACGATGAGCGGCGTTCAGGAAGAATTATCCTTCCTCTATTTTCCGGAAAATTATCGCTGGTCGCACGGGCTTTTGATCGGGCTGAATACCGCCCCGTGGGGCGGCGCCGAAATCGGTGAAGTCAACCGCATCGGCCTTCGCCTGAAAGACAAAGCCGGCGACGATGATGCCTGGTTTCGCGAATGGACGCGCGAGGCGCGGATAGTGGAAGATCGTGGCCGTGAGCGCATTGCAGAAGGGCATACGATCGGCGGGGCGCAGTATCTCCGGCGTGCCAGCATCTATTATCATGTCGGAGAACGTTTTCTTCAGCCGAAGAGCAAGGAGGGGAACGACGCCTATATGCGCGGCGTAAATTGCCTGCGCGACGCGGCAAAGTACATCAAGCGGCCGCGGCTGGAGCATGTCGAAATCCCTTACGAAGGAACGAGTCTGCCCGCTATCTACGTGCATGCGGAACCGGCCGGGCGCGCTGGCAAGGTGCCGGCCATGGTGTTTTTCGACGGCCTCGATGTCACCAAGGAAATTCAATACTTCAAAGGCGTAGCCGACCTCGCCGCGCGCGGAATTGCGTGCCTGATCGTCGACGGTCCGGGTAATGGCGAGAGCATCCGCTTTCGCAATCTCTATTTGCGGCCGGACACCGAGCACTACGCGACACCGGCTTACGAGTATCTGGCCGGCCGGCCGGAGGTTGATCCGACACGTATCGGGGTGATGGCCATTAGCCTCGGCGGTTACTACGCTCCGCGTGCAGCAGCGTTCGAACAGTGCTTTGCATGCTGCATCGCGTGGGGCGCGCAATGGGATTACCAGAAAATCTGGCGCGATCGTTTCGACCGCATCGCTCGATCGGAAACCCCCTCACTATCGGTAGCCTCGCATCACATTTTGTGGGTCCTGAACGCGGCCTCGCAGGAAGAAGCGCTGCAAAAGCTGGAGCCGTTCAAGCTTGACGGCGCTGTGCAAAAAATCACTTGCCCGTTCCTGATGCTGCATGGGGAGGACGACGAACAGATTCCGCTCAGCGAAGCGCAAAAGTGCTTCGAAGCGGTCGGATCGAAGCACAAGACCTTCAAATTATTCACGCGCGAAGAGGGCGGTTACCACCACTGCCAGATCGATAACCAGAGTATCTGCACAGCATACATGTGGGACTGGGTCGAACAGGTATTAAAGCCGGGGCGATGAGTACGATCGACCGGGGCTGAGGCATACTCCGCTCATTCCCGCGCAAGCCGGAAATCCACGGGCTATGGCAGAGCTAACGTTTGGCCCTTCACCGCCCCCTTTGCGAAGGGGGCGGTGAAGATCTCAAGCGGCGCCGGTTAGCCGCAGCATCATCCGTCGCGAACTCGTGGTCCGCTTACTGATTGACCTTGATATTGTTGTCGCGAATGACCTTGCCCCAGCGCTCGATTTCGCTCTTGAGGAATGCGCGTCCGGCGTCAATCGATTGCTGATTTTTCGGAAACGCGTCAAAGCCCTCAACTTTCCAGCGCTTCACCAGAGCAGGATCGGCAACCACTTCCTGCAACGTGGCATTCAGTTTTTTCAGCACCGCATCCGGCGTCTTGGCGGGCGCAAACAGCGCTTGCCAGAAAATGATATCGAATTTCGGTCCAAGGACGGTTGCCAGCGGCGCGGCGGTGGGGAGGTCCGCCAGTTTCTCCGTTGACGTCACCGCATACGCCTTCAGCTTCCCAGCCTTGACCTGCGGCACCGCGGCTTGCGGCGTCGCGATGAACAGATCGACGTGGCCGCCCATAAGATCGGTCATCGCCGGAGCGGAGCCGCGATAGGGAATCTCGTCAATCTTTGTTTTCGTCTCCTGCGCGAGCAGCGTCGTCGCAAGATGGCCGGTCGCGCCATAGCCGGGAATGGCGGCCTTCAAGGTCTGTTTTTTCATCAGCGCCAGAAGACCTTTGAAGTCATTTGCCTTGAGTGTGTTACGGCCCAGAAGCACCAGCGGGTTTTTGTTCACCAGCATGACCGTCGTCAGGTCTTTTTCAGTATCGAATGGAAGATTCTTGTACAGCGTCGCGTTGGCCGAAATCTGCAGGTTGTGCAGCAGCAGCGTGTAACCATCCGGATCCGCCCTGGCGACTTTGTTCGTCGCGATGATCGTGCCGCCGCCGGTGACGTTCTCGACGATGACATTCTGCTTCAGCCGGTCGGAAAGCCCTCGCGCGATCTCGCGTGCTGTCGTGTCGGTCGGACCGCCAGCGGGGTAGGGCACGACAATTGTGATGGTTCGGGCCGGGTATTGTTGCGCAGCAGCCTGGGCCGCCAGAGCAAACAGGCCAAGAGCAGCAAAGACGATTGCGGCGAGACGCTTGATCATTAAACCCTCCCTGATTTTTATCTTTTGTGCTCAGCTTATTTTTTTATCTTTTGTACGCAGCTTACGCCGATGGAATGATCGGCAACAAGAGGTATGGCTCCTTTCCCGCTGCAAAGTGCAGCGTATTGCGGCAGGCGAAAATTTGCGGTGGCCGATCGTCGGGATCGATATGCAAGAACGGTCCGACGCCTTTCATCGGATAGGGTGCATGGGGAGGTGCGATGTCTTTACCGTCCACCTCGAAATCCTTTCCGCGCACTGTAAGCGCGAACCGATAGCCTGCGGGCACGACGATGCACGTCGGCAAAATTTCGACATCGAGCTCGACCGGTTGGCCGGGCTCCAGCGGCCAGGCTTCGTCGTGCGGATGCCAGGGGCGGTACGGCAGTGACATTGTCGGATCGAGCTTGCGATGCGATGCGCGCAGCCAACCCAGGCCGACGGGTGTACGGGGGTCATTGGTGCCGATGAAGGTGACCTCTTTGCCGGCGGGATCGAATACACGGAAAACGAGGAATACGTCCGCGTCCGTCGTCTCGGAGGACAGCCATAGTTTCGCTGCAACAGGGCCGGTGATCTCAACCGGCTCGCTAAGCGGCGCCGTACTGAAGGTAACGCCGTCGCCGGTCGTATCGTAGCTCACCGTCGCCGTTGTTTTTGGAACCGAGGTGCTCAGTCCTTTTCCATCCGGCTGCAGGAAATACTTGGTCCATTGCGTGCGCGCGAGCGGCCACTCGTTTTCAGCGCGCAGCACGAATTTCTCGCCCGGATAACGGATATTGAGCGACACGCGCGGTTGCTTGTCCCAGCCGGTGTCCTCGCCTTTGAGAAAGTGGCCGAAGAACTTTCTTTGCAGGGCGTCGCCGTAGTTGCTGTAGAAATGAGTGAAGTGGGTATCGCCGTGCACCTCAAGCCATTTCTGTTTCGATCCGGCGGCGAGCCATCCTTCGAAATTACCGCGCGTGTGCAGGCCCATGCCGCCCCAATTGGCTGCCGACAGCAGCGGGGCCGTGATCTTCGAGAAATCGGCTCTGCGCGGCACATAATCCTTTGAATCAAAACGCTCGCGCTTCGCACGCGCCGGCGAGTCGGCGCGGTTTTTAAGCAGTTCTTCCTCGGACAACGTCTCCGGGCCGGCAACCGGCTCGCCGGTGACAACGCTTTTGGGCCCGCGTGTTCCGACGCCGTGCTGGACGCTTACCACCTGACGCGGCCACCAGCTGTTGAAAAAATCGCTCAGAATGCCGCCATGCCGGCACAACTCGCGATAATAATCGGAGGCTCCTTCCCAGATGCAGAGCGCGGCGAGATGCGGTGGGTTGAGTTCGCCGACCTGCCATTGGTTCATCGAGTAATAGGAAATGCCGTGAATGCCGACCTTGCCGTTGCTCCACGGCTGCGTGCCGGCCCATTCGACGCAGTGGTAGATGTCCTGCGCCTCGCGTGGCGACCACACGTCCATATAGCCCGGCGAGCGGCCGGCGCCGCGCGAGTCGATGCGAAGGCAGATATAACCGTCCGGCACCCATTTCTCGGGATCGACCAACTCCCAGTTCTGATATTTGTTGCTTGATCCTTGCAGCACTTCCGGCGCCGCTTTGGTCAACCGTTCCCATGCGCTCTTGTACCCTTCCTGAAACGACAGGCCTTTGGCATAGGGGCCATAGCTGAGCAGGACGGGATATTTTCCATCGCCGATCGGCCGGAAGACATCGCCGCGGAGAACGATGCCGTCGTCCATTGGGATCGGAACGTCCCAGTCGATCTGCATGCCGTCGCGAATTTCGCTTTTCATCATATCCATGGTGGGAGACCTGACAGTGGCGGGTTCTTGCTCACCCTATCATTTCGATATTTGAGCGCTTGTCGAGGCCTCATGCGAAAGGGAAGGAATTCGTCTCGCAGCGGACATCCGTGAACGCAGGCATCAACGGTCTGTAAGCGATCACCATGCGCTACGCCGCGATGGCGCGAGCGGCTTCTCTTGTCGTGAAATGCTTACAGCGCGTTCTTTCGGATTTGCCGGCCGTACGCTGTGGCGGCAGCGTCTTGTGAAACCAGCCCATCCTCGAGATCGCGGTCGACCCAGGCGGGTTCTCGCTCGCGTGGATCGCCAATCCCGCCACCGCCCGGGGTCATAACGACCAGCCTGTCGTCAGGCGGAACTTCCTGGAATCCTTTGCCGCGCATGGTTTTGCCTGACTTAAGCCCGATGTAACCGGGCGCGCCGTTGTGACCGCCGTCGCGCCCGCGCGCAGGGTGATCGATGCGGTCAAACGCAGCGAGAATTTCGAAGGGCCTTCCGATGCCGCTGCCGACTTCGATGATCTGGCCGAGGCCGCCGCGCGTGCGTCCGGCGCCGCCGGAATCCGGGCGCAACTCCTTGCGCCAGAAGATGAGCGGAGTTTCGGTCTCCGCGATCTCAACGGGCGTGCCGCGCACGCCGGAGGGATAGGCCGTGGCGGACAACCCGTCTTTATCGAAGCGGGCGCCGGTGCCCCCGTTGGAGGTGATCGCCATCGAGAATCCATAGTTGCGTCCGCTGCCGCTTTGCGTTTCGCCACGCACGATCAGATTCCACAAACACGATGTACCTTCAGCCGGAACCCGCTCGGGAATCGCCTGACGCAAACAGCCGAATACAACGTCCGGCAGCATCTGCCCGACAACGTGGCGGATCGCGACCGGTGCCGGCTTCGGCGCATTGAGAATGCAGCCGAGCGGCGCGGACACCGTCAGCGGCGCAAGCGAACCCGCATTGTTCGGAATTTGCGACGCGACAACGCAGCCAAGTCCGAAGACCGTATACGCCGTGGTGTAAGCGTGCGGCACGTTGATTCCATAGCGCGAAGCAGGGGAGGTGCCGGTGTAATCGACGTGGATGCCATCATCGGAAACGGTAACGGCAGCCACGAGATCGACGGGCGCATCGTAGCCATCGATCCGCATGGTGTTGTGCCATGTGCCCTTGGGCAGTTTTGCAATCTCCGCCAAGACGGCTTCACGTGAGCGGTTGCAAATATAGCTGCCGAGCTCGTCCAGGCTTTCAATCCCAAACTCGCTCATCATTTCATTGAGGCGTTTCACGCCGACATCGTTACATGCCGCGAGAGAATATGTGTCTCCTTCGGTATCGACGGGCAGCCGCGTGTTGGCGCGGATCATCGCCATCAGCGTCTCGTTGACTTTTCCCTCGTCGATCAGCTTGAGCATCGGGATCGACAGGCCTTCCATGAAAACGTCGGTGCCGTCCGGGCCGAAGCCGATGCCGCCGATGTCCATGAGGTGACTCGTGCATGAAAACAGGCCGACCGGCTTGCCGTGACGGAAGGCGGGCGTGGTGACCACGAAGTCGTTCAGATGACCGGTCCCCATCCAGGGATCGTTGGTGATGTAGGCATCGCCTTCCTTCATCGCGTCGATGGGGAAATGCCGAATGAAATGCTTGACCGATTCCGCCATCGAATTGACGTGCCCCGGTGTGCCGGTGACGGCCTGCGCCAGCATGCGGCCCTCGAGATCGAAGATGCCGGCGGAGAGGTCGCCGCATTCGCGCACGATGGGAGAGAATGCGGTACGCAGAAGCACCTGAGCTTGCTCTTCCACGACCGCGATCAGGCGATTCCACATGATCTGAAGGTCGATCAGCTTTGGTGCGGCGGGCTGAACCATTGCGTCCTCAAGGTCTCTTCCGATCCATGACGATACAGCCGGCATCATCGACGTGCGCATCGAAATTCGCGGAGACGAATGTCGACGTTTCATCCTCCGCAATAATTGCAGGGCCTGCGACGATTGCGCCAGCTTCGAGATGCTCGCGCCGATACACCGGCACATGTGCAAAGGTTTCCGTCCGGCCGTCAAAACAGGCGCGCGTGCCAGATGGAGACGCAGCGGCTTTTAACGCGGTTGGCTTTATGCGTTGAAATTCCAGTGGCGTCGTGCTGACGAGAACCGACCATGTCAGAATTTCAATTGCGGCGCCTGGGATCGGCCGCGCGAAGAGCGCTGCATATTCACGCTCGAATTCCGCGCGCAGGGCAAGGGCGTGGTCGCGAGTAAACCGCCCTTCCGGGAGCGTCACCGCAATCTCATGACCCTGCCCGACATAGCGCATGTAGGCGCGCCGCCGCACGATGACGGGCTGACCGCGGGCGCCGGGTTCAACGACTACCCGCGCCTCGGACGTCATCTCGGCAAGGAGAGAGGACACCGCTTCTGCGTCGAACGCGTCAAGCCGCGTGTGCCGGCTTCGTACAAGCTCGTAGGAAATGGGTGCTGCAAGGAATCCCACTGCCGAACCGACGCCCGCGTTCGGCGGCACCACGACGCGCGCAACACCGATCTTCTCGGCCACGCGCGCGGCGTGCAGCGGCGCGGCGCCTCCGAAAGCAATCAACGTATGCTGCGCGATGACGGCGCCGCGCTCGACGGCGTGTACGCGCGCGGCGCTCGCCATGTTTTCGCAAACCATCTCGTGCACGGCGTAAGCGGCCGTTTCGGTGGTAAGTCCGAGCGGTTCTCCGACGTCTTGCGTAAGCGCGGCGCGCGAGAGAGCGGGATCAAGATGGATTGTGCCGCCTGCAAATCGCTGCGGGTCTATCATGCCGAGCGCCACATCGGCATCGGTCACGGTCGGATGCTTGCCTCCGCGCCCATAGCAGGCAGGGCCCGGCTCTGAACCGGCGCTTTCCGGTCCGACCGTCACGCGCTTGAGCGCATCGACTTTGGCGATCGAACCGCCGCCCGCGCCGATCTCGACCATTTCAATCACCGGTGCCCGCACCGGCAGTCCGCTGCCCTTGATAAACCGCGCGGCGCGATCGACCTCGAAGACGCGGGCCGTCTTTGGCTCGCCTTTCTCGATCAGGCAAATCTTTGCCGTGGTGCCGCCCATGTCAAAGGACACAACTTTGTCCTCGCCAAGTTGCAGGGCCGTCCGTGCCGCAAAAATAGCGCCGCCGGCAGGACCCGATTCAACCAGACGCACGGGGAAACGCCGCGCCGCCTCAAGCGAAGTCAAACCGCCGCCCGATGTCACAAGATAAATCGCGCCCCGAAATTGTTGTGCCTGCAACGCGTCGGCCATGCGCGCAAGATAGGCGTCGATCATCGGCTGCACGTAGGCGTTGGCAATGGCGGTCGAGGTACGTTCGTATTCGCGGATTTCCGGGCAGACCTCGGATGACAACGTAATCCACAACTGCGGCAACGCCCGCTTGAGAACCGTTGCCGCGCGTTCTTCGTGTGCGGGATTGGCGTAAGAGTGCAGAAATGCGAATGCGACGCTTTCGACGCCATGCGCTTTCAGTACTTCTGCAAGCGCGGCAACGGCAGACTCGTCGAGCGGAATGCGCACTTTGCCGTGCACATCGACGCGCTCCGGAACGGTGAAACGCAGCGCACGCGGCACCAGCGGTTTCGGCTTTTCGATCGAGAGATCGTACTGATCATAGCGGCTTTCCGTGCCGATATCGATCACATCGCGAAAGCCGTCGGTTGCGATCAACGCGGTTTTGGCGCCGCGGCGCTCGATAATAGCGTTGGTCGCAAGCGTGGTGCCGTGCACAAAAACGTCGATGTCGGAGACGTGCAGCCCGGCATCACCGAGCACGAGACGCATGCCGTCGAGCACGCCTTCTTCCGGCCGCGCTTGCGTCGTAAGCACCTTGCGAGTGAGGTGGCGGCCTTCGTGCTCGAGAACGATGTCGGTGAACGTGCCGCCGATATCGACCGCAAGCCGAACGGCGGAATTTTGTGCACTTTGCATGGCTCGGCTCATCTGCACAAAAATGACTTTACTACACCGAACTATGCCGTGCTGGTTTCTGCGGTGCCGATACCGAGATAAATCTGTTGCACCTGCTCGTTCTGTTCCAGATCGGCAGCCTTTCCTTCAAGCGCGATGCGGCCGGTTTGCAAGACATAGGCATAATCGGAAATGCCGAGCGCGAGGGGAATTGACTGCTCGGCGAGCAGAAGAGTGAGGCCGTCGCGGTGCAGGCGATGCAATGTTTCGTACATTGCTTCCACCACAGCGGGGGCCAGCCCCAGACTCGGCTCGTCGAGCATCAGGAGTTTTGGTTCGCTCATCAGCGCGCGCCCCATCGCCAGCATTTGCCGTTCTCCGCCGGACAACGTGCCGGCAAGTTGTTTCCGTCGCTCGGCAAGGCGCGGGAACATCGCGTAGACGCGGTCATAGAGAGCGCTTATGCGCGAGCGGTCGGTGAGGGCGGTCGCCCCGAGATGGAGATTCTGCTCGACCGTCTGTGACACGAACAGACGCCAGCCTTCCGGCGACAGCGCAAGCCCTTTGCTTACGATGCGGTAGGCGGGCTGCCCGGTGATCTCCTCGCCTTGCCATTCGATGCGGCCCTTCGACGGCTGTACCAGTCCTGCAATCGCGTTAAGTGTCGTCGTCTTGCCGGCGCCATTCGAGCCGAGCAATGCCACGATCTGCCCGGCCTGCACCCTCAATGAAATGTCGGCGACTCCAACCAGGTCGCCGTAGCGCACTTCGAGATGTTCGACCACGAGATCGCTCACGCGTCGCTCCGGCGTTGGCGATGACCGTGGCCCAGGTAAGCGCTGATTACCGTCTCGTCCTGAACGACCTCTTCCGGCCGGCCGCTCGCGATGACGTGGCCCTGGTTAAAGACCAGGACGCGCCGGGTCAGCGTCATAATAACTTCCATGATGTGCTCCACGATGACGATCGTGATGCCCATGTCGTGAATCTTTCGCACCAATTTGATGGCGTCCTGCAACTCAGTCGGCGTGAGGCCGGCGAGCGACTCGTCAAGCAGCATCAGCCGGGGCTCGGTCGCGAGCACGCGAGCGATTTCCAGGCGCTTGCGGCCCGGCGTGCCGAGCGCACGCGCACGCAAGTGTTCGACAGGTTTGAGGCCGGTCAGTTCGACGATGCCGCTCGCTCGCGCCCGCGCTTCGCGGCGGTGAGGGTGACGCAAAAACGCACCGACCATGACGTTTTCAAGCACCGTCATGTCTTCGAATGTAGCGGGCACTTGGAACGTGCGCCCGATTCCGAGGCGCGCGTGCGTCTCGGGTGATGCAAATGTCACGTCTTCACCGGCAAACGTGATCGTGCCGCCGGTCGGGGTCGTATCGCCGGCGAGGCAATTAAAGAACGTCGATTTGCCGGCGCCGTTCGGGCCGATCAATCCAACGATCTCACCTTCGTCAATGGTCAGATCGGCACCGGCGACGGCGCGAAAGTCCCCGAATGCTTTCGAAACCTGTCGGGCTTCAAGCAGCATGGCTGCCTTTCCAGCGTGCTGGCGCGATGCGATGCCACAATTCGAACAGGCCACCCGGCTCGAACCGGGCGATGAGCACGATGATGCCGCCGTAGAGAATGTATGTAAGTCCTGAACCGCTGCCGCCGAACCAGGTGTTCGTCGCCGTCTGCAGCGGGATGAGGATGAGCGCGCCGACCAGTGGCCCGAACAGCGTACCGGCACCGCCAAGCGCTGCGATGATCACCATCTGCACAGATATGAGAATGCCGAATCCACTTTCGGGATCGATGAAGCCGGTCTTGATTGAATAAAGCGAGCCGGCAACCGATGTGAATGTGGCGCTCAGGACAAGTGCCTTGATCTTCGTCTCGCGTACGGGAACGCCGAGGCTGCGCGCTGCACGCTCGCCTGCTTTGATCGCGCGCAGATAGTAGCCAAACCGGCGCCGCTCGACGGCGTACGTAACGTAAAGCAAAAGCGCCAAAACACCGAGAAAGATGTAGTAGTACGGCAATTCGCCGCGAAACGTCAGATCCCACCAGCCGCGCGCGACGGCCGGACCCTGCAAGCCGATCGCTGCGCCGACGAGTTCCCAGGTGCCGGTGAAGATGCGAATCAGCTCCGCAACGGCAATCGTTGCCATACTGAAGTAATGGCCGGTCAATCGAAACGTCGGTGCCCCGATAATTACCGCAAGAACGATACTTAATGCGATGCCGATTGGGATGCCCGCGAGGGGCGGCCATCCAAACAGCTTGTAAAACAGGAGCGGAGTATAGGCGCCGATGCCGTAGAACATGCTGTGCCCAACAGACACCTGCCCAGCGTAGCCACCGACGATATTCCAAGCCGAAGCGGAAATCGCGGCGAGCAGAAATGTCACGCCAATGTCGCGGTAGAAGGCGTCCGAAAAAACAAGCGGATAGATCAGCAAGCAAGCCGCAAGAACAAAAATTTTCGGATCGACGCTCGACGATTTTGTCACGCTTTACCCATCAGGCCCTGCGGCCGCAGCCAGAGCAGCGCAACAAAAAGCGCATAGACGACAATGTCTTTGTATATCGGGCCAAGCCAGTAAGCAGAGATCGCCTGAATGAGGCCGACGATCAGGCCGGCGTACAATGCGCCAGGCACGCTGCCAAATCCGCCGAGGGCCACAACGACAAATGCGGTCAGTCCGAACGTTTCGCCGACGGACGGTGACCATGGATATGAAATCGCCATAAGAGCACCCGCGATCCCGCCCGCGCCCGCCGACAATCCCCACGCCAAGGCCTGCATCTGATTCGGCCTGATTCCCATCAGCATTGCAGCGTTCCGATCTTCGGACACAGCCAGCAATTTGCTGCCGATCGTCGTTCGCGTAAGCATGAAATGCAATCCGATCGTCAGTGCTATGGCGAGAACGCCCGATACAAGCTGTGCTTGCGGCATCAGGATGCCGCCGACGTTTATCGTTCCGGATAGGGACGTTTGCGGCAGCGAGACGAAATTCGCAGAGAAAATGAAAAAGGCCGTGTACCGCAGCAAAAGCGCAAGGCCGAACGTGGACAAAATCTGCGCGAGCATCGGCCCGCGCATAACATGACGAATAAGCCCGGCATAAACAATGACGCCGAGGATGAATAGCGCAACCGCTGCGGCAAAGCCGAATACAGCAGGCCCGCCGCTCATCCATACGACGACGAGTAATGCGACGTACATGCCGAGCATGACGAATTCACCGTGGGCGAAGTTGATGAAATTCATCATGCCCCAGATCAGCGTGAGACCTGAGGAAAACAGGGCATAAATCGCCCCGAGCAGGAGGCCGCCAACAATCACTTGCAGGAGAAGCATCGCTCGATGTGCCTCCTCAGCCAAATTCATTGTAATTAGGGATCGGCGGTGTTCAAGTAGAGAGACGCACCGCTGCCTCGCGCGCCGCTTCCTCCATCGTGGTGAACACGGCGCCCTCCGCTGCGAGTTTACCGACCAGCTCCTCAAGCGCCAGCATACGATAGCCGCGACCAATCACGTAAGGGTGCATAGTGTAAGTGAGCACACCCCAATCGACCGTTTTTTTCATGTAGAGGAATTCGTCCAGCCAGCTCTGCATCACCGCGCGCGCCGGTTGCAATCCGGGAAGGATCGTCGAGGCCGTGCGGACGAATTCGAAATGCGGATGGTCGTCGAGCGACCAGCTGATCGGCATTTCGATAAGCGACGTTTCCTCACCGAATCCGAACGGTTCACCGAGTTTAGCTGTGTCGCCGCGCCGCGTGCGATAGGGCAGGTAATCCGCACCCATCAGGCTCGAGTCGTAACGAAAGCCGTGTTTGAGCAGAAGGTCGACTGTGTGTTCGCTCAAATCCCATGAGGGTGAGCGATAACCCCGTGCCTTTTTGCCCGTCAGCCGCGCGATGGCCTCATTGGCGCGAACGAGGTCGGCTTCTTCCTCCTCGCGGCTTTGCGTGGCGGGTGGGATATGTGACCAGCTATGGTGACCGATCTCGTGCCCCGCGGCGGTCACCGCCTCGCATTCGCGCGGCCAGCTTTCGATCGTGAAGCCCGGCGTGAACCAGGTCGCCTTGATGTCGCGGCGCTTCAGAAAATCGAGGATGCGTCGCGATGCCATGGCACCGAATTCGCCGCGCGAGAGCGGTGTCGGCGTGGTCATGCCGCGCGCGATGAAGCCCGATTGGGTATCGAAGTCGAACGTGAGGCAGACGATATGGCGTGGCACGGCGTTCACCTGACATGCCCCGCCGCGAGACAGAGCGTTCCCGACACATTATAGAAAGGTCATGGCGGCGAAGGAAATCGGTATCATCATCAACGGGGCGACGGGCCGCATCGGCTCGACCCAGCATCTCGCCCATGCTCTTGTACCGATCCGGGCCGAAGGCGGGTTGCCGGCGGGCGGTGACCGCATTGCGCCGCGGCTGTTGCTTGTCGGCCGCAACGAGGAACGCCTCGCAGCGACGGCACGCGCGCATGGAATTGCAGAGTGGACCACCGATCTCGATGCGGCTTTGGCCAACCCTGAGTTTTCGATTTTTTTCGACGCAGCCGCGACCAAGCAGCGCGTACCAACACTTATGCGGGCAATTGCCGCCGGCAAGCACATCTACAGCGAGAAGCCGGTAGCGCCGACAGGGGCGGAAGGGCTTTCGGTCCTGCGCGCGATCGAGAAACGCGGCCTGAAGGCCGGTGCCGTCGAGGACAAGGTCTATTTGCCTGGCTTGCAGAAGCTTGCCCAGCTGGCGCACGACGGATTTTTTGGCCGCGTTGTCGGGTTCAAGCTGGACTTCGGATGGTGGGTCTTCGACGGAATCGAAGCGCCCAGCCAGCGGCCGAGCTGGAATTATCACAGCAGCGGAGGCGGCGGGCTTACACTCGATATGTATCCGCACTGGCGCTACATCGTCGAAGACATTATCGGCCGCGTCCGCCGCGTCGTGACATCGGCATCGACTGCCATTGGCGAACGTGCAGATGAAAGCGGCAAGCGCTTCGCCGTCGATGTGGACGACCGCTCCATCACGCTCGCCGAGCTTGAAAACGGCGCGGTGGGAACGATCATCAGCACCTGGGCAACGCGCGTCCGGCGCGACGATCTGATGACGCTGCAAATCGACGGCACCGGCGGGTCGGCCGTAGCCGGATTGCATCGTTGCTGGGTGCAAAGCCGTAGCGAGACGCCGACGGTTCGTCATTTCAATCCAGATAAGGACATCGGCGCGGATTATCGCGCCGACTGGCGCGAATTCAGCGGTGACGTGCGCAGGATTAACCCTTATCGCGTCGGCTGGGAGGATTTTTTACGCCACGTCATGACCGGTGCGCCTTTGCGCAATACGTTTGCCGCCGGCATCCGTGACGTGCGCTTCGCCGAGGCCTGCAAGCGCAGTGCAGCGGAAAAGCGATGGGTGGACATTGATGACGCGGGCTTCTGACCGCACCGCTCTCGTAACCGGCGCCTCCACGGGACTTGGCTATGCTATTGCCTGTGCGCTTGCGCGCGAGGGCTACGATCTGGCGGTGACCGATCTTGATGTCGCAATGTTCGACGCCTTGCTACGCGAGCCGGCGGTGCAGGGGCGCAAAGTCGCCCCTGTTCCACTCGATCTGCGATCGGAAGATAATATCAGGCAAGCGTTCTCAGCCGCGGCCGATGCGCTTGGCTCGATCCGCCTGCTGGTCAACAACGCAGGGCGTGCACTTATCAAACCCGCCACCGATGCCTCCTGGGCGGAATGGGATGACGTCATCGACATCAATCTCAAGGGCGCGTACTTCCTGTCGCAGCAATTTGCTGCGCATTGCATTGCGCGCGAGCAATCGGGCGCGATCGTCAGCATCGCCTCGACGCACGGCCTCACCGGCATTGCCGGCCGCTCGGTTTACGGCATCTCGAAAGCAGGCCTGATCCAGATGAGCCGGATGCTGGCGATCGAATGGGCCGACAAGAACATCCGCGTCAACGCCATTGCGCCTGCGACGGCGCTTACGCCATCGCGGCAGCGCATGCTCGACGAGACCTCGCGCGAGCGGATGCTTGCCCGCATTCCGAGTGGACGTTTCATCACGCCGGAAGAGATCGCCGCCGCGGTCTGCTACCTCGCGAGCCCGGCCGCCGCCTCCATCACGGGCCACACATTGACACTCGATGGCGGGCTGACCGCGGCTTAGACTAGGTGGCGATCGCTGCACGAAGGGCAGTGGCGTCGGCGAGCGCCGCGCTCATCAGGTAACCGGTATCCGAGCCGGCGATGATGAATCGTCCACCGCCCTGGACCAGTTCTTTGATCAGCGGAATGTCACCGCGCACGCCGCCGATACCCAGGTGAATCTTGTGCGCCTTGCAGGCCGCGGCCGCGGTCTCGAACGCAGCGCGCAGCTTGGGGTGGTGCAGCTCGCCTGCGATGCCAAGCTCCGTGCAAAGATCGTTGGAGCCGATCAGCAGCATATCGAGACCCTGCACGGATGCGATGGCGTCGGCGTTTGCAATCGCCTCCGGCGTCTCCAGCATCGCGATCAGAAGGGTCACGTCGTTGCCGTGCCGATTGACCTCCTTGAGCGGCGCAGGGCGATAAAGCTGCGTGGGACCCGCTCCCGATACGGAACGGTGGCCAAGAGGAGGGAATTTGCACGCGTTGACGAAAGCGGCGGCCTGTTCAAGCGTGTCGACATGAGGGCAGATGATGCCAAGTGCGCCTCCATCCAGCAAACGCGTCGCAATTGTGAATTCGTGACCCGGAATACGGACCATCGGCGTAATGCCCAGCGGAAGCGCGGCAGCGCAAATTTGCGCCGCATCGTCCGTGGAGATCGGACAATGCTCCATATCCACGAAGAAGGAATCGAATCCGCATGCGGCCGCGATCATTCCGATGTCGGCCGTGCGGGAACTGCGTGTGGCCATGCACAACGCTATTTCGCCGCGCGCAAGCTTTTGCTTGACGCGGTTTGCGACAGGCGTGTCCGTCGACAACATTGCTTGGATTGTCCTTGAAGCTCCTAATTGCGATAACTGGCGTCCTGCTTATCGAGCAGGCGCAAATAAGCGGGCCAATCGGCGGAGCCGCGGCCACTGTCGTGATGCTCGTATTGCCGCGCGGTTTTTTCGCAAACTTCCGGCGGAATTTCGATCAGCTCTTCGCCGGTCGCTTCCATCATCAGCTGGATTTTTGCCGCCTCGATCAGCGCTTTCATCAGGACGAAGGCTTCGCGCGCGGTCTTACCGACCGTCAGGAGGCCGTGATTGTGCATGATCATCGCACGGTTGTTGCCGAGGTCATTCTTGATGCGTGCGCGCTCGTCAAAATCTTCCGTGATGCCCTCATAGGCATGATAGCCGATCCGGTTATGAAATCGGACGGCGGCTTGCGAAACCATGCGCAATCCGCCTTTCAGTCCCGAGATGGCCATGCCGAGTTCGGTATGAACGTGCACGGCACAATTGACATCAGGCCGGCTCGCCAGCACGCCGCCGTGCAAGGTGAAGCCGGGGCGGTTGACGCCCGATGACTCGTCGAGATCGGCATCCATGTCGACCTTGACGAGGTTTGAAGCGGTGACTTCGGTGTAAAGAAGCTCATGCCGCTTCATCAGGAATTTGCGGTCTTCTCCGGGCACGCGCATCGAGGAGTGATTATAGATATTGTCGTCCCACCCATGATGCGCGATCAGCCGGTAAACAGCGGCAAGTTCGACACGTGCCTGCCATTCCTCAGGCGACATTCCGGCCCGTGCGGCTTCTGATGGCATGGCATGGCTGTTCATGGAGGTCCCCCTGCGAGTAACGCCTTAAACGCTATCATGCGGCTAGATGCGCCTTCAGCCCTATTCAGTCAGACAAAGACTCTGGTCCGGCGCAAAAGAAACGAAAACTTTCTGCCCGGGCTGCAGCTGCATGTAATGGTCGAGCTGCACACTGATCTCCTGGCTGCCGACGCGCACGTTACATTCCAGGAAATTTCCGAGATAGACGGTGTCGACGACTTCACCTTCGAATACGTTGCCGAGATCGGCTGCTTCCGGCGCTTGCGCGTGAATAGAAAGGTCCTCGGGCCGCACGCTCACGGTAACTTCCTGGCCGCTTGAGAAGCTGCCGTTGCCGGCGGCCTTCACGTGCAAGGGCGCGTGACTTTCGCCCAGCGGTATTTCGACTTCGTGGATGCCGTCATTAGACCCGCGCGCCGTTCCTTTTAACAGATTTGTTGCGCCGATAAAATTTGCAACGAATGCATTTGCCGGGTGCACATAGATGTCGTGGGGGGCGCCGACTTGCTGGATTGTGCCTTTGTTCATGACGACGACACGATCGCTCATCACTAACGCTTCAGTTTGATCGTGCGTGACATAGAGCGAGGTGATGCCGACTTCGTGCTGCAATCGCACGAGCTCAACACGCATCTGCTCGCGCAGCTTGGCATCGAGATTCGATAGCGGTTCGTCGAACAGGACCACGCGCGGCTCGTACACGATTGCGCGCGCAAGCGCGACGCGCTGGCGCTGCCCGCCGGAAAGCTTGGTCGCATAGCGATTAGCGAGAGAGGCAAGGCCGACCAGCTCAAGTGCGCGCATCGTCCGCGCTTTGACATCGGCTGAGCGCACGTGTCGTACCCGAAGTCCGTAGGCGACGTTGTCAAAAACCGACATATGCGGCCAGACGGCGTAGCTTTGAAAAACCATCCCGATGTTGCGGAGTTCGGGCGCGAGATGGATTCCCTGCTCGGGCGCCGCCACCAAATCGCCACCGATACGAATTTCCCCGCCATCCGGGCGTTCGAGGCCTGCCACGCACCGGAGCGTCGTTGTCTTGCCGCAACCGGAAGGCCCGAGCAGCGTCACGAATTCGCCCGGCGCTATCGACAGGCTGACGTCATGCACCGCGTGCTCTGCGCCGAAGTTTTTGTTCAGGCCTTCGAGCGTAACCATCGCATTCATGGCCGCACCGCCAAGGTGTGGTCCGGATCGAGGCGCAGGTAAACTTTGTCGCCCTTGCTCAGCCTCGCCCGCGGGTGCGTTAGAACTTTCCACTCGAAATCACCCCAGCGCACCCGGCAATCAACGTAATTCCCAAGAAAAATCGCCTGCAGGACTTCACCTTCAAGGCAGCGCCCGTCACCATTGTCGCGCCGCGCCTGGACGTTTTCAGGCCGGACGGAGAGGACCGCTTCCTCTCCTTCGCAAAGGCCCGGGGTAAGGCGACAGGGAAACTGCACGTGCGTGCCGTTCTGTGCGATCTCGATTTCGCCGCGATCGGCACCGTTGGCGGCGACGATGCGGCCATGCAGCAAATTCGCGATGCCGATAAAGTTGCTGACGTAGGCGTTCACTGGCCGGGCGTAGATTTCGTGTGGATTTCCACGCTGCTGAATACGGCCCTTGCTCATCACGATGATCTCGTCGCTCATCACCAGCGCCTCGGCCTGGTCGTGGGTGACGTAGATCGACGTGATGCCGACCTCGTGCTGAATACGCTTCAGCTCGACGCGCATCCGCTCACGCAGCTTGAGGTCCAGATTGGATAGCGGTTCGTCGAACAGCAGAAGCCGAGGCCGGGATACCACGGCACGCGCGAGCGCGGCGCGCTGTTGCTGCCCGCCCGAAAGCTGGGTTGCAGCCTTTGCAGCCATATCGCCAAGGCCGACGAGATGCAGTGCGTCAGCGACACGAGCATCAATTTCCGGTCGCGGTACGCCGCGAATTTCGAGAGGGTAGGCGACATTCTGCGCGACGGTCATATGCGGCCAAATCGCGTAGCTTTGGAACACCATGCCAATGTCGCGCTTTTCCGGAGGCACGAAGATGCCTTGCTTCGGCGCGGTATAGACGACGCCACCAACCCGAATCTGACCGGCGTCAATCGAATGCAGACCAGCGATGCTCATCAACGTTGTCGTCTTGCCGCAGCCGGAAGGGCCGAGCAGGGTGACGAAGTTGCCCTTTGCCACGCTGAATGAAACGTCGTCCACGGCGCGATCCGCACCAAAGCATTTCACGAGGCCTTGCACCTCAACGTAAGCCCCGGGGGTGCTCGCAGTCATCGTTCAAACCGTCAATGCTTCGCGTCCGGCGATACGCCGGAAAATGTAGACGCATCCGAGCAGAATCGCGGTCTGCGTGACCGAAAGCGCCGCCGTCAGCGTATCGTTCTCGTAGTTTGTCAAATAGTAGACACCGACAGATAAAGTTTCGGTGCCCGACGAATACAGAATGATCGAGATCGATAATTCACGCAGGAAGATAATGAACAGCAGCACCCAGCCGGCGAAAATGCCGGGTTTAAGAAGCGGAATTGTAATGCGCCGTAACGTTGTCAGCCACGATGCACCGGCCATGCGCGAACTCTGATCCAGCTCTTCGGAGATCGCAAGCATGACCGAGGAGACGTTGCGCTGTCCGTAAGGGAAAAAGCGGGTAATGTACCCGAGCAGCAGTATCCAGAGTGTCGCGTAGATCGGCGTCCGGATATACGTGACGAGCACGCCCATCGCGATCACGATACCCGGAAAACCGACCGGCACCACGCAAAGAAAATCGAGCAGCCGCGCGCCGAATCCCTTGGTGCGATGAATCATGTAGCTGACAACGAGCGACAGAATCATCGCGATGGTGGCACCGGCGAAAGCAAGAATGAAACTGTTGTAGATGCCGTTCGTCGCCGCCGCGATATGGTCGGGTGCCCAGAAAAAGAGCGTACGGACGTAATTATGCAGTGTCAGATCGTGCAGGATGATGCGCGATTGCCAAACCGGGTGCAGGCTGACGACGATCAAGCACAGAATTGGCAGAACAACCGCCACCAAAATGAAGCCGAAGTTGAAGGCGAACGCACCCCATTTCCACTTTCCGAGATCAATCACGTTCGGCCGGAAGCCTTTGCCGGTCACGGTGGTGAACGACCGCGGCGCGATGTAGCGCTGCTGAATCCAGATTAGAAGGACCGTAATGACGCCGAGCGCCATGCTCATGGCAGAGCCAAGATAGATATTGGCATCGTCACCGACCGCTTTTGAAAAGATTTGCGTGGTCAGCGTTTGCCAGCCGTAGGGCGCCGAGAGCTTGAAAGGGACGCCGAACTCGCCGGCCGTCGTAACAAAGACAATGATCGCGCCCGAGAGAATACCGGGCGCGACCAGCGGCAGGGTGATCGTCATGGCGGTGCGCGCAAGGCCTGCGCCGGTCGTACGCGCGGAATCTTCGAGCGAAGGGTCCATCCGACGGAGCGAACCGATAACGAAAAGATAGACAAGGGGCGCGAAGAACAGGCCCGTCACCCAGATCACGCCATACAGGTTGTCGACGTTGACGATGTTGCCTTGTGTGCCGAGCAACTCGCGCGCCCAGGAATTGATGAGCCCGACCTTCCCGCCGGCGAGGTTATGCCACGCAATGGCGCCGACGAACGGGCTCAGAAAAAATGGCACGAGGTTGAACGGCTCCATCCGCTCGCGACCGGGACAGTTTGTGCGAGCGTTGATCCAGGCAAGCGCCACGCCGAAAAAGGTCGCGATGACGGTAGAGCCGGCACACACGATAAGCGTGTTGACGAACGCTTTTGGAATAACGCGGTCGGTGTAAAGCGTGCGGTAATTGTCGAGACCCCAGGTCGTGTCAAATCCGCCGGTATCGAGCACACGAAAGCTGCTGACAATGAGGACGGCCAGCGGCAGGATGACTGCCGCGGCAACGATGACGCTGACGACCAGCGTCGCGATCGTCTCCTGCGTAATCAGACTTCGCCAGCGCCCGATTGCCGGCGACTGCAATGCCTTCTCCGCGAGCGTTTGCGTGCTCATCGTTTCACCCGCAGGCTGCAGTGCATCTTAAAGATCAAATGCGATACAATCGTCGCACGGCTTACTCAGGAAGCGGAACCGTGCGACGACCAGTCCGCTATTGGAATACGGCTTGCCAGTCTTGCCGCAGCGGCTTGAACTTCTTTTGCGCAGCGATCCAATCCTTCAAGCCGATCATCTTCGTCTTTTTCATGTCAAAGACGTAGCGTTGAGCTTCAGGAGGCGGCGTATAGTCCTTGAGGAACGTGTACATCATTTCACCGACCACCATGATGTCGGCGCCTTCCTTGCTCAGCATGTATTCCATGAACAGCTTGGCGGCGTTCGGGTGCGGTGCGCCTTTGATGACGGCCGCCTGATTGCCGAGCATCACCTGGCCTTCCTTGTACGTGCTCCATTTAATGATCTTGAGCAGGTCAGGTTTCTTCAGCACGTTCTGGTAAATGCGTCCGGTGAGATTCCACATGTCGAGGGGACGTTGACAAGAAATCACCATCTGCATCTTCGGCTCGGTGCGAAACTCGATCAGCGGGTCGGTCGCCTTGAGTTTCTTCCATAAGTCCCCGAGATCGATTCCCTGCTCCTGCAGCGAAAGAGCGGTGTTGTCGTATGTGAAGCTTTTTGTCAGGTCGGACGCGATTGTCTTGCCCTTGAGCTCCGGCTTGACCACGTCCGCATAAGAGTTTGCGGTGAAGTGCTCCATACCGGGACAAGAGCTGTTCCACACCGGCTGGAAGGTATATGCGAACGGCACGACAACGTATGGATAATCGAAATACTGGCCGGCAGCGCGGGCGTTTTCTTCGTGATACTTCCAATAGCCGCTGTCCAGCTTCAGGAAATCGCCGCGCTTGGCCGCTGCATCAAAGAACCCCGGCGCGCTGACGATCAGCATGTCGACCGTGTGCTTGCCGGCTTGGATCTCCTGGCGCGTCTGCGCAACCGTGGCGCCGGTGCCCTTGCGCAGATTGTTGAATTTAAAATCCGGCCCGAGATTATATCGCTTGATGAAACCTTGCCCGAGCATCTGGGCCGTGTGATCGCTGAACTGTGGATTGAGCACAGTCACGGCGCCTTCTTTTTTGGCGGCGGCAATCAATGCCTGCTCTTGTGGCGTGTATTCAGTCGCAGTTGCCGGAGCGGCCGGCGTTAGAGCCGCGATTGCAGCAAGACAGGCCGTCCAAACCGACGGCAAGGCCACATGACGTGGGCGCATTTTATCCTCCCGGTGTTGGCGCTCCCCTGAGCCGATTCGCCAATTGAATGGTGTCGGCCCTGCTTTTATTGGGTTCGGACGGACCAAATTGCATGAAGTCCGCACCGCCGCGGCCCATTTAACCGCATCCTGCCCACGGCTGGCAATTTATGTCTTTGCTGCGCTGTCTTTGGCGCGGCATTGGGGTGCAGGGGTGCTGCCGTGGGCCGGTTTAACGCGCGATCACCACCGGTGCGCCCGATTCAAGTGATTTGATCGAAGCCTCAAACAGGCCGATGACATTCAGCATGTCATTAGTGGTCACCGGAAAAGGAGCGCGCCCTTCGACCGCGTCGGCAAAAGCTTCGATCAGCACGCGCAACGAATCGACATGTGGATAGATCGTTTCCTGGGGCGCGCCGCCGATCCTGGAGAGGAGGAGTGTGTCCTCGCCGCGCGCCTTAGCAGAGCCCTTCGTGCCGAACACGTGCACGCGCCAGTACATTGGCGCGGCGCGCACGGTCGCCATCACGCCGGTCGCCCCGCTGTCGAATTCAACCAAGGCCGCCACCACGTCGCGCGGATCGGGCGGCGCCTTCTTCGAAACTGTGCGTGCGTCGACGTAACGCGCCGGTCCTGCAAGATTCACGAAGGCATCGAGGATGTGCAGGCCGGCGCCGGTCATGCCCGCGCCCGGCGACTCCTTCGGATCGTCGCGCCAGCCGCCTGTAACGCGCGTCGAGTGCTCGTTGGAATAGTGTCCCTCGACATGCATCACCTCGCCGATCTCGCCCGACGCGACCACGCGCTTCAATTCGCGCATGGAGGCGAAGCACCGCTTGTTGTTGCCGCCGCCCAGCACGACGCCTGCCTTACGGCAGGCAGCAACCGCACGCGCCGCTCCCGCGTGCGTCAAAGCCAGCGGCTTCTCACACCAGACATGCTTGCCTGCCGCTGCCACCGCGCACACCTGCTCGACATGCAGTGAATGTGGCGTTGCCAGCATCACTGCTTGCACATCAGGGTCCGCAATCGCATCGCAAATGTCGGTCGAAAGCCGAAAACCGTATTTCTCGGCCAACGGCCGAGCGGTATCCGGCTCCTTGCTTACGCCGTGCACGACGCGCACACGGGCGCTCTTGCCTTGGATCGAATTGAGGATGGTCTGGCCCCAGCGTCCCAGACCGACCATGGCCACATTGAGCATTTTATGCCGCCTGCTTGGCGTGACTTGCCAATTTCAATCAGCCGTTATGACATGACAAGCTTTTCGGTAAGTCAGGGGACATTTCAATGAAAGCGATGGTGCTGCGGGGGCCGAACCTTCCGTTCGAGATGGCGGTCGTGCCCGATCCAACACCGGGGCCCGGTGAGGCGGTTGCGCGCGTCATCACCTGCGGTTCAGGGCTGACGATTCAGCACATCAAGGCGGGGAGGCGGAAGGCATCATTCCCGCGCATCATCGGGCACGAGATTACGGGTGAGATCGTGGCGGTTGGCGCCGGTGTCTTCAACCTTAGAATAGGCGACGGCGTCACTGCTTATTACTATTTGAATTGCGGGCATTGCCGCTATTGCCTGTCGAATCTGGAACCGCTTTGCCTGAACACCGGCGGCAATGTCGGCATGGAATGCGACGGCGGCTATGCTGAATACATCAAGCTGCCGGCGCACATCTTCATCAAGTATCCGGAGACGCTCGATTACAAAAGCAATCCGGCCGAGATGGGTGTTATTTCGGACGCGTTGGCGACGCCTTTCAAGGTGCTGCGCCGGGCCGGCGTGAAAGGCGGCGAGACGGTCGCCGTGATCGGCGCAGGCGGCGGGGTCGGCATTCATCAAGTGATGATGGCGAAATGGGCGAATGCGCGCGTGATTGCCGTCGACACAGCCGTCAGCAAGGCCGACGCCTGCCGCAAGGCCGGCGCGGACGACGTTGTTAACATGCGTGGCGCTGAGATGACGCAGGCCTTACTCGATCTCACGCATGGAGCAGGCGTGGATGTCGTCATCGATTATGTGTGCAGCACGGAAACGCTTGAAGCTGGCGCCCGCGCGCTCGGCCGCTGTGGCCGGCTTGTCGTTCTCGGCGGGGCGGCCAAACCTTTTCAGGCGAGCGGCATCGACATGTTGACGAAAGAGATCTCGCTGCTCGGCAGCCGTTATGTGACGCGGGCGGAAATCCTCGCGTGCTTCGATCTGGTTGCGCGCGGCGACGTGTGGCCGCTAGTCACCGATATACGGCCGCTCGCGGAAGCAGAAGCGCTGCACGAGCGCGTCGAGCGCGGCGAGATCATCGGGCGCGCAGCCTTGCGGATAGCGTAAGCCGGTGACGATGCGCGTCAGGCTATACTGTCAAGGCAGTTCTTGCGCGGGCGAAATCTGGCCGAGATCGTTCGGAAGCGCGCCTTCAAAAAGTTCGGCTTGGTTTTCCCTCTGCTCGGGATCCGAACCAACGATGGAATTGTCGAGCGAGGCAGTCCGCACGAGCCTGGCGTTTATCGTATCGAGGCTGATCGGGTACAAGGAAAGTGAATTTCCGCCACACTGACTCGCGGATGTATCGGTTGCGCTCGCAACCATGATGCCGGAATCGGTGTCTGCCATCTCTGCCGGGACGATTTGTGCTTCGATAGCCGCCAATTGCGTATCGGTGACCGGTCCTTGCGGATACTCATGGCCGAGCGGCAAAAGCCTTACCGTCACGTGCGGCAACACACCCAGGTCGATCCCGCCGAAATACTCCATCGTTGCGCGGCTGAAATCGAAGGCGCGTCCTGGAACCAGCGGTCCGACGTCGTTGAATTTGACGATCGCTTTCTTCCCGCCCCATTCGACGACGCCGTAGGAAGGCCGATAATTCCTTCCGTAATAGATGCCGCCGAACTGATCGCGCAGAAGAATCTGCGCTGCCGCCGTGAAAGCCTTTCCGTCATACCGTTCGCCGGACGACGTTCTGCCTTTTTCCTCATAAAACGACGCGTCACCGGTGATAATCGTGCGGGCACGCGCAGGACGCACGCCTGGATTTGAATCGAGCACACCAGATGATGCGATAGAAGACGACTTCTCGACGAGTCGTTCATCAAGGCTTGCAACGACCGTCGGTACAGCCTTCGATTCAGCGGGTTCAACTCCCGCCATCTCCCTCGCCAAAAGCGGGCCGCATGTTGCAAGGATGGCCCCCGCGGCGACACCGGCAGTTGCCAGCGCCTGCGCGGCGGCTTTGAACCGCTGCATTGAGGCCTCCCAAGCCATTTTTTATTGGGAGCCACGATGCGCGCGTATGCTTACGGCGGTACTAAAACCGACGCTTGGTTCCGGTGAAATGGAAATCACCGGTAAAAAAGTTTTTGTGCTTACTTCGAATGAACGGCTGACGAATATCGACTTAATTAAGGATAAGATTTTCCGTGCATTCGTTTACGGCCGGCATGGCCGCAACAGGCCGTGATTTCACGAAAAAAGCCGCCCGTGCGATCGGGCTGATAGTCGTCTCGCGCAGCGTGTTGAGCCTGCGATGGACGAGGAATCCACCCGTCGCAAGATAAGCTGGCCCCCGCCAGGGCAAGATGATTTGGCCCACCACGGCGAGCGCGGATTTACAGTGGTTCTAGCGGTTAAAAGTCGCTTTCAGGCAGGGCCGTCGGTGCCACGGCGGCCGGGGTTTTTGGGATAAGTCGGTTGCGTCGAAATCCAGAACAAAAGATTTTTCTTATTTTCCTGCACTTGTTGCGCCTAAACAGAACAATCTCCTATTAAACGGCTCCTGTTCATGTGACCGGAGCCACCTCCATGACCGTTTCAATGCCACGCGCCGCCGACCGGTTCGCGTTTCGCGCGGAGTGAGGCGGGGACATGGCGAGCAATCCCACGATTCCGAAAACCGCACCCTTCGGCGACGAGGAAATCGCGCTGCTCAATCGGGTGGTCGGCCCAGCGAGCGCTACGCAGCGGGCGTGGCTCGCGGGCTTTCTCGCAGGACTGGAATCTGCGGCAGGTGGCGCGGCGCAGCCTGCCGCGCCCGCGCGCCCGGCTGAGCCAATCACAATTCTCTATGCCAGCGAGTCAGGCAACTGCGAGCGGCTGGCCAATGATTTTGCCAAGGCGGCGCGCAAGAACGCGTTGAAGCCAACCTTGGTCGACATGGCCGATCTCGATCTCGCGACCCTGCCGGCCATCAAACGCCTGATCGTGATTGCTGCGACATGGGGCGAGGGCGATCCGCCTGCGCGCGCCGTTCGCGCGTTCAACGAATTGATGGGTGAGAGCGCACCCCGGCTTGACGGCGTGGAGTTCGGCGTACTGGCACTCGGCGACACGGCGTACGCCGAGTTCTGTGCCATCGGAAAAAAACTCGACGAGCGTCTGGAACAACTCGGCGCCAAGCGCCGAATTGACCGCGTCGATTGCGATCTCGACTTCGCCGAACCCGCGGGCAAGTGGATTGCCGACGCGGTGAAGACGTTTGCACCCGCCGGCGCCACTGACAGCAAGGTCATCGAGGTCGATTTCAGCAAGCAGGCGGTATCTCCAAGCCTCGATATCGTCGAAGCCGAGATTACCGAGCACCTCAATCTGAATTCGTCGCGGTCGGACAAAGAGACGATCCATCTTGCCTTGTCGTTCGACGGAGGCGCGCCGCCCTATGAGCCGGGCGATTCGCTTGACGTCTATGCCGAAAACGATCCGGCCTATGTCGATGAGCTTTTGAAGCTTGCCGGGCTGTCCGGGGATGACAAATTGCGCGGTGAATTGATCAAATCGCGCGACATTACAACGCTGTCGCTCAAAACGGTCGAGACTTACGCTGCGCAAACCGGGCATCGATACGTCAAGCAGCTAATTGCGGACAATCAGGCGAAGGAATGGATCGTAGGCCGCCAGCTTATCGATCTGATCGCAACATTTCCGATTGCGCTGACCGCCGAGCATCTGCGCGCGATCACACGACCGCTTGCGCCCCGCGCCTATTCGATTGCGTCATCGCGCCGCGAGGTCGGCGACGAAGCGCACCTGCTGATCTCGGCAGTACGCTACGAGACTCATGGCCGCGCACGCAAAGGCGTTGCCTCCAATTTCGTTGCCGAGCGCGTGAAAAAAGGCGGGCGCGTGCGCGTCAAGCTCAGGCCAAACCGGCATTTTGCACTGCCGGCACCCGACCGTGACATCATCATGATTGGCCCGGGCACCGGCGTCGCTCCATTCCGGGCGTTCGTGCAGGAGCGCCGCGCGACCGGCGCTACCGGCAGAAGCTGGCTGTTCTTTGGTGACCGGCATTTCACGCACGATTTCCTTTACCAGCTCGACTGGCACGAGGCTCTGAAGGACGGAGCGCTTACGCGGATGGATGTCGCGTTTTCACGCGACACGCCGGAAAAGATTTACGTGCAGCATAAGATGTGGGATGCGCGGCGCGAGCTGATCGAATGGCTTGACGGCGGCGCCACCTTTTATGTCTGTGGCGATGCAAAATCGATGGCCAAGGACGTGCGCGCGACGCTGGTGCGCGCATATGCCGATGTAAAGAGCATCGCGCCCGAAGCGGCGGAACAGGCCGTCACTTCGCTTGAGCGCGACAAGCGCTATCTGACGGATACGTATTGACAGCTCCGTCGTCATGCCCCGCGAGGCGGGGCATTCGGTGACCGCCGTCGCATCTGATCGCGACGAAAGAGGTTACTGGATCGTCCGCTTTCGCAGACGACGGCAGACCAAGTACTGGAGAACTGACAGTGCCCAACAAAGAGCTCTCTTCGATGGAGCACCTCAAGGCGCGCAGTCGCTATTTGCGCGGCAACCTTGCGGAAGACATGGCCGATCCGCTCACAGGCGGTGTGAGCGAGGACAGTGCGCAGCTTCTGAAATTCCACGGCATGTACCTGCAGGACAATCGCGATCTGCGGCCTGAGCGCACGAAGAAGAAGCTCGAAAAGGCCTTTGGTTTCATGATCCGCATCCGCCTGCCGGGTGGGGTGATTACCCCGCAGCAGTGGCTCGCGCTCGATGAGGTCGCGCGCACCTACGCCGGCGAGACGCTGCGGCTCACCACGCGCCAGACATTCCAGATGCATGGCGTGCTGAAGTTCAACGTCAAGACGGTCCTGAAAAGGATCAACCAGGTTGCGCTCGATACGATCGCCGCGTGCGGTGACGACACCCGTGGCGTGATGGCGGTCTCGAATCCGCATCAGTCCAAGATCCACGCCGAGGTCTACGACATCGCTCGTCGCACGTCGCTGCATTTCAAACCCAAGACGCACGCCTATTACGAAATTTTCCTCGATGGCGAGAAGGTCGCGGGAGAAGGTGAGCGTGACGATGTCGAGACGATTTACGGCAAGACGTATATGCCGCGTAAATTCAAGATCGGCTTTGCTGTACCGCCGTCGAATGACATCGACGTGTTCGCGCAGGACTTAGGCTTCATCGCCATCGTTGGAAAGAAGAACACGATCGAAGGCTGGAACGTTTGCGTCGGCGGTGGGATGGGCATGACCCACGGCGAGCCCGAGACCTATCCGCGCACCGGCGACGTGCTCGGCTTCTGCCGGGCGGAAGATTTGTTCGCCGTCGCCGAGGCCGTGTGCACGATCCAGCGCGACTGGGGTGATCGTTCCAACCGCAAGCACGCGCGGCTGAAATATACGCTCGACGACCATGGCGCAGACGCCTTTCGTGCCGAGATCGCCAAGCGAGCAGGCAAACCTCTGGAAAAGGCGCGGCCTTATCTGTTCACGTCGAACGGCGACCGCTACGGGTGGACCGAAGGCGAGAACGGCAAACATCACCTGACGCTCTTCGTGGAGAACGGAAGGCTGCGCGATTTCGCCGACGGGCGGCGCTTGCTGACCGGCATGCGGCGGATCGCTGAAGTGCATGACGGCGAAATCCGGGTGACGCCGAATCAGAATCTCATCATCGCAAACATCGCACCGGAGAACAGGAAGACGATCGAAACGATCGTCACCGAGCACCGCATGGCGGAAAATGCCACCGCGCTGCGCCGCAATTCGATGGCCTGCGTTGCATTGCCGACTTGCGGATTGGCGCTGGCGGAGAGCGAACGCTATCTGCCGAGCCTCATCACCAAGCTCGAGGCGCGACTTGCCGCGCATGGTCTTGCCGACGAGGAGATTACGCTACGGATGACCGGCTGTCCGAACGGGTGTGCGCGGCCTTATATCGCCGAGATCGGCTTGGTCGGCAAAGGGCCCGGCCGTTACAATCTTTATCTTGGCGCCGCATTTGATGGCTCGCGGATGGGTAAGTTGTTCCGCGAGGATTTGGATGATGAGGGCATCGTCGCGGCGCTTGATCCGGTATTTGCGGCCTACGCCAAGGAACGCAAAAAAGGAGAGCGTTTCGGCGATTTCACGATCCGCGCGGGGTTCGTCGCGAAAACGATGAATGGCCTCGATTTTCACAAGGACGCCGGCGCGAAGAGGACGGCATGAGGACGGAACGTCGTCCGTCAGAAGCACGGTCTGCGCGAATGGAAACGTTAGCGCGTTTGCCCGTCTTCTTTGCGCTCGACGGCAAGCGTGCCGTGATTGCCGGCGGCAATGCCGCGGCCGCGTGGAAGGCGGAGTTGCTTTCCGCCGCCGGCGCGCACGTAGATGTTTTGACTGGCGGACCGTCCGACGAAATGCTGCTGGTCGCGTCTGATCCGCCACGCGGCGAGATCGTCATTCGCCGGCGCGCGTGGAACGTCGCCGATCTGAGCGGTGCGGCAATTGCAATCGGTGCGTTTGACAATGATGCACAGGCTGCCGAATTCGCCAAAGCTGCCCGACAGGCGGGCGTTCCGGTCAACGTGGTCGATAAACCGGCCTTCTGCGATTTCTCTTTCGGCTCCATCGTCAACCGCTCGCCGCTGGTGATCGGCATCTCGACCGACGGCGCGGCACCCGTATTCGCGCAGGCGATTCGCGCGAAACTCGAAGCGCTGTTGCCGCAAGGCTTTGCGCTATGGGCGAAAGCCGCCGCGCGCTGGCGTACGATGTTGAAGTCAACCGACCTTTCGTTCGCCGCGCGGCGCAAGTTCTGGCACGTGTTCACCGCGCAAGCGGTTGCCAATCCGGACCGTGCGCCGACTGACAACGATTTTCTGCATTTCCTTGCCGAAGTCCGCGGGCTGGGCGCCGCGGTTGAACAGGGTTCGGTAATGCTCGTCGGTGCCGGTCCAGGCGATCCTGAACTGTTGACGTTGCGTGCGGTGCGGGCGCTTCAGTCCGCCGACGTGATCCTGTTCGACGACCTGGTGTCGCGAGGCGTGCTCGATTTCGCCCGCCGCGAGGCCAAGAAGATGCTGGTCGGCAAGACCGGTTACGGCCCATCCTGCAGGCAAGACGATATCAACGCGCTGATGGTCAATCTTGCCAAATCCGGCAAACGTGTGGTGCGCCTGAAGGGCGGCGATCCGATGATCTTCGCGCGCGCCGCCGAGGAGATTACGGCTTGCCGCGCAGCGGGCATTGCCGTCGACATCGTTCCCGGCATCACAGCGGCGCAAGGCGCGGCGGCCCGGCTTGGCGTCTCTCTGACCGACCGTCATCATGCGCGCCGCGTGCAATACATTACGGGCCATGCCAGAAGTGGCGCACTCCCGGCCGACATTGACTGGAAAAGCCTCGCCGATCCGGCGACGACCACAGCGATTTACATGCCGGTGCGCACTCTCGAGGCGCTGGCTAAAAAAGCAACCAGCGAGGGTCTGGATCCACGGACGCCGGCGGTTGCGGTCGCATGTGCGACCCGGCCGGATCAAAAGGTGGTCATGGCACCACTCGCCGAATTGCCAGACAGGCTGGCTCATGCGGATCCGCATGGCCCCGTTCTGGTCATGCTCGGACAGGTCTTTGCGGATCGCGGTGACACGCAGGCCGGGAGCGCCGTTGCGCGCGCGTGATTTCGCTACGCCTCATCGCTAATCCCTGATAACCAATCGCGTCGTTCGCGGGGCGGGAGCGCTCGCGGCCAGAGCGCTGCGGTGGTAGGGATTGAGACCGCACAGGAGTAGGAGAGGGGCATGGCGCTACCGATCATCGTAGGGATTAGTGGCGCATCTGGCGCAATCTACGGAGTGCGCCTGCTCGAGGCCCTGCGCGACCTCGACATTCCAACTCATCTCATCGTCTCCAAGTCGGCGACTCTGACACTAAAGGAAGAACTGGGGCTCAGTGCCAGTGATGTGCGCGCGCTGGCGAGCGTCGCCTATCCAAACGGCGACGTCGGTGCGTCGATATCGAGCGGATCTTTCAAGACACGCGGCATGGTGATTGCACCGTGCTCGATCCGCACGCTTTCGGAGATTGCCTACGGCACGACTGACAACCTTCTGAGCCGCGCGGCCGACGTGATCCTGAAGGAGCGGCGGCGGCTGGTGCTGATGGTGCGCGAGACGCCGCTGCACGCCGGACATCTGAAGAGCATGCAGGCCGCCACCGAGAACGGCGCAATCGTCATGCCGCCGGTGCCGGCATTCTATCACCGGCCAAAAACGATCGACGACATTGTCAATCAAACGGTCGGCCGTTGCCTCGACCTGTTCGACATCGATAGTGGCTTGGTAAAACGATGGCGCCATCCACCATCCAGCGAGGCGGAAGAATAGGAATTTGCAATGAGCGCCGTACCGAGAAGTTATCCCGATCTGCACGAGCACCTCGCCGAACTGGAAAAGCGCGGCCTGCTGCTTCGGATCGATCGCAAAATCGACAAGGATGCGGAGATGCATCCGCTGGTGCGCTGGCAATTCGTGGGCGGCGTGGAAGAGGCGGACCGCAAGGCTTTTCTCTTCACAAACATCACCGACGGCCGCGGCCGCAAATACGATATTCCCGTTGTTGTTGGCGCAGTTGCTGCCAATCCGGCCATCTACAGCATCGGCATGGGCGCGCCGCTCGATCAGATCCAGGCGAAGTGGGATCATGCGATCGCCAATCCCGTCGAGCCTCGGCTGGTGAATGAGGCCGTTTGCCAAGAGGTGGTCATCGAAGGCGATGCGTTGAAGCAGGAAGGCAACGGCCTCGACAAGCTGCCGATTCCGATCTCGACGCCTGGTTTCGACAGCGCGCCAACGCTCACGGCGACCAATGTCATCACGCGCGACCCGGAAACCGGCGTGCAGAACATGGGCACCTACCGTGCCGCGCTGAAGGCGCCTGACCGCCTGGTGGTGCGGATGGCCACGCGCGTGGGCGGCGCCGGCGGCTATCAGCACTACCTTAAATATCAGAAGCGCGGCGAGCCGATGCCGTGCGCCATCGTGCTCGGGTGCCCGCCTTATGTCGCCTTCATGGGTCCGCAGAAGTTGCCGATCGGCGTCGACGAATTGACGGTCGCGGGCGGCCTTGCAGGCGGTCCGATCAATGTGGCGCGCGCCCGTACGGTCGACCTGACAATCCCGGCGGAGTCGGAGCTCGTCATCGAGGGTCTTATCGATACCGAATATCTCGAGCCTGAAGCGCCGTTCGGCGAGTCGCACGGCCATGTGGCGCTCGAAGAGTTCAACATGCCGATGCGCGTGACCGCAATCACGCATCGGCGCAACCCGATTATCCCGTCCTACATCAGCCAAGTGGCGCCATCGGAATCGAGCGTCATCAAGCGCGTCGCCTACGAGCCCCTCTTCACGTCGCATTTGCGCAACACGCTCGGCATTCGCGGTGTCAAAAAAGTCGCGTTGCACGAGCCGCTCACAGGCCTTTTGCGCGTGACCGTCGTGACGCTGGAGAAAGGGACTTCGCGCACGGAAGTCTGGCGCGCACTCCATGGTGCAGCGTTCTTCAAGGGCGATTGTGGAAAAATTTGCATCGCGGTCAATGAAGACATCGATGTCGACAATGCCGACGCGTTGCTCTGGGCGATGGCTTACCGCATGAATCCGGTCGAGGACGTGCAAGTCGTGCCGCATCGCGGCCAAGGGCACGGACCCAAGCGCGAGCACGATAACGAAGAGGATTCGACGTTGCTCATGGATGCGACGATGAAAGGTGATCTGCCGCCGCTTGCGCTACCGAAAAAGGAGTACATGGAGCGTGCGAAAGCGATCTGGCAGGAGCTGGACCTTGGACCGCTGCGGCCGCAATCACCCTGGTTCGGTTATTCGCTCGGCGACTGGCTGCCGCAATGGGACGAGGCGGCGAAGCGCGCGGCAGAAGGGCGCTATCTCGAGAACGGCAAGATCAGCGAGAAGCAGCGCCGCAAGGGCATCAAGCCGGAAACCAAATTCCGCCCGGACAGAGACGAAAACGAGAAGGTGTAAGTGATCGGCGGGTTCTTACGTGGTCCGCTCGTCCGTGAAAACGGCGCTTTGGCGCGAAATGCTGGATTTTTGCTTTCGCGGTATGAGCGGGCAAATTCAGGGCCTGTAACGCAACGCCGCTTCGCGCAGTTTGGGCGTTGCCTGCTCCGCATTTGCGTCCGCGCGATAGAAGGCGAGCACGGCAGCAAGATTGGCAACGAGCGCGTGCTCGCGGTCACCGGGCGGCCTTTCCGCGAGGTGCCGCTGCATCCATGCCCATAGCATTGCCTGCTCAATCCGCTCCGCGTCGATCTCGGCTTTCTGCGCCTGCGTGCGTAATGCGGACGCAGCAGGCCGCAACGGATCATCCGGGTTCTCGCTCATGGGCTTGAGCGCGCGGCGCGCTTCGCGCAGCGACCGCACCACGTCGTTATGCCATTGCGCAATTGTTTCGAATGCAGCGGAGACGTCATCGACGTTAATGCCGATGCCGTTGACTGCGCCCGCATAGGCGGCCAACAGCAAAAGATTGACGTCGAGCTCATGGCGGTCTTGCAATGCAAGACATTCCGCCGCGACGCCAGGCGCGCCGTAAACCGCAAGCGAGAAGGTCCAGAACGGATTGTCAAGCGCTTCACCGTTGCTCATGCCGACGCACCTTCAAGGGAAAGAACACGCAAAATCTCCTCGCGAATTTGTTGCCGGTGTGTATCGTCGGCATTGGTTGTGATCCGCGCTTCGTAAGCAATTCGGGCAGGCCGGTGGAACACCAGCACGCGGTCGCCGATCTCCATCGCCTCATTGATCTGGTGCGTGATAAAGACCGCAGTCTTTCCGTTCTGGCGCACCAGCCGCACGAATTCGGCGCGCAAGTCGCGCGCTGTCATCTCGTCGAGGGAGGAGAACGGCTCGTCGCACAACAGGATTTCCGGATCGACCGCGAAGGCGCGCGCAATTGATACGCGCTGCCGCATGCCGCCGGAAAGCGCGTGCGGATAGTCGTTCTCGTGTCCGGAAAGGCCGAGCCGCGCCAGCCATCGCATCGCGATCTCTTTGGCTTTCCCGGGCTCGGTGTCGAGGATTTGCAGGCCCAGCAGCACGTTGTCGAGCGCCGTGCGCCACGGCATCAGGCGGTCGTTCTGGAACACGATGCCAATCTTGCCGCGGAAATGCGCGAACTCGTGGAACGGATCGTGTCCGACGACGGCGACTTCGCCGGATGTCGGCTCGATCAGGCCCGCGACGATGTTGAACATTGTCGACTTGCCGCAGCCAGTTTTGCCGAGCACCGCGACGATCTCGCCCTTGCCGATGTCGAACGACAGCTTGTCGACAGCGGTGAAATTGCCGCGTCCGTCCGGGCGCGTGAACACCTTGCTCACGTCCTTGAAGCGGATGACCGGGGCCGCCGTCATGTCAGATCGCGCGCTCCGCAACAGCGCGATAGCGCAACACGCGCGTTTCAATGAGCGTGATGATTTGCTGGAAGATCAGCACGAACAGGACGAGTTGCAGCGTCCAGGCCATCGCGCCGGCCATGTCGAACAGCTGCTGCTGACGCAATAATTCGTAACCGACGCCGCCGGTCGCGCCGACGAGCTCGGCCACGACGACCACGCGTGCCGCATTGCCGAGGTTCACTTTGAAGGCCGTGAGGATTCCCGGCACGATGGTCGGAACAATCAGGAAGCGAAAGAGGATCGCGCGGCTCGGCCTGAACGACAGAGTCATTTCCAGCAAGTCTTTCGACATTGAGCGGAATGCATCCAGTATCTGGAAGGTGAAGGCGGGCAGGGTCGTCATCACCATGATGAAGAAGATGCGGAACTCCGTGCCATGAAACCAGATAATGGCGAATACCACCCAGGAGAGCGCGGGAATTCCCTGAAAGAATGTCAGAACCGGCGTGATCAGGTTTTCGATCGTCCGTGAGCGGCCGATCGCCAGTGCCAGGATGCAGCCGAACACGAAGGCACCGATCAGGCCAGCGAAGATGCGCGCGGCGGTGGTTATGACGTCGACAAGCAGCGAACCGGTGACGAGGATTTCAACGGTGCGCGCGATGATCTGGGGAACGGGCGGGAAAATGAAATGCGGCGCGAAAAACGACGCAATTTCCCACGCCGCCGCCAGAATCAGCAATCCCGCGGCAGCCTGCAAAAAGCGGATCGACCGCGGGGTCATCACTCGATCGGTTTGGTGTAGATCGCGTTCTTCGAAGGCATCGATTTCAGATATCCGACATCGACGCCGGCCTTGAACACCGCCTCGACCTGCTTGGCGACCTTGCTCGCGGGTACGACCCCCATGCCGAGCCTGTCATTAGCCTTAATCAGCGATACGACGGCGGCGCGGACGCTTTCGGTCGATTTCGGCGCGATCAGCGCGGCGGATTCCTCAGGATGCTTGGCAATGTAATCGCCCGCTGCTTTGTAAGTCGCATATAGCTTCTTCACTGTGTCCGGATGCGCGTCGGCCCAGTCGCTGTGCGCGCCGACGCCGAGATAAGGAATCTGGCCGCCGGCAAACGCGTTCCAGACTTTTTCGATTCCCATGTCGAGCATGCGTACCGAGGGCTTTTGCGCCTTGAGCAACGTATAGGCCGGCTCCCATAGCTGTACCGCGTCTGCCCTGTCGGCAACCGCGTAGCCGACGAGGCCGGGCGTTGCGGTATTCACGACCTTGAGCTTGGATAGATCGACGCCTTGCCTTTTGGCGAAAAACTCGAACATCACATAGTTCGTGGTGGCGCGGGCGGCGGCCAGTTCCTTGCCCTCAAGGTCCTTCAGCGATTTCACGTTCGGCCGCGACGTGACCACGGCGCCCCAGAAATCGAACAGGTTGAAAAGATAGGTCGCCTTCACCCCGCGCACGTCGGCAAGGCCGATCGTCAGCAGCGCGCCGCTGCCGCCGACCTTGAACTCGCCGGAATTGAACTCGTTGGCGTAGGCCGTCGGGGTGCGCTCAACGAAATTGATGTCGAGGCCGTTGGCGATGTCGAGCTTCTTGGCCTTGATCACGGGCGGCATAAAAGCGCCGAGGGACGGGAAGCTGAAGATGACAATGGAGAGCTTTTCGGGCGTTTGCGCGGTGGCTGGTGCTGCCATGGCAACGCAGAGGAGAGCGGCCGCGAAAAATGCAACCAGCCGCTGAATAAATGAATTCCGCCTCATGGTCGTCCTCCACATTTGGCTTCTTGTTTCGGCGAAGCCATTTGCACCTACTTTATCCCAAACAGCGCCGCAGCCAATGTGCCGTTGATTGCAGCGGCCTGGTCTGGCTTGACACCCGCGTCCGCGACGATGCGCATCGGCTCGGTATCGCCGATCGGAAAGGGCATATCCGAACCCATCATGATGCGGTCGGCGCCGATCATATCGATCACAAATTTCAGCACACGCGCGTCGTGCACGATCGTGTCCGTGTAAAGCCGCGCCAGCCCGTCGGCAGGGTCGGCCACACCCTTGGTGATGGCCGCGTTGCGCTTGAGGCGTCCGATGACGAAGGGCAGGGCGGCCGCGCCCATCGGCACGAAGAATTTCGCATTGGCGTATTTTGTCACGTGTCCGCTGCTGATGAGCCGTGCCACCGCGATCACCGCGTCGGTAATGCGGCCGAGACCATTGGCGAGCCCGAAGTCATTCACACGGACATCGCCGGCGTCAAAACTCGGATGAATGTGGATCACGGCGCCTGTCTCATCGGCAGCGGCCCAGAATGGATCGAGATCGGCATGGTCGAGCGTGCTGCCGGCGCCGCGCGGCAGTGTGCCGATCATCGCACCCGGCATGCCGGACTTAACGGCGTCCTTCAGCACAGCCGCCGCGCGCGTGCCGTCCTGCAAGGGTACGGTCGCAAGTGGCACGAATTGCGGCGTCGACTTTGCAGCGGCCAGCAACACGTCATTGGCGAGGCGGCTCCACGCTTCGCCTTCCTCGCCCGGCAACTCGTAACCGAACATATCGACCCAGCCGCCGACGACTTGCTTGTCGATGCCCTGTGTTTTCATCCAGGCGAGCCGCGCCGCAATATCGGACAGTCCTTTCGAGATCGGCCGCGTCGGTTTGCCGCCGGCGAATGCGAGCGCGAGACTGCCGTCACTCTCGATCTGCCGAACGGACGGAAATCGCGCCCCTTCCTTTCGGATCGCAGCAAGTAATTCGGCAGGAACCAGGTGTGCGTGGGAATCGACAATCATCGTCTAGTCCTTCTAACAGTTGTCTCCGAGCTCCTCGCTTTCGCTCGCGTCCCGGAGTGACATGAAAGTGATTTCACCGTCAGCTCACGCTGCAGCGATCAGGTCGCCCAGCTTCGATGCCTTCAGCGGCAGTGTATTGAGCGAAATGCCGAGCGGGCGCAGCGCGTCGTTGACGGCATTGGCGATTGCCGCCGGTGCGCCGAGGTAGCCGGATTCGCCCGAGCCTTTTTGTCCAAGGACAGTGTGCGGTGACGGCGTCTCGTGATCGACGATCTCGACGGCAGGCACTTCGTGCGATGAGGGCAGCACGTAATCCATGAAGGTTTGCGCGATGAGCTGCCCGTCATCGTTATAGGCGAACTCCTCGTAGAGCGCGGCGCCGATGCCGTGCGCGACCCCGCCCATGGTCATGCCGCGCACGATCTTTGGGTTGATCTGCGTGCCGCAATCGTGCCCGAGCCGGTAGCGCACAATTTCCGGCACCCCGAGATCGGGATCGATCTTGAGCAGCAGCAGATGAAACTCGAACGAAAAGCACGGATACATTTGCACGCGACCGTCGGGCGTTGGCAGCTTGCCGCCGGTCGGCACCTGCATCACGTGGCTGACCGAAAGGCCGGGTTCCATGTTCTCCGGCATGCGGTGATAGTTGCGGTCGGCGATGGTCGCGATTTCTTTGATCGTGCGCCGTTTTGCCCGCGCATCGCGGTCGGACACAGTGCCTTGTTCGTAAACCGCGCGCTCGAGCGGAATGCCGAGATCGTGTGCCGCGATCCGGATGAGCTTGTCTTTCAACTTGTTCGCTGCATGGAAGGCAGCGCCGCCGAGCATGATCGCCATGCGGCTGCCGACGGGTGTCCCGCTTGGCAATGAAGCGAGCGAGTCCGGGCGCGTCACGCGAATGGTGTCGGGATCGATTTGCAACACTTCGCCGATGACAGTCGCAACCAGTGTCTCATGCCCTTGGCCCGACGACGTCGTGTGCATGGTCGCAGTGATCGCCCCGCTCCCGTCCACATTGATGCGACAGGAGTCCATGAAGGTCGAGGTCGTCACTTTCGGATTGATCAACGCCTCGAACGTGGCGTTGCCGCCGCTCGGCTCGAGACAGGCGGCGATGCCGATGCCGGCGAGCATGCCTTCACGCCGCAGCCGGTCGCGCTCCTGCTTGAGCTCGTCATATCTGCCGCCGGCGATGACTTTGGCGATAACCGTCTCGTAATTGCCGCTGTCATATTCGGTGCCGCTCGGAATTCGATACGGAAATTCGTCATGCCGGATCAGGTTGCGGCGGCGCACCTCCAGTGGATCGAGATGAAGTGCATTGGCGACCTCGTCCATCATGCGCTCGAGCGCGAGGTTGGTCGGCCCCTGACCGAAGCCGCGTACCGCTTCCTGCGTGGTCTTGTTGGTGACGACCGCCATCGCGCGGTACTGCACGCTCTTGATTTTGTAAGGCCCGACGATGGACCCGATCGGCTTGCCAAGCTGAAACGGGGAGCGTCCGGCATACGCGCCCACGTTTTCCAGCGCGCGCATCTTCATCGAGCGCACGACGCCGTTGTCGTCGAACGCGACCTCAACGTCAAACAGGCGCTCCGGTCCGTGGGCGTCCCCGCCGCGCATGTTTTCGAGTCGATCCTCGATCAATCGCACCGGAAGCCCGAGGCGCCGTGTGAGGTAGCCGGTTAATACCGCATGCTTGATGCCGCGCTTGATGCCGTAGCTGCCGCCCACATCGACATCGTGATGCAGGCGCACGGATGACATCGGAATTTTCAAGGCGCCGGCGATCTGCTCGGTGTAACGCGGCATTTGGATCGACGCCCACACGTCGAGAATCTCGCGCCACGGATCCCAGCTCGAAAGCACACCGAAAGTTTCGACCGGCACGGTGGACGAGCGCGCCCACTTGACGCGCAGCGACAATTTGCGCGGACTCTCGGCAAAATCCTTTTCGACTTCGCCCCAGGTGAATGTCCGGTCGAGCAGCACGTTCGTGCCGTGCGCCTCGTGCACGAGCGGCGCATCCTTTCCGAGCGCCTTCTCGGCGTCGAGCACGAACGGCAGCGGTTCGTACTCGATTTCGACAGCTTCGGCGGCGTCCTCGGCGAGCGCTCGCGTGTCGGCAACGACCGCCACAACCCATTCGCCGGAATAGCGCGCAACATCGACCGCCAGCGGCCTGCGCGGCACGTTTGGCGTATCAAGCCCGGTAGCAAGCGGGTTGGTTGCCTCGGCGAGCTCGCGCCCGTCGAGCACGTAATGCACGCCGGGCATCGCCAGCGCCGCTTTCTTGTCGATGCTCCTGATGCGCGCCGCGGCATACGGACATGTCACCAATGCCACATGCTTGGTGTTCGCGACCTCGACGTCGGCGACGAAGCGCCCCTTGCCGGCGACAAAGCGGCGATCCTCGCGCACGCGCCGGTCGGTCGAGACGAAACGGAAGTGCGACGGCACGCTCATGTCGCCTCCGCCGGGCGGTTGGCGCCGCGCATGCGCTCGGCAGCGAGCGCGATCGCTTCCACGATCTGAGCATAGCCGGTGCAGCGGCAGATGTTGCCGGAGATCGCGTTGACGATCTCCTCCCGTGTGGGCGACGGATTGTTCGCCAGCAGAGCATGCGCGGTCAGGATCATCGCCGGCGTGCAATAGCCGCACTGCATTCCATGTGTCTCGCAGAAAGCGTCCTGGATCAGCGACAGCTCGCCCGGCCCCGGTGCGATGCCTTCGATGGTGGTGATTGGCACCCCGTCAGCCTGCACGGCAAATATCAGGCATGAGCGGACGGCGACGCCGTCAAACAGCACGGTGCACGCTCCGCATACCCCGTGCTCGCAGCCCGCATGCGCGCCTGTGAGCCGGAGGTTGTCACGCAAACAGTCGAGCAGCGTGGTGCGCGGTTCGACCTCGACGACGTGCGTTGCGCCGTTGACGGTGAGCTCAGTGCGCATGGGACTTTGCCTTGCATTCGGCGCCGGCATCGAGGATCGCGCGCATGGCCAACTTTGCCGCAACGCGGCGGCGATAGTCGGCGGTCGCATGCAGATCTGACATAGTTTCGATGTCGGCGAGCGCGCCGCGTACGACATCGCGTACTTTCGAGTCTTCAAGCCGCGTTCCGGTCAATTGTCGTTCGACCTCCAAGAGGCGCAATGGCGATTCCGTCACGGCGCCGACGCCGACGGCGATACGTCTGCAAGTCCCGTCCTCGTCAACCGCGACTTGCGCGGCTGCCGACGCGAAGGCGAAATCGCTGCGCCGCGCGCTCACTTCGTGGAAGCCGGTGCCGATACGGTGTTCGGGCCAAGCCGGAAAGCGCACCGCCGCAAGGCACGCGCCTGCGGGTAATGCCGTGGTCATCGCGCCGAGAAAGAATTCGGAAGCGGGCGTATCGACCGACTTGCCGGCAAGCCGATAGGTCAATGTCGCGTCGAGTGTGATAGCGGCAAGCTCGAGCTCAGCTGCGGGATCGGCATTGGCGAGAGAGCCGCCGACCGTGCCGCGCGCACGTGTCGCCGTGTGGCCGATCCATGGCATCATTTTCGCAAGCAGCGGCAGGCGCTCCGCGATTAGCCCGCTGCGCTCCACCGATTGTTGCCGGGTGGTTGCGCCGATGGCGATGCCGTCCCCGTCGTCCCGGATGTAGGAAAGTGCTCCGATGCGGCCGATGTCGACGAGCCGGCTCGGGCGGGCAAGCCGCATCGCCATCATCGGCACCAGGGTCTGCCCGCCCGCGATCACGCGCGCGCCGTCGTCCGCAGCCAGCAGTGCGCAGGCTTCGTCGATATTGGCGGGGCGGGAATATTCGAAGGGCGCGGCTTTCATGTCCCGGCGCAGGTGCTTTCAACGCGACGGAGAGGGGGGTGATGTATCCAGCCGACACTAAGGGGTGCGTCCGCAAAAGGAAATACGGCCGCAACGCGGTGCCGCCATGCGGCGCCACGCCCGTAAGCGGCGCGCGGGCTTGCGCCACAAAAGGCCGCATTGCCGCTCTAAATAGACGATCCGAATTGCGTCCACCCGCGGCTGGAAACGGCCGGCGAAGCGGAGTCCAGCATGGCCATGCGTATCCTATCCCTCGTCGCTCTATCGGCCGCACTCGCAATCTCAACGCCGGCATTCGCACAACAACGCTCCGGCGGCAGTCATGCTGTGGAGCAGAAAACCGAAAGTGGCGGCGGCGTGCTCAGCCTCCTGCCGAAGGACTCGGTCACCGAGCACACGATTGACGTTCACGGCCGCAAGCTTGCCTACGTCGCGACCGCCGGCACGCTCAACCTCTACAAGCAAAGCGGCGAGCGCTCGGCGGCGATTTTTTATACCGCCTATGTGCTCAAGGGCGCACCGGCGGCGAGCCGGCCCATTACTTTCGTTTTCAACGGCGGCCCGGGTGCGGCGTCCGCCTACCTGCACCTCGGCCTCGTCGGGCCGAAGCTGCTCGACTTCGGGCCCGGCGCGCGCAACGCTGCCAACGCGCAACTGCGCGACAACCCCGATACCTGGCTCGACTTCACCGATCTCGTGCTCATCGATCCGGTCGGAACCGGCTGGAGCCGTGCCGCCAAGCAAAGCGATCTCGGCGATTTTCTGAGCGTACGCTCGGATGCGGAGGTCTTGGCCAAGGTGATTGCGCTTTATCTGTCGCACACCGGCCGGACCGCATCGCCAAAATACATTCTGGGTGAAAGTTATGGCGGCCTGCGTGCGGCGAAAGTCGCGCGCGCGGCCAGGGAGGATCAGGGCATTGTCATTGGCGGCATCGTCATGTTGTCGCCGCTGCTCGAGGGCTCGTTCCAATTCGGCAACAAGACGCTCGCGCTCGGCGCCGCCTTGCAGCTTCCCTCGCTCGCCGCCGCCGAGCTCGAGCGCAAGCATGCCTTCACGCCGGCTGCGCAAGCTGCAGCCGAGCGTTTTGCGATGACCGAATATCTAACAATGCTGGCCGGCCCTGCGCCGCAAGGCGAGGCGGCCAAAACCTTCTACGATAAGGTCGCGCAAATGGCCGGATTGCCGGTCAACCTCGTCACCAAATCGCGCGGCTTCATTCACGATCTTTACGTAAAACACTTTCGTGGCGAGCATGATCAGATCGTCAGCCCCTATGACGCAACGTTTGCCGCACCCGACGCCTTCCCCGAGTCGCCGTCGCGCTCCGGCGATGACCCGATCCTGGATGGCGTTACGCGTGCCTATGGCAGTGCATTTGCCGACTATGCGCGCAACACGCTCGGCTTCAAGACCGAGATGACGTACAAGTTGCTTGCGACCGACGTCACCCGCAAGTGGGATTGGCACGGCGGACGCGCCTCGGTGAGCGCCAGCGACGACCTGCGTGAGCTGCTCGCGCTTAATCCGTCCTTCAAGCTTTTGGTCGCGCACGGCTACAGCGATATGGTCACGCCGTATTCGGGTTCACGCTACGTGCTCGATCATCTACCGCCGATCGGTGCGCCGGGGCGTGTTTCGCTCAAGCTCTATCGAGGCGGCCACATGCTCTATCTCGATCCAGCCTCGCGCGCCGCCTTCACGACAGACGTGCGCGCATTTTACAACGCTGTTTCGGAATAGGGTGAGTGCCTAGACGAACGGGAAGAGGTAGCCGGCGGCGAGGAAGATCGCCAGGATCGTCAAGATCGCGACCGCAACCTTATCACCGATTCGTTCCGGCAAGTCCGGCTCGCTCGTGCCGTTCAAGGTCATGTTCTGGCTTTCGATCCGGAAAATCTCAACAAGACCATAGGCTGCGCGACAGAATGCGTCAAATCGTGCAGCGCAGTATCAGGTGTGGATTGACGGTCGCCAAGCGAACATGCGAGCAGAACGGCCGTGGTCGGCGCATTGCGAGCGAACAAGGCAGCTTGACTCGTGGATTTTTCACAGCCTTTCGACGTGGTGGTGATCGGCGGCGGCAATGCCGCGCTTTGCGCGGCTGTTACGGCGGCGCGCGCCGGACGCCGCGTGATCGTCATTGAAGGCGCGCCCGAATTTTATCGCGGCGGCAACACCAGGCACACACGCAATCTGCGCTGCGCGCATGACGGCACCGCGCCGACCATGACCGGACCTTATCCGGAGCAGGAGTTTCTCGACGATCTTTATCGCGTCACCGGCGGTCAGACGGACGAGAGGCTGGCGAAGCTTACGGTTGCGCGCTCCAACGAACTGATCGGCTGGATGAGCGAGCAGGGCGTCAAGTTCCAGCCGCCGCTTGGCGGGACGTTGAGTCTGGGCAAGACCAATGCCTTCTTTCTCGGCGGCGGGCGCGGAATGCTCAACATGCTTTACCGGCAGGCCGAGGCCCTCGGCGTCACCACGCTTTACGATTCGCCGGTGACGGCGTTGACGACCGACAACGGTTACTTCATGTCAGCCGCAGTAAGGCATCGCGGCCGGGCGATTTCAATCCGCGGGCGTGCGTTGGTGGCGGCGGCCGGCGGATTCGAGGCGAACGTTGAATGGCTCAAGCAATATTGGGGCGAAGCGGCGGACAATTTCCTGATCCGCGGCACGCCGTACAATCGCGGTGACGTGCTGCGCATGCTGCTCGACAGTGGTGTGGCACCTGTCGGTGATCCAACGCAATGCCATGCGGTTGCGATCGATGCGCGCGCGCCGAAATTCGACGGCGGCATCGCGACGCGGCTCGACAGCGTGATCTTCGGCATCGTGGTCAACCGCGAAGGCAAGCGCTTCTACGATGAGGGTGAGGACACCTGGCCGAAGCGTTACGCCATTTGGGGACGCCTCATTGCGCAGCAGCCTGGGCAAATCGCCTATTCGATCATCGACAGTCAATCGATCCGGCAATTCATGCCATCCATTTTTCCCGCGGTAGAGGCGAATTCGATTCCTGAGCTTGCCGCCAAGTTCGAGCTCGACCCTGCCGCGCTCGAAAAAACCGTCGCTGAATTCAATGCGGCCGTTCAACCCGGGACCTTCGACCACACGCAGCTCGATGATTGCCGGACGGAAGGCCTGGCGATTCCGAAGTCGCACTGGGCGCGAAAGATCGAGAAGCCTCCGTTCTACGGCTATCCACTGCGGCCGGGGATCACATTTACCTATCTCGGCGTGCGCGTGAACGAGGAAAGCCGCATGCTGCTCGCAGACGGCAAGCCTGCCGGCAACATGTTTGCTGCGGGCGAGATCATGGCCGGCAACGTGCTCGGCAAAGGTTATCTCGCCGGCATCGGCATGACCATCGGCTCGGTCTTCGGGCGTCTCGCCGGCGAGGGGGCGGCACGGCATGCACAGAACTGAGGCACTTGCCGAAGCCGATCGTCTGATGACGATCTGCAACGCCTGCCGCTATTGCGAAGGCCTTTGTGCAGTCTTCCCGGCGATGGAGATGCGCCGCTTCTTCGGCGACGGCGACCTCAACTATCTTGCCAATCTCTGCCACCAATGCGGCGCGTGCTACACCGATTGCCAATATTCGCCGCCACACGAATTCAACGTGAACATTCCTTCAGCGCTCGCGGCGCTGCGCAACGAAAGCTACAAGGCGTATGCGTGGCCGAAATCGTTATCCGGTGCGTTCGAGCGCAACGGCTTGGTAATCACGCTGTTGGCGGCGCTGAGCGTCGCGGCTTTCGTGATCGGATTCGTCGCGTTCGAGAACCCCGCGGTGCTGTGGGATCGCCACGCCGGAAACTTCTACGCGCTGATGCCGCACAATGCGATGGCTGCGCTGTTCATGGCCGTGACGCTTTACGTCGTTGTTGCGCTAACAATGACCCTGCGTGCGTTCTGGCGCGACATCAACGGCGGCAGCCACGCCGGGTTGGCTGCGATCCGGAGAGCGACAGCCGATACGGCGCACCTGACTTATCTGCATGGCGGCGGTGGCGGCTGCACCAGCGAAAACGACAAGCCATCGGCGGCGCGCCGCTTCTATCATCATCTGACCTTCTACGGCTTTCTCTTCTGCTTCGCCGCGACCTGCGTCGGCACGCTTTATCACTACGTATTCGGGTGGCCGGCGCCGTATCCGCCTTACAGCCTGCCGGTCGTGCTCGGGATTATCGGCGGCGTCGGGCTTCTGGTTGGCCCTGCGGGATTGTTTGTCCTCGCGCAGCGGCGCGATCCGATCCTGACCGATCGCACGCATCGCGGCATGGATACGGCATTCATCCTGATGCTGTTTCTGACGAGCCTCACCGGCCTGTTGCTGCTCATCCTGCGCGACACCGGCACGATGGGGATTCTGCTCGCGCTGCATCTCGGCGTCGTGCTCGGGCTGTTCCTGAGCCTGCCCTACGGCAAGTTCGTGCACGGCCTCTATCGCTTCCTCGCGCTGGTCAAATACGCGCGCGAAAAGAAAAGCAGCGCGTTCGTCGAGTAACGTTCGAAACTTATCCCCGCTGACGGAAGTGGACGTATACTTGCGGCGCCTTGCTCGGACGAGGGGCGTCATCATGAGGCGTCTCGATGGCGAGGGCAGGGAGCGGCGCGCCGACAATGCGCGCCGCGCGTGGAGCGCCGGGAGGCGCAGCGGCCTACGTCACTGGCCGCGCGCGCCTCGCAAGCGGCCGCCCCGGGTAACCGGGGCCGCCGTAGGCGCGCAAACGGACCGATCGCAAGGTCCGTTTAAGGGGCGCCGTAGCGCAGCGTCCCGAGGCGCCTCCCGGCGCTCCATTCCCCTTGTGGGGAAACGGAAAAGGGGACACCGGCGTACCCGGCGCCGCAAAGAATACGGGCGAGGGCGCTTGGGCTGGTGCGCCGATGTCAGCAAAGCGGGCTGTTTGAGGATCGGTTTCGCCCGTTGGAGGAACGCCCGACGTTTCACGCCTGGCACGCTCGCCATCCGCAAGCGGCAAAGCATCAAGCATTGCTACAGCGCCGCGACAGTCTGCACTTCGATGAGCAGTTGTTCTTTCACCAGCCGGTCGATCATCAGCAACGTGTTCGGCGGATAGTCGCCGCCGCCGAACATCCTGGGAAACTCGCGCAGGCGGAATTTCATGAACTTCGGAATGTCCTGCGAGTGCACAAGATAGGTCGTGAACTGCACGACGTTTGTCCAGCCGGCGCCGCAGGACTTCAGGGCCGTTTCGATATTCGCGAACGTCTGCACGCATTGCGCATCGAAATCGTCGATGCCGATGATGTTTCCTGCCTTGTCGACGGAAACCTGGCCAGCGATATGGATGAACTCGGTCGCCTTGACGCGCGCGATGTTGGAATACTGACCGAGCGGTTTGCCGAGCGCATCGGGGTTAATGAATTTGATGTCGGCCATTGAGCGTCTCCCTTTACGTCTAATCGTGCTTGCCGCCGGCGGGTATCAAGAAAATCAATCAATCTCGACGATCTCTTCCGGAAATTGGTGCAGCCGGTCGCCGGGGCCGTTGCCGCCAATCAGATAGTTATCGCACAGCCAATTCAGATAGCCGTTGTGGATATAGGTTGGATGGACGACGATGTTCATGTCCTTCTCGATCGTCATCGGCTCGTCGTTGCGCACCAGCGGGCGTTCGACCAGATCGTAGCCTTGGCCGTGACAATAGAGCCGCGCTTCCTCGGGCCGGCCGTTCTTGCGCATGAATTCGTTGAATTGAACCCAGATGTCCTTACAGGGCGTGCCGGGCTTGAGCAGATCGAGCGTGAAGCGGCGCGCCTGCTTGCAGAACTCGAGTTCGTCTTTCATCGCTTGCGGGACCTTCGCGCCGACCACGCATGAACGGCCGAGTTCGGTGTACATGCCGCCCGGGCCGTTATCCTCGACCAGCAGCGCGATCTGATCGCCTTTCTGAATGACGCGGTTTTGAAGATGCCGGTTGGCGAATTTCGACGGCTGGCCGAGCGGCATTGATGCGCAGAGGTAAATGCCGTTCTCGCTGCCGTGGCATTGGCTGTAATGCTGGGCGACGGCGGCGACCTCGGTGTCACGCATCCCGGGTTTTACGGCGGCAAACGCCGCGCGCATGGCGCCGTCCTGCATGAGAGCCGCACGCTTCACCAGCTCCAGCTCCTCGGCGCTTTTGATCACCTTGATGCGATCGACCAGCTCGGACGCGTCGACAAAGCGCGCCTGCGGGAACGCGCGCTTGATGTAATCAAGCATCGCATAGGACATCTGATACGTGCCGACGAAACCGATTGTCGCCTTCGCATAGGGCGCAAGCGCCTTTGCGGCCAGTTCCGGATCGTAATCCTTGGTGTAATGAGCCGAAGCATAGCTCGGCGTTGTCATGATTTTCTTGACACCGCGCCACTTCACGTCGCCTTGCGCCGTCGTCTCGCTGCCATTGAACGGGCCCTGGCAAACGACGGTCATCTCGTCGTCACGGGGAAAAACGACGGTGTTCGGATAACCGTTCGTCGCCGGCATATCGGTGAAATAGCGAACATAGCCGCCCATGTGATCGTTGTTGTTCTGCATCAGCAGAACGTCGATCTTTTCCTTCTCCATGGCCGCGCGCACCGCGCGCCAGCGGCGCTCAAGCTCGGCGGTCGAGATCGGATTGTTCAGCCGCTCCGACAGTTGCATCATCGTCATCTTCCCCAGGACGCCGGCCGACGCACAATATTGATCATCTTTTGCGGCTCGCCGGCAAGATAACAGGCCATATTGCCGGCGATGGTCGGCATGGCGCGTTCCTCATAGCCTTCTGAATAGCCGCCCAGGTGCGAATAGATGTGTACGTTCCTTGCCTTCCAGATCGGATTTTCCGGCGGCAACGGTTCCTGCGAGAAGACGTCCAGAGCGGCGCCGGCGATGCGGCCCGCATTGAGCGCCTCGATCAAGGCCGGTTCATCTACGACGCCGCCGCGCGCCACGTTTACGATATAGGCAGTCGACTTCATCGCATTTAAAACTTTGCCACCGATAATGCCGCGTGTTGCTTCCGTCAGCGGAGCGAGCGCTACGAGGTAATCGAGTTCGCCCACAACCTTTATCAATTCGTCGCGGTGAACCATGCGGTCGAAACCTGCGGCTGCACGCGGCGCCGAACTGATGCCGATCACCGTCATGCCGAAGGCCTTGCACATCGGCGCGAGCGTCTCCGCAATCAGCCCGACGCCGAGAATGCCAACTGTTTTGCCGTGCAAAAGATGGGCCGGCCAACGCGTCCACTCTCGTTTCTCCTGAGCGCGGACTGCCTGTGGCAGGTCGCGCGCCAGCGCCAGCATATAGGCAATCGTCGCTTCGGAAACAGGCGCGCCGTGGATGCCCCGAACGTTTGTGACCAGCACCTCTTTGCCGAGCGAAGGAAGGTCGACGATATTGTCGACGCCGGTGCCGAGCGCCTGGATCCATTTCAGCTTCGGGGCGTCGCGCACGACGTGGTCGGCCATCGGCGGGGAGAAGCACAGGAGGATTTCTGTCTCCGCGATGTAGGGATCGACCTGGCTGTGATGGCCGACCACATTTATCGTGAGCTGCGGAAATCGCCCCAGCAGCATCGCCTTGTACCGCGCGCGTATCGATTCCTGGATTTCGGTGAGAATGAGGACTTGCGGCATGAGGTGAACGAGGTTGGGGCAGGAAGATATACCGGCAAAAATCGGCGGAGGGAAAGCCGGTTGACCTTGCGCGCGCCGATGGCCGATATAGGTGCATGGCAGCTCGTAAACGGCGGTGGCGCAAATGAAAAAGGTCTACCCGGACGCAACGGCGGCGCTGGCCGGCCTACTCAAGGACGGCATGATGATCATGGCCGGGGGCTTCGGCCTCTGCGGAATCCCGGAAACGCTGATCAAGGCGATCCGGGAGTCAGGGGTGAAAAATCTCACGATCGTATCGAATAACGCCGGTGTCGATGGGGCAGGCCTGGGCCTTCTGCTTGACACACGTCAGGTCAAGAAAATGATCTCGTCCTACGTCGGCGAGAACAAATTGTTTGCCGAACAATTTCTTGCCGGTGAACTGGAAATCGAGTTCAACCCGCAAGGCACGCTTGCTGAACGTATCCGCGCGGGAGGTGCCGGCATCCCGGCGTTCTTCACGCGCACCGGAGTAGGGACCGACATCGCCAAGGGCAAGGAAGAGCGTACCTTCGACGGCGAGCGCTACATCATGGAGCGGGGGCTGGTCGCGGATCTTTCCATCGTTCATGCGTGGATGGGCGATCACGAAGGCAATCTTGTGTATCGGAAGACCGCCCGAAACTTCAATCCGATCATGGCAACCGCCGGCAAGGTGACGGTGGCCGAAGTCGAGCATCTCGTGCGGCCCGGCGAAATCGATCCGGATCACATCATCACGCCGGGCGTGTTCGTGCAGCGCATTATCCATGTGCCAAACGCGGTAAAGCACATCGAACAGCGTACCGTGCGCAAGCGGCCCCCGGCCGCCGGAACCGGAGGAGAAGTCTGATGCCCTGGACCCGTGAACAGATGGCGGAGCGCGCAGCAAAGGAATTGCGCGACGGCTTCTACGTCAATCTCGGCATCGGCATTCCAACGCTGGTGTCGAATTATATTCCCGAAGGCATGACCGTGCAGCTTCAAAGCGAGAACGGCATGCTTGGCTTCGGACCTTTCCCTTATGAGGGCGAGGAGGATCCCGACCTCATCAACGCCGGCAAACAGACGGTTACCGAATTGCCGACGACGAGCTATTTTTCCTCAGCAGATTCGTTCGGAATGATCCGCGGCGGCCACATCGATCTGGCATTGCTCGGCGCGATGCAAGTTTCCGAGAACGGCGATCTCGCCAACTGGATGATCCCCGGCAAAGTGGTGAAAGGCATGGGCGGCGCGATGGATCTCGTTGCCGGTGTGAAGAAGGTCGTCGTCATCATGGAGCATACCGCCAAGGATCAGCCAAAGCTTCTTCACAAATGCGATCTGCCGCTCACCGGCGCCGGTGTTGTCGATATGGTCATCACTGATCTCGGCGTGTTCACCATCGACAAGAAGGGTGGCGGCATGACGCTGATCGAACTCGCGCCGGATGTGACGGTCGATGAGATCAGAAAAAAAACGCAAGCCAACTTCAAGATCGATCCCAGGCTCAAGCAGTGATGTCGTGCGGCTGCCAGCGTGGCGTCGATATCTTAATATTTTCAGATAGTTAGCCCGCGCGGTATTGCGCTATGGCCGGACTGCGCCTGATGTGCCACTCTTGGCCCGTGGGGAATCGGCGGGGCGTTATTTTCAAGGCGCGCACTTTTTCCGGCACGCCTGATTGATCGCAAGGTTTGCGGCGCCTCGTTGTCGGGGAATTATTGCTCGATACGGGCTGGGATGCCGGCAGAGCCAAACAGCGGCGGCCTCGATCAGATCGCGCAAAAATGGCGCGATCTGGCGGAGCGTCGCCGTGCGTATTTCATGGAACTTTATCGGACCGGCCGCTGGCAGCGTTACTATACCGAGGATCAATTTCGATCACGTGTCCGGGATGTTTTGCACGCGGCCAAACGATGGGGCGAGCTTGCGGGGAAACGGAAAGCATCCGACGACGACACGCCGCCCGCGGCGTGAAACGGCAGGCAAGCGGGCGCTTTAATCTGCTCAAGCCAAGTGCCATTATAGCATCATCTTCACACCAGCATCAGGGTTGAGCGTCCGCTCGCCGCGTTCACGAACGAGTTTCCTTGCCCATGACCAGCGCCTTGTTTTCGCCGCTCCGCCTCGCGGCACTAGAGCTTCCCAACCGCATCGTCGTCTCTCCGATGTGCCAATACTCTGCCGACGATGGCAGCGCCACCGATTGGCACATGATGCATCTCGGCATGCTCGCGAACTCCGGCGCTGCGCTCGTCGTGGTCGAGGCGACGGCAGTTGAGCGCTCCGGACGCATCACGCACGGCTGTCTCGGCCTCTATTCAGACGACAACGAACTCGCACTTGCGCGCGTTATCGCCCGATGCCGACGATCCGGCACCGCCAGGTTCGGCATTCAACTCGCCCACGCCGGCCGCAAAGCTTCTTCCGAAAGGCCTTGGGAAGGCGGAGGCCCGCTGAAGCCGGGTGCCGACCCTTGGCCGACGATGGCTGCTTCCGCATTGCCATACGGCGACAAATGGCACACGCCGCGCGTCGTTACTGAAGAGGACATGGCGCGCGTGCGTGACGCCTTCGTTGCATCGGCCCAGCGTGCATTACGCATCGGGTTCGACGCCATCGAACTGCATATGGCGCACGGTTATCTGATGCACAGCTTCATGTCGCCGATCTCGAACAGGCGCGATGATCGCTTCGGCGGTTCGTTGGAGAACCGGCTGCGCTTTCCGCTTGAAGTCGCGCGTGCGGTGCGTGCCGTGGTGCCGAAAGACGTGCCGCTCGGCGCGCGCATCACGGGCAGCGATTGGCGCGAAGGCGGCCTGACGGCGGACGATGCCGTTGCCATTGCAAAGGCGCTGAAACAAGCCGGCCTCGATTTTGTCTGTATCTCGTCGGGCGGAATTACGGCCGATACACGCAATCCAACCGAGCCCGGCTACAACGTACCGATCGCGGCGCGGGTCAAAAAGGAAGCTGGCATTGCCACGCGCACCGTCGGACTGATCGTCACGCCGCGGCAGGCCGAAGCGATTATTGCGGACGGACAAGCTGACATGGTTTGCATGGCCCGCGCGTTTCTCGACGATCCGCATTGGGCCTGGCATGCGGCGAGGGCGCTTGGCGCCGATGTTGCGCGTCCGCCGCAATACCAACGCGCCGGTCCGAAGCTCTGGGCCCCCGCGGCGGCAAAGGCGTGATGGCGGCCCTTTACCTGGCCGTGCGCGGGCTTGACCCGCGCATCCATCCACCTTCAAGAAATAACCTCCTCAAGAGATGGTTGGATTGCCGGGTCGAGCCCGGCAATGACAACTGATGACGAATGTCGTCTTTCTCGCTGTCCTGTTCGCTGCCGCCTGCCACGCCGGCTGGAATGCGCTCATCAAGATTGGCCTCGATCCGCTCGCCACGACGGCGCTGATCTCGCTCGGCTCGGGAGTCGTTGCTATCGTGCTTCTGCCTTTCGCCGGCATACCGGCAGTCGCCGCGTGGCCGTATCTGATTGCCTCGGTCTTCATCCATCTCGTCTATTTCGCATCACTGATCGAAAGCTACCGTACCGGCGATCTCGGTCAGGTCTATCCCATTGCGCGCGGTTCAGCACCGCTGATGACGGCGGCCGCCGCCACGATGTTCGTCGGCGAGGGGATTTTGGCGATAGGCTGGATCGGCATTGCAGTGCTGGTGAGCGGCATTGTGCTGCTGTCGGCACGCGGCGGGCGCGACCTGGCGCGGCTCGACCGGCGCGCCATCGGTTTTGCGCTGTTCACCGCGCTGACGATTTGCGCCTATTCGGTTGTGGACGGCGTCGGCGTGCGGCTATCTCGCAATCCGGTTGCGTATTCGATGTGGCTGTTCGCCGGTATGGCGGCAATTGTGATCCTCTATGCGTTTGCACGCAGCGGCCATGGCTTATGGCGTGCGATGCGGGAGAATTGGCTACGCGGCCTCACCGGCGGCGGATTTCAGGTGATGTCGTACGGCATTGCGTTGTGGGCGATGTCGGTCGCGCCGATCGCCATTGTGGCGGTGTTGCGTGAAACGAGCGTGCTGTTTGGTGCAGCGATATCCGTGGTGTTTCTGAAGGAGCCGTTGCGCGCGGCGCGCGTTGCCGCCGCGGTGCTAATTATCTGCGGCCTGGTGATGATCCGGCTGCAGTGAAGCCGTTAAGACGCTGCCGCCTTCTCCGTTTGCGCCTCGTATTCTTGCGCGACAAGCCGTGTGTCGCGCAGTTCGCCTGCCGCTTCCAGGATCGGGTAAGCGACAGAGACGATGTGCCCATGCACGCGCTTCAAGTCGCGGATGATATCGAGGTGGATCGACGAGGTCTCGATCGATTCCGCGCGTCCTTCGCGCAGGCGCGAATAATGGCTCTCGGCCGCGGCTGTTTCTGCCGAACGCATCGTGGTCTTTTCCGCAAACAGCCGGCGCGCCAGTGCGATGTCTCGCGTGGCAAAGACGTTGAACGCGAGCTTGAGGTTCTCCATCACCAGACCATGGAAATGCCGGATGTCCTCCAGCCCTTCGGGCGAAAAGGTGTAGTTGTGCTTGATCTTCTTGGCCGCGAGTTCCATCAGGTTCTTGTCGATGATGTCGCCGATGTGCTCGAGATTGGTGGTGAAAGTCAGAATCTCGATATAGCGGCGGCTCTCTTCTTCGGTCATTTCGGCCTTCGACGCCTTGACCAGATAGAGCTTGATCGCCTCGTGAATGGCATCGATTGCATTGTCGGCGCGCTCGACATCGCGCACGAGGGCCATGTCTGATTTTTCGATCGCCACCAGCGTATCGCGCAGCATGTCGGCGACCTTGTCACCCATGTTCAGCGTCTCGCGCAGCGCGCACGCGAGCGCTTCGGATGGCGTATCGAGCACGTGCGGGTCGAGGTATTTCGGCTTGGATTTATCTTCACGTTCGGGCCGGTCCGGCATGATTGCCTGCGCGGCCTTGGCAAACAGGTTCGTTACCGGCAACAGCACGAGTGCGGCGACCAGGTTGAACGCCGTGTGGAAGTTCACGACCATGCGCGCCGGATTCGGCTCAACGACTGCAAGCAGGTCGGCGCATTGACGAACGAAGAATATGCAAGGGATGGCAATGACCGCGCGCATCAGCAAATTGCCCAATGCAACGCGCCGGCCGGCCGGCGGCGAGGCGGCGAGGCCGGTCATCGGGGCAATCGCACCGCCCACATTGGCACCGAGCACGAGCGCGAACGCGAGCGACTCCGGAATCGCGTGCGCGCCCGCAAAGGCCATCACCAGCAGCACCATGGAAAGGCTCGAGTGCATGAGCCACGTCATGAGCGTTCCGACAATGAACGCCATGACCGCATCGCCGCCCAATCCGGACAAGAACGATTTGAAGGTGGCGGAATCGCGGAGCGGCGCGGCGGCGTCACCCAAATGAACCAGTGACAGCAGCATCAAGCCGAGCCCGATCACGATGCGCGCGATGGCGCTTGGGCGATCCGCTTGCGCGGCCATGAACAGGAAGACGCCGAAGGCGAGAACGGCGGTCCAGAGCCATGTCACGTTGAGCGAAAGGACTTGCGCGACAAGCGTGGTGCCGACATTCGCACCAAGCATCATGACGAGCGCAATCGAAAGCGCGATGAGTCCGCGGGCGGTAAACGAAGCGAGCAGCAGCGCGGTCGCGGTCGAGCTTTGCAGAATACCGGTGAGGCCGAGACCGACGAAGAAAGCGCTCACCGGCGACCGCACGTAATGCGTCAGCGCGCGGTGCAGCGCAGCACCGAAGGCGCGCGTGATGCCGTCCTGCACCATGCGCACGCCCCACAAGAGCAGTGCCGCTGCACCTAAAAAGGAGATGAAAAGCTCGGTACCTTCCAACGCGACCTCCGACGGCGGCTCGGCGGCCGCGGTTGTCAACGCGGACAGCGGCCGAATCGTCAAAGGCCGATGCCGGTTTCTCATATGCGCCTGCGGCTGACGGCGCGCAATGGCCTTGCCCGATCGCTTCTAAAGTGCGAGGTGCGCGTACTCGCGTCTAAGGCGGGCAAGATCGGCCGGCCGGTCAACGTCCCAAAGCGGCGTGAGTTCTCGGGATGCCACGCCTAGCGCGGCAAGCCGCGCGCGCGTTTCGGCGATGACGGCTTGCGTACCCCACGCGATACCCTCAAACAGCTCGGTATGTGGCTGCCGCGCACCGATCAGCACATAGCCGCCGTCTTCCGCAGGCGTGAGCACAACTTGGTTTTCTCGAAGCGCCGCAGCGGCTTCGCGCAGATGGGTGGCATCGAGCGAGGGGCAATCGGTCCCGATGACAATCGTGGGACCGATGTTTGCTGCAATCGCCGCCAACATGCGCGCCCCAAGGTCGCCCTCCGGCTGCCGCTTCAGCGTGACCGGGAAGCGTGCTGCCAAATCCTGAAATGAAGGATGATCAAGATCGGGCGCGCACCACAAGATCACGGGTCCGGTATCGGCCCTTACGGCTGCTTCAACCGCATGTTCCGTCAGGCGCTCCTGTAACACCGCTGCAGCATGCGCGCCGACTTCTGACATGAGTCGCGTCTTGGCAAGACCCGGTATCGGCGCTTTGGCGAGCACCGCAATCGAGACCGGCTCAGGGATCGCCAGGGACATAGCCATAAGCCCGCGCGAGCTTTGCCGGATCGGCACCGAAGAAATAGGAAAGGCGCAGGCGCCACATTAGCACGACGGTCGTGAGAATTCCCTGCGTCTTCCAGCGCCGCCCGGACGTGAGGACTGACGCGTGCAGACAAAGCGGAGCGCTGATGCGCTTGAGTGCACGCGACATGGCGATGTCTTCCATCAGCGCGATCGGCGGGAATCCGCCGACGGCATCGAAGGCTTTCCGCGTCATGAACATGGCCTGATCGCCGGTTGCGATGCCGGTCAGGCGCGAGCGCCAATTCATCATCGTGCCGACAAGTTTGAGGACACCACTCCCGTCGATCCGCACATCGAAGCGTCCCCAGACGTGGCCGGGGCGAGCGATTCCATCGCGAATGAGATTGTCAGCATTTTCGGGCAGGCGCGTGTCGGCGTGCAGGAAGAGGAAGACATCGCCGGTCGCAATTTCTGCTCCCGCATTCATCTGGGTGGCGCGGCCGCGCGACGCGGTGATGACGCGATCGGCGAGGGCGCCCGCCAATCCGGGCGTGCCGTCGCTGCTGCCGCCATCGACGACAATGATTTCAGCGCCGCGGCCTTGCAATGGTGCAAGCGCACGCAGCGCTGCTTCAATGCCCTCGGCCTCATTCAGCGCTGGCATGATAATCGACAGCTTCATGGCGCCGCCCGCGCAACCGAATAAGCCGGCCCATTGTGAACACGATCATAATAGCGCGCGTAAGCCGCAGAGCCGGCGGGCCAGCGCCGCAAGAATCTCGCCTGTTGTTTCTCGGCAGGTAACGTCACGCAGCAAGTATTCATTCCGCTGCTTCCTTCAGCGCGCCGCCACAACTCGATCCCTGACCCGCGGTGCAGCCATAGCAATGCCCGGCGACTCGGATCGGATTGCCGTCGAGATCGTCATGGAGAATTTCCGACAGGTGGATACGCGTTCGCGTGCCGCGCGCCAGCGGCAGGCCGAGCATCTGGTTGAAGTCGCAATCGTAAACGAACCCGCGCCAGTCGACCGAAATCAGGCTGCGGCACATCACACTTTCGAGATTAGCGTCGAGATGCGCCTCACGCAGGAGCTCGAGATAACCGTCGAACTCGCCTTTGGTGACGAGCGTCGATCCGAAACGCTGGATCGGCATGTTGGCGAGCACGAACAGCTTGTCGAAAAAGATCCCGTATCGTTCGCCCAAGACGCGCTTGTAGTCGGCTTCGAGCGAGGCTTGTGGCGGCGGCAGTGAGGGGCCTTGCGGATTGTAGACGAGGTTCAGCACGAGCTCTCCGCCATGCCCATAGCCGAGCGCATTCAGCTTTCGCAAGGACCGGATTGAGCCATCGAACACGCCCTTGCCGCGCTGGCGTTCCACATTCTCCTGCAGGTAACAAGGCATTGAAGCCGTAATCTCAACGCGCTCATTTGCGAGAAATTCGGCAAGGTCCTCCTGCCCGGGTTGTTCAAGGATGGTGAGATTGCAGCGATCCATGACATGCGTACCGATGCTGCGTGCGGCCTGCACAAGCCGGCGGAAGTGCGGATTGAGCTCCGGCGCACCGCCGGTGATGTCGAGCATTCCGATGCTACGGCGGGCAATGAAATCCAGCACCAGATCGATGACGTCGCCGGACATTTCCTCGGTCCGGTTCGGCCCGGCGTTCACGTGACAATGGAAGCACGACTGATTGCAGCGATAGCCAACGTTGACTTGAAGCGTCTTGAGTTTGCCGCGGCGGATGGCCGGAAAAGGAATCCGGTCAAGCAAGGGAAGGGTGTCGTGCATGACCTCAACTTGCCAGAGCCGCACACCCGCGTCACCCCTGTGGCCCGACGAGTGGCACAAATAGACGTGAGCGAAATTCAACGCGCCGTCGCAAGCGCCGGCTCAAACGCGATGCGGCCGTAGCCGGGCAATTTGATCGCTGGGTGCCGAAAATCGAACCCTGCGACAAGGCCCAGCAGATTGACTTCGATCCCTTCCACCCAGCCGATTTTGAAATCGGCAAGACCCCAGAAGTTGACTTCGATTCCGGTGCCGCTGTCGGTGAGCCCCACGTAGAAAGCCCCGCGGAAATCGCGCCCGATGGCATTCGACGGGAGCGTCACGCCCAGTTCCGGGACGGCGCGCAGGACCGCGGCGGTAAACGTGTTGCTGTTCGGGCCGGGCCAGATGCGGTAGTCGCCATCGTTTCGATAAGAATAGCTTCGGATCGCCCGCTCGATCTTTGGGATCAATTCTGCGGCGGCCGCCCCGTTCACGTCGACGATGGCGACCGGCCTGTTGCCGTACCAAAGACCGTCCGGCGGCCAGTTATTGGTGCGTACCGGGCTGCCCCAACCGACAACGTCGTATCGGGTCCATTCGGTTGCGCCGGCCCGCTTGAGGACGAGCCAGCTATGGACGGCGAAGATACCTTTCCAGCTTCCGGTCGTGGCGGTGAAGACGATTACACGGGCCGGCTTATAGTCGGCAGCGGAGGGAAGAAGGCCCGTGCTCGACCAGTCGGCGTCGCGCCAGCTGTGCGGTGAATTGCCGACCGCGAACAACATGGCGCGTGTGGCGATCGGGAGCAGGAAGACAGCTACGAACAACAGCACGAAAGCTTTCCGAAATCGTCTGCGCGGGTGCGCGGGCGCTATGGCGAGCGTCATGGTTTTGGCGAATAGAAACTTATTCCGGCTGAAACGTGGCCGGTATATTAGCAAGCGGGTCACGAACAGCCGCTCAGCTGACCTGGTTGTCCGCAATCTTGAGTTGGGAGTATGGATTTTGGCCGCCGCGGGCGAGGTCGCCCGTCACCGCTTTTCGGAATTCGACGCCGACGATGGCGCCGCGGCGCGTGCTCGCGATCATATTTCCGGTGACAACGGCGCTGCCTGCGCCGGCCGTGACCGACAACGCGATGCCGTAATCCGCCACACGCACGATGTTTCCGGTGATCGCGATGTCGCGCATGTAGCTGCCCCAGCCGGCGCTGATGCCGGTATTGGCGGCGTTCTCGATTACGTTGCCATTGACCGCCGTATCGGCTTCGACCGAGATCCCAATGCCTTCGTCTTCCGGCGGCGTTCCCGGCCGGCGCGCGGCCACATTGCGGATGATGTTGCCGCGCACAGTTGCGAGACGGCCACCCTCGTTAAAATTGGTGACCGAGATGCCGATGCCCGCCCCGTCAACAATGTTGTCGGCGATGATCGCGCCCTGAAAACCGAATTCGGAGTAGATCGCCACCTCGTCGAGTGCGCTGCAATTGTTGCCGAGGATCTGAATGTTGGACGCGCTATTGCCGCGGATCGCGGAGAACGCCGCGCCACGAATGTAATTGTTACGCACGACGACGTTTCCGGCGCGAAAAATATTGATGGCGTTGCCGTTCTGGCCGGTGCCGCCCGAACGCGCTCCCGTATCCTCGATGCGGTTATCGGCGACGATGCTGCCGTCGGCCCGCTTCTCGCTTTGCCATACGCGGATGCCGCCGTTTCCGGAGCCGCGGATGATGTTGCCGGCGATCATGAGCCCGCGCCCATCGCGCGAGAACAGCGCGGTATCGCCGGCCTTGGTAATGGCCGTGTGCGTGACCTCGCCAGCGCAGGCGTCCAGCAGGACGCCATTGCCGCCTGCGTCGATCACTTCGCACGCGTCGATGCGCAGCTCTTGCACGTCGCTCAGGTGTGCAAGGCCACGGCCATCGGGAATCGTTTGCCGGTTGCCGTCGAGGGTCAGACCCTCAAGCGAGACCGTCTCGGCGTGCTCGGCGGCAAGAAGCGATCGTCCATGCGTGAACCTGAGTCGCGTCGCGCCACGCACGCCGATGAGCCGGGCGCCCGCCGGCAGGTTGAGATCGCCGCACAGATAAATCCCGGGTGCTAGCACCAAGGGAATGTGCGCCCTTGCGGCCTTGTCGATTGCGCGCTGGAGCGCCCGACTTTGGTCGTCGGCTGCGCCAGGCCGCACGCCAACCGTACCGGCGTCGAGGCCAAATTTTGATAACGGTGCGGCCGCGGCGGGAAGTGCGGTTGCGGCAGCTGCGACAGTGATGAGGTGACGACGATTGAGGCGCATCCGCTCATCTTGCGCCCGGCAGGTTAACGTGAGGCTGCCGCCGCAACGGTGCGCAGGAACCCGCGCCCGGCGCGCAAAAGATCAGGCATAGTGACCCGCAACTTTGGCCGGGCACGGCGAGGCCGTGGTCCTCGCGGCGCAAGGGGCACGTGAATAAAGGCGGCGACCAGCGGCCTTTTCGGCAGGCGCGCCGCCTCGGCCGCGCGCCAGCACAGATAATTGCAAAGATAACGACCGGCGTCGCGCGAGAGCGCGGCCTTGACCCGCGCTGCGCGGGCGGCTGCAAGCAGGGCCGTTGCCGGTGTGGGCAGCGGCCGCGACGGCGGCGCACCGTTGCCAATCACCCGGCTAACAGGCGCGCTGCGATCGGCATCGGCAAGGCGTGCGACCGCATTTTGCGCGCGCATCTCGATGCGCAAATGGGGCGTGCGCTGAGCAAGACCGAACATCAGAATGGCGTCTGGTCTGTACTTGCGCAGCAACGCTGGCAATTCGTCATCGACAGCGGCGTAGCTTGTGCGAAATACATGCGGAACGATTTTTACACCCGCGAGCGCCGGACGCCGCTCTCGCGCGAGCCTGCGCACGAGCGTTTCGGTCGGATTGAACGGGGCGCCTGGAAATGGGCCGAAGCCGGTGAGGAGGATAGTGGTCATCAGATATTTTCGATACATAGTCCGTCGTCGCCGCGGACGATGACAACGAGGCGGCTCACACCCCCAGCATCTTCGCGATCTCTTCCACAGCCAGTGTCGGCGTAAGCTTGCCGGCGGCGACAGCAGCTTCGGCCTGCCGGACTTTCGACCTCACGGCCGCATCGTTGCGCAGCCGCGCGGTGAGGCGCTCTTCCAGCATCGACCACATCCACTTCACCTGCTGCTCGCGCCTGCGCGCGGCAAGTTCGCCGGAGGCTGTCATCTTCTCTTTATGCGCAAGCACCTGCGCCCAAAGTTCAGAAATTCCGTTGCCGGTTAATGCCGAGTAGGTGACGACGGGCGGCGACCAGGTATCCGACTGCGGCTTCAGGATATTGAGCGCGGCGCGGTAATCGGCGGCAGCGAGTTTCGCGCGCTCGAGATTATCGCCGTCGGCCTTGTTGACCGCGATCATGTCGGCGAGCTCCACGATGCCTTTCTTCAATGCCTGCAATTCGTCGCCGGCACCCGGAATCGCCAGCACCAGGAAGAAGTCCGTCATATCGGCAACGGCGGTTTCGGATTGGCCGATGCCAACCGTTTCGACCATCACCACGTCATAGCCTGCTGCTTCGCACAGCAGCATCGTCTCGCGCGTCCTCGACGCAACACCCCCGAGCGTGCCGGAAGACGGCGAGGGGCGAACGAATGCATTGGGATCGACGGCGAGCCGTGTCATCCGCGTCTTGTCACCGAGGATGGAGCCGCCGGTGCGCGTTGAGGACGGATCGACCGCAAGCACGGCGACCTTGTGGACCTTCGACGTGAGAAATGTGCCGAGCGCGTCAATGGTCGTCGACTTGCCTGAACCCGGTGCGCCAGTAATACCGAGCCTTACGGCTTTTCCGGTAAACGGCAGCAATTCCTGCACGAGCAGATTCGCGCTCTTGCGATGATCGGCGCGCTTGCTTTCGATCAGCGTAATGGCGCGCGCCAGCGTCGCACGGTCGCCGCTGCGGATGGCGCGCGCGAGATCGGACTCTGCCGCGGCCGGCGCGGATCGCGTCACTCGGCGGCCTCGCTGGCATGCCCGAGCCGCGTATTGAGCGTTCTGAGCAGCTTTGCCGCAGCGTCGGAGATGACCGTGCCGGGCGGGAAGATCGCCTCGGCGCCGGCCTCCATGAGCGCCTCATAATCCTGCGGCGGCACGACGCCGCCGACCACGATCATGATGTCGTCCCGCCCTTGTTTCACAAGCTCGGCCTTTAGTTCTGGCACCAACGTGAGATGCGCGGCGGCGAGCGACGACACACCGAGAATGTGGACGTCGTTTTCGACCGCCTGACGCGCGGCCTCGGCCGGAGTGGCAAACAGCGGTCCGATATCGACGTCAAACCCAAGGTCGGCGAAGGCCGATGCGATCACTTTTTGCCCACGGTCGTGGCCGTCTTGCCCGATCTTGGCGACCAGGAGGCGCGGCCGGCGGCCTTCCGCGGTCTCGAACGCTTCGACTTCTTTGCGCACCCGTTCAACGGCGCCGGTCATTTTGTCCCCCTTGCCGACCTCCTGCTTGTAGACGCCTGTGATCGCTTTGATCTCGGCTGTGTGGCGCCCGAACACTTTTTCGAGTGCCGCCGAGATTTCGCCGACCGTCGCCTTGGCGCGGGCGGCGTCGATCGCAACGGCAAGCAGATTTTCGTTGCCCCGGTCGGCGGCGCGCACAAGCCGGTCGAGCGCCTCCTGGAGCGCAACAGGATCGCGCTCCGCCTTGAGCCGCTTCAGCTTCTCGATCTGGTGCCGGCGTACAGCAGAGTTGTCGATTTTAAGCACCTCGATCGGCGCTTCATCTGCGGGTGGATATTTGTTGACACCGATAATGACTTGCGTGCCGGCATCGATACGCGCCTGCGTCCTCGCGGCGGCTTCCTCGATGCGCAGCTTCGGGATGCCGGCCTCGATGGCCTTGGCCATGCCGCCGAGGCTTTCCACTTCCTCGATGTGGCTCCAGGCTTTGCGCGCGAGTTCGTAGGTAAGCCGCTCGACATAATAGGAGCCACCCCAGGGATCGACGATCCGGGTCGCACCTGCTTCCTGTTGCAGCATGATCTGTGTGTTGCGGGCGATGCGTGCCGAGAAATCGGTCGGCAGCGCCAGCGCCTCGTCAAGCGAGTTCGTGTGCAGCGATTGAGTTTGCCCCTGCGTCGCCGCCATGGCCTCGATCATTGTCCGCGGCACGTTGTTGAATACATCGCGCGAGGCGAGCGACCAGCCCGAGGTCTGCGTGTGCGCGCGCAGAGCGAGCGACTTCTCGCTCTGCGGATTGAACTGCTTCATCAGCTTCGCCCACAGCATGCGCGCGGCGCGTTGCTTGGCGATCTCCATGAAGTAGTTCATGCCGGCATTCCAGAAGAATGAAATGCGCGGCGCGAATTGATCGATGGACATGCCGGACTTGATGCCGGTGCGCACGTACTCGACGCCGTCGGCGAGCGTGTAGGCGAGCTCGAGATCGAGCGTCGCGCCGGCTTCCTGCATGTGATAGCCGGATACCGAAATCGAATTGAATTTCGGCATGTGCGCGGCGGTGTAGGCGAAAATGTCCGAGATGATGCGCAGGCTGGCGTCCGGCGGATAGATGTAGGTGTTGCGCACCATGAATTCTTTGAGGATGTCGTTCTGGATCGTGCCGGAGAGCTTTTCCGGCGGGACGCCTTGTTCTTCGCCGGCGACAACGTAAAGCGCCATGACCGGCAGCACGGCACCGTTCATGGTCATCGACACGCTCATCTTGTCGAGCGGAATGCCGGCGAACAGCGTACGCATGTCGTAGATCGAGTCGATCGCAACGCCGGCCATGCCGACGTCGCCCGCGACGCGCGGGTGATCGCTGTCGTAGCCGCGATGCGTGGCGAGATCGAACGCGATGGAAAGGCCCTTCTGGCCGGCCGCGAGATTGCGCCGGTAGAAGGCGTTGGAATCTTCGGCCGTCGAGAAGCCGGCGTATTGGCGGATCGTCCACGGCTGCGCCGCGTACATGGCCGGGTAGGGACCGCGCAGGAACGGCGGCTTGCCCGGGTAGGTATCGAGGAAATCAAGGCCGGCGAGGTCGTCTTCGGAGTAGGCCGGCTTCACCGGGATGCCTTCCGGTGTGATCCATGGCTCAATCGGCGCCACGCCGGAATTGCCGCCGCTGTCGGCAAATTCGATTTCCGTAAAGTTCGGGATCTGGGTCATTTGACTAAGATATCATGCGCCGCGCGCAACGCCGCAAGCATATCGCAACCTGCATAAATGAATGACTTAATGCCGGCCGCGCGCCAGCCGGCCTCGTTTTCGCCGGGCCGGCCGGCGAGATGTACGACCGCGCCTGCAGCGCTCAGAGCCATTGCCGCATCCGCTGCCTCGCGAGCATAGACCTCATCGCTGGAACAGATGCAGGCGAGCTTTGCACCGGATTTTTTGAATGCCGCGGTCATTTCATTGTGATCCTTGAAGCCGTCATTCATCACCGCTTCGATGCCGCCAGCCTCGTAGAAATTTCTGGCAAATGTCGCGCGCGCGGTGAATTCAAACGGCTTGCCGAGATTGGCGAGGAACACCTTCGGCCTCGCGCCGGTTTTAGCGAGCATCGCGTCGGACGCGCCGCGCAATTGCTCGAACGGCTCCGCGAGCCGCATCGCCTGCAACGCATTAAAGCTTGCTGACGATTGGAGAGGTGGTGTCGAATTCTTTGGAACATCGAGCACCGCAACCGGAATTTCCGCGAGGTTCGGATAGTCGCTCGTACCGGTGAGCGCATCCTTGCGGTGCGCGACGGCGGTTTCACGCGCGGCACGAACGGCCGCGATTTTCTTTTGGATCAATCCCTGTTCGATTGCAGCCGCTGCGCCGCCGGCTGCTTCGATTTCCTGAAACAGCCTCCAGGCCGCCTTGGCGATTTCGGCGGTCAGATACTCGATCGCGCCGGAGCCCGCCGCGGGATCGGCAACCTTCGCCAGTTTGGATTCTTCCAGCAAGATAAGCTGCGTATTGCGCGCGACACGGCGTGCGAAGGCATCCGGCAAACCTAATGCTGCGGTGAAGGGAAGCACGGTGATTGAGTCTGCGCCGCCAACGCCGGCGGCGGCGACCGCGATCGTTACGCGCAGCATGTTCACGTAAGGGTCACGCCGGGTCATCGTCCGCCAGGCGGTCTCGGCGGCGACACATGTGGGTTGCGGATCGAGTCCGCTTGCTTCTTCGACGCGCGCCCAGAGTTTTCTCAGCGCGCGGAATTTGGCGATCGTCAGGAATTCGTCGGCATCGGCCGCGAGCAGGAAGGATATTCGTCGTCGCGCATCGTCGAGCGGAAAGCCTGCCCCTTCGAGCAGGCGCAGGTAGCTAACGCCCACGGCCAGTGCGAATGCCAGTTCCTGGGCTTCCGATCCGCCGGCATCGTGCACCGCGCGGCCATCGGCGCGCAGCAGGCGGGCTTTGGCGAAGCCATTGTCGGCGAGGTGTTTTGCCGTTTCGCCCGCGCGTCCCGACAACTGCCGCCATGGCAGGAGAGCGCTGCCAGTCCGCACCATGTCCCCCAGAGGATCGAGCCCGAAGTCGATCGCAAGCTGCGATGGGTCGAGTCTGCGTTTCGCTACGACGTCGGCGAGCGACGAGGCTACCTCTCGCCCCGCAAACGGCGCTGTCTCAATCCGTAACGAGATCAGGTCGAGCATGACTGTCGACAACACACGGTCGAGCGCGGACGTGTCGTTTGCGACAACACCGTAACCCCGGGCGGCCGGGGCGCCGGCTAAGAGCAGCGCCAGTCCTGTCGCGCCGTACTCGATCTCGAGAACGGCCTGTTCATTGGCGGCCTTTGCGTCGGGATGGTCGATGCGCTGGATGACCTGCCACGGCTGGGCGCCGCGTCCGCTGATGACCTGGGCACCGGCGGCGCGCACGTAAAGCGGCTGGAGGCGAAGGCCGTCGTACGTTTCGCTGACCAGCCGTTTGTCGAACGACCCACCCTTCAGAGCAGCTTCGACAAGCCGCCGCCATTCTTGCTCGTCAATTGGCGGAAACTCCGCCGCAAGCGGCAAACTCGTCTCGGGTGGGGATGGGCTTGTGAATGTGTCGTGGGCCATGCCTCACGATGCCACGCCTCGGCCGCGTTGCACAATGTGCGCGACGCGGCCTCACTGAGTGTGCGGGGCGCATTCATTTGCGCATAGAGAAGCAGCCGCCCTTGAGGACGGCTGCAAGGGCATGCGCCGAGTAGCTTTCAGTTACTACTTGTTGCCGTTCGATTGGTCGGTCTGGCCGCTTCCGTTCTGGCCTGCCCCGCTGGTGCCGGACTGATTCATACCATTGGTGCCGGATTTCGAACTGTTGCCGTTCTGATCCGCGGGTTTTTCGTTCGTGTCGTTCGAGTTCATGTTTGAACCGGAACCGCTGGTTCCCGACTTGTCCATTTGCGTCGAGTTCTCGTTGCCATTGGCCTTTGAGTTCTCATTGGTGTTCATCGGCTCATTGGATTTCTGGCCGGACCCGGTCGTTTGCGGCTGATTATTCCCGGACCAGTTGACGCCAAGCTGGGAGAGAGTTTGCTGATTTAGTTCGCCGCTTGCCTGAATGTTGTGTTTCTCCTGGAATTTGCGCAATGCGGAAGCCGTATTCGGTCCCCAAATGCCGTCCCGCTTTGTGCCGAGCGCTTGCTGGATCTGCTTCACCTGGTCCGTGCTCAGGTCTTGCGGATTGATATTCTCGCTGGCTTGCTGCTCACTGGCTCCATTCGTTTGCGAACCTTGCGTCGCTTCCGGGTTCGCCGACTGGCCGCCGTTCTGCATCTGCGACTGATCTGTTTCGTTCTGCTGGGGCTGCTGCATCTGGTCGTTGCTCTGCGCCAGCGCCGGGAACGAGAGCGCCGCCGCAGCGACAGTCGCGAGTAAAATCCGTTTCATTTGCTTCTCCTGAATGTTCCATCTCTGCGGCGCTTCGCGCCGTCTCGTCGAAACAACGCGCACCATTCACGAATTGTTCGCCGCCGCGGTAATCCGGGGCGAAGCAGTACGTCATGCGCTCATAAACTTGTTGTGAGCGGCTGCCGCCGCGTGGGTGTCATGCGCCGGAGGGCAGACGTTCGATGCCGCTGGCATCGATCTCTCTTGCCGCATCGCCGATGCGGCGGCCCGCAACAATCAGGTCGGGGGCGATCTCGGCGAGCGGAATGAGCACGAAGGCGCGCTGGAACAACCGCGGATGCGGCAGCGTCAAATCGGGTTCCCGGTGCGTCAAATCATCGTAGACAATGATGTCGATATCCGCGGTGCGCGGGCCCCAGCGCTTTTCACGCATACGGTCGCGGCCCAGTTGACGCTCGACGCGCTGCGCATGTGCCAGCAAATCGCGCGGTGAAAGAGGTGTGTTGATTGCAATGCACAGATTGACGAACGGCGGCTGGTTCTCAACCCCCCAAGGCGGCGTGCGATAGTCGGAGGAACGCGCAATCAGTTCAGCAGCCGATCCGTCGCATAACAGGCTTACCGCGCGGCGAAGGATTTTGCGGCTATCACCTACATTGCCGCCAAGAGCCAAGTATGCTCGCACGGAAGCAGGATCACGCATGGTCAGCGTGCGCGGACAATCGTCACGCCTACATCCTTGAATGTGGCGGCGATCGGCGCGTGCGGTTTGTGAATCGTAACCCGAACCGTCTTCACATGCGAAAAATCGTTCAGAATTGCGTCCGCCACGCAGGCGGCCGCGGCTTCGATCAGCCGGAATTTTTGGGCGACGAACGCTTTACTCGCGCAGGAAACGACTTCGTCGTAGGAGACCGTATCTGCCACCTTATCTGAACGCCCGGCAGCGGTAAGATCCATCTCCAGCACCAGATCGATGGTGAAGGTCTGTCCGACCTTGCCCTCGTAAGGCATCACGCCATGATAGGCGTGCAACGAAAGGCCGTCGATAAAGATGCGGTCGCTCATCGTGCGGCCTCGATAACGCGGGCGACGCGCAGCGCCTGCACCGTCTCGGCGACGTCGTGTACGCGGATAATCTGCGCTCCATTCCGAACCGCCAACAGATGGCTCGCGATCGAGCCTCCGATGCGTTCGTTCGGAGCGGATGGCACGACCGAGTTGATGAATCGCTTGCGCGAAGCGCCGACCAGGAGCGGCAGGCCGAAACGCCTGAATTCCCCAAGTCGGGCAATACAGGTGATGCTCTGCTCCTGGGTCTTGCCGAAACCAATGCCGGGATCGAGCACGATTTGGCTGCGCTCGATACCCGCATGCTCGGCAATTGCGAGCGACCGCTCAAAAAATTTGAGTACGTCCTGTACGATATCGATTGCCGGATCGGCTGCATCGCGGTTGTGCATCACGATGACCGGTACGCCGCGTTCGGCGACATGTGGTGCCATGGCCGGGTCGCGCTGCAGGCCCCATACGTCGTTTACGATGGCTGCACCCAGGTCGAGCGCCCAGGCGGCGATCTCCGCTTTGATCGTGTCGATCGAAACCGGCAATCCGAGCGCGACCACCGCCGGAAGCACCGGCTCGAGCCGTGCTCTTTCTTCCGCCGCGCTCACCGGCTGCATGCCGCCATAGGGCCGCGTCGATTCCGCGCCGATATCGAGAATGTCGGCGCCCGCCGTCATCATTTCTTTCGCGTGTGCGATAGCGACTTGTGGATCGAGAAACTGGCCGCCGTCCGAGAAAGAATCCGGCGTGACATTCAGGATCCCCATGACCAACGGCCGACCTTCCCCGAGCAACGCGGAAAGCTGCCGTGCCATCGCGGCTGCGGGCTTCCGGGAAGAAGGAGATGACAACGCGGCACTGGCCATGCGTGTGGCTTGCGCGGTCGGTGAGGGCCTGTCAAGGAGTGTGTCGCGCGCAGACGCGCGCGGGTGTCTCGGCTCAGTATGAAATTTTCAACGGCAGCTTTTTGGCGTCTTCAATCCAGCGCGTTACCAGCTTTTCCGACGGCAGGAGGCGTACAAGTTTGCGCTTCGTGTTGGCGTCCGCCATCGCACGGGCGAGATTGCAGGGATTGCGGTATTTTAGTTCCCTTACGGTTTTGACGCCAGCGGCCTGCAGCAGTTCGGCGTACTCCTTGCTTACGCCTTTGATGCGCATGCGGTCCGCCATATTGGCCCAGCATAGCAGTTGTTTTTCGTCGATTCCCGTTTTGGCTGCCAATTCTTTGCGGCCTTTGACGGTATTGGCCTTTTCAAGCAGCCGGCCGGTCGATCTGATCCCCGCCAACTTGAGAATCGCCGCAACGTCGCGGTCAATCCCATCGATGTCGGTGATCGGGTAAGACATTCATGCCTCCTCACTTGCTTTCGCTGCAAGTTTATGAACCGCGTAACGTAACCAGACGACCCAAGTTGGTCTGCGGCGCGGCCAGGACCATGCAGCTCCGCATCACTCTTGCGTAAAACGGCCCCCTCGGAAAGTTGGAGCCGGCGTTTCGAACGCAAGACGCAGCCAATGGTATCCTGGCAACGATCCCCTCGACACAGAAGCATGACGAGGTACCAACCGGTTCGTCGATAATCCCTCACGTCCCCGCACTGACGGCAGGTTGGCGGTATATTGAACATCGGTCGTGGCAATGACAAGCAACTTGCGTTAGTGCATTCAAAAAAGTTGGCGCCGTCTTGTGTTGCATTGAAAACGCACGTCAAGAAAAAGTTTGTCGGTCGTTGTACGCACGTGCTCAAGTCGCGCCAGAGCATACAGACGCCGGCGGCTGCGGTAGTCAGTTTGCAAGAAATCTAAATTGTCGGAAAAATGATGCTCAACCCCCTGAAAATTCCTCAGACACAATGCTGTTTCACGCCAAAGAAGAGCGCTTTGCACGATTTGCTGCGTTAAAATCGTGCGCCGAGGTGCTTTGCGGCGCCCGGTCCGCATTGCTAGTTTGCGATTTCCGGTACGGAGGCAGGCTATGAATACACTCGACGCGGTACTCAATCGCATCGATCAGGATCTGAACCAGAGCCTTGAGAGACTGTTTGCGCTTTTGCGCATCGCCTCGGTATCGACTGACCCGGCCTATAAAGAGCAATGCCGGAAAGCGGCGGAATTCGTTGCGGCCGACCTTTCTTCGATCGGCTTTGATGCCCGCGTGCGCCCGACCGCCGGCCATCCTGTCGTTGTTGCCAAATCGAACGCCGCTTCGGGCCCGCGCGTCCTGTTTTACGGGCACTATGATGTGCAGCCGGTCGACCCACTCGACCTCTGGAAGACACCGCCCTTTGAGCCGCGGATCGAAACGCTGGCAAACGGCCGCAAGATCATCGTGGCACGAGGCGCCTGCGACGACAAAGGGCAGGCCATGACCTTCATCGAGGCTTGCCGGGCCTTCAAGGCGGTGACCGGCAAATTACCCCTGCCGATCACAACCATGATCGAGGGCGAGGAAGAGTGCGGCTCAAAAAACCTGTTCGGCTTTGTTCGTGACAACGCGGACGAGTTCAAGCTCGATCTGGCGTTGGTTTGCGACACCGCCATGTGGGACGCACAGACGCCGGCGGTGACAACCTCGTTACGCGGATTGGTTTATGAAGACGTGAAAATCACATGTGCCGACCGCGACCTGCATTCGGGCGTATTCGGCGGTGCGGCGCAAAATCCGATCCGGCTGCTTGCGAAAATTCTCGGCGCCATGTGGGACGACAACGGCCGCGTCACCATTCCGGGCTTTTACGACGGTGTGAAAGATCTGCCGCCGGATATCAAAGCCGATCTCCGGGCGCTGAACCTCACGCCTGAAAAATTCCTTAGTCCCATCGGCCTGAAGGAATCCGCCGGCGAGAAAGACCGCATGCTGATCGAGCAGGTCACGACACGGCCGACGGCCGAGATCAACGGCATCATTGGCGGTTACACAGGTGAGGGGGCGAAGACGGTCATTCCAGGCCAGGCTTCAGCGAAAGTTTCCTTCCGTCTCGTCGGCGAACAGGATCCGGCAAAAATCCGTGACGCGTTCCGCGCCTTTGTGCGCGAGCGGCTGCCATCGGATTGTTCGGTTGAGTTCGGAAATTTTGGATTGGCGCCGCCCATCCAGCTCTCATTCGACAATCCGGCGCTCGTGAAGGCGCGTAACGTGCTGGCAGACGAGTGGGGCAAGAAGGCGGTGACGGTTGGCGCCGGCGGATCAATCCCGATCGTCGCCGACTTCAAATCCGTTCTCGGCATGGATTCGCTTCTCGTCGGCTTCGCGCTCGATGACGACCGCGTGCATTCGCCGAACGAAAAGTTTGACCTCACCTGCTTCCATAAGGGCATCCGAAGTTGGGCCCGGATATTGGACGCGCTGGCACAAGGGTAGGCAGGACAAAACCGGTCATGGCGGGGCTTGGCCCGGCCATCTTGCTATAGGGACGTATTGCCAACCTGGGCTGCATCACCGGGACAAGCCCGGTGATGCAGAGAGGATAACGACGTACTCCACGGCGCAAAACGCCGTCTAGAAGTCCGTATCCATCTCTTCTTCTTCCGCCGCCGCTGCCGCCAAACGCTTGCTCTCGCGTTGATGCTGCCAGACCGCGAACGCGATCGATAGAACGGACGCCGCGATCAGGCCGCCTGAAATCGGACGGGTGAGGAACAGCCAGGGGTTCGGATCGGTCGAGATCGCCTGGATCATGTTGGACTCGATCTGGTCACCGAGCACCACGCCAAGGATCAGCGGCGCGAGCGGGATGCGAGCCTTCACCATCGCGTAGCCGATCACGCAGAACAGCGCCAGCACGTAGACGTCGTTCATGGTGTTGCCGAGCGCGTAGGCGCCGATCACGCAGAGCACCAGCACGATCGGGATCAGCATCGCCTTGGGCATCATGATGATACGCATCCAGGCGCGCGAGCCGACCCAGATCACTGCCACCATGAGCGGCAGCGCGACCAGGTAGGCAGCATAAATGCCATAGGCGATCTTGGGATGCTGTGAGATGAACAGCGGTCCCGGCTGGATGCCATGGATGGTGAGCGCCCCCAGCATCACGGCGGTAACAGCATCGCCGGGAATGCCGAAGGCCATGATCATCATCAACGATCCCGCGACATTCGCGCTGTTCGACGCTTCCGAGGCGACGATGCCCTCCGGAATGCCGGTCCCAAATTTTTCGGGCCGTTTGGAGAACTTCTTCGCTTGGTCGTAAGCCATGATGTTGGCGGCGCTGCCGCCAATGGCAGGCAGCACGCCAATCAGGACTCCGATGAACGTTACCCACAGCAGTATGAAGGGTCTGCACAGAATGTCCCACAGCACCGAGCGGTGCGACACCTTCAGGTTCATCTGAGTTGGCGCGGTTGTTATCACTTGCGCGCCTGGACGGATGAGTTCGACGTCCGGCATCAACTGTGCGAAGGCGAAGATACCGATCAGCACCGGCAGAAACGGAAAGCCGCCTTCAAGCTGATGGATGTTCAGCGTGAATCGCTGCACACCCATGACGGGATCGGGGCCGACGATGGTTACGACGAGCCCGATTGCGCCGGAGAGCAAGCCTTTGGTCACAGACCGTCCGACCAGTCCGGCCACCATCGAAAGCGCGAAGACGAACAGCGAGAAGAACTCCCACGGGCCGAATGCGAGCGCTAGGGACGCGAATGGTCCGGTGAGTTCGATGAGGCACAAGCCGCCGAGTGCACCGCCGATAAGCGCCGACCAGACGCCGATCCAAACCGAGCGGCCAGCTTCACCCTTCTTGGTCATGGGGAAGCCGTCGAACGTGGTTGCGACGGCGGAGGGCGTTCCCGGTATGCCGATGAGGCTGGCGGTGATCGACCCACCCGCCGAGCCGCCGACATAGACGCCGATCATGGCGGCGAGACCTTGGAGAGGATCGAGGCCGAAGGTGAAAGGAAGCACCACAATTACTGTCATGGTGATAGTGACGCCGGGGAGGGCGCCGCCGATCACGCCGGCGATGGTGCCGATGAGGATCGGAATGAAGTACTCGAAGTGGAGTACCGTGCCGATGTGGGTAAAGAGCAGCTCGTAATGGTTCACATTCCGCTCCACGAGCCGCGCGGTAACAGCACCGACAAGTAATCTTCAAAAACGTAGAAGCAGATCAGGCTCGTCGCCGCGGCCACCAGGACCGCCAAGGCCCAATGCTTGTTGCTGCGCGGCCATTCCAACGTAACTTCCAGGGCGAGCACGAACAGGAAGGTCGAAATGCGGAACCCGATAAGCGGCATCAGCAGGATGTAGAGCCCGAATTCGATGAAGGTGGCCAGTACGAGCGGGTAATTCGCACGGGGTGCCGCCGACGTTGCGGATCCACCCGCCGTTGCGGCGGCGCTTGCGCGCCGCCGTTGCATGGCACGAACGTCGAGCACAATCAGGATTGCGCTCAACAGCCCGAAGATCAGGATCACGACACGCGGATAGAACGCCGGCCCGACGGGAACCATCGCGGCCGGCGGCAACCCGAATGTCAGCGCGAACAGCCCGAGGCTGAGTGCGAGACAAACCAGTCCCGCTATTCCATCGCGACCGAGCATTATTCACGCTTCAGCAGGCCGAGCTCTTTGGCGATCGACTTGGTCTGCTTATCGGTCTCGCTGAGATAGTCGGCGTAGCCTTTCGGGCCGAGGTACCGCGCTGAGGTGCCTTGCAGGGCCAACGATTTTGCGTATTCCGGCTCCTTGACCGCCTTGGCGCAGGCATCGTTGATCTTGGAGATGACGTCGGCGGGTGTGCCCTTCGGCACCATCAGGCCACGATTGACGGAGTAGGAAACGTTATAACCGAGCTCCTTCAAGGTCGGCACATCCTCAAGGCCTTCCGTCCGCTTGTCGGACATGTTGGCTAGGAAACGCAACAGCCCGGCCTCCACCTTGCTCTTCTGTGTCAGGTTCGAGTCGGCGACCTGGATGTGGCCCCCGAGCAGCGCGTTCATGCGCTTTGCCGTGCCTTGGTAAGGAACGTATTTGAACTTGATGCCGGCCGCCTGGGCAGCAAGCGCGATCGAATATTGGCTGGTCGAGCCAAGCGTAGCGCCGACGACGATCTCGCCGGGACGCTTCTTGGCGTCGGCCACCAATTCCTTGAAGGATTTCCATGGTGTCTTCGCGCCGACGGTGATGACCGAAGGCGTGGAGGCAATCAGGCAGACCGGTTCGAAGGCTTTGGAATATTTGATGTCCGTGATGCCCGCGAAATAAACCGAATGGATGTAATCATGCGCGCCGAAAATCGTGTAGCCATCGGGCGCCGCACCGGCAGCCTCGCGCTCGCCGACCGTGCCGGAGGCACCGCCGACATTCGAGATGATGACGGGTTGTCCGAGGTATTTTTGCAGCAGCGGCAGGAGTGGCCGGAATATGAGGTCCGTATCGCCACCTGCGGCCCACGGCACGATGAGCTTGATCGCATGATCCGGATAGCCGGCCGCATTGCTGTTGCCGGCCAGCGCCAGCACCATGGCTGCGGCGGGCAATAATACCTTCGCCGGCCAACGCAAAAATGTCCCTATTTTGGACATGGGGGTTCCTCCACTTGCTCTTGTTGTTTTTCGGTGTGTCCCTTGGCGGGATCAGCCGGACGCTAACATCCAAATACGCGATGGGGAAGCTGTTGACATATCGCGCTAAGGACCGCAATGCCTTGTGGCGCTGGGTCTTGCCGCTCGCGGCCTCGTGCAGAGGTCACTTTTTAAGCCGGTAGCCGGTCCTGAATATCCACCAGATGGTGGCAAGGCAGACGGCAAGGAAAGCGACCGTCATCCCTAAGCTGATACCGACGTTCACGTCGGAGACTTCGAAGAAGCTCCAGCGGAAGCCGCTGATCAGGTAGACGACCGGATTGAACAGCGCCACCTTTTGCCAGAGCGGCGGCAGCACGTTGACGGAATAAAACGTGCCGCCGAGGAACGTGAGGGGCGTGATGATGAGGAGGGGAATGATCTGGAGTTTCTCGAAGCCGTCCGCCCAGATGCCGATGATGAATCCAAGAAGACTGAATGTTGCGGCCGTAAGTACCAGGAACGAAAGCATCCAAAGCGGGTGCTCGATTCGCAGCGGCACAAACAATCCGGATGTCGCCAGAATAATCAGTCCGAGAATGATCGACTTTGTTGCCGCCGCCCCGACGTAGCCGAGCACAATCTCGAATGCGGAGACCGGTGCTGAGAGGACTTCATAGATCGTGCCGACGAAACGCGGAAAATAAATCCCGAAAGACGCGTTGGTCACGCTCTGCGTCAGCAGCATGAGCATGATGAGGCCGGGAACGATGAAGGAACCGTAGTTGATGCCGTCGATCTCGGTGATGCGCGAGCCGATCGCGCCGCCGAACACGACAAAATAAAGTGATGTGGAGATCACCGGCGAGACGATGCTTTGCCAGATGGTGCGCCCGGTGCGTGCCATCTCGAAATGATAGATTGCATAGACCGCGCGCAGATTCATTTTTGCCCGCTCACCAATCCGACAAAGATATCCTCGAGTGAACTCTGCGTCGTTTCTAAATCGCGCAGCCGGATGCCGACGCTTCCGAGATCGGCAAACAGGCTGTTTATGCCGCTGCGCTCGGCCTGCGTGTCGTAGTTGAACACCAGATCGTGGCCATCGTTGACGAGCATAAGCCGGTGGCGCGCGAGTGCTGGCGGCAATGCGTCGAGCCTGCTTTCGAGGTGAAGCGTCAGCTGCTTCTTGCCGAGCTTGCGCATGAGTTCGGCCTTGTTCTCGACCAAAATGATCTCGCCTTTGTTGATGACGCCGACCCGGTCGGCCATATCCTCGGCTTCCTCGATGTAGTGCGTCGTCAGGATGATCGTCGTGCCGTTCGCGCGAAGCTCGCGGACCATTTCCCACATGTCGTGGCGAAGCTCGACGTCGACGCCGGCGGTCGGCTCGTCGAGGAAGAGGATCTCGGGCTCGTGCGAGAGCGCCTTGGCGATCAGCACGCGCCGCTTCATGCCGCCCGAGAGGGCCATGATCTTCGAGTCCTTCTTGTCCCAGAGCGAGAGCGCGCGCAGAACCTTTTCGAGATGGGCGGGGTTCGGCCCACGCCCGAAGAGGCCGCGGCTGACGACGCCGATGCGATCGGCCATCTCCTCGGCCTCCTCGATGTAATGCGTCGTCAGGATGATGGTGACGCCGTTCGCGCGGAGCTCGCGCACCATCTGCCACATGTCGTGGCGAAGCTCGACGTCGACGCCCA